>JASJAR010000008.1 GCA_030066905.1 Paracoccaceae bacterium | reverse complement strand
TTTTTTTTTGTTTTGTTTTTTTTTTTTTGGTACCTTGGTTTTTTTTTTTTTTATTTTTACCCTCTGTTGGGCACGGCGTTTGGGGGGGGGGGGGGCGCCCCCCCCCCCTACGGTGTGTTGTTTCGGAGCGCTCCAGCGAAGTGGGCGAATACGGCTGCACAGAAGACGGCGGCGCCGACGAGGCACAAAAGAAGCCAGGGCAGGGGGACGAACATCAGCCCGACTACCCCTGGCCCGAGATCACATGCGTCTTGTTCAAGAAGGCTCGTTGCTGCGTCTGAGCAGTCTGCCACGGCTCGGTTTACATCCTTTCCGAGAAGCCAAAACGTTGCCCCAAAACCCACCATCCCGCTAAGAACAACCAAGCTGCTTCGACCCAAAACGCCATCGGTCGTTTCGCGCGTCCAAACGGCCTGAAGCCAGATGCTGGCCGCAAACGACGCAAGGAGCGCGAGCACGAGCGGTGCCAATAAGAGGTACTGGGAAAAACTCACCCCTTCACCGCTTTCACGATCTTCTCCGCCCCGTCTTTCAGGTCATCCGCCGCGATCACGTTCAGCCCGGAGGTGTTGATGATCTCCTTGCCTTTCTCGACATTGGTACCCTCAAGGCGCACCACCAGCGGGACTTCGAGGCCCACCTCCCTGACCGCGGCCACCACCCCTTCGGCGATGACGTCGCAGCGCATGATGCCGCCGAAGATATTGACGAGGATACCTTTGACCTGGGGGTCGGAGGTGATGATCTTGAAGGCCTCGGTCACCTTCTCCTTCGTCGCCCCGCCGCCCACGTCGAGGAAGTTCGCCGGTTCCGAGCCGTAGAGCTTGATGATGTCCATCGTCGCCATCGCCAGCCCGGCACCGTTGACCATGCAGCCGATCTCGCCGTCCAGCGCGATGTAGTTGAGGTCGTATTTCGAAGCCTGGAGTTCCTTTGAGTCCTCCTCGGTCTCGTCGCGCAACTCCATGATGTCGGGGTGGCGGTAGAGCGCGTTGCCGTCGAAGCCCATCTTGGCGTCGAGGCATTTCAGATCGCCCTTGTCGGTGACGATCAGCGGGTTGATCTCCAGCATCTCCATGTCTTTGTCGACGAAGAGCTTGTAGAGCGTGCCCATGAGCTTCACGCATTGCTTGACCTGGGGGCCGGTGAGGCCGAGCCCGAAGGCGATGCGGCGGCCGTGGTAGGGCTGGTAGCCGATCGCGGGGTCGACGGAGAAGCTGAGGATCTTCTCGGGGGTGGTCTCGGCCACCTCCTCGATATCCATGCCGCCTTCGGTGGAGGCCACGAAGCTGATGCGCGAGGTGACGCGGTCAACGAGGAGGGCGAGATACATCTCGGTCTCGATGCCTGAGCCGTCCTCGATGTAGATGCGCCCGACTTGCTTGCCGGCGGGGCCGGTCTGTTTCGTCACCAGTGTCCGGCCGAGCATCTTGCGGGCTTCCTCGGCGGCCTCGGTGGCCGAGCGGGTGAGCCGGACGCCGCCCTTCTCGCCGGCATCGGCTTCCTTGAACGTCCCCTTGCCCCGGCCGCCGGCATGGATCTGCGCCTTGACGACCCAGACCGGGCCGTCGAGGGCCCCGGCGGCCGTCTTCGCCTCCTCCGCCCGCAGCACCGCCCGGCCGTCCGAAACCGGCGCCCCGTAATCCCTCAGAAGCGCCTTCGCCTGGTATTCGTGGATGTTCATGTCTGTCCGTCCCGCCGGTGAGTCGGGCCGAACATGGCATAGAGGATTGGGGCTTTAAACTCTCGCGGCCCCTTTGGCGTGCAAAACCCGGCAACTTTCCGCATTTTGTGATCACGGCTAGATTTCGTGTGATCACATAGTGCTCACGGGACCCCAAAGATCAGAAAAGTGCTAACCGTTTCGACGGCTTGCGTCCAAGCCACGCGAGACGACCGGGAACGGCAAAAGTCGGCGCGCAATGCCGCTCGACCGGCATCAGTGCCCCAACTCCTTCAACACCGCCTCCAGCTGCCCGGCCAGCGCCCGGGGCGAGACGCGGTCGGCGACACCACGCATGCGCTCGAGCGCGGCGTCCCAGGCCGACCCGCCGAAATCCCGCGCTGCGCGGTCGAGGACCGCGATAACCTCGTCGGTGTCGCGGGACGTGCAGAGATAGGGATAATCGTCGCCGAGAAACTCCGACACGTCGTGGGTGTCTTTCAAGACGACGATGTTCGACCGGCAGATCGCCGCGACGATGCCGCGGGTGAAGGGTTTGTAGACATCGGCCTGCCAGCGGGTTCGGTTCCGGATGGCATAATGGAGATTGTAGCCCGGCAGCCTGCCGATGGTCCGGTCGGCATCGGCCGTCGTCTCGATATGCTCGACCGTGATCCGCGCACGCACTGCCTTCGGCAGATGGCCGTTGAATTCCGACGCCCAGTAGATGGTCGACAGGCCGGGGAGGCGTCGGAACTCCAGGTCGTAGAGCCGGCTGTCGGCGTTGTGGAGAAGCGGCATCGGCCGGCCCGGGCCCAGCTTGCCGACCGCCTGACGGGCGCGAAGATCGTGCAATTGGGTGAGCGAGGCGCAGAGGTGGATGTCGGCCCCAAACGTGTTCACCTTGCGCATCGGTGTGTCGACATAGTCGAAACAGACACCGTCCGCCCGGGCCTGGAGCGCCAGCGCGTTCGCGCGTGGCATCCGTTCGACGGCGACCTTTGTCAGGATGTAGATACCCCCCGCAGGACGGGCTTCGATCCAGGAACGCTGCCGGCCCCCGAGGCTTCGCCGGGGCATTTCGAGCATCGACAGGTCGTACCGGTCTTCGAGATAGGGCCGCACCATTGCGCAGAGCTGATGCGCGCGCATCCGTGTCGAGCCGCGGCCGGCGGCATCTGCGTGGACGACGAACCAGATCTTCTGGCGGGCCCCGGGCACCGCGCGGCCGGCCTCAGGCGAGGCTCTCGTCGATCCCCTTGCAGGCGGTGACGAGGCCCTTCACCGCCTCGACGGATTTGTCGAACATCGTCTGCTCGGCCTTGTCGAGCTCGATCTCGACGATGCGTTCGACACCGCCGGCGCCGAGGACCGTCGGAACGCCGACATAGAAGCCCTTCAGCCCATAGGCCCCGTCGACATATGCCGCGCAGGGGAGAAGACGCTTTTGGTCCTTCAGATAGGCTTCGGCCATTTCGATGGCGCTCGCGGCGGGGGCGTAAAAGGCCGAGCCGTTGCCGAGAAGCTTCACGATTTCCGCACCGCCGTCGCGGGTGCGCTGGACGATGGCATCGAGCTTTTCCTGGCTCGTCCATCCCATCTTGACGAGATCGGGTAGGGGGATGCCGGCGACGGTGGAATACCGGGTGAGCGGGACCATCGTGTCGCCATGGCCACCGAGGACGAAGGCGGTCACGTCCTTCATCGAAACGTCGAATTCCAGCGACAGAAAGTGGCGGAAGCGGGCGCTGTCGAGCACACCGGCCATCCCGCAGACCTTTTCGTAGGGCAGGCCGGAGAATTCCCGCAAGGCCCAGACCATCGCGTCGAGCGGGTTGGTGATGCAGATGACGAAGGCGTCGGCCGCATGGGCCTTGATGCCCTCGCCCACCGCGCGCATGACCTTGAGGTTGATGCCCAGAAGATCGTCGCGGCTCATGCCCGGTTTGCGCGGCACCCCGGCGGTGACGATGCAGACATCCGCGCCGGCGATATCGGCATAATCGTTGGTGCCTTTGAGCCTGGCGTCATAGCGACCGACCGGTCCGGCCTCCGCGATGTCGAGCGCCTTGCCCTGCGGCGTGCCCTCGGCGATGTCGAACAGGACGACGTCGCCGAGTTCCTTGATCGCTGCGAGATGGGCGAGCGTGCCCCCGATCTGACCTGCGCCGATCAGCGCGATCTTCGGTCTGGCCATGGTGGATCTCCGGCTTTGGATTAAGTCGGAGCCTTGGGTAGCCGTGAGGGCCGCGCGGCGCAAGGCCGCACCGATGGCGCGGCCCTGCGTCAGGCAAGCGCAGGGTTCAGGTGGGGTTGCCCGTTGGCGTCAGCGTCTCGCTGACCGCTTCGAAGGCATGCCCGGACGCCATGAGGCACATCACGCCGTTGGGCATTGTTACCGTGATCGTCCACGACCCCGTCTCAGGGTTGGCGTAGGTTTCGACCACCCGGTTCTGCGTTCCCAGCCCGATCGACTGGCGGGCTTCGCCATAGCCCTCGGCAAGCCGCTCGACGATGCGCTCGCGGTTGCCGCAGTTTCGGGGGCTTTGGGCGAAGGCATGGTTCGCTGCGAGAATGAGCGCGCCGACGCCGAGCGAAAGGCTCATCAAGTTCCGTGTCATATCGCATCCCTTTCAAGGGTATCGGCAGCCGCGCGTGACGCACCGCGCCCGGTGCCGACCCGTTGGTTGAGCGCCGAGCCAAGAAGAAAACCGTTCCGACCCTGTTGCCCGTGCTGGGGCGCATTCGTTCGACGCAGCTACAAACTGATCAGCACAGAAGAAAAATTGGTTAACCGTCCGCCCGCGCCCGGCAGGCGGCGGCTAAGCGCTTGAAAACACGCTCCGGGCCGTAACCATTGCGCCCCTTGTTCTCGGCAGGCCGTCGTGGTGGTCTGACGCCGTCGCAACGTTCTGGGCAGAATCATGGACGACGATCCGCGGCCGTTCCGATCGGTCCTCTACATCCCGGGTTCGAAGGCCCGGGCGCTGGAAAAGGCGAGGGGCCTGCCCGCCGATGCTATCATCTTCGATCTTGAGGATGCCGTGGCGCCCGACGAGAAACCGGCGGCCCGGGCCCTTCTCGCGGAAACGTTGAAACCGGGCGCTTTTGGCAGTCGCGCAACCCTTCTTCGGGTAAATGGGCTCGATACGGGCTGGGGAGAGGACGACCTTGTCGTGGCGCGGTCGATGGCCGTCGATGCGGTGCTTTTGCCCAAGGTAAACGGACCCTGCGACGTGGATGCGGCCGCCGAGCTTGCTCCCGATGCTTTGTTCTGGGCGATGATCGAAACGGCCGAAGGGGTCTTGAACGCGCTCGCCATCGCGAAACATCCGCGGATTCGCGGTTTCGTTCTGGGAACCAACGATCTTCTGAAAGAGCTTGGCGCGCAGCCGGTGGCAGGCCGGGCCTCGCTGTCGATGGCGCTTCAGACCGCGCTTCTCGCCGCGCGGTCGGCCGGCATCCCCTGTGTCGACGGTGTTTACAATGCCTTTCGCGACGAGGCGGGGCTCACGGCCGAATGCGTCCAGGGCCGCGACTTCGGCATGGACGGCAAGACGCTGATCCATCCCGCCCAGATCGACATCGCCAACGCCGTTTTCGCTCCCTCCGAGACCGATATCGCAGAGGCGCGACGGGTGATCGCCGCCCACGAAAGCGCCATCGCCGACGGCGAAGGGGTTGCCGTGCTCGACGGCAAGATCGTCGAGAACCTCCACGTAGAGACGGCGAACCGTGTGCTCGCCAAGGCGCGGGCGATTGCCGGGGAGGTTGCCTGATGGGTTGGATCGTTCTCATTCTCGGCCTGCTTCTCTGGAGCTTGGCGCATCTTTTCAAACGGGTGGCACCCGAGGCACGGGCCTCGGTAGGCGATGCCGCGAAGGGCGGCGTGGCTCTGGCGCTCGTTGTCGCGATCTTGCTGATGTGGTGGGGCTACCGGGACGTTCTCGGCCCCGTCTTCTGGGGCCGTCATCCCGCGACGGTGGGGATCAACAACCTGTTGATGATCTTCGCCGTTTATCTCTTTGCCGCCTCGGGCATAAAGACCCGGATCACCGGCGTGATCCGGCACCCGCAACTGACGGCGGTGAAGCTCTGGGCAGTGGCTCATATTCTCGTCAACGGCACGCTCGAGGCGATTGTGCTCTTCGGCGGACTGCTCGCCTGGGCGGTGGTCGAGGTGGTGGTCATCAATCGGGCCGAGCCTAAGCCCGCGCCGCCGCCACCGGCGCCGATGGGCAAGGAGATCGGAGCGGTCGTTGGCGCGCTCGTGGTCTACGGCCTGATCGCCGGGGTGCATTACTGGCTGGGCTATCCGGCCTTCGGCTGAGGAGACGGCGAAGCCATGGCGAAGACCAATCCAGGCCGGTACTTCGAAGACTACCGCGTGGGCGAGACGATCCGCCATGCGGTGCCGCGCACGGTGAAGATGGGCGAGCGGGCGCTCTACCACATGCTCTACCCGGCCCGCCACGCGCTCCACTCGTCGGACGCCTTCGCCCAGTCCTGCGGGCTCCCGTTCAGCCCGCTCGACGACCTCATCGTCTTCCACATCGTTTTCGGCAAGACCGTGCCGGACGTGAGCCTCAACGCCGTGGCCAATCTCGGCTACGCCGAGGGGAGGTTTCTGGGGCAGGTCTGGCCGGGGGACACGCTGACTTCCACGTCGGAGGTGATCGGCGTGAAGGAGACGTCGAGTGGCAAGGCGGGCATCGTCTGGGTGCGCACCAAGGGCAGCAACCAGCATGAGGAGCCGGTGCTCGACTATGTGCGCTGGGTGATGGTGAAGAAACGCGATCTCGACGCAGCGCCGCCCGCGCCGGTGGTGCCGCAGCTTCGGGAGGCCGTCGCGGCGGCCGATCTGGTTTTGCCCGAGGGGCTCGATTTTACCGCCTACGATTTCGGTCTGGCCGGCGAGCCCCATCGCTGGGGGGATTACGAGGTCGGCGAAAGGATCGACCATGTGGACCGCGTGACGGTGGAGGAGGCAGAACACATGCTGGCCACCCGGCTGTGGCAGAACACCGCGAAGGTGCATTTCGATGCGACCGCTCGCGACGACGGCAAGCGGCTGATCTATGGCGGCCATGTGATCTCACTCGCTCGGAGCCTGAGTTTCAACGGGCTCGCGAATGCCCAATTCGTCGCCGCGCTGAACGGCGGCACCCATGCGGCGCCCTGTTTTGCCGGGATGACGGTTTCCGCCTGGTCGGAGGTGCTCGACAAGGCCGAAACGCCTGCTCCGGGGGTCGGCGCGCTGCGCCTGCGGCTCGTGGCGCAAACTGCCGAGGCCCCGCCGATGTCGCTGAAGGGCGACGATGGAAAGTACCTCCCCGGCGTGCTCCTCGATCTCGACTATTGGGCACTGATTCCCCTCTAGCCTGGAAAACGTCTCCCAATCTCAAGGATTTGGCAGACGGGCGGCTGGTGTGGCATATATGTGATCACACCAGAAAGGCCCGTGATCACAAATGTCGAATTTCGGCCGGATTGCGCCAATTCACCGCAACTTTCCCTGCCTCAGCGGCGTGACATCCCGGCCCAACTTGCTATCCCTAGTCGAAACGCCGCGCGAGGAGGGCCGCCATGGCCGATGTGAACCGGGGCAATCGCCCGCTGTCGCCGCATCTGACGATCTACAAACCGCAACTGACGTCTGTCACCTCGATCTTCACCCGGATCACGGGGAATGCGCTGATCGTCGCGGCACTGCTGACGGTCTGGTGGTTCCTTGCCGCAGCAACGTCTGCGGAGTATTTCGCGGTTGTCGACGGTCTCGTCACCTCGGTTCTCGGCGACATCGTGATGACCCTGTCGCTCTGGGCGCTATGGTATCACGCGCTCGCCGGCCTGAGACATCTGTACTGGGACAATACGGGGCGCGGCCTCGAGGTCGATTTCGCCGAGAAGCTCGGGCTTGCGGTTATCGGCGGCTCGCTTGTTCTCACGATCCTCACGCTTCTGGTGATTTGAGGAGGGTGCGATGGCTTATCTGACCGACAGAAAACGCGCCGAAGGTCTGGGTTCCGCGAAGGAGGGGACGCACCACCACTGGGCGATGCAGGTCTCCTCGGTGGGGCTGTTGCTCCTCGTCCCGCTCTTCGTCTTCACCTTCGGGCCGATGCTGGGGCAGCCCCATGCCGAGGTCGTAGCCTATTTCGCGCGGCCCTTCCCCGCCGTGGTGGCGGGTCTGACCCTGGCGGTAGGCTTTATGCATTTCAAGAACGGCGTTCAGGTGCTGATCGAAGATTACGTGCACGGCGTGGCCCGGAAGGGGCTGATCGTGGCGATGATCTGTCTGAGTTACGCGGCCGCGGCGACGGGGCTCTTCGCCATCGCCCGGATCGCGCTCTAAGGAGACCCCCAAATGGCGGCATACGACTACGAAACCCATACCTACGACGTTGTCGTTGTCGGCGCTGGCGGCGCGGGTTTGCGCGCGACGCTCGGGATGGCCGAGCAGGGGTTGAAGACCGCCTGCATCACCAAGGTGTTCCCGACGCGCTCTCACACGGTCGCTGCCCAGGGCGGGATTGCGGCGTCGTTGGGGAACATGGGCCCCGATAGCTGGCAATGGCACATGTACGACACCGTGAAGGGCTCGGACTGGCTCGGCGATGTCGACGCGATGGAATACCTCGCCCGCGAAGCCCCGAAGGCGGTCTATGAGCTCGACCATTACGGGGTGCCGTTCTCGCGCACCGAAGAGGGCAAGATCTACCAGCGGCCCTTCGGTGGGCACACCACCGAGTTCGGCGAAGGCCCGCCGGTGCAGCGCACTTGCGCCGCCGCCGACCGGACGGGCCACGCGATCCTCCACACGCTTTACGGCCAGAGCCTGAAGAACGACGCGGAATTCTACATCGAGTATTTCGCGACCGACCTCATCATGTCCGAGGATGGACAATGCCAAGGCGTGCTCTGCTGGAATCTCGAAGCCGGCACGCTCCATGTGTTCAACGCCAAGATGGTGGTG
This sequence comes from Paracoccaceae bacterium, assembly GCA_030066905.1. Lineage (GTDB taxonomy): Bacteria > Pseudomonadota > Alphaproteobacteria > Rhodobacterales > Rhodobacteraceae > JASJAR01. The sequence goes on along the minus strand of JASJAR010000008.1, from coordinate 137,053 downwards.
CTGGCGACGGGGGGCTATGGCCGGGCCTATTTCTCGGCGACCTCGGCCCATACCTGCACCGGCGACGGAGGGGGCATGGTGGCCCGCGCCGGCTTGCCGCTTCAGGACATGGAATTCGTCCAGTTCCACCCCACGGGCATCTACGGCGCGGGCTGTCTTATCACCGAAGGCGCGCGGGGCGAGGGCGGATATCTGACGAACTCCGAGGGCGAGCGCTTCATGGAACGCTATGCGCCTACCTACAAGGACCTCGCCTCCCGCGACGTGGTCTCCCGCTGCATGACGATGGAAATCCGCGAGGGCCGGGGCGTGGGGGCGGAGAAGGACCATATCTTCCTCCACCTCAACCACCTGCCACCGGAGACGCTTGCCGAGCGGCTGCCCGGGATTTCGGAAAGTGCCCGCATCTTCGCCGGTGTCGATCTTACCCGCGAGCCGATCCCGGTTCTGCCGACAGTGCATTACAACATGGGCGGTATTCCAACGAACTATTGGGGCGAGGTGCTGAACCCGACGAATGACGACCCCGACCGGATTGTCCCCGGCCTGATGGCCGTGGGCGAGGCGGGCTGCGCCAGCGTCCACGGCGCGAACCGGCTCGGGTCGAACTCGCTGATCGACCTCGTCGTCTTCGGCCGGGCCGCGGCGATCAAAGCCGGTGAGGTCGTCGATTCCGACGGAGCCAACCCGACGCTGAACGCGGCCTCTGTCGACAAGGCGCTGGCACGCTTCGACGACACGCGCCATGCGGACGGCGCGGTGCCAACTGCCGAACTCCGGCTCGAGATGCAGAAGACCATGCAGGCCGACGCCGCCGTCTTCCGCACCGACGAGACCCTCGGCCAGGGGGTGGAGAAGATGTACGGCGTATCGGCCAAGCTCGACGATGTCTCGGTGACCGACCGCTCGATGGTCTGGAACAGCGACCTTATGGAGACGCTGGAGCTTCAGAACCTGATGCCCAATGCGCTCGCGACCATCGTCTCGGCGGAGGCCCGCAAGGAAAGCCGCGGCGCCCACGCCCATGAGGACTACCCCGACCGGGACGACGAGAACTGGCGCAAGCATTCGCTGGCCTGGGTCAACGGCAAGGTCGATCTCGACTACCGGCCGGTGCATCTCAACCCGCTACTGGGGCACAACGAGGGCGGCATCGATCTGAAGAAGATCGCGCCCAAGGCGCGGGTCTATTGAGAAAGGCGATGCTCATAGCACTTTTGCTGGCCGCCTGCGGACCGATCTCCCCGGAGGAGGCGGCGAACCGCTGCGAGGACCGTGCGCGGAATGCGGCTGGACCGACCGGTGAAGCGACGCTTGGCGTCGGCAGCAGCGGCGGCGATGTCGACGTGATCGCCGGGCTCGAACTGACCGTGACGGGGGATTTCATCGCCGGGCGCGACCCCCAGACCGTCTACGAGAACTGCGTCTTCAACCTCACCGGACAGGGCCCCGTGCGGCCCTTGCGCCTGTGACGCGCTGGCTGCCCCTCCTTGCCGGGCTCGCGCTCGCCGGGTGCGTGGAGACCCAGAACACGCTGGCCCGCGAGGCGGCGCGTTCCGCAGTCCGCCCGGTACTGGCCGAACGCTTCCCCGGGGTTCCGCTCGAACCGGCCACCGATTGCGTGATCGACAACGCGACGGCCGGCGAAATTCTCTCCCTTGCGGCGGATGCCGCCACCGGGCGCCCGGATGCCGGCACGGTCGAGACGACCCTGACGATCCTGTCGCGCCCCGAAACGATCACCTGCCTGGCGACGGAAGGGTTGCCGGTGCTTCTGACACGAGGTTAACCGAATGGTACAGCTCACGCTTCCCAAGAACTCCCGGATCAAGACGGGCAAGACCTGGCCGAAGCCCGAAGGCGCGACCAACCTCAAGACGTTCCGCATTTACCGCTGGAACCCCGACGACGGGGAGAACCCGAGGGTCGATACCTATTTCGTCGACATCGACACGTGCGGGCCGATGGTTCTCGACGCGCTCATCAAGATCAAGAACGAGATCGACCCGACGCTGACATTCCGCCGGTCGTGCCGGGAGGGCATCTGCGGGTCGTGTGCGATGAACATCGGCGGCAGGAGTGGCGGCATCAACACTCTGGCCTGTATCTACGGGATCGACGAGGTGCCGGGCGACATCTCGATCTATCCGCTGCCGCATATGCCGGTCATCAAGGACCTCATTCCCGATCTCACCCACTTCTACGCCCAGCACGCCTCGATTATGCCCTGGCTCGAGACCAAGACGAAGCGGCCCGAAAAGGAGTGGAAGCAGTCCATCGACGACCGCAAGAAGCTCGACGGGCTCTATGAATGCGTGATGTGCGCCTCATGCTCGACCGCCTGTCCGTCCTACTGGTGGAACGGCGACCGCTATCTCGGACCGGCGGCGTTGCTTCATGCCTACCGCTGGATTATCGACAGCCGTGACGAGGCCACCGGCGAGCGGCTCGACGACCTTGAGGACCCGTTCAAGCTCTACCGCTGCCACACGATCATGAATTGCGCCAAGACCTGCCCGAAGGGGCTGAACCCGGCCAAGGCCATTGCCGAGATCAAACGGATGATGGTTGAACGGGTGGTCTGAACGCGGCGAGAGCCCTGCGCGGTATCCGTTCAGGCGAAGGCGGCTTCGAGCGCGATCTCGACCATGTCGCCGAAGGACCGCTCTCTTTCCTCCGAGGGCAGGGCTTCGCCGGTCTGAAGATGATCGCTGACGGTCAGCACCGCGAGCGCCCGGGCGCCGTAACGGGCGGCGACGGTGTAGAGTTCCGCAGCTTCCATCTCGACACCCAGAACACCGTGTCGGGTGAGCTGTTCATTCAGATCGGGGCGTTCGTCGTAAAACGTATCCGAAGAGTATATTCCGCCGACATGGACACCGATATCGCGTTTTTTGGCTGCTGACATAGCCGACATTAATAGATCGAAATTCGCGCAAGGCGCGAAATTCAATTCTTTGAATGTTCCTTTTGAGGGAGTGCCCATGGAAGAGCATGTCATCGCGATCACGATGTCGCGCACCTTCACCGCCTCCTGCATGCCGCCGCAGGAGCCGATGCGAATAAGCGTTTTCGCTCCATAGTCGCGGATGAGCTCGTTGGCGTAAATCGACAGCGACGGCATCCCCATGCCAGAGCCGTGGATCGTGACGGGATTGCCTTTCCAGGTTCCCGTAAGGCCTGTCATTCCCCGAACGTTATTAATGACCCGAGGGTTATCAAGGAAATTCTCGGCGGCCCATTCGGCGCGACGGGGGTCGCCCGGCATAAGCACGGTCGGTGCGACATCCCCCTCTTTCGCGCCGATATGGACGGTCATGCCGATCTAAATCTCAAGCGATTGCGGAGACTTACCCGCCTTGATCGCGTCCTTGTACCATTCGGGTTGGCGGCCGCGGCCCGACCAGGTTTGCCCGCCATTTGCAGGGTTCTTGTATCTCGGCGGGAGTTTCGGCTTTGCCGATCCCTTTTTCCCGCTCCGTTTTTTCGGCGCTGAGCCAACGATCTCGGAAAGTTCGAATCCGTGTTCTTTTGCCGCTTTCGCTGCCGCCTTGATTGCCGCGTCGAGTTGTTTTGAGGCCCGTGATTCAAGCTCTTTGGCGATATCCGCCGCAAGCTTTTCGAGCTGTTTAGGGGTCATGCTCTTTAGGTCGACTGCCATTGTCTGTCCTCCAATAATGGACATGTAATGGCGGACAACTCCACAGATTGCAATTATTTTATAGCAACCCTATTCGGCGGCCAGTCCGGCCGGGTCGGCGAGGGCGACGATATCGCCGATGATCGAATTGAGTTCGAAGTCCTTCGGGGTGTAGATCGCCGCCACACCGATGCGCCGCAGCGCCTCGGCATCAGCTTCTGGAATGATGCCGCCGACAACCAGCGGCGTGGCACCGAGGCCAATCTCTTCAAGCCGGTTCTTCAACGCCGCGACCAGGGCGATGTGGCTGCCTGACAGCACCGACACCCCGATGACATGGGGGCGCATCTCGGCGGCGCGTGCGGCGATTTCGGCGGGGCTGAGGCGAATGCCGTCATAGGTCATCTCGATGCCGGCATCGCGGGCGCGGACGGCGATCTGCTCGGCACCGTTCGAATGCCCGTCGAGCCCGGGTTTCGCAACGAGGAGGCGGAGACGCTCCCCGAGCCGCGCCGACACCCTGTCGACCTCGGCGCGCAAGGGGTCGAGCCCCTCGGTCCTGTTCGACGGCGCGGCGGAGACGCCGGTCGGGGCGCGGTACTGGCCGAAGACCGAGCGGATCACATCGCCCCATTCTCCGGTCGTCGCACCGGCGCGGGCGGCTTCGAGAGAGGGAGGCATGATATTGGCACCCGACCGGGCCGCTTCGGCCAGAGCGCCGAGTGCCGCCGCCACCCGGGCCCCGTCGCGACTGTCGCGCCAGGCCTCAAGCCGGGCGATCTGGTCGGCCTCGGCATTCTCGTCGGCTACCATGATGGCATCTTCGCCCGTCGTTAGCGGAGACGGTTCGGCCTCGACATATTTGTTGACGCCGATCACGGGCGTCTCTCCTGCCTCGATGCTCGCAATCCGCGCGGCATTGGAGTCGACAAGGCGCGACTTCATATACTCGATCGCGCCAACCGCGCCTCCCATGGCCTCGATGGTGGCGAGTTCCTCCCGCGCGGCCGCCTTGAGCTCGTCGGTCCGCCGTTCAACCGCTGGATTGCCGTCGAAGAGGTCGTCGTATTCCAGAAGATCGGTTTCGAAGGCGAGGACCTGTTGCATCCTCAGCGACCATTGCTGGTCCCATGGGCGGGGGAGACCCAGCGCTTCGTTCCAGGCGGGAAGCTGCACCGCGCGCGCCCGGGCGTTCCTCGAGAGCGTCACCGCGAGCATTTCGAGGAGGATGCGCGTGACGTTGTTTTCGGGCTGCTGTTCGGTGAGACCCAGCGAGTTCACCTGCACACCGTAGCGGAAGCGGCGGAACTTCGGCTCCTCGACACCGTAGCGCTCCCGGGTGATCTCCTCCCAAAGCTCGGTAAAGGCCCGCATCTTGCACATCTCGGTGACAAAACGGATGCCGGCGTTCACGAAGAACGAGATGCGACCGACCATGGCCGGGAAATGCTCGGTCGGCACCTTGCCCTTGAGGTCGTCGAGAACCGCGGTGGCGGTGGCGAGCGCATAGGCCAGTTCCTGCTCCGGCGTCGCGCCGGCTTCCTGGAGGTGATAGGAACAGACGTTCATCGGGTTCCATTTCGGACAATGCTCCCGGGTCCAGGCCGCCACATCCGTGATCATCCGCAATGACGGTTCAGGCGGCGAGATATAGGTGCCGCGCGAGAGGTACTCCTTGATAATGTCGTTCTGCACCGTACCCTGGAGCGCGGCGATATCCGCGCCTTGCTCCTCGGCGACCGCGACGTAGAGCGCCAGAAGCCAGGGCGCGGTCGCGTTGATCGTCATCGAGGTGTTCATCGTCTCAAGCGGGATCGCGTCGAAGAGCGCGCGCATGTCGCCCAGATGCGCGACCGGCACCCCGACCTTGCCGACCTCGCCACGTGCCAACTCGTGGTCGCTGTCGTACCCCGTCTGGGTCGGCAGGTCGAAGGCGACCGAGAGCCCCGTCTGCCCCTTGGCGAGATTGCTGCGGTAGAGCGCATTGGAGGCCGCGGCGGTGGAATGGCCGGCATAGGTGCGGAACATCCATGGACGGTCCTTGCGGCGGGCGGCGGATTGCTGCGGTTGCGACATGGCCGATTCTCCAAAGAGCAATAAAGTTGCCGACAGATGTCATCTGTCGCAATTAACATGCGAAGTCAAACCCGCTTCGCCTTGGAACGACTGGGCTGCAACAGTCCTGCCGCGAAGGATGATCCGTTGCGGGGGCGCGATACTGTTGAGGCATTAGGACATAAAATTTCAAATTCCGCCAGGATTCTATTGTAATCTGTCGCAACCGCCCGTATCCACCGGGCTATAGGTTCTGCACTGCGGCAACGCGAAAGTGACGAGGATGGCACCGATGGCTCTGGATACAAACCCCGCCGACGCGTTGGCGAACGCGCCGAGGAAAGACCTCTACGAAATGGGAGAGATGCCGCCCCTCGGCCATGTGCCGGCCCAGATGCATGCATGGGCGATCCGGCGGGAACGGCATGGCGAGCCGACCGAGGCGATGCAGCTTGAGGTCGTCGACACGCCCGCACTCGATTCCCACGAGGTGCTGGTGCTCGTGATGGCCGCCGGTGTGAACTACAACGGCGTCTGGGCCGCGCTCGGCCAGCCGATCAGCCCGTTCGACGGGCATGGCGCGCCCTACCACATCGCCGGCTCCGATGCCTCGGGCATCGTCTGGGCGGTGGGCGACAAGGTGAGGCGCTGGAAGGTGGGCGACGAGGTCGTCATCCATTGCAACCAGGACGATGGGGACGACGAGGAATGCAATGGCGGCGACCCGATGTATTCGCCCTCCCAACGCATCTGGGGCTACGAGACGCCCGACGGGTCGTTCTCGCAATTCACCCGGGTGCAGGCGCAACAGCTCATGGCGCGGCCGAAGCATCTCACGTGGGAGGAAAGCGCGTGCTACACGCTCACCCTCGCCACCGCCTACAGGATGCTCTTCGGGCATGAGCCCCATGACCTCAAACCGGGCCAGAACGTTCTGGTCTGGGGTGCGTCAGGGGGGCTTGGCTCCTATGCGATCCAGCTCATCAACACCGCAGGCGCCAACGCCATCGGCGTGATCTCGGACGAGGATAAGCGCGATTTCGTGATGGAGCTCGGCGCCAAGGGCGTCATCAACCGCCGCGATTTCAACTGCTGGGGCCAACTCCCGCCGGTGAACACGCCGGAGTACAAGGAGTGGTTCTCGGAGGCGCGGAAGTTCGGCAAGGCGATCTGGGATATCACCGGCAAGGGCGTGAACGTCGACATGGTGTTCGAACACCCCGGCGAGGCGACCTTCCCGGTCTCGACCTTCGTGGTGAAGAAGGGCGGGATGGTGGTGATCTGTGCGGGCACCACCGGGTTCAACTGCACTTTCGACGTCCGCTACATGTGGATGCACCAGAAGCGCCTTCAGGGCTCGCATTTTGCCCATCTGAAGCAGGCCTCGGCGGCGAACAAGCTGATGCTCGAACGCCGCCTCGACCCCTGTATGTCGGAGGTCTTCCCCTGGGCGGAGCTGCCCGAAGCGCATATGAAGATGCTGCGCAACGAGCACAAGCCGGGCAACATGGCCGTTCTCGTCCAGGCGCCACGCCCGGGGCTGCGGACGCTCGAAGACACGCTTGAGGCGAGCCAGCCCTAGACACGCCTTCCACGAATCACAAAATCGCGATCACCCTGGGGTTGTATAGCCTCGGGGTGATGTGCATTATGCACCTCGTTCGATACGTGATCGCGTAGGTTTAGACAGTGGGACCCCCGCTATTCCGGGGGAGTTGAAATCCGGGACTACCGAAGTTGTCCACAACCGCTCAGGTTGTATCCGGATGAAGCCACGAGAAAGCGTTTCGGACATGACGAACGACTGGATACTCGACGTGCTGGCGGATTTGCGCAGCTTTGCGCGCAAGAACGACCTGCCGAAGCTTGTGGCTCAACTTGAGGATGCGTCCCTCATCGCGGCCGCCGAGCTCACGTCGGTGGAAGCGGGTGCGCCGCTGGCGCGCCGAGGGGACGTTGGCCATGCTGGAGGGCTTCTTCGACCGGGTGGAGTGCGCCGCGACGCGGGGTGACCTGCAGTCGCTGATCACGGATCTGCGCGATCACTACGGCATCTCCCATATCGTCTATCACTGGGTGAACAGCGATGGCGAGCAATGGGGGGTCGGGACGTACGACGTCGCCTGGGCGGAGCACTATGTCAAGAGCGGCTATCTGCGTGTCGACCCGGTGATCCAGGGCTGTTTCCAGCGGTTCCACCCGGTTGAGTGGAAACGGCTCGACTGGTCGAGCAAAGCGGCGCGGGCGCTGATGACCGAAGCCATCGAATGGGGCGTCGGAAACCAGGGCTATTCGATCCCGCTGCGCGGGCCGAAGGGGCAGTTCGCGCTCTTCACGATGAACGATTCGTGCTCCGACGAGACCTGGCAGGGGTTTTGCGATGCCAACGTGCGCGACCTCTTGATGATCGCCCATTACTTCAATCACAAGGCGCTCGAATTCGCGATGCCCGACGAGGAGAAGGTGCAAAAACAGCTCTCTCCGCGAGAGACGGATGCGCTGACGTTCCTCGCACTCGGCTACAGCAGGGCCCAGATCGCCGAAACGCTGGATATCTCCGAGCACACGCTCCGGGTCTATGTCGAATCCGCCCGGTTCAAGCTCGGCGCGATCAACACGACGCAGGCCGTTGCGCGCGCGCTGTCGCTTGGGCTGATCGTCGTTTGACGTTACCGGGTCGTTAACTGCCCGTGCGCCCCGGGAGGCCGGGGTTAACCCCGCATTTCCCAGTCTTACCCCACCAGCGACCGACAGGGGGAAGACATGATCCGCTACATCTATGCCGACGAACTCCACAAGTTCCCGCGCCTCGCGGGCTCGATGTTTCGCGACCGCGCCGCGCAGTTCCGGGACCGGCAGGGCTGGGACGTGAAGGTGAACGCGGCGGGCGAGGAGCGCGACGAGTACGACGACTTGAACCCGCTCTACGTGATCTGGGAACGGGCCGACGGCACCCACGGCGGATCGATGCGGTTCCTGCCCACCGTTGGGCGCACGATGGTCAACGAGCATTTCGCCTCGCTGATCGGCGGCGGGACAGTCGAAAGCCCTGAAATCTGGGAATGCACGCGGTTTTGTCTCGCGCCGGGCGCCGAGCCCCGGGTGTCGGCTGCCCTGATGCTCGCGGGCGGCGAGATCATGACCGGGTTCGGTGTCAAACACTTCGTCGGCGTCTTCGACGCGCGGATGGTGCGGATTTACCGGTTGATCGGCGCTGCCCCCGACATCCTCGGCACCGAAGGGGCCGGGCGGGAGGCGATCTCCGTGGGACTTTGGCACTTCTCGCCCCGGCTTCAGATGAAGGTGGCTCTGTCGGCCGGTATCTCTGCGGAGCTCGCGCGGTCCTGGTTCGAGCGCGCCTTCGGCGCCTCCGCTCGCCGGTCCCACGCCGCCGCCTGACGCGGCCCGCCCGCCATCTGGTGCCCTGGGCGCGGCCTCTCTATGGTCGCGGCCATGAACGTCCCCCTGGCACAGTTCTCCGCCGATCAGGCCGAGGCCTTCGACCGCGTCGCCGAGATGCTGCAAAGCTCGGGTGTGGACATCCATGAGGGCACCGCCGGGCCCAGAGGCGACACGGGCGAGGGGGCGTTCGCCATCACCGGCAAAGCCGGCTCAGGCAAGACGATGCTTCTCGCGCGCCTCGCCGAAGCCCTGGGCGAGGCCGGGGTCGAAACGGTATCGGGGGATTACGACGGGCGCCGCCGGAAGGACCGGCGCACACTTGCCATCCTCGCGCCGACCAACAAGGCCGCCAGCGTATTGCGGACCCGCGGCGTGGCCGCGACAACGATTCACCGGATCATCTACACACCCGTCTACGACCCGGAGTACGAAAAGATTGCCGACTGGCTGGTTTCGGGCGGCGAGCGGCCCTCGGTGGAGGGGCTGACCGATACCGCCCTCGACCGCGCCGAGGCGTTCTTTAGGGGGGTCAAGTCGATCCCCGGCGCGCTGGCCGCTGCCGGGCTCAAGGGGTCGGACTTCATCACCGGATGGAAACGGCGCGACGAACCGCTCGACATCGGGTTCGTCGACGAGGCGTCGATGCTCGACGAGAAGCAGTTCGGGGACCTCAAGGAGATCTTCCCCACGCTCTTGCTGTTCGGCGATCCTGCGCAGCTTGCCCCGGTCGGCCAGTCGGGAAAGATGGTGTTCGACACGCTGCCCGCCCCACGCGTGATGACGCTCGAACGGATCCACCGGCAGGACCGTGACAACCCGATCCTCGACCTCGCCCATGCGCTGTCCGACGCAACGCTCGAATTCGAGGGCTTCGAGAGGATGGTCGAGGAGGCCGCAAGAGGAGACGACCGGGTGGTGCTGGCAACGCGTGTCGAGGCGGAGAAGATGGCGCGCTCGCCGGTGCTGGTCTGGCGCAACGCGACGCGGATCAGGCTCATTCACGCGTTCCGCCGGGCCTATGAGGCCCCGGAGGACGACCTTCTCCCCGGCGAGCCCCTGATCTGCGACGGGATCGAGCTGCCCCTAAAGCACCGCAAAAAGCGTATCGACCTCGAGGCGCGCGGGCTCATCAAGGGGGCGCAGGTGATTTATCTCGGCCCCGGCAACCGCTCGGGCTTCTCGCGTCTCCATGTGGTCGGCGCCGAGCAGCCTCAGGTGTCGGCGGCCTCCATCGTCAAGATCGAGATGCCGGGCGAGGAGGAACCGTTCATCCCCTATGCCGCCAACATGGGAGCGACGTTTCTTCACGGTGCGGCGGTGACGATCCACAAGGCGCAGGGTTCGCAATGGCCGGAGGTTCAGGTCTTCGCACCCGATCTCTGGGCCGCCTCGCGTTCGGGGCGGGTCGAAGACGGCATCCCGCTCTGGAAACGGCTCGCCTATGTAGCGATCACGCGCGCGGAGAACCGGCTGTTCTGGGTGGTCCGCAACGCGCTGGCCCGGCCCACGGCACCTTTGGGGGTCGACGATCTCGTCGCTCCGGCGGCGCCGCTGACCCTGGAGAGCGAGGGGTCATGACCGCGACGATGCTGGTGACCGGGGCAAGCTCTGGGATCGGGCGGGCGGTCGCAGAGCAGGCCCTTGCCGCGGGGTGGCGGGTCGGGCTCTTCGCCCGGAGGAGGGCAGCGCTCGAAGACGTGGCCCAGGCTGGCACCGCCCTGGTGCTGCCAGGCGACGTTACCGATCTCGACAGGGTCGAGGCGGCGGTCGCCGAGATCGCCGGTACCTGGGGGCGGCTCGATTGCGCCTTCAACAATGCCGGCATCTTCACGCCCCAGGGGACGATCGACGAGATCGACCTCGCCGACTGGACGAATTCGGTCACCGTGAACCTCACCGGCATGTTCCACACCGCCCGTGCCGTCTTCGCCCAGATGCGCCGGCAGACCCCGCAAGGCGGGCGGATCATCAACAACGGTTCGATCTCGGCCCATAGCCCCCGCGAAGGGTCAGTCTGCTATACGACGACGAAACATGCGGTCACCGGACTGACGAAGACGCTCGCCCTCGACGGGCGGCCCTTCGACATCGCCTGCGGGCAGATCGACATCGGCAATGCCCGGACGCCGATGATCGAGGCGCTTGCGCGCCGTGCCGCCGCCGAGGGCCAGACGCCGCCGGAGACGATGGAGGTGGCCGATGCGGCGGCGGCGGTGCTGCACATGGCCGGCCTGCCGCTGTCTGCGAACGTCCAGTTCATGACGGTGATGGCGACGAAGATGCCCTACATCGGGCGCGGCTGATGCGAGGTTGGTGGTGGCCCCGCCATGGGGTCGGCTGTTGGCCTTGAGGGGAAGTTCGATTGTCCGCCTCGGTCACAATCCCCCCCCGCGTCCCGGGCTTGACCCGGGACCTCGACAGGCTTGGCACTCCGGCGGATCGGGGCCCCGGATCAAGTCCGGGGCGTGTTTCGCCAAGGGCTGCAGGAGCAAGACCCCAACGCCCGCTTAAGGCCAAAACCACCCCGCAAACTCAACCCGTGGGCCTCCCGCGCCGGCTCAGAACCGGATGAACCGGAACGCCGCCGACGCTCCCCATCCGGCGGCGATGGCGATCGCGAGCGACATCAGCCCGTACACGAGCGGCTGGTCATGGGCGAGGGTGAAGAGAAACCGCTCCAGCCCCACCTTGCGGACATCGATCACTGTTTCGTGCAGGTCGAGCACGCGGCCGTCGCGGGTCAGGAAAAACCGGGCGACGTAGTCGCCCTCGGTGAGGTTCGCGGGCAAGGCGACCGACGTCCTGAACAAGGTCGCCTCGGAGACCTGAACATCTCCCATCCGCAGCTGATAACGGTCCTCCCGTGTGCGGATGCGGATCAGCGCTTCGACGAAATCCTCCCCACCGGTCACGCCAAGCCCCACCGAGCGGATCGCGCGCGGGATCGAGACCTTGTGGCGCAGGTCCTCCACATCGCGGATGACCTCTGTCCACGGCCCCGAGGTCGCAACGGCATAGAAGGTCGGTGCGGCGTCGACCTCGACGGCGTCTGTGTTGACCCAGATGCCGAAGCGGCGCTCCTTTCGGCGTACGGTGACCGGCTCCGACGGCCCCGAGACCGTGACGATCACATGGAGCGGGCCGTCTTGAGGGATCGGCGCCTCGCGCTTGACCGCGCCGAAGACGAGGATTTCCGACCCGTCGAAGCTCGTGGTGATGGAAATCCGGTTCTGGCTCAGCCCCGCCACCACCTCCTCGGCCGTCGCCGGCAAGGCAAGGAGCAGAAAAAGGAGCGCTGCGCGGATCATCCGTGGCCTCCGCCGCCGAGCGAGTAGAGCTCTGAGGGTTCGAGCAGGAGATCGAGGGCAAGCCGTCCGCAGACCGCAAGCACCATGATCGCGAGGAGAATGCGCAACTGCTCGGCCTTCATTCGCGTGCCGATCCGGGTGCCGATCTGTGCGCCGACGACCCCGCCGATCAGGAGGAGCACCGCAAGCACCACATCGACGGTAAAGTTCGTCGTCGCGTGAAGAAGTGTGGTGAAGCCGGTGACGAAGATGATCTGAAAGAGCGAGGTTCCCACGACGACCTTTGTCGGCATCCCGAGCAGATAGATCATCGCCGGCACCATGATGAACCCGCCGCCGACCCCCATGATCGCGGCAAGTATGCCGACGGCGACGCCGATGAGCAGCGGCGGGATCACCGAAATGTAGAGCCCCGAGGTGCGAAACCGCGTCTTGAACGGAAGCGCGTGGACGAGCCCGTGCTTCCTGCGCTGTGGCGGTGTCCCCGCCCGCGCCTTGCGGATGGCCCGCAGGCTCTCGACGAACATCAAGCTGCCGATGATGCCGAGAAAAACGACATAGGACAGGCGCACGAGGAGATCGACTTGCCCGAGGCCCCGGAGGTAATTGAAGATCTGCACCCCGAGGGCGGCGCCGATCAGGCCGCCGACGAGAAGCACCGTGCCCATCTTGAGGTCCACCGTCTTCCGCCTGAGATGGGCAAGCACGCCTGAAAACGACGACGCGACGATCTGGTTGGCTTCGGTCGCCACCGCCACGGCAGGCGGGATGCCTATGAAGAACAACAAGGGCGTCATCAGAAAGCCGCCCCCAACCCCGAACATGCCCGACAGCACCCCCACCAGTCCGCCGAGCCCGAGAAGGAGGAAGGCGTTGACCGAGACTTCGGCGATGGGAAGGTAAATCTGCATGGGAATGCCCGGGGCCCCGATCTATCCTTCCTTACCGCCGCTGCGCGGCGATGAACAAGACCCCAGCCCCGCGTCAAATCGGATCGTTCAGCCGCGAAGATACCGCCTTAGAATGCGTTCGAGCTTTTCGGCCCCAAGCGGCGCCATGGCCTTGGTGTGCTCGTGGCTGATCGCCTCGTCGCTCATGCCTTGCGCCATGTTGGTGATCGTCGAGATCGCCGCGACCTTGAGGCCGAGAAACCGCGCGAGGATGACCTCGGGCACGGTCGACATGCCAACGGCGTCGGCACCGAGGGTGCGGATGGCCTTGATCTCGGCCGGGGTCTCGAAGGAGGGGCCGGAGTACCAGGCGTAAACGCCGTCTTCGAGCGCGATCCCTTCGGCATGGGCGGCGGATTTGAGCGCCGTGCGGAGCCCGGGGTCGTAGGCATCGCCCATCGGCACGAAGCGCGCGTCGGTGGGCTCGCCGATGAGCGGGTTGAGGCCGGAAAAGTTGATGTGGTCGCGCAGGAGCATGAGCTCCCCCGGCGGGATGTCGGGGCGCATGGATCCGGCCGCGTTTGTGAGGATCAGTGCCTGCCCCCCGAGCGCATTCAGGACTTCCAGGGGCAGCCGCATGGCATCGCCCCGGCCGCTTTCGTAGTAATGCGCCCGGCCGCCGAAGACGGCGACGCGCGTGCCTTCCAGTTCCCCGATCACGAGTTTTGGATTGTGGCCCGAGACGCCGGCATGTGGGAACCCCGGCAGGGTGGCATAGTCGATGGCGACCCCGGCCACTGCCTCGGCCAGATGGCCGAGGCCCGAGCCGAGCACCAGCCCGATCGCGGGTGCCGCCGCGCCCGCCCGCTCCCGGATCAGCGCGGCAAGCTCCTCAGCGCTCTTTGACATAGGGCTCGCCGCCGGCCTTGGGCGGGATCGCCTTGCCGACGAAGCCTGCGAGGATCACCACCGTCAGAATATAGGGCAGGGCGTCGAGGAACTGCACCGGCATCGGCACCCGGAAGATCAGCTCGACAACGTCGGGCCTGAGCGAGAGCGCTTGCAGGAACCCGAAAAGGAGTGTGGCGTAAAGCGCGTACCACGGACGCCATTTGGCGAAGATGAGCGCGGCAAGGGCGATAAAGCCCCGGCCCGAGGACATGTCCTTGACGAACCCCGCTTGCAGCCCGGTGGCGAGATAGGCGCCAGCGAGCCCGCAGAGGATGCCGCAGATGCCGACGGCGGCGAAGCGCAGCCAGACGACGCTGATGCCAGCGGTGTCGACCGCCGCCGGGTTCTCGCCGACGGCCCTCAGCCGCAGCCCGAACCGGGTGCGGAACAATATCCACCAGGTCAGCGGCACGCAGAGGAACCCGACATAAACCAGGATCGTGTGCCCCGAGATCAGGTCGGCGTAGATCTGCCCGAAGATCGGCACGCCCGAGAGCGCTTCGGCAAATGGCAGATCGATGGTCTCGAACCGCGCTCCGCCGATGAGCGAGGGCGTGCGTCCGCCCTGCTGGAACCAGTCCTGGGCGATGAGCACCGTCAGACCGGCGGCCAGAAAGTTGATCGCCACGCCGGAGATGAGCTGGTTGCCCCGGAACGTGATCGAGGCGATGCCGTGGATCGCCGAGAGCGTGATCGACGCGGCGATGCCGGCCAGCAGCCCGAGCCAGACGGAGCCCGTGACCGCGGCAAGCGCGGCCGAGAAAAAGGCCGCCGCCAGCATCTTGCCTTCGAGGCCGATATCGAAAATGCCCGCGCGCTCGGAAAAGAGGCCGGCAAGGCAGGCGAAGAGAAGCGGGATCGCGAGGCGGACGGTGGTGTCGAGGACGGGAAGGATCAGGTCCATGCGTCAGGTCCCTCCCGTGCAGTTCGCCGCGCCGACCGTCATTCCGCCGGCTCCGTCTTGCCAAGCCCCGCCTCGCGGGCCTTCCGGCGTCGGCGCGCGGCGAGGAAGGCGCGTTCGATGGGCATGCGCACCATGTTGTCGAGGGCGCCAGTGAAGAGGATCACCAGCGCCTGAATGACGACGATGAGTTCGCGGGGGATGTTCGTCCAGAGGCTGAGTTCGGCCCCGCCCTGGTAGAGGAAGCCAAAGAGCAGGGCGGCGAGGAACACCCCCACCGGGTGCGACCGGCCCATGAGTGCAACCGCGATGCCGATGAAGCCCGCCCCCTCCACGGCGTTCATCACAAGCCGCTGACTTTCCCCCATCACGTTGTTGATCGCCATCGCACCCGCAAGCGCGCCCGAGATCAGCATCGCGACCATGGTGATCTTGAAGGGTGAAATACCGGCATAGACGGCGGCACTTTCGGAATGCCCAAAGGCGCGGATTTCGTAGCCGAGGCGCGTCCGCCACATCAAAAGCCAGACCCCGAAACAGGCGAGGATCGCGACGAAGAAGCTCACGTTCACCGGCGGGGCGGCGGAGAAGGGGATGCCGAAGACCCCGAGGATGTCGGAGAATCTCGGCAGGGCCGTGCCGGGCGGGAAGACGGCAGTCGCGGGATCCATCGACCCCGGCGGTTTGAAGACGTTCACCAGAAGGTAATTCAGCACCGAAAAGGCGATGAAGTTGAACATGATCGTCGTGATCACGATGTGGCTGCCCCGGGCGGCCTGAAGATAAGCCGGAATCGCCGCCCAGAGCGCGCCGAAAAGCGCCCCGCCCAAGAGGGCCGCCGGCAGGGCGAGGGTCCAGTGCGGCCAGGGCAGCGCTAGGCAGACCATCGCCACACCGAGCCCGCCGAGCATCGCCTGACCCTCACCGCCGATGTTGAACATCCGCGCATGGAAGGCGACCGAGACCGCAAGGCCGGTGAAGATGAAATTCGTCGTGTAGTAAAGGGTATAGCCCCAGCCGTAGCTCGACGTGAGCGAGCCCTGGATCATGGTGCGGATCGCGTCGATCGGGTTTTCGCCGATGGCGAGGATCACAAGGCCGGAGAAAAAGAAGGCGATGACGATGCTGATGAGCGGCACCAGCAGCACATCGGCCCATTTCGGCATCGCATCCATCGCCTAGCCCTCCCTTGCCGCGGCGTCGAGATTGGCCTCGACGGCCTCGACCTCGCTGACGCCCGCGGGCACCTTATCGACCCCGGCCATAAGAAGGCCCAACTCGCGCTCGTCGGTCTCTACCGGCAGGCGCTCGCCCATGATCCGGCCGTCGAACATCACCGCGATCCGGTCCGACAGCGAGAGGATTTCGTCGAGTTCCACTGAGACCAAAAGCACCGCGCTTCCCGCGTCGCGCAAGGCCACGATCTGTTTGTGGATGAATTCGATGGCGCCGATGTCGACGCCGCGCGTCGGTTGGCCGACGAGGAGTATCTCGGGGTTGCGTTCCATCTCGCGGGCAACGACGATCTTCTGCTGATTGCCGCCCGAAAAGTTCTTCGCCGTGAGCCAGCAATTCGCCGGGCGAATGTCGAACTTCTCGATCTTCTTCTCGGTGTCGCCACGGATGGCGTCGTTGTCCGTGAGCATCCCGCGATTGTAGCTCGGGTCGTCGTGGTAGCCGAAACAGGCATTCTCCCAGGCGAAGAAGTCCATGATGAGACCTTCGCGCTGGCGGTCTTCGGGCACGTGGGCGATGCCCCGGTGCCGCCGGGTGCGCCCGTCGGAGTGTTTGCCGGTGAGGTCGATCTCCTCGCCGTTGATCCGCACGCTTCCCGTGCCTTTTGTGATCCCGCCGAGGACTTCGAGAAGCTCGGTCTGGCCGTTGCCGGCCACCCCCGAGATCCCGAGGATTTCGCCGGCCCGGACATGGAGGCTCACTCCCTTCAGCCGCTCGACGCCCTGATCGTCGATGACTTGCAGGTTCTCGACTTCGAGCACCATCCGGCCGGGGGCTGCGGGCTGTTTCTCGATTTCGAGAAGCACCTTGCGGCCTACCATCAGCTCGGCGAGTTGCTCAGGGCTCGTCTCGGAGGTCTTAACCGTCGCCGTCATCTCGCCCCGCCGCATCACGCTCACGGTGTCGGTGGCATCCATGATCTCGCGAAGTTTGTGGGTGATGAGGATGATCGTTTTGCCCTCCTCCTTGAGGCGGGCGAGGATGCGGAAAAGCTGGTCGGCCTCGGCCGGCGTCAGCACGCCCGTAGGCTCGTCGAGAATGAGAATCTGGGCCTGGCGGTAAAGCGCCTTGAGGATTTCGACCCGCTGCTGGTGGCCGACCGAAAGGTCCTCGATCACCGCGTCCGGGTCGACGTTGAGCTCGTATTCTGCGGCGAGGTCCTTCAGCGTTTTGCGGGCCTTGGCGAGCGAGGGCCGCAGCATGGCGCCATCCTCGACTCCGAGGATGATGTTTTCGAGAACCGTGAAGTTTTCGACGAGCTTGAAGTGCTGGAATACCATCCCGATGCCCGAACGGATCGCCGATTGGCTGTCGGGGATTTCGGTCTTCTGCCCGTTGATGAAAATCTCGCCGGCATCGGCCTTGTAAAACCCGTAGAGGATCGACATGAGCGTCGATTTCCCGGCGCCGTTCTCGCCGATGATCCCGTGGATCGTGCCGGGCATGACCCGGATCGAGATGTCCTTGTTGGCCTGAACCGGCCCAAAGGCCTTGGAGATGCCCCGAAGCTCGATGGCCGGGGCCGTCTGGTCGGGGGCGGCCGGTGAGGGCCGCCCCGCAGTGTCGGCGTCAAGCGCCATTTAGAACTCGAGAACGGGGCAGCTGTCGTTCTCGTAATAGGCGACGACTTCGATGTTGCCGGCAATGATCGCTTCGCGAGCCTGGTCGACGGCCGTTTTCATCTCGTCGGTGACGAGATCGGCATTGAATTCGTCGAGTGCGTAGCCCACGCCGTCGTTTTCGAGGCCCATCACGTGGACGCCGGGTTCGAAGCCTTCGACACCGGCTTCGAAGACGTCATAGACCGCGTTGTCGACCCGCTTGAGCATCGAGGTCAGCACCTCGCCCGGATGCAGGTAGTTCTGGTTCGAGTCCACACCGATGGAGAGAATGTCCGCATCCGCCGCGGCTTGCAGAACGCCCACGCCGGTGCCGCCGGCGGCGGCGTAAACCACGTCCGCCCCCTGGCTGATCTGGGCCTTGGTGAGCTCACCGCCGCGCACCGGATCGTTCCAGGCCGCCGGCGTCGTGCCGGTCATGTTGGCGATGATCTCGATATCGGGGTTCACCGCCTTCGCCCCCTGGGCGTAGCCGCAGGCGAAGTGCCGGATCAGGGGGACGTCCATGCCGCCCACGAAGCCGATGGTGTCGCTCTCGGACGCCATCGCCGCCATCATGCCGACGAGATAGGAGCCTTCATGCTCTGCAAAGGTGATCTGGCGGAGGTTCTCGATGTCGAGCCAGCCGACGTCGATGATCGCGAATTTGGTGTCGGGGTAGTTCGGCGCCACCTCCTCGACGGTCGCGGCGTTCTGGAAGCCCAAGACCACGATCGGATTGAAGCCTGCTTCGGCCAGGCGCGTGGCGAACTGGACGCGCTGGGCCTCCGATGTCACCTCGATCTCGCGGTAGGTATTGCCGGTTTCCTCTGCCCAGCGGCGCGCGCCGTTATAGGCGGCTTCGTTGAACGATTTGTCGAACTTGCCGCCGAGGTCATACATCAGCGCGGGCTCGGCATTGGCCACCGTCGCGGCAGCCGCCACGAGCGCGGTCGCGCCGAGAAGTTTCTTCAGTGAAGTCATTGAGTGTCTCCCGTGTACTCTCATGGGAGCGGGGTTCTGAGCCCCACCCCCCAGTGGACCTTAAAAGATCATCTGCGATTAAGGGACGAGCCGCGCGGGGGGGTCAATAGCGAATTGGGGGCTTTGGCGGCAGAGGCCGTTGCGTCAAAAGGCGCCGAACGATTTGCGCAAAATCAGGGCATTCGCGGGATCGCCGGCTGCGCGGAGGTAGTAACCCGGGCGTCGTCCGGCCTCCGCCCAGCCCGCGGCGCGGTAAAGCGCGAGGGCCGGGGCGTTGTCGTCGGCAACTTCGAGAAAGGCTGCGGTTGCGCCTCGCGCTCGGGCTTCGGCTTCGAATTGCCCCAGGAGGCCACGGCCGATGCCGCACCGCCGGGCCGCGGGGTCTACGGCGAGGGTCAAAAGTTCGGCTTCGTCGGCCGCAAGGCGCCCCAGGGCGAAGCCGATGGAATGCCGCTTCGCGCCATGCGAGACGCTCTGCTTCTCGCGCTCTTCGGGGTATTTCCGGGCCAATGAGGACGGCGGGGTAAGGAGAAAGACGCCCGGTTGCGCGAGAAGACCGGCGAAGGCCGCTGCCGACCAGGGGCTGGCGTGGGTCATCGAACGCACATGGAGGGCGGCGAGGGCGGCGGGGGTCATCCGATGATCTTCGGGGCCGCGACGCGCGAGGGGGCCGCGTCGGCGGGGCGGATATAGAGCGGGGCGGGGCGGGGAAACGAAGACGCCTCAGAGAGACGTTGGGCGGCGATGAGGCACAGGCGGCGGGGGATGTCTTCGAGGGCGGCGTCGAGGGATGAGGCTTCGAAGGCGCGGGCAAGCTCGCCGGCGCGGTGCCCGACGATGAACATCCCAAACGACATCTGGAGGTCCTTTGGCGGGGCATCGAGGTCGATGACACGCGCCTCGCCGGCGGGCCGGCCGCGGCGGAAGGGCTGCACATACACCTCGTTGCGGGGCGCAGGGAGCGAGACCAGAACGCTGTCTCCCATCGTTCGAAACGCCATGACGTCGAACATCGAGACCCCGATGGCGGGGATGCCCAGAGCCAGACCGAGGCCGCGGGCTGCACTTACCCCGATGCGGATGCCGGTGAAATTGCCGGGGCCGATGCCTACGGCGAGCGCGTCGAGGTCTGAAAGGCGGAGGCCGCGGGCGCCGAGCGTCTCCTCCAAAAGCGGCATGAGCGCTTCACCCTGGCCTCTGGCCATCTCGACAACCCGTTCGCCGTAAACCGCATCGCCCTGAAGCAAAGCGGCCGCGCAATGCGCGGCCGACGTGTCGAATCCGAGGATCGTTGGGTCAGACCGCAACCGGCCGCACCTCGACCACTTCGGGGATGTAATGCCGCAAAAGGTTCTCGATCCCCATCTTCAGCGTCAGCGTCGAGGACGGGCAGCCCGCGCAGGCACCCTGCATGTGGAGGTAGACCACGCCCCGGTCGAAACCGTGGAAGGTGATGTCGCCCCCGTCCTGGGCCACGGCGGGGCGCACCCGCGTATCGAGGAGTTCCTTGATCTGGTGCACGATCTCGCCGTCGGGCCCGTCATGCTCGGCGTGAGCCGCCTGGGCTTCGCCTTCCATCACCGGTTGGCCGGACTGGTAGTGCTCCATGATCGCCCCGAGGATGGCCGGCTTGATGTGGTCCCATTCCACACCCTCGACCTTGGTGACGGTGACGAAGTCGGTACCGAAGAAGACGCCTGCGACGCCGTCGACGCCAAAGACCCGGGACGCCAGCGGCGACTTTCCAGCAGTGTCGGCGCTGGGGAAGTCGGCGGTGCCGGCCTCCAGCACGGTCTGGCCGGGAAGGAACTTCAGGGTCGCCGGGTTCGGCGTGGCTTCCGTCTGGATGAACATCGCTGCGCTCCGCTTTCGTCTTTGAGATACGCCCTGCGCATCCCGATTCAAGACTTGGAATCGTTCTAAACCGTTCAGCAGACCGCTTCCAGCCCTTCTTTCGAGAGTTCCCCGGGTACGATCGTCACCGGAATCGGCAGCGTGCCGAAGCGGCGCGCGAGTTCGGCGATGATCGGTCCGGGCCCGCCCTTGTCGCTGCCCGCGCCGAGTACCAGAACGCCGATCTCGCCGTCCTCGTCGATCTGGGACAGGAGTTCCGGCACCGCCTCGCCTTCGCGGATGACGAGTTCCGGGTCGACCCCCTGCCGGTCACGCATCCACTTGGCGAAGACCTCGAAATGGGCGTGGATGCGCTCGCGGGCCTCCTCGCGCATCAGCTCGCCCACACCGATCCAGTGCTGGAATTCCTCCGGCGGGATGATGGAGAGTATCTGCACACCGCCCCCGGTCTTGGCTGCGCGCATCGCGGCGAAACGCATTGCGTTGAGGCATTCCCGGCTGTCGTCGAGCACGACCAGAAACTTGCGCATCTCTCCCCCCGGAGCCGTCGTCGGTTGCGATCATGGACGAGGGCGCCAACCCTGTCTAGCGACCCGAAAGCGCCCAGTCCCAGTACATCTCGCGCAGGCGTAGGGCGACGGGGCCAGGCTGATAGGTCGTGTCTTCGAAGGCAGTGACAGGAGTGATCTTATGCATGTTCCCGGTCACGAAGACCTCGTCGGCGACTTCGAAATCCTCGAATGTGAGCACGGTTTCAGTGACCCGCTCCCCCTCGGCGGCGAGGTTGGCGATATGGCGGGCGCGGGTAATGCCGGCGAGGAACGTGCCGTTCGGCACCGGCGTCATGATCTCCCCGTCGCGGACCATGAAGACGTTCGAGGTGGCTGTTTCGGCGACATTGCCCATCGCATCGGCGACAAGCGCGTTCTGAAAGCCGCGCACCTGCACCTCCGCGAGCATCCTCGCATTGTTGGGGTAGAGCGCGCCCGCCTTTGCGTTGACGACGGCGCTATCGAGGGTCGGGCGGCGAAAGCGTGTGCGGGCGAGCGTGACGGTGGCGTCGGGCGGCGCCAGTGGGATTTCTTCGAGGCAGATCGCGAAGCCGGTCCGCCCGGGGTCGGTGAGCACCACCGAAGGCCCGCTGTCGATGGCCCAGTACATCGGGCGGATGTAGACGGCCGCGGCCTTGGGATAGCAGGCGAGCCCCTCCTCGACGATGGCGACCATGTCTTCGGGAGTGTGGGTCGGCTCGATCATGAAAGCCCGGGCCGAGGCGTTGACCCGTTCGCAATGGGCCAGAAGGTCTGGGGCGACGCCATGGGCGTAGCGGGCTCCATCGAAGACGTTCGTGCCGAGCCAGGCGCCGTGGTCGGCGGCGCGCATGACCGGCACGTCGCCGTTGTGCCAGGTGCCCTCGAACCAGGTCTTGATATTGGTGCCGCTTGCCATGCCCGCCCCTTAGACCGGGGTGCGCCAGGCGTAAAGCGTCAGGCCGACGCCTCGGCGACGAGGGCGGCCACATCGAGCGGTGCGCGGCTCAACGCCAGGCTGCCGTCGGCCTCGCGGGGCCAGTCGGCGCGCGGCCGGTCCCGGTAGAGCTCGATGCCGTTGTCGTCGGGGTCGCGGAAGTAGACTGCCTCGCTGACACCGTGGTCGGAGGCGCCGTCGAGGGTCACGCCACGGTCGAGGGCGCGTGCCACGGCGACCGCAAGCGCCCCCCGATCCGGATAGAGGAACGCCACGTGATAGAGCCCTGTATGGCCCGGCGGCGGCGGTGTCCCGTCGCGGCTGTCCCAGGTGTTGAGGCCGAGATGGTGGTGATAGCCGCCTGAAGACAAAAACGCCGCGCTGGTGCCGTAGCGGATCATCACCTCTAGCCCGATGACATCGGTGTAGAACGCCACCGCCCTGTCGAGGTGGGACACTTTCAGATGGATATGGCCGATACTGACCGCGGGCGGCGTGTGGGGCATTTCGATCTCCTTCGCTGGGCGCTTACCATGTGCAAGGAAGGGGAGGTACCTTCACCGACGAGCAGGGACCGTGCGCAAAAGCAGACCCCCGATGCGGGGTGCACCGGGGGTCGCGGCAGCGTGAAGGCTGCCAGCGGCAGCAGCGTTGGCCAGCAAGTGGCCGGTGTCGGGGACGAGGCGAGACGCTCCTGTCGCCAGGCACCGCTTGGGGATGCGAATGCCACGCGCAACCTAGGCGGGGATTGAATCACCGATGTGACGCCGGCGGTGTCAACTGCCTCTGACAAGCCCCATGACATCCATCGTCCGGGTGAGGATCGGGTCGGCAATGGCGCAGGCGCGGTCCGCACCTCTTGCGAGCACCCGGTCGATCTCCGCCTCGTCGGCCATGATCCTGGCCATTTCCGCCGAGATCGGCGACAGCTTTTCGACCGCGAGTTCAGCGAGCTTTGGTTTGAACGTCCCCCACCCGGCCCCGGCATGCTCGGCCATCACCGCATCCGCCGTGGTGTCGGCGAGACCCGCATAAATATCGATGAGGTTGCGCGCCTCGGGCCGGTCCTTGAGGTCGGCGTAGGTCTCGGGCAGGGGCTCGGGATCGGTCCGCGCCTTGCGGAACTTCTGGGCGATGGTGTCGGCGTCGTCGGACATGTTGATCCGGCTCATGTCCGAGGGGTCGGACTTCGACATCTTCCTGGTGCCGTCGCGGAGGCTCATGACCCGCGTCGCGGGGCCCTCGATGACCGGTTCCGTGATCGGGAAGAACTCCACGCCGTAATCGTGGTTGAACTTCGCGGCGATGTCGCGGGTCAGTTCGAGATGCTGTTTCTGGTCCTCGCCCACGGGCACATGGGTCGCGTGATAGAGAAGGATGTCGGCCGCCATCAGCGCGGGATAGGCGAAAAGCCCCAGCGAGGCGTTCTCGGAGTTCTTACCCGCCTTGTCCTTCCACTGGGTCATTCGCCCCATCCAGCCCATGCGCGCGACGCAATTGAAGAGCCAGGCCAGTTGCGCGTGGCCCGGGACCTGGGACTGGTTGAAGAGGATCGAGCGTTCAGGGTCGATCCCGCAGGCCAGAAAGAAGGCCGCGAGTTCGCGGGTCGCATGGGTGAGCTTGTCGGGGTCCTGCCAGACGGTGATCGCGTGAAGGTCCACAAGGCAGAATACGGTCTCGTAGGTCCCGGCTTCCTGCATCTCGACAAACCGCTTCAGCGCGCCGAGGTAATTGCCGAGGGTGAGCCCGCCCGAGGGCTGGATGCCCGAGAACACCCGTGGCGTGAACGCCTGTTCGGCCATGACCTTCTCCCGGTGGCTGGATTTCCGCGCCCGCGCGGCTTACCGAGGGGCCAAGCCACCGTCAAGAAAGGTGCGGTCCATGTCGAGCGACCCCGATGCCAGCCCGTTCAACTCGGTTCCACCGGCCATCGTGCTTCTGGCGCTGGCGATCTTTCTCGTTGAACTGGCCCTCAGCGGTGCGGCGCGGGGGTTTTTCGGCGGGGCCGAGGGTGTCGGCTGGCGGGCCGTGGCGATCCAGTCCTTTGCCTTCTACGGGCCGGTCCTCGACTACATGATCGAGATCGGCGGCTTCACCCTCGCGGATATCGCACGGTTTCTGACCTACAGCTTCGTCCATGTGAGCTTCACCCATGTGCTTTTCGTGCTGGTGTTCCTCTTGGCGCTGGGAAAGATGGTCGCCGAAACGGTGAGTCCCGTTGCCGCGCTCGTCGTGTTCTTCGGGTCGGCCGCCTTCGGGGCACTGGCCTATGCGGCGCTGACGAGCGATGCGCGCCCGCTGGTCGGCGGGTTTCCGGCCGTCTACGGGCTGATCGGGGCCTTCACGTTCCTGCTCTGGGCCCGGCTCGGCGCAATGGGGGAGCCGCAACACCGGGCGTTCGGTCTCATCGCCGTGCTTTTGGGGCTTCAACTCGTCTTCGGGCTGATCTTCGGGGGCACCAACGATTGGGTGGCCGAGGTCGCGGGGTTTGCCTTCGGGTTTGCCGTGACGCCCATCGTCGCACCGGGCGGGTTTCGGCATCTGCTGGCACGCCTGCGCGAGAGGTAGCGGGATCCGTCCGCGGATCCCGGGCCGGGTAACCGCGCGCGGTTTCCGCCGTCACCCCCGCAGCGCAGTCCGAAACTCGCCCAGCCGGAAGGCACCGAGCGCCTGGCCCGCCCCGGCATAGACCGCAAGCCCGAGGGCGACGAGACCGGCCAGGGCCGCATAGCGCAGACCGGCGGTCTCGAACCCGGGACCGATCCAAAGCGCAGTCGACCAGAGCGCGGCGCCCATCACCGAGGCGGCCAGCACGATGCGGGGCGCGCGGGCGCGGAACCGCGTGTCGAGTTCAGCCTCGACCCCCATCCGGCGCGAGCCGAACCACAACAGAAGCACCATCGCCCAGGCCGCCAGTGTGGTGGCGAGGGCCGCAGCTATGAACCCGATGAGCGGAGCCAGCCCGATGGCGACGACGGCGTTGACGACCATCGCGAAGAGGGCGAAGCGGAAGGGGGATCGCGTGTCTTCCCGCGCGAAATAGAGCGGTTGCAGCACCTTTTGAAGAACGAAGGCGGGCAGGCCCATCGCATAGACCGCCAGCGCCAACGCGGTCGGTCCGACATCTTCCGGCCCGAAGGCGCCGCGTCCGAAGAGAACCGACACTAGCGGGACGGGGACGACCAGCAGCGCGACGGCTGCCGGCACCGTCAGGGCCAGAGAAATCTCGGCGGCCCGGTTGAACGCCGCCTGCCCGCCGGCGCTGTCCCCCGCGCCGAGCCGGCGCGAAAGGTCCGGCAGGAGCACCACGCCGATGGCAATGCCGACAACGCCGAGGGGAAGCTGATAGAGCCGGTCTGCGAGCGACAGCCAGACCACCGCCCCGTCGAAGAAGCTCGCCACCTGGCGGCCGACGAGGAGGTTGATCTGGACGACACCGCCTGCGAGAGCCGCCGGGGCGGCCACGATGGCCAGCCGCCTGATCTCAGGAGTGAGACGGGGACGTTTGAGCCGCGGGGCAAAGCCCGCCCGTGCCGCCGCCTGCCAGACAAGAGCGAGCTGCGCGAGGCCGGCCACCGGCACCGTCCAAGCCAGCGCCAGCCCGAAATCCCAGCCCAATCGCGCGGCCAGTACCATCGCTCCGATGAAGAGCACGTTGAGCAGCACCGGGGCGGCGGCGGCTACCGCAAACCGGCCGGTCGCGTTCAAGACGCCCGAGAGCAGTGCGGCAAGCGAGATGAACAACACATAGGGAAACGCGATCCGCCCGTAGAGCACCGCGAGATCGAACCTCTCGTCCCCGATGAAGCCCGAGGCCATGGCGACGACGAGCCAGGGCATCGCCAGCGTTCCCACCAGTGTCAGTGCGATTAGCAGCGTGCCAAGCGCGGCTATCGCGTCGTCCATGAAGGCGCCGGCGTCCTCGCCGCGTTCGACGCGCTTTGAGAACATCGGGATGAAGGCCATGTTGAACGCACCTTCGCCGAAGAACCGTCGGAAGAGGTTCGGCAGCGAAAAGGCGATCAGGAACGCTTCGGCCACCGGTCCCGCGCCCAGATATGCCGCGATCATGATGTCGCGGGCAAATCCGAATATGCGGCTGATGAATGTCCAGCCGCCGACGGTGACAAATCCGGCCAGAAGGCGGATCGGCTTCATGAACGGCGCGCCCGTTCCGCACCGGCGATTATCGCCTCGCGCAGCCGCTTTTCGAGCGATTGGCGGCGCGTATCGCTATGGAGTTTAAGCCCGAAGCTGTCTTTGACGTAGAAACTGTCGACGACCTGCTCGCCATAGGTTGCCACGACCGCCGACGCGATGTTGACGTTGGCTTCCGTAAGGGTGCGGGCAAGATCGAAGAGCAGCCCTGGCCGGTCGCGGGTGTCGACCTCGATGATGGTGTAGATGTCCGAGCCTTCGTTATCGAAGCTGATCGATGTCGGGACCTCGAAGGCCCGTTCGCGCTTTTTCAGTTTGTCGCGGCGTTCGAAAGCCTCGGTCGTCTTGATCTCCCCCTTGAGGGTCTTGTCGATCGTCGCGCGGAGTCGGGGCAGCCGGTCCGCCTCGTAGGGTCCGTCCTCGGCATCCTGAATCCAGAACACGGCCGTGGCGAACCCGTCCTTTGTGGTGAATGAGCGCGCATCCACGACATTGGCGCCGACCAGTGCGAGGGCGCCGGCAAGTCGGGCAAAGATGCCCGGATGGTCGTGGAGCGCGAAACAGACCCGCGTGGCGTCGCGGTCGGCGTCGAGTTTGACGTCGATGCGCACCTCGTCGTGGGCAAGGTCCTTCAGCAGGTTGGCGAAGACGATATGGGCCTCGGCCGGCACGCCCTGCCAGTAGGGGCTGTAATGACGCGCGACCTCGGTCCGGACGTCGCCCTTGGCCCAGCCTTTCAGCGCCGTCCGCAACGCCCGTTTGGCCTCGCTTTCGAGGGTCTTGCGGTTCGCCCCGCCGGTGTCTCCCTCAAGCGCGTTCCAGGTCTCGCGATAGAGTGCGCGCAGAAGCTGCGCCTTCCAGTTGTTCCAGGTCTGCGGCCCGACACCGCGAATATCGCAGACAGTCAGCACCGTCAGCAGATCGAGGCGCTCGGTGGTCTGCACCGCCTTGGCGAAGTCGCGCACCGTCCGGGGGTCCGAGACATCGCGCTTCTGGGCCATGTCCGACATCAACAGGTGGTGGCGCACCAGCCATTCGACGGTTTCGGCTTCCGATTTCCTCAGGCCCAGTCGCGGCGCCACCCTGCGCGCGATCTGCGCCCCGAGCACCGAATGGTCTTCCGGCCGCCCCTTGCCGATGTCGTGCAACAGAAGGGCGACATAGAGCACCCGCCGGTTCAGCCCGGCCTTCAGGATGCGGCTCGCGATCGGGAGTTCCTCGACGAGCTCGCCCTTCTCGATCCGGGCGAGATGGGAAATGCACTGAATGGTGTGCTCGTCGACGGTGTAGGAATGATACATGTTGAACTGCATCATCGCCACGACCGGGGCGAACTCGGGCAGAAAGGTGGAGAGCACCCCGCTTTCGTTCATCCGCCGCAACGCCCGCTCGGGGTTGCCGTGCTTGAGGAGGAGATCGAGGAAGATGCGGTTGGCTTCCGCCGAGGCCCGCATTTCGGCGTCGATCAGGTGCAGATTGTCCGACAGAAGCCGCATCGCGTCGGGGTGCAGGAGCACCCCCTGGCGCAGCGCGACCTCGAAAATGCGTAGCATGTTGAGCTTGTCTTCGAGGAAGGCGAACGGGTTTGCCACGTTGATGCGATTGTGGACGATCTCGTAACCTTCGGGCACCTTCCGGCGGCGTCGGAACAGGCTCAGCATGTCCGGGGCGGCTTTGACATGCCGCGCTTCGAGCCCCGTAAGGAGGATGCGGGTGAGGTCGCCAACTTTCGTTGCGTGGAGGAAGTAATCCTGCATGAAATGCTCGACGGCGCGCCGCCCGCCGCCGTCGCGGTAGCCCAGCCGGTCGGCCACTTCCACCTGCATGTCGAAGGTGAGCTGGTCCATCGGACGGCCCGCCAGCAGATGCAGCTGGGTGCGCACCGCCAGCAGGAAGTCCTCCGCCGCCAGGAACGACCGCAACTCGCTGTCGCGGAACATCCCCGTCGCTTCGAGCTCCTCCAAGGTGTCGACATGCGAGACGTATTTCGCAATCCAGAACAGCGTCTGGAGGTCCCTGAGGCCGCCCTTGCCCTCCTTTACGTTCGGCTCGACCATGTAGCGTTGCCCGCCCTGGCGGATATGGCGCTGGGCGCGTTCCTTGAGCTTGGCCTCTATGAAGTCCGACGCAGTATCCTCGAAGAGATCTGACCAGAGCCGGGCGTCGAGCTTTTCGGCAAGCTGTACATCGCCTGCCAGGAAGCGGTTTTCGAGAAGGGCGGTGCGGATCGTGTAGTCGTCCCGCCCAAGGCGGATACATTCGCGGATGGTCCGGCTCGCATGGCCGACCTTCAGGTGCAGGTCCCAGAGCATGTAGAGCATCTGTTCGATGACGCTCTCGGCCCAGGGGGTGAGCTTGTAGGGCGTGACGAACAACAGGTCGACATCCGATTGCGGCGCAAGCTCGCCGCGCCCGTAGCCGCCGACCGCGATCACCGCGAGCCGTTCCCCATCTGTGGGGGTCGGAAGCGGGTGCAGCCGCCCGGTGGCGACCTCGAAGACCGTCCTGACGATGTTGTCGATCAGCACCGCCTGGGATTTTGCCGCGCCGCGCGCCTGCCAGGGGTCCGCCGCAAGCTCTGCGCCGATTGTTGCGCGGCCGTCGGCGAGCGCGGCTTTCAGGCAGGCCACGGTCGCAGCACGGATGTCGGCCGCAGACTGCCCGGGGTGGACGCGGGCGTCGATGGCGCGCCCGACAGCCTCTTTGTCGAAGAGCGCGCTCGGCGGAGCCGACGGGGGGACCTGGGCCCGCGCGGATGCCGGTCGTTCCTCCCGACTAGCTTCCGGCGCCGCCGAAACTTCTTGGGGCGGGGTCAATCACGATCACCTGCTGGTTCTGGATCTGTGCGACGGCCAGGCCGCGCTCGTTGGTGCCGTCGCTCAGTAGGCGAAACACGCCGCCGACGCCAGCAAAGCCCGAGCCCTGGGTTAACGCGGCCGAGGAGAGGGGATTGGGCGTGTCGGAGGCGAAGAGCGCCCCGATCGCGGCGACGGCGTCATAGCCGAGATAGGCGTTGGGATGCGGCGGGCCGCCGAAATTCGCCGCATAGCGCGACGTGAACTGGCCGATGAGCCCCGGATCGGGAAGCGCGAACCAGGCATTCTGAAGGCCCGACAGGGTGAGGGCCGTCGACGGGATGTCGAGCCGCTGGAGGCCGATGAACTGCACCTCCTCGGGGTCGATCCCGTTCTCGGGCAGAAGATCGGCCAGAAACGGCAGCGCGCCGGCGGTGCCCGAGGTCATGAAGAGCGCCTCGGCGCCGGACAGCCGGGCGGTGTCGGCGATCTGGGGGATCGCTTCGATCACCCCTTCCTGGGAGAGCGCGAAGGAGGCCGTCCCGGAAACCTGCCCACCGCCTGCGGCAACGCCGCGCGCGACCGCGTCGCGGCCGATTTCTTCGGCCGGGCTCTGGGCGTGGACGATGAAGATGTCGTCGCGGCCCTGGGCGATGGAATAGCGCGCCAGCCGGCGAGCGACGGTGTCGAATGTCGTGCCGAGAACGAAGACGTTGCCACCGGCGATGTCGGGGTTGTTGGAGAATGCCAGGACCGGCACGCCGCGCCCCGAAACCGCATTGCCGGCAGCGCTGGCGGCTTCGGCAAAAACCGGCCCGAGGATCACCCGCGCGCCGTCGCGTACCGCCTGATCGGCCGCCGCAGCCGCCATGTCGGGCCGCGCGCCGGTGTCGTAGACCCGAAGATCGATCTCCACGCCGTCGAGATCGGCCATCGCGAGCCGGGCCGCGTTTTCAAGGCTTTGCGCGAGGACCGCCCCATCTGCGCCGGAGCTTTGCGGGACCAGAAGCGCGACCGGTACGGCCCGGGTCGTGTCGAGAAAGCCCCCCGAGAGGACCGGGGCATCGCAGGCAGCGAGAGCGAGCAGGCCCACGACGCCCGTCCATCGGCGGAGTGCCTTGCGGCCCTTGCTCAAAAACGCAACCATGGATGTCGATCCTCGCTCCCGAAAGTCGTCGCGACCCTATGCCGAACGTCTGCTCATGTAAATCGGATCGCCGCCTTGGGTGACGCCGCAGGGAGAACGCCGCCGAAGCCGACGGCGGCGCTCTACATCGTCGCCACACCGATCGGAAATGCGCGCGACATCACGCTTCGGGCGCTCGATATCCTTGGCGCGGCCGATGTGATCGCGGCCGAGGACACCCGGTCCGCCCGCCGCTTGATGGAAATCCACGGCGTCGCTCTCGCCGACCGGCCGATCCTCGCCTATCATGACCACAACGGACCGGCCGTCCGCCCCCGCCTGCTCGCGGCTCTGAGCGAGGGCCGTTCGGTGGCCTATGTCTCGGATGCCGGCACGCCGATGGTGGCCGATCCGGGGTTCGTCCTTGCCCGGGAGGCGATTGCGGCTGGCCACCGCGTCGAGGCGGTACCGGGCGCCTCGGCGGTGCTCGCCGCGCTCACGGTCTCGGGTCTTCCCACGGACCGGTTCCTTTTTGCGGGCTTTGCGCCGGCCCAGGCCGGGGCGCGCCGGCGGTTTCTCGAAGGACTGCGCGACATCGAAGCAACGCTGGTGATCTATGAGACGCCGCGACGCCTTAAGAGCTTTCTTAAGGATGCTGTGGCAGTCCTGGGGCCGGATCGGCAGGCGGCGGTCTGTCGCGAATTGACCAAGCGTTTCGAAGAGGTGCGGCGTATGCCCCTTCAGGACCTGCTCGGCGGGGTGGAGGAGATGGTGGCCAAGGGCGAATGCGTGGTTGTGGTCGATCGGGCCGAGGCCGCCGGTCGCCCGCGCGATCCCGCCGAAATCGGACGGCATCTGGCAGCAGCGCTGCAACGGGCCAGTTTCAAGGATGCCGTGCGCGACGTGTCCGAGAGCCTCGGGATCCCGCGCCGCGAGGTCTACCAGATCGGCCTTAGGATGCAGGGTCATGCGGACGAGGAGAATTGACGATGGCCGAGGCGAAGACGCGCAGCGCGCGAAGGATGCGGGGGCGCACCGCCTACGAGGCCGGCCTCGCGGCGGAGGATCAGGTCTCGGCCCATTACCGGCGCTCGGGCCACGAGCTGGCGGCAAGCCGGTGGCGGGGCCGGGGCGGCGAGATC
Source organism: Paracoccaceae bacterium (assembly GCA_030066905.1). GTDB lineage: Bacteria > Pseudomonadota > Alphaproteobacteria > Rhodobacterales > Rhodobacteraceae > JASJAR01. Next base: position 105,546 of record JASJAR010000008.1, on the reverse strand, counting down.
GACCTTGTGATGCGCCGCGGCGACGAACTGGTCTTCGTCGAGGTGAAGAAGGCCGGCAGCCTCCATGACGCCGCCTTTCGGCTGACCGCGCGCCAGTTGCGCCGGCTCTACGATGCGGCGTCGGAATTCCTTTCGGGCCAGCCCCTGGGGCTTCTGACACCCCTGCGGTTCGATCTCGCCCTTGTCGGGGGGGCGGGGGAGATCGAGATCGTCGAGAATGTCATGCTGACCTGACGCGGCTTCGGGGCTTGCGCTCGGTTCCCCCCCCGGCGATGAAGCGGCGTTGCCGGATAGGGAAGTCGCAATGGCCCTCAGCGTCGCGTTTCAGATGGACCCGATCGAAGATGTCGATATCGACGCCGATTCCTCGTTTCGCCTCGCCGAAGCCGCCGCGGCGCGCGGCCACGACATTTATGTCTACACGCCCGACAAGCTTGCCTATGAGGCGGGGCGGGTGACCGCCCGGGCGCGCCCCGCAGAGGTGCAGCGGGTGCGCGGAGACCATGTGACGCTCGGCCCGGAGGCCGTGATCGACCTTGCCGATATCGATGTCGTCTGGCTGCGCCAGGACCCGCCCTTCGATATGGGCTACATCACCACAACCCATATTCTCGACCGGCTCGCCGGGCGCAGCCTCGTACTCAACGACCCGTTCTGGGTCCGGAACTACCCCGAAAAGCTCCTGGTGCTGGACTTTCCCGACCTGACGCCGCCGACAACCATCGCACGGGACCTCGAGCTCCTCCGGGCCTTTCACGCCGAACACGGCGATATCATCCTCAAACCGCTATACGGCAACGGTGGCGCCGGCGTGTTTCGCCTCCGGCCCGAGGACCGGAACCTCACCAGCCTCCACGAGCTTTTCTCCGGCATCAACCGCGAGCCGCTGATCGTTCAGAAATTTCTGCCGGCCGTGTCGGACGGCGACAAGCGGGTGATCCTCGTCGACGGCGAGGCGGTCGGGGCGATCAACCGGATGCCGGCGCCGGGCGAAACCCGGTCGAACCTCCATGTCGGCGGGCGGGCCGAGCCGTCGGCGCTGACCGCTCGCGACCGCGAGATCGCCGCCGCCATCGGCCCGCTTCTGCGCGAGAAGGGTCAGGTCTTCGTCGGCATCGACGTGATCGGCGGCAACCTCACCGAGATCAACCTGACGTCGCCCACGGGGATCCAGGAACTCGAGCGGTTCGACGGCAGCGATGTCGCCGGCCAGATCTGGGACGCTGTCGAGGCGCGGCTGTCAGCCTGACATCACCGGCATCGCATGGGAGAGCCGGTAGCTCAGGGCTTCGGCGAGATGGCCGGTCAGGACGCGGTCCGAGGCCTCGAGATCGGCGATCGTGCGCGCCACCCGCAACACCCGATGATAGCCGCGCGCCGACAGCGAGAACTTCTCCGCCGCACGTCCCAGAAGCGCCTTGCCCTCCGCGTCCAGAGGCGCGGCCGCGGCAAGGACATCGCCCTCGGCCTCGGCATTGAGCGCCACCTGCCCCACCTCGCGGTATCGCTCGGCCTGGCAGGCCCGGGCGCGCGCCACCCGTTTGGCCACCGCCGCCGACCGCTCGCCGTTGGCCGGAAGATCGAGGTCGGAATAGGCCACCGGCGGGACGTCGACCCGCAGATCGATCCGGTCGAGAAGCGGGGTCGAGATGCGCCCCAGGTACTCCTCTCCGCAGGAGGGCGCCTTCGGGCAGGCCCGCGACGGGTCCGCAAGATACCCGCAGCGGCAGGGGTTGGCGGCGGCGACGAGAAGAAACCGGCAGGGGTAGCGGACATGGGCGTTGGCCCGTGCGACGACCACGCTGCCGGTCTCGATGGGCTGGCGTAGGGTTTCAAGCACCTGGCGGGAGAATTCCGGGAACTCGTCCATGAACAGAACACCGTTATGCGCAAGGCTGATCTCGCCGGGTTTGGCGCCCTTACCGCCGCCGACAATCGCGGCCATCGATGCGGTATGGTGCGGCTCCCGGTAGGGACGTTCGCGGGAGATGCCGCCTTCGGCAATGAGCCCCGACAGCGAATGGATCATCGATGTCTCAAGCACCTCGGCGGCGTCGAGCGGCGGCAGCAGGCCTGGCAGGCGCTGGGCGAGCATGGACTTGCCCGACCCCGGCGTGCCGACGAGCAGGAGGTGGTGGCGGCCGGCCGCGGCGATTTCGAGCGCCCGTTTCGCGCGCTCCTGTCCTTTGACTTCGGACAGGTCGCGCCATCCGCCCGCGCCCTTGATCTCGCCCGGTGCCGCCAGCCCAAGCGGCACCTTGCCGTTGAGATGGGCAATCACTGCGGCAAGGCTGTCGGCCGGTGTCACCGCCGCGGCATCGACCCAGGCCGCCTCGGCACCGGAGGCCCGGGCGCAAATCAGTTCGCGGCCCTCGGCGGCCGCCGTCAGCGCGGCCGGAAGCGCGCCGCCGACCGGTTCCAGGGTTCCATCAAGGGAAAGGCCGCCGAAACCGACGGTCTCGGCGACGCGGTCGGCGGGTATGACATCCATCGCCGCCAGCACACCCAGCGCGATGGCAAGGTCGAAGTGAGACCCTTCCTTCGGCAGGTCCGCGGGGCTGAGGTTCACGGTGATCTTGCGCGCCGGCAATGCAATCGCCAATGCCGCGAACGCCGCGCGCACCCGCTCCCTGGCTTCGGAGACCGCCTTGTCGGGCAGGCCGACGATGGAAAATGCCGGCATCCCCGGGGTGAGGGCGCACTGGACCTCGACAAGCCGGGCGGCGATCCCTTCGAAAGCGACCGTATAGGCCCGTGCCACCATCGCTGGCTCCTTTCGCGACAAGGCGTAGGGCGCGTGTGGTTGACGATCAGTTAACGCCGGTCGCGGCGATGCCGGCTCCATGCACCTCGCACACCACCAAGTCCGCCGTCATTGGCCGGTTTCCCCGCGCGTCAAGTGCAGTAAGAGAATTTTTACCAATGTTGGTGATCCGGTAACGGATCGGTCGCGTATCATTGATACACTCAACAGATCGGCCGCTGGCGGCCTCCAACGCTGGGATGACAACGCATGGCACTCGACGGTTTCTCCGATCAAACACTTTCGCGACGCGCCATGCAGGCCGAACTCCTCGATGCCGAGACCGAACTTCGTCTTGCTTTCGCCTGGCGCGACGAGCGTGACGAAAAGGCGCTGCATCGCCTCGTGACGGCCTATATGCGCCTCGCGATTTCGATGGCCGCCAAATTCCGCCGTTACGGCGCGCCTATGAACGACCTTATACAGGAAGCGTCCCTCGGCCTGATGAAGGCGGCCGACAAGTTCGACCCCGACCGCGGCGTGCGGTTCTCGACCTACGCGGTGTGGTGGATCAAGGCATCGATCCAGGATTACGTGATGCGCAACTGGTCCATGGTGCGCACCGGCTCCACCTCCTCGCAGAAATCGCTCTTCTTCAACATGCGCCGGGTCCAGGCCAGGCTCGAACGCGAGGCACTGGCCCGGGGCGAAAACCTCGACCGGCACCAGATGCGCCAGCTCATCGCCACCGAGGTGGGCGTGCCGCTTCATGACGTGGAGATGATGGAGGGCAGGCTCGCGGGGTCGGACTTTTCGCTCAACGCCACGCAGTCGTCCGACGACGAGGGGCGCGAGTGGATCGAGACGCTCGAAGACGAGGGCGCCCAGCAATCGGCCCAGGTCGAGGCCGACAAGGACATCGACACGCTGCGCGATTGGCTGGTGACGGCACTTAACGGTCTGAACGAACGCGAGCGTTTCATCGTGCGCGAGCGCAAGCTTCGCGACGAGCCCCGCACGCTCGAAAGCCTCGGCAACGAGCTCGGCCTGTCGAAGGAGCGGGTCCGCCAGCTCGAAGCCGCCGCATTCGGCAAGATGCGCAAGGCGCTCGAAGCCCAGTCGAAGGAAGTTCACGAATTCTTCGTCTGACCCCGATATTGCCGGCGGTCTTCGCTGCCGCAACTCTGCAGGCAGCCCCGCTCGATGATGCGGGGCTCCAGCGTCTGGCGCGGGCCGACATCGCCATCCTGGGCGAACGTCACGACAATCCGCTCCATCACAACGCCCAGGCCCGGATCATCGCCGAGATCGAGCCCGCGGCGCTCGTGTTCGAAATGGTTCCCGAGGCGCTGGCCCTCACGGTGACCGGCGAGATACGCGCCGACGCCGGACGGCTCGAAGCGCATCTCGACTGGGACTCTCGCGGCTGGCCGGATTTTGCGATGTACTGGCCGGTTTTCGCCGCCGCGCCCGAGGCGACGCTCTTCGGTGCAGAGGTGCCGCGGGACGAGCTTGAACGCGCGATGGAGATGGGCGCGGCGGCGGCACTGGGCGGCTGGGGAACCATCATGGGGCTAGACGCCCCCTTGCCGCCGGTTGTGCAGGCCGCGCGCGAGGAGGGGATGGCCGAGGCCCATTGCGACGCGCTTCCGGCGGGCCTTCTGCCGGGAATGGTCGAGGCCCAGCGGATGCGCGACGGTGTGCTTGCCCGCGCGGTGCTCGCGGCCTTGGCCGAGACCGGCGGGCCAGTGGTGGTTATCACCGGCAACGGTCATGCGCGTGCCGACTGGGGCGTGCCGGCGCTGCTTGCGGCTGCCGAGCCCGGTCTCGATGTCGTCACCGTCGGACAATTCGAGGCCGAACCGGAGGGTGCGCAGCCTTTCGATTACTGGACGGTGGCTCCCGCGCCGGAACGCGGCGATCCCTGCGCCGCCTTCCGCTAGCGCTGAGCTTGCAGCGGGCCTCCCGGGCGCCTACGACTTGGCGCAAGGGGGGCGAAGGGGACCCCAGGGACCATGCTCGGCGGCAAACGCATCCTTCTCGTCATCGGCGGCGGCATAGCGGCCTACAAGGCGCTCGACCTCATCCGCCGTCTGAAAGACCGCGGCGCAATGGTGACGCCGCTTCTTACCCGGGCCGCGGGGCAATTCATCACCCCGCTTTCGGCGGCGGCCCTCGCCGGTGAGAAAGCCTATACCGATCTCTTCGATCTGACCGACGAGGCGGAGATGGGGCATATCGAGCTGTCGCGCTCGGCCGACCTCATCGTCGTCGCCCCGGCCACCGCCGATCTGATGGCGAAGATGTCGGGCGGGCATGCCGACGATCTGGCCTCAACGGTCCTTCTGGCGACCGACACCGCCGTCCTCATCGCGCCGGCAATGAACGTGCGGATGTGGCAGCATCCCGCGACCCAGCGCAACCTCGCCACACTACTCGGAGACGGGGTGCGGGTGGTCGGGCCCGGCGAGGGGGACATGGCCTGCGGCGAGTTCGGACCGGGGCGGATGTCCGACCCCCTCGAGATCGTCACGGCGGTCGCCTCCGCGCTGGCCGAGGGACCGCTGCAAGGAAAGCGCATTCTCGTGACCTCGGGGCCGACCCACGAGCCGCTCGACCCCGTGCGCTACATCGCCAACCGGTCGTCCGGGGCGCAAGGCACCGCGCTCGGGCGGGCGCTCTCGGCGCTCGGGGCGGAGGTGGTCTTCGTCACCGGACCGGCTGAGGTGCCGCCGCCCGAAGGCGTCGAGGTGGTGCGGGTTGAGACTGCCGCCGAGATGCACGCCGCCGCGCTCGCCGCCTTGCCCGTCGATGCCGCGATCTGCACCGCCGCCGTGGCCGACTGGCGTGCGGAACTGCCGTCCGAAGGCAAGATCAAGAAGACCGGCAGCGGCCCGCCGGCCCTCGCGCTTGCCGAAAACCCCGACATCCTCGCCGCGATCTCGGCCCATCCCGACCGTCCGCGCCTCGTCGTCGGCTTTGCCGCCGAAACCGACGATGTCGTGGCCCATGCGGCGGCCAAACGCGAACGCAAGGGCTGCGACTGGATCGTGGCCAATGACGTCTCGCCGGCCACCGGCATCATGGGCGGGGCGGAAAACGCGGTGACGATCATCGACGCGGGCGGCGCGGACGCCTGGCCACGGATGTCGAAGGACGACGTCGCCCGCCGTCTGGCCGCGAAGATCGCCGGAGCGCTGGCGTGACGGCGCCGGTGATCCGGGTCGCGCGCACCGCAGCGGCCGACCGGTCCCTGCCGCTGCCGGCCTACGCCACCGCCGGGGCGGCCGGGGCGGATGTGCGCGCCGATCTGCCACCGGACCTGCGATCTGCGGGGCTCGCCCTTCCGCCCGGTGCGCGGCGGCTCGTGCCGACGGGGCTCGTTCTGGAAATCCCGCCCGGCTGGGAGGTTCAGGTGCGTCCCCGATCCGGTCTGGCGCTGAAGCGCGGTCTGACGCTTCTTAACGCCCCAGGCACGATCGACAGCGACTACCGGGGCGAGCTCGGCGTGATAATCGTCAACCTTGGCACCGAAGTCCAGAGCGTGGCCCATGGCGAGCGGATTGCGCAACTCGTGGTCGCACCGGCCCCCCAAGCGGTATTCCGGCCCGCCGAGGCCCTAACGGGCAGTGTCCGGGCCGCAGGCGGCTTCGGCTCGACCGGCACCGGCTGATGACGCTCTTTTTGGTCCTCGCGGGGGCGCTCTGGGTCCTCGGGCGGCTGATGAACGCGCCGGTTAACGCCCGCCTTCTGATGATCGCGCTCCTTTATGTCGCGGTGCTCGCGGCCAATGTCGGCCTGCCCCCGGGCCATCCGCTCCGTGAGGCCACCGGCGGTTCGGCGGCCGAATGGCTGGTGCTCGGCGGGCTCGGGGCGACCGTCTGGGTCTACTTCCGGGGCCTGACGCTGCTGCGCCGCTGGGTCCGACCCGAAAACCGGCCACCTGCCCGGGAGACCGGATCGACATCGACGCGGCTCGAACGCGCTGCCCGCCATATCGTTCTCAGAGAGATCGGCGGCATGGGGCAGCAGAAGATCGAAGCGGCCCGGGTGCTGGTGATCGGTGCCGGCGGGCTCGGCTCACCGGTGCTCCAGTATCTCGGGGCGGCGGGCGTGGGCACGCTGGGGGTGATTGACAACGATGTCGTGGAACTGTCGAACCTGCAACGCCAGACGATCCATACCGACGCGCGGATCGGCATGCCGAAGGTGTTTTCGGCGGAAGCGGCGGTGACCGCGCAGAACCCCTTCGTGACGGTTCGGCCCTACAACCGGCGCCTGACCGAGGACATCGCGGCCGATCTTTTTGCGGACTACGACGTGATCGTCGACGGGGCCGACGATACCGAGACCCGCTATGTCGCGAACCGTGCGGCCGTCGTCTTGGGCAAACCGCTGGTTTCGGGGGCCATCAGCCAGTGGGAGGGTCAGGTGAGCGTGTTCGACCCGGCCCGGGGGGCACCCTGCTACGCCTGCGTCTTTCCGGTTCCGGCCGCTCCGGGGGTCTCCCAGACCTGCGCGGAAGCCGGCGTGGCCGGACCGCTGCCCGGCATCATCGGCTCGATCATGGCGCTGGAGGCGCTGAAGGTGATCGCCGGGGCAGGCGACGCGCTCCTCGGTCGGATGATGATCTATGACGGGCTCTACGGCGAAACCCGCGTTATGTCGGTTGCCCGGAATTCGACCTGCCCGGTTTGCGGAGATCGTGGGAAGGCTTCGCCGGACATGCGCGGGATCGCTTCGGGTTCGGGGGGTGAGGGGGCTCGGTCTTGATATGGCGACCTGGCCTTGCCCAGAAAGACCTTCATAAACCGCGCCACAGACCCGATCCGGGGGGTGCGGCCCGAGGAAATGCGCTGTCGAACGCGGTCCGGGGTCGAACCGTGGCCGGGTCTTGTTCCTTCCATCGGCGACGCCAACCGCCCACCCCGGGCAAACCTGGCCCGCCGGTTCGAAACGACTGCATCCCGTCCTATGTTCTTTTCTACATATCAGGGCGGATAGCATGGACGTTTCGCAATCGCCGCCGCCTTTGCCATCGCGACACCCGTATTGGCCGCCGAAACCCCCGCCCCGGAGGGCGCGGCCGTCTACTTCGCCAATCTCGAAGACGGCATGACCGTATCGTCGCCTTTGACGATTGTCTTCGGTCTGTCGGGCATGGGCGTCGCCCCGGCCGGGGTGGAGATGGAGATGACCGGCCACCATCATCTCCTCATCGACCGGCCCCCGCTCGGAGAAGGCCAGTTCGGCGCCGAGGAGTTCGAACTCGCGCTGCCGAATGACGAAAACCACCGCCATTTCGGTGGCGGGCAGACGGAGGTCACCGTCGAACTCGTACCCGGGGACCATACGCTCCAGCTCGTCGTCGGGGATCACAACCACGTCCCGCACAACCCGCCGATTGTGTCGGACGTGATTACCGTGACGGTGGAGTAACGGCTATTCGCGGATCTCGTCGGCGGCCACGCCCCAGAGGGCCGCCTTCCGCGCCCAGCCGCGCTTGCCGTCGGCGGTGATCCGGCACCAATCCGCGTCGCAGGCCCCGAGCCTGGCGACGACGCCAGCTTCGGCGCGCGCAGAGACCGGCGCGCCGTCCTGCGGCTTCATGTAGAGCGGTGTGAGGTCTTCTGCGACGATGACCGTGCGCACCCCTGACAGAAGCGAATAATGCACCCAGCCGCCCTGGCCGTCGCGGTCTTCCACCCGGCGCCAGTGTCCGTATTCGGCGGTGACGACGAGCGGCATGTCGCGGCGGGTGAAGACCCAGTCGATCCGGTGCGACAGCGAGGGGCCACGGCGGACATTGCCTTCGCTGGCCTTGAGGGAGACGAAGCGGGGCAGGGGGAGATTGGTGACCTGGCCGCGCGTTTCGGCCACGGCCGCGCTGGCGATGAGAATCGAAATTGCCAGCACCAGGCCGGCCCGGATGCCCCGTGTCATGTCCGCTCGCTCCTTCCGGCGCTTGTGCCGCGCCGGTTCTCTTGCGAACATGGCCCATATCCGGCGCGAGGGGAAGTCCCCGGGGAGGCAGACCATGGCAGGCAAACGGCTCAGTGTGGTCGTCACGCGACGGCTGCCCGAGCGCGTTGAGGCGCGGATGTCGGAGCTGTTCGATGTCCGTCTGAACCCCGACGACACGCCGATGAGCCGCACCGAGCTTGCCGAAGCGATCAGGAGCACCGACGTCCTCGTCCCCTCGCTCACAGACCAGATCGATGCGGCGCTGCTTTCGGCCGCCGGGGACCGGCTGAAGCTCATCGCCAACTACGGAGCGGGCGTCGACCATATCGACGTTGCCACCGCCCGCCAGCGGGGCGTTCTGGTGTCAAACACCCCGGGCGTTCAGGCTGAGGATACCGCCGACATGGCCATGGCGCTGCTTCTCGCGACCATCCGGCGGCTGCCCGAGGGGATGGCGGCGATGCAATCTGGGGAATGGGCCGGCTGGTCGCCCACCGCTTTTCTGGGCGGGCGCCTCGGCGGCAAGCATCTCGGCATCCTCGGCATGGGCCGGATCGGCGGCGCGGTGGCCTTGAGGGCGCGCGCCTTCGGCATGGAAGTCCATTACCACAACCGCCGCCGCCTCCACCCCGAGATCGAGGCCGCCCACGGCGCGCGTTACTGGGAGAGCCTCGACCAGATGGTCGCGCGGGTCGACGTCCTCTCGATCAACTGTCCGCACACACCGGCGACCTTCCATCTGATGAACGCGCGCCGGCTGAAACTGATGAAACCCTCGGCGGTGATCGTAAATACCTCCCGCGGCGAGGTGATCGACGAAAACGCGCTGACCCGGATGTTGCGGGCAGGCGAACTCGCCGGTGCGGGGCTCGACGTTTACGAACACGGCTCGGATGTGAACCCCCGCCTGCGGGAATTGCCAAACGTCGTCCTCCTGCCCCATATGGGCTCGGCCACCGAGGAGGCGCGGGTGGAGATGGGAGAAAAAGTCCTCATCAACATCAAGACCTTCGACGACGGGCACCGTCCGCCGGATTTGGTGGTGCCGTCGATGCTGTAGACGGACCGGGAGCGAGGTCGGGTCTTGACCGATTGTGTTGAAAAACTCTCCAACCCGAAATTTCACTCGAAAACTTGGAACGGTGTTCTTGCAAGGGGCCGCCTAGTAAGCGTCGTTCGCTCAATCACCATTTATCAGGAGGATGTTCCGCCAAACTGGCCGCTGCCGTCCAAACAGCGAGTTTTTCAACAGAATCGGCCTTGGGCCGACGTTCATTCTGCGCGTTCCAAAGCCCTAGCGATACACGCCCCGGACGTGATCCGGGGCCCCGACCCACCGGAGTGCCAAGCCAATCGAGGCCCCGGATCACGTCCGGGGCGCATGTCGCCGGGTTCGGCCAGCGTGGGCAAAAGGCCAAGATCGGACGACGGCCGGGGTGTGCGGCCCCAGGACGCTCCCCTCACCCGATAATCCGATACCGCCGGAAGAGCACCACTTGCTCCGCCACCAGCACCGCCAGCAGAAGGCCCACGATCCAGAACGCCCAAGGGTTCTCCGTCCCCGGAATGCCCGCCACGTTGATACCCAGAAGCCCCGTCAGGAGCCCCAAGGGCAGGAAGATCGCGGCGACCAACGAGAGCACCATCATGTTGGTGTTCATCGTCTCCGAGCGTTGGTCGGCCAGCTGGTCCTGGACGATCTGCGCCCTGTCGCGGAGCGCGTCGAGGTCTTCGCAAAGGCGCGTTACCCGGTCGGCGGCCTCCCTCAGCCGTCCCCGGTCGCGCTCGCCGAGCCAAGCCAGGTCCTCGATCTGAAGCGTACTCAGGGCGTCGCGTTGGGGGAACATGTAGCGGCGGAGCGCGATCGATTGCTGGCGGATCGCGGCGAGTTCCGAGCGCGCCACGGTGCGCGCGTCGTCGATAATCTTCTCCTCCAGAGCGTCGATCCGCTCGTTGAGTTTGGCCACCGTCGGCTCGGCCCGGTCGGCGAGCCTGAGCGCCAGTTTCGCCACGAGGTCGCCCGGGCTCACCGGACCCTGGCCCCGTTCGATGGCGTCGAAGAGATCGCTCACCGCCATCAGGGGCCTGAGCCAGACGCCGACCACGCGGGCCTCCTCGATCCAGAGCCGGGCAGAGATCATGTCCTCGGGGTCCGCACCCGCGTTGAGGTTCACGCCCCTGAGGTTCAGCACGACACCGGCCCCGTGAACCGTAGAGCGGGGCCAGGTCTCGGCAGCGGTCAGCGCCTCGGCGGCAACGCCCGGAAGCCCCATCGCGCGCAGCGTTTCGGCGGTCTCGGGGTCGCCCGCGCGGTGGCGTAGCCAGACGAACGCATAGCCCGGGCCGGGCGCGTTCTCCGCCGCGCCCTCGGCCGGCCGGGCCTGCCCCTCGCCATCGATCCGCAGCGCGACCCGTTCGGCGCCGTAGCCCGCGCCGCTCACCGGTAAACCTCGTCCTCGGTGGGAAAGGCGCGGGAGCGGACGTCCCGCGCATAGCCCTCCACCGCCGTTTCGATCTGGTTCAGGAGGTCGCCGTAGACCTTGACGAATTTCGGCGGCCGGGGGTTCAGCCCCAGCATGTCTTCGAGGACGAGGATCTGCCCGTCGCATTCGGCACTCGCCCCGATGCCGATGGTGGGGATCGGAACCTCCTTGGTGATCTTCGCCGCCAGGGGCTCGACCATGCCTTCGAGCACGAGCGCGAAGGCCCCCGCCTCGGCCACCGCCCGGGCGTCGTCGCGGTGGGCGTCCCAGGTCTCCTCATCGCGCCCCTGGGTCTTGAACCCCCCCATTACATGCGAGCTTTGCGGCGTGAGCCCGGTATGGGCCATCACCGGGATACCGCGCTCGACGAGGAAATGGATCGTCTCGGCCATCCGCGCGCCCCCTTCGAGCTTCACCGCGCCGCAGCCTGTCTCCTTCATGATCTTGGCGGCGTTTCGGAACGCCATGTTGGGACTTTCCTCATAGGTGCCGAACGGCATATCGACGACGATGAGCGCTTTCTTCGTCCCGCGCACCACCGCGCGACCGTGCATGATCATCAGGTCCAGCGGCACGCCCACGGTCGTCTCCATCCCGTGCATCACCATCCCGAGACTGTCGCCCACGAGGATGAAATCGGCGTGCCGGTCGACGATGGCCGCCGTGTGGGCATGGTATGAGGTCAGCGAGACGATCGGGTCGCCCCCCTTCCGCGCCGCGATCTGGGGCACCGTTGTCCGGCGGACGGGCTTTGCGGGTTCGGTGCTCATGGGCGTATCTCCCTCTGGTCGATCAGCAGTACGGCATCGTCGCCCTCGCCGAATTCGACGGACATCATTATCGCGGCAGGCCCGGTCACGGAGCCGGTCACGGGCTCGAACGTGTCGGGGTCGACGACATCGAACGCCTTTAGCGTCCCACTTGTCTGCTCCCCAATCATCTCGGCGGCATCGCCGTACATGTGCTCGGCGGAACCGCCCCGCGCCGCCAGCATCTCGGCATGGTCGAGGCATCGGTTCAACACCGTCGCCTCCCGCCGATGCTGCGGCGAAAGCCGCACGTTGCGCGACGACATCGCCAGCCCGTCTGCCTCGCGCACGGTCGGTACGCCGGCGATCTCCACCGGGAAGTGCAAATCGCGCACCATCCGGCGGATGACGGCAAGCTGCTGATAATCCTTCTCGCCGAAATAGGCCCGGTCGGCGCCGGCGATGTTGAAAAGCTTCGCCACGACCGTCGCCACCCCCCGGAAATGACCGGGGCGCACCGCGCCATGGAGCATGTTCGCCAGCCGCGTGGTCTCGACGATGGTCTCTTCGCCCGGCGGATACATCTCCTCGACAGAAGGGATCAGCACCGCGTCGACACCGGCGTCCCGGAACATCTCAATGTCGGCCGCCTCGCTGCGGGGATAGGCGTCGAGATCGGCGGCCGCGCCGAACTGGGTCGGGTTCACGAAGATCGTTGTCGCCACCCGGTCATTGCCTGCTTTCGCGGCCGCCACAAGGGCCATATGCCCGTGATGGAGCGCGCCCATCGTGGTCACGAGCCCGATGCTCTCGCCCGCCGCGCGGTAGCCCGCGAGCACGGCGCGGTAACCAGCGATGGTCCGGCAGACCTCCATGCCGTTCGTCCCCGTCGTTTGCGCCCCTTCTCGCCCGTCGCGCCGCCCCCGGCAAGGTCGCATTCGGCGGCCGATGGGTCGGCCCGCCTTGGCGGCGCACGCCCGATTGCGCTTAACTCGGGCTGAGGAACGCGGGGAGAATGCGCCATGAAAACCCATGTCCGAGCCCTGGTGGTCGGCGGCGGCGCGGTGGGCACGTCCATCGCCTATCACCTCGCGAAGGCGGGCTGGGACGATGTGATGCTCGTCGAGCGCGACGAGCTGACTTCGGGTTCGACCTGGCATGCCGCGGGCCTCTTGCCCTACTTCAACATGTCCTACGCGACGACCCATATCCACGACTACTCGATCAAGTTCTACAAGACCCTCGAAGACGAGACCGGTCTCAACCCGGGCTTCTTCGTTGTCGGCAATCTGCGGATGGCCCAGAGCAAGGCCCGGATGGACGAATACCAGCTCTACGCCTCCACCGCCGAGACTGTGGGCGTACCCTATGAGTGGCTGAGCCCTGCCGATATAAAAGACCGCTACCCGCTGGTGCGCACCGAAGACCTCATCGGTGCGATCTACCACCCGACGGATGGTTACATTAACCCCGCCGATGTCACCCAAGCCATGGCCAAGGGGGCCCGGGCGCGGGGGGTGACCGTCGAGCGGCGCTGGCAGGTCGATGGCTATGCCTGGACTGGGTCCCATTGGGACGTGACGCTGACGAAGATGGTCGAAAAGGGCGGCAATCTCGTCCCGTCCGAGGAGCAGGTCACAATCCATGCCGAGCATGTGGTCACCGCCACCGGCAACCATTCCCAACGCACCGCGGGGCTCCTCGGCATCAAGATCCCCGCCATCCCCGTCGAGCATCAGTACATCGTCACCGAGCCCGACCCGGCCTTGGTCGAATGGCGGAAAGACAACCCCGAACACCCCGTTCTGCGGGACGCCGACGCCAAATGGTATGTCCGCGAAGAACGCGGCGGTTGGATTCTCGGCCCCTACGAGCAGGGCGCCCCCGCGCGGTTCGAATATACCGTCCCCGACAGTTTCCGCGCCGACCTCTTTCCGCTCGATCTCGACCGGATCGAGGAGGAATACATGTCCTTCATCCACCGCATCCCCTCGTCGGAGACCGTGGGGCTGAAGGACGATTACAACGGCCCGATCTGCTACACCCCTGATGGCAACCCGCTTCTGGGCCCCGCCCCGGGCCTCCGGAACATGTGGCTCGCCGAGGGCTTCTCCTTCGGCATCACGGCCGCCGGCGGCACCGGGCATTACCTTGCCCAACTCATGACCGAAGGCGAGGCGGAGATCGATATGGGCTCGCTCGACCCGCGCCGTTACGGCCCCTGGATGACCACCGAATATGCCGCGCGCAAGAACGAGGAATGCTACGCGCACGTCTACATCCTCCATCACCCGGACGAAGAACGCGAAGCCTGCCGGCCCCTGCGCACCGCGCCGGCCTATGACCGGCAGAAGGCGCTGGGCGCCCAGTTCGGCCAGGTCAACGGCTGGGAACGGCCGAACTACTACGGGCCCAAAGGCGCCCCCGACAGCTTCGACCATGACGCGCGCTCGTTCCGCAGGGGCGGCTGGTGGGAGTATGCGCGCGCCGAGGCCGAGGCGATCCGCTCCGGTGTCGGTCTCATCGATGCCACCGCCTTCGCCAAGCATCGGCTGACGGGGCCCGGGGCCACGGCGTTCCTCAATTGGTTCACCTGCAACCGGCTGCCCAAAGTGGGCCGGATCAACCTGACCTATGCGCTCTCAACCGCCGGCACCGTCCGCACCGAATACACCATCGTCCGCGAGGCCGAGAACGATTACTACCTTGTCTCCGCCGGCGCCTGGCACGCCTATGACGAGGACTATCTCTATGAGGCCATCGCCGAGAAGGAGGACGAGTTCGGGCGGATCAACCAAAAGGATGTCACCACGCAGTGGGGCGTCTTCGCGCTCGCCGGCCCCAAATCCCGCGAAGTACTTCACACTCTCATCCGCGATGCTAACCCCGACACGGCCCTGTCGAACAAGCGCTTCCCCTGGCTCTCGGTGCGCAACATCGAATTGGGCATGTGCCCGGTCAAAGCCGTGCGCGTCGCCTATACCGGCGAGCTTGGCTGGGAGCTGCACCACCCCATCGAGATGCAGACCTACCTCTGGGACCGGTTGATGGAGGCCGGCGCCCCCCACGGGCTCAAACCCGTCGGTGCGCGGGCGCAGAACTGGCTCCGCCAGGAGAAAAGCTACCGCGCCTTCGGCACCGAGCTCGGCCGCGACGGCACACCGCTTGAAGCCGGCCTCGACCGCTTCGTCGACCTCTCGAAGGACTTTTTCGGCAAGGCCGCGATGGAGGCCACCGGTCTCCGCGTCAAATGCGCCACCTTCCTCATCGACGGCCCCGACGATGCCGACCCCTGGGGCCGCGAGGCGCTCTATGACGGCGACACGAAGGTTGGCCGGCTCACTTCCGGCGGCTGGTCGGTGGCCTTCGGCAAGTCCATCGGCATGGGCTACGTCACGCCGGACAAGGCCGTGCCGGGCACGAAACTCACCGTCAAGATGCAGGACAAGCTCTGGCCCGCGACCGTCACGGAAGACAGCCCTTACGACCCCTCCAACACCGCGATTCGCATCGACGGCTAATCCGCACGGCGCAACCGTTCCTGACGCCCGTCAGCTCTTCGCGGCGGCGCCCGGTGCATCCTTCTGGCGCAGCGTTTGTCTGGAAGGGGAGGAGAACCATGCAAGGCTGGAATGCTCTGGGGTTCGCGCTCGCGGCCTCGTTCGCGGCGGTGCCGGCAGTCGCACAGGAGGCCTCGCTCGGGGAGACGGAGTATGTGTCGAGCTGTGCTGCCTGTCACGGCGTCGGCGGCGAGGGCGACGGGGTCCTGGCGGGATACCTCAACACCCGGCTGCCCGACCTCACCCGGCTTCAGGCCGAAAACGGCGGCGTTTTCCCCGTGGCGCGGGTCTACGGGATCATCGAAAACTCCGTCGAGATCGGCCCGCATGGCACGACCGACATGCCGGCATGGGGAATGCGGTACAAGTTCAGGGCCGACAGGATGCTGGGGGAGTTTGCGAGCCTCGAAGCCCGCGAGGAATACATCAAGTTCCGTATTCTGGCGTTGGTCGAGCATCTCTCGACGCTTCAGGCAGAGTAGGCCCGGGCCAGTTCCTGCACCACCGAGGACGCCCGCGGCGTGCCCGCTGTAGCGATCCCGTGGCCGGTGTTCCGGTTGTGACCGGAGCTTGCCACGGCAATCAGACAAAAGCCCGAATTCAGGCGGACAGTCGGCAGAAATCCCCCGAGATTGTCGCGTCGGGACGCCCAAACAGCCCCGATGTTTCCAGTTTGTTAAGACTATCCCCTCATCTTTTCGCCGTCCTCCGCGATTTAACCATCCCGCGTCCACATTTCGGACAAGATTGCCCCTAGTCTCCATCGGAGGAATTGTTTCAACGCTCCCGCGCTTGCGGGACCGTGATGGAAGACGAACGAGATGCCAAAAGACATCGCATTCACCAAGGCGGGACCTGTCGGGCTGGTCACCGGCGCGAACCTGAGAACCCCGTGCGGGGCAAGGCGTGTCGAAAACATCCGCGTCGGTGATCTTGTGGTGACCCGTGATGCCGGGCTGCAACCGGTGCGCGTGGTCTTCTCTCGGACCGTGACGGCGGCCGAACTGGCGGCGGATCCCTCGCTGGCGCCGGTTCGGCTGTCCGCCCGGGCCATCGCGCCGATGATGCCGGCGCAGGATCTGCGGGTCGCCCCCGGGCACCGTCTGCTGATCCCCGGCTGGCGGCTCGAAGACAAGGCCGACAATGAGATGACGCTCTTGCCCGCCCGCGAACTTGCGGGGGTGAACGACACGATCCACACCGTCCGCGAGGCCGGCGACGTGACCTATTTCAACATCGTTTTCGACGAGCATGTGGTATTCTGCGCCAACGGCATGCCCGTCGAAAGCTTCCGGCCAACGCCTGCGGCACTCGATGCGATCGACCGCAACGTGGGCGACGACATTACGCGGCTCTTTCCATCGCTGAAGGAGCGGCCCGAGACCTATCCGGCCGCCCGTTACCCGATGGCAGAGCACGCCCGATACCGCCCGGATTTCGCCTGAGCTAGGGGTGAAGTTCAAGACCTGCGAAGGCCCGCAACTCGTGCAGCGGGTCTTCGTTATTTTCGGGCTTCACTTCTGGCGGGGCTGGCATCGAGTGAAGGCCTGCGACCGTTCTTTTGGCCTCAACAGGGCCGCGGTGCCGCCTGCGGCAACCGACCACCCACGCCCGGGACCTGATCCGGGCCCCCGACGTCCCGGAGTGCCAAGCCTGTCGAGATCCCGGGTCAGGCCCGGGACGCGACGGTCTTAAGATCGGCGCGGACCGAGGAACCTCCGCGTCAGGCCAAACCGGGACGGCCCGGGAACTTTCCCGGTCCCTCACGCACTCTCCTCGCCCACCGCCGTCGCTGCCCCCGCGTCGCGCAGAAACGCCGCCGCAACCCCGATGGCGATGGCGGCGGGGGCCTTCCCAAGGCCGGGTTCGCCAATCGGGCATGCGATCCGCGCAATCGACGTCTCGGCATGGCCAAGCGCGCGCAGCCGTGCCCGGAACCGCGCCCATTTGGTGCCCGAGCCGATGAGACCGGCACTGCGGAACCCGTGGGACAAAAGTCGATGGCAGAGATCGAGATCGAGCGCGTGGGAATAGGTCAGAATGAGATGGTCCGCATCGACCGGGCTCCGCGGCACCGCGTCGCCGGGGCTGGCAGCGACGAATTCCACCACGCCATCCGGCACATGGGCCGGGAACCGCTCGGGCGCTGTATCGACCCAGGTGATTTCGAGCCGGGGCAGGGGCGCCATCGCCGAAACGACCGCCCTGCCCACATGGCCCGCCCCCCAGACCCAGAGCCGCCGGTCTGGCGCCGCGACGGGCTCGATGAGCCAGTCGTCTACGATCCGTGTCGTGACCCTAGCCCCCCGGTCCCGCGCCCGGGCAATGGCGCGGGCTACCCCGAGCGGCCGTACCGGATGCCCGCCGGGCAGGGGCCGCGCGACGATCGGCTCTGTCAGGCCCCCGAGGCGGGGCGCGTCCCAGACCTCGGTGACAAGCACCACCGCACCACCGCAGCATTGCCCGAGCGAGGGCCCAAGTGCCAGCCGGTCGACCCGGGTTTCGCCGCTGCCCAGCACGTCGCGCGCCCGCGCCGCCGCCTCCCATTCGAGCGCCCCGCCGCCGATCGTGCCCTCCTGACCCTCTGCCCAGACAAGCATCGCCGTTCCCGCCTCGCGCGGTGCGGAGCCCTTGGCATCGGCGACGACAACCCGCGCTACCGCCCCATGCCGGGCGATGGCCGCCGCCAGCTCCTCGCGGTCGAAACTCACGCCCGCGCCCGGGTCACAGCGGCCAGCACCGCCTCGGGTGTCGCCGGCGCTTGCAGGTCGGGCCAGCCGGGCCCCGCGGCGGCGCAGGCGTTCGACAGCGCCAACCAGGCCGAAATCCCCAGCATCAAGGGCGGCTCGCCCACCGCCTTCGACCGATAGACCGTCTCCTCCCGGTTCGCGCCGTCCCAAAGTGCCACGTTGAAGATGTCCGGCCGGTCCGAACAGGCGGGGATCTTGTAGGTCGAGGGCGCATGGGTCCGAAGCCGGCCCTTGCCGTCCCACACGAGTTCCTCCGTCGTCAGCCAGCCCGCGCCCTGCACATAGCCCCCCTCGATCTGGCCGATATCGAGCGCGGGGTTCAGGCTCGCCCCGCAATCGTGGAGAATGTCGGCGCGCAAGATCCGGTTCTCCCCGGTCAGCGTGTCGATCACCACCTCGGTCACCGCCGCCCCATAGGCGAAGTAGAAGAACGGCCGGCCCTCGCCCCTGATCCGGTCCCAGACGATCTTCGGGGTCTTGTAGAAGCCGGTGGCCGAGAGCGAGATCCGGTTCATATAGGCGTCCTTCACGACCGCCTCGAAGGCCAGCGCCTCGCCGCCCACATGGACCTTCCCGTCCTCGAATCGCACCGTAGCCGGGTCGGCCTGGTATCCCTCGGCGACGAAGGCCGCCAGCCGGTCGCGGATCGTGTCGCAGGCCGCCTGCACCGCCATCCCGTTAAGGTCCGAGCCTGACGAGGCCGCCGTCGCAGACGTGTTCGGCACCTTGCCGGTATCGGTCGCGGTGATCTTCACCCGGTCCACCTCCACCCCGAACCGCGCCGCGGCCACCTGGGCGACCTTCTGAAAGAGCCCCTGACCCATCTCGGTGCCGCCGTGGTTCATGTGGACCGACCCGTCCTGGTAGACGTGGACGAGGGCACCCGCCTGATTGAGATGGGTGAGCGTGAACGAAATCCCGAACTTCACCGGACTGAAGGCGATCCCCTTTTTCAACACCGCATTTCCGGCATTGAACGCCGCCACCGCCTCGGCGCGCGCCCGGTAGTCCGACGTTGCAAGCAACCGCTCCGTCAGGTCATGGAGAATGAAATCCTCCACCTCCATGTGATAGGGGGTCAGGGTCCGCGGCCGGGCATTCTCCGGCGAATAGGCCCCCCCATACCGTCGCCCCGTCCCCGGCGCGGCGGCGCGGCTTGTAAGCTCCGCTCCGGTCTTCATCTTGGCCGAAATACCGCGGGGGGCGCCGTCAGGCGCGGGGGCAGCGCCCCCTCCCCGGGCCGCCTCATAGTAATTCGCCCGCCGAAGCGCGACAGGGTCCATCCCGAGCGCATGGGCGATATGGTCCATCACCCGCTCCATCCCGAACATGCCCTGGGGCCCGCCGAACCCCCGGAATGCCGTGGCCGACTGGGTGTTGGTCCGAAGCCGGTGGCTCTCGATCCGCACGTTTGGGAGATAATAGGCATTGTCGGCATGAAGCATCGCCCGGTCGGCGACGGGCAGGGACAAATCCATGCTCCAACCGCAGCGGCAAAGCTGGACGAACTCGATCCCCTCGATCCGTCCCCCGGCATCCACCCCGACCCGGTAATCGATGCGGAAATCGTGGCGCTTGCCGGTGATTACCATGTCGTCGTCGCGGTCGTAGCGCATCGCGCAGGCCCGCCCGGTCGCCCGGGCCGCGACCGCCGCGGCGCAAGCCAGCGCATTGCCCTGGCTCTCCTTGCCGCCGAACCCGCCGCCCATCCGCCTGACCTCGCAGCGCACCGCGTTCATCGGCAGACCCAGCGCATCGGCCACCTTGTGCTGGATTTCGGTGGGATGCTGGGAGGAGGAGTGAACGACCATATCGCCCCCCTCATGCGGCAAGGCGAGGGCGGCCTGGCCTTCGAGGTAGAAATGCTCCTGCCCGCCGATCTCGACCGAGCCCTCGAGCACATGGACTGCCTTGGCAATCGCCCCTGCGGCATCGCCGCGCGCATAGACCCGGGGGCCTTCCTCGAACCGCGACCCCGCCGCCAATGCCTCGTCGATGCTGAGGATCGCCGGGCGTTCCTCGTACTCGACCTTCGCCAACCGCGCCGCCTTCCGCGCCGCCAGATGGCTCTCGGCCACGACCAAAAAGAGCGGCTGGCCCATGAAATGCACCTCGCCCGTGGCCAGAAGCGGCTCGGGCGCGGGCGACGGGGAGACGTCGTTGGCGAACGGCAAGTCCTCGGCCGTCACCACCAGAGCGACCCCCGGAGCGGCCCGAACGGCGTTGAGGTCCATCGCCACGATCCGCCCATGGGCGATCTCGGAGGTCCCGAAAGCCAGATGCAAGGTGCCTGCCGGGGTCGGAATGTCGTCGACATAGCGCGCCGCCCCCGTCACATGGAGCCGTGCTGCGTCATGCGGCAGCGGTTTCGCCACGCTCACGGGGTTACCTCCAGCACTTCGACGGGCGCCCCGCTCCGGTCGTGGAAGTAACGCAGGAGCATGTTGGCCGCCGCCTCCAACCGGTAGGCGGCCGAGGCGCGCATATCCGACAGCGGCGTGAAATCCTCGCCGATCCTCTCCATCGCCGCCCGCACCGTCGCGTCGGTCCAGGGCGCGCCGATGAGCGCGGCCTCGACGGCGGCGGCCCGTTTCGGGATGCCCGCCATCCCGCCGAAGGCGATCCGCGCCTCGGTCACGCGCGCGCCCTCGACGGTCAGGTTGAAAGCCCCGCAAACCGCCGAGATATCCTGATCGAACCGCTTCGAGAGCTTGTAGACCCTGAGGTCGGGCGCCTCGGCCGGGATCGTCACGGCCTCGACGAACTCGCCGGGCTCGCGGTCCTGTTTGCCGTAGTCGAGGAAGAAAGCCTCGAGCGGCATCTCCCGGCGGGCGTCCTTCCTGCGCAGATGCAACACCGCGCCCATGGCGATAAGCGGCGGCGGGTTGTCCCCGATGGGCGAGCCGTTGGCGATGTTGCCGCCGATGGTCGCGGCCTGCCGCACCTGGTCCGAGCCGTAGCGGCGGATCATCTCGGCGTAGGAGGGAAAGCGGTCGCGGACCGCGCCCAGCACGGCGGCCATCGTCGCTCCCGCGCCGATCCAGAGCCGGTCGCCCCGCTCCTCGATGGTCTTTAGGTCTTCACAGCGGTTCAGGAAGGCCACCGGCCCGAGGTCGCGAAGCTCCTTCGTCACCCAGAGCCCCACATCGGTCGCCCCGGCAATGAGCGTCGCCTCGGGATGGGCGGCATACCATTCGGCCAGCCCGTCGCTATGATCGGGAAGGTAGGGTGGGTGGTCCTGCGCCGGCGGCGCAGGTTCACCCACCACCCCTTTGTGCACCCCCGGCACCTCATCCCGCATCCACTCGGGCACCGGTGCGTCCGCCGCCGCCTCCGCCGCCCGCACGATCGGCGCATACCCGGTACACCGGCAGAGGTTCCCCGCCAGCGCATCGTCAAAATCCCGCCGCCCGTTGAGATGCGCCGTCGCCATCGACACCACAAATCCCGGCGTGCAGAACCCGCATTGGCTGCCGTGGTGGGCGACCATCGCCTCCTGCACCGGATGGAGGGTGCCGTCCGGCCCCGCAATGCCTTCGACCGTGCGCACCGCCTTCCCGTGAAGCTGGGGCAGGAACAGGATGCAGGCGTTGAGCGCCCGGGCGCCGCCCTCGTCGGTGACCATCACCGTACAGGCCCCGCAATCGCCCTCGTTGCAGCCCTCCTTGGTGCCGGCAAGGCCCCGGTCCTCGCGCAGCCAGTCGAGAAGCGTCCGCGTGGACGGCTGGTCCGCCACCACGACGTCTTCGCCGTTGAGGCGAAAGCTGATCTCCATCGTAAATCCCGCCGCCTTACCCGAACCCGTTCCGCGTCAAGCGCGCCGTCGATGCGGCGTAGAGAGCGCGCTGGCGGGGATAAGAGCGCGGCTGTGAGGGGGTTTCAAGACCTTGAGCGTCCGGAGTGGCCGCCTGCGCCGACGCGAGGGCGGCAGTCCGCCACCTCGCTGGTCGCGCACGGCCGGTCTCTGGTGCTCTCGCTTGAGGCCGACGACGCCCGGCGCGACCTGCCCCGGCCCCGATCCGCGGCCCCGATCCCATCGCGCGCTGGGCAGATCGAGGTCCCGCGCAGAGCCCGGAACGGGTGCATCTTCGATCCAGGGCGGGGGGACCGGACAGGCGAGGGGGCCACTCCCGCTCGGTCGAGGGTCATCCCGCCTCAAGCCCGGCCGCCAGCCGGTCGAGTTGCTCGAATGTCGTCCCCCAGCCCTCCTCGAAACCCATGTCGAGATGGGCCTGGCGCTGGTCGGCGCCCGGATGCATGACATGGGCATGATAGCGCGTCCCGCCGTCGACCGGCGTCAGCGTGACATCGACGCACATGAAC
This sequence comes from Paracoccaceae bacterium, assembly GCA_030066905.1. Lineage (GTDB taxonomy): Bacteria > Pseudomonadota > Alphaproteobacteria > Rhodobacterales > Rhodobacteraceae > JASJAR01. The sequence continues at coordinate 82,974 of JASJAR010000008.1, read as the reverse complement.
GCCTCGCCCTTGGGGCGGAAGCCCGCGACCATCGCGTCGGTATAGACCAGCCGCCGGGGAAAGTCGGCCAGCAGAAAACAGCCATCGAGGGGCATCTGAGACCCGTCGGGCAGCTTCATCACCGTATAGGCACGCCCGCCCGGTTCGAGAACGTTCTCGCAATCGGTCACCTCCACGCCCGGTGGGGTGAACCATTGCTTGAAAAGCTCCGGCTCCGCCCAGCAGCGCCAGATCGTCTCGGGCGCAGACCGGATCACCCGCGCAATCTCCAGGTCGGTCTCTGGATTGAACTCAGGCATCTTCCATGTCCTCCGCTGCCGCCTTGAGATGATTCATAACATCCTCGCATCCCGGAACCCGGGTCGCGAGACTGTCGCCGCCATCGAGAAACACCGCCTGTTCGGTATATCTCACCCGGGTCCCTCCCGACCTGCCTTCGATCGCGACGGTCGCCTGGCTCACCGAGATCGGGCCTTCGTCGCTCTCCATTACGTAGCCGTAGACGAGCCGGGCCCGGTCGCGGATGTGAAAGATGTGGCTATGGTAGGTGAAACTCTCCCCGTCGCCGTTGGTGAAGGTCACCGTTTCGCCGCCGCCGGCCCGGAGGTCGGCCCTGTAGGGGCCATGGCGCCAGCCGTTGGCGTCCGCGCAGAACCACCGCTCCTTGAGGTCCGCGTCGGTCCAGAGCCGGAAGACCGTCGCCGGGTCCGCCGCGATGTCCCGCACCACTTCGAATGTCTGGAAGTCCTGCTCCATCGTCGCTCTCCGGGCGCCGGGCTAGGCCGCACCTGCGGTCGCGTCGAGCTTGGCGAGATAGGCGTCGAGATTGGCAAGCCCGCCCTCCCAGCCGGCGTGAAACTCCGACGCCGCCTCGGGTCCGACGAAGGAGGAAACGGCGACACCGACCTCCAGCGCGGTGCCCCGGCCCGCCGCGCCGAGCGCATAGGTGACAAGGCTCGTGGCGACCGCCTCATCGCCGACGATCACGGTTTCGGTAAAGACCGCCCGGTGCGGCGCCTCGAGCCGGTACCAGCGCGTGTCGACGACGAAATCGGGTGCCTCGGCGGGCCCGCACCGGTGCCGGTCCTGCCCGCCCTCGCTGAGATCGGCGGTTTCGACGGTCAGCACCATGCCTTCTTCCGGCGCACCCCAGTTCTCGCGGTGCCTGGGGTCGGTGAGCACCTCCCAGAGCCGCTCCGGCGGCAGGGCGAGGCTGCGTTTGAACTCGAAATGCCCTGTGTTCAATGTCATGATCTTTTTCCTTCGCTGCGTTCAATGCGTTCGGCGAGATCCGCCAACCGGTCGAGCCGGCGTTCCCAGATCCGCCGGTGGCGGGCGAGCCAGTCTTCGGCCTCGGCGAGCGGGGCGGCCTCGATATGGACGGTGCGCACACGCCCGATCTTTTCGCTCCGCACCAGCCCGGCGGCCTCGAGGCGTTTCAGATGGGTCAGAAAGGTCGGCAACGCCATGTCGTGCGGCGCGTGCAGTTCGCTCACGGGCGCCGGCCCGGTCGCCAGCCGCTCGATCACCGCCCGCCGCGTGGGGTCGGAGAGGGCGGCGAAGAAACTGTCGAGATGGTTAGTCATATGGCTAAGTAACAGCGCAGCGGCACCTGGTCAAGACACTAAGCCAGGCTACTAACCATCAAGCTGATCTCACGCAGGGCGGCCGCCCCGCGCTTGCCCCATACTGGAACAGATGCGCTTCCTTCTTCTTTTTGTCGCCTGCCTCGTTGTTCTGGCGGTCCTTGCCCACCTTGTCGGCAGCGCCCGCTTTGCGGCCCGGGCTCAGGCACTCTCGGACATGCTCGGCTCGGGTCCGGCGACCCGTGCCGCGTCGCCGCCCCCGGCGATGCGCAGGTTCGCGGAGCGAAACGGGGCGGGGCAGAACGGCCCGGCCCGCGCCGTTCGGCTGACCCAGGACGCGGCGTTGCAACGCGCCCCGGGGCTGCCGTTCGACCCGGCCCCTGCCACCCAGACCTTCGGCCTCGGCGCACCGGGCTTCGTCTGGTTTGCCGAAACCCCCGGCGTTCTGGTCCCGAAGGCCCGGGTGATCGACGCCTATGTTGGCGGCGAGGGCCGGCTTTCGGTGCGCCTGTTCGGGTCGATCCCGGTGGCGGATGCCGAAGGGACCGAGATCGACCGGGCCGAAGCCATGCGATATCTTGCCGAGCTTCCGTGGATACCCGATGCGATCCTCGGCAACCCCGAAATCGTCTGGACCGAGCGCGACGACGGCTGGATCGAGGCCAGCCTGCCGCTCGATCCGCGCCCGGCCGCTGTCCGGTTTCGCCTCGTCGCCGGCGATATCGTCGAAATGCGCGCCGATGACCGCCCCGCCGAGCAAGACGCCGACGGCACCTGCGCGTTGCGGGACTGGCGCGCGGTCTTCGGCAATTATGCCGAGATCGGCGGTCGGCGGATCCCGACCGAGGGCGAAGTCGGCTACATCCGCGAAGGGACCTATGCGCCTTACTTCCGCAGCACGGTGACGAGCTACCAAATCCTGCGGTAGCCCGGTGGCGCACCACTTGATGCTGCGCTAGCATCGTCTGCTATGAGCAGCCCCCGATTCATCCATCTCCGCGTCCATTCCGAATATTCGCTGCTCGAAGGAGCGGTGCGGCTGAAGGCCCTGCCGAAGCTCTGTGCGGCGAACGGCATGCCCGCTGTGGCGCTCACCGACACCAACAACATGTTCGCCGCGCTCGAGTTTTCCGTCACCGCCCTCGACGCCGGCATCCAGCCCATCGTCGGCTGCCAGGTCGACCTCGCCTTCGACCCCGCCCGCGAGGGCGCCAACCCGAACCCGCCGGCCCCCCTCGTCCTTCTCGCCCAGAACCGGGCCGGCTACGAAAACCTCATGGCGCTCAACTCCGCGCTCTATCTCGGTGCGGGCGGGGCCCGCGCAGAGGTCACACTCGATACGCTCACCGCCCATGCCGGCGGCCTGATCTGCCTCACCGGCGGGCCCGACGGCCCCCTCGGCCGCCTGATCGCGTCCGGCCGCCAGACCCAGGCGGCCGCCCTTCTCGACCGGCTCGCCGCCGCCTTCGGCGACCGGCTCTATGTGGAGCTTCAGCGCCACCCCACCGAAGGCGCGGCCCCCGAGGCCGAACGCACCACAGAGGCCGCCACCGTCGCGCTGGCCTACCAAAAGGCCCTCCCGCTCGTGGCCACCAACGACGTCTATTTCCCGGAGCCCTCGATGTACGAGGCCCATGACGCGCTCATCTGCATCGCCGAAGGGGCTTACGTCGACCAGCAGGCCCCCCGCCGCCGCCTCACGCCGCAGCACTACTTCAAGTCGCCCGCCGAAATGGCCGCCCTCTTCGCCGACCTCCCCGAGGCAACCCTGAACACCATCGAAATCGCCCGCCGCTGCGCCTTTGCCGTCTCCCGCCACGACCCGATCCTGCCGAAATTCGCCGAAAACGAGGTCGAGGAACTCCGCAAACAGGCCCGCGACGGCCTGACCGCCCGCCTTGCGGCCATCGAGCCCGCCGCACCCCTCGCCGAGTACGAGGCCCGGCTCGACTACGAACTCGGTGTCATCGAAGGCATGGGCTTTCCGGGCTACTTCCTGATCGTCGCCGACTTCATCAAATGGGCCAAGGACCAAAGCATCCCCGTCGGCCCCGGCCGGGGCTCGGGCGCGGGCTCGCTTGTGGCCTATGCACTCACCATCACCGATCTCGACCCCTTGCGCTACGGCCTCCTCTTCGAACGGTTCCTCAACCCCGAACGGGTCTCGATGCCCGACTTCGACATCGACTTCTGCATGGACCGCCGTGAAGAGGTCATCGCCTACGTGCAGGAGAAATACGGCCGCGACCGGGTCGGCCAGATCATCACTTTCGGCGCGCTCCTGTCGAAAGCCGCCGTCCGCGACATCGGCCGGGTGCTGCAAATGCCCTACGGCCAGGTCGACCGGCTCTCGAAGCTCATCCCCATCGAAGGGGTGAAGCCCGTTTCCATCGAGAAAGCCCTGGCCGACGAGCCGCGTCTTCGCGAAGAGGCCAAGGCCGAAGAGGTCGTCGACCGGCTCCTGACCTACGGCGCCCAGGTCGAAGGTCTCTTGCGCAACGCCTCCACCCATGCCGCCGGTGTGGTGATCGGCGACCGCGCGCTCGACAAGCTCGTCCCGCTCTACCAGGACCCCCGCTCGGACATGCCCGCAACCCAGTTCAACATGAAATGGGTCGAGCAGGCCGGCCTTGTGAAGTTCGACTTTCTCGGGCTGAAGACGCTGACCGTGATCCAGAACGCCCTCGACCTTCTGGCCGAACGCGGAGTTGAACTCGACATCAACGCGATCCCGCTCGACGACGAAAAGACCTACGAGCTCTATTCCGCCGCCAAGACCGTCGCCGTCTTCCAGGTGGAAAGCTCGGGCATGATGGATGCCCTGGTGCGGATGAAACCCACCTCAATCGAAGACATCGTTGCCCTCGTCGCGCTCTACCGCCCGGGGCCGATGGAGAACATCCCGAAATATTGCGACGTCAAGAACGACCGGGCCGAGCGCGAGAGCATCCACCCGTTGATCGATCCCATCCTCGACGAGACGCAAGGCATCATCGTCTACCAGGAACAGGTGATGGAGATCGCCCGGAAGATGGCCGGCTATTCTTTGGGCGGTGCGGACCTTCTGCGCCGGGCAATGGGCAAGAAGATCCAGGCCGCGATGGATGCCGAACGCCCGAAATTCCTCGCAGGTGCCAAGGATAACGGCGTCGACGAGAAGAAGGCGCTGGAGGTCTGGAACCTCCTCGACAAGTTCGCCAATTACGGCTTCAACAAATCCCACGCCGCGGCCTATGCCGTGGTCAGCTACCAGACGGCCTGGCTCAAGGCCAACCACCCCGTGGAGTTCATGGCCGGCGTCATGAACTGCGACCTCCATCTGACCGACAAGCTTGCCGTCTATGCCGAGGAGGTGCGGCGCGGGCTCGGGATCGAGATCGTGCCGCCTTGCGTGAACCGCTCCGAGGCGATGTTCTCGGTCGCGGACGGCAGAATCGTCTATGCTTTGGGGGCGTTGAAGAATGTCGGGGTCGAGGCGATGCGGCTCATCGTCGAGGCCCGCCGCCAAGCTCGCCCCGCCCCGGCCGCAGAGCAGGGGCCCCGTGCCACCGGGCGCGACGGTCCGCACGAGGCCCCGGATCAGGTCCAGGGCGGGGCTACCCCAGACAAACCCTTCGCCACGCTCTTCGACTTCGCCCGCCGGGTGGACCTTCGCCGCATCGGCAAGCGGCCGCTTGAGATGCTCAGCAGGGCCGGGGCCTTCGACGAGCTCGACCCGAACCGCGCCCGGGTTTTCCAGAGCCTCGATGCGCTGACGGCCTATTCGGCCGCCATCCACGACCAGCGCGCCTCGGCCCAGGTCTCGCTTTTCGGCGAGGCCGGCGACGACCTCCCCGAGCCGCGGCTCTCGCCGGCCGAGGACTGGCTCGCCTCCGACCGGCTGGAAGCCGAGCACGAGGCGGTGGGTTTTTACCTTTCCGGCCACCCGCTCGACGATTATCTCGCGGCACTCAAGCGGAAGGGCTGCACGACGCTGGCCGAGCTTCGCGACAAGGCCGAGCGCGACGGCGGGGCCGTGGGCCGGGTCGGGGTGATGGTCTCGGGGCTCCAGGACCGGAAATCGGGCCGGGGGACGCGGTTCTTCCGGATGACGATCTCCGACCCCACGCTCACGGTGCCGGGCATGGCGCTGTTCCCCGAAGACTTCGAGGCGTCGCGCAGGGTCTTCGAACAGGGCCTGCGCGTGGTGATGACGCTGGAGGCCCGCTTCAACGACGGCGGCTTCGACCCCGTGGCCCGCTCGGTCACTCCGCTCGACACGGTAGCCGCCGATGCTGGCGACATGGCGGTGCGGGTCTTCATCGATGCGCCCGAAGGCGCCGTCTCGGTGCGCTCGCTCCTCGACCGCTACCGCGAAGATGCCGCCGTCAGGGGCCGGGGCGAGGTGCGGATCGCGCCTCTCGGCCTGCCCGTCGGCGAGGTCGATATCGAGCTCGGCGACGGCTGGCCGATGACGCCCGAGATCCGCTCGGCGCTGAAGTCGCTCCCCGGTGTGGCGGCGGTCGAAGACGTGGCGTAGGGCGGGCTTCAGCCCGCCACCTCTACCAATGCGGCGGTCGCTGATCGGCGAGCGGGACCGACGCGCCCGCGTCAAGCTCGCGCTCCGCCTCCCGCTCGGTGAGCCGCGCGAGGCGTGCCTCGGCGGCGGCCAGCGCCCTTGCAAGCCGGGCGACCTCGTCTGAAAGGTCCTCGGCGAGTCGTTCGAGATGGGCGATGCGTTCTTCGAGATCGGTGCCGTTGTCGGTCATGGCGCCCTCCTAGCACGGGGGCGATGCCAGATCATCTGCCATACGAAAAGCCGACACTTTGCCATACGCTTTGCAGACATGCGCTTTGTACCTCGCCTTGCCCCGGCCCGGCCCTTCCGCTAGACCCCGCGCGACCTCGAACCCGGGCCACCCGTCCATGGCGAAGCAGAAGAAAACCCCCCGCCCCAAGGCGGAGACGCCGAAAGGCTTCCGCGACTATTTCGGCGCCGACGTCGAGCGCCGCCAGGAGATGCTGGCCGACATCGCCGAGGTCTACCGTCTCTGGGGGTTCGACCCGCTCGAAAGCGCCGCCGTCGAGACCGTCGAGGCGCTGGGGAAGTTCCTTCCGGATGTCGATCGCCCCAACGAGGGCGTCTTCGCCTGGCAGGAGGACGGGGACGGCGACTGGCTGGCGCTCCGCTACGACCTCACCGCCCCGCTCGCGCGCGTCTTCGCCCAGCACCGGAACGATCTGCCGACGCCCTACAGGCGATTTGCGATGGGCACCGTCTGGCGGAACGAGAAGCCGGGTCCGGGGCGGTTTCGGCAGTTTTATCAATGTGATGCCGACACAGTGGGGACGGCGAGTGCGGCCGCCGATGCCGAGATGTGCATGATGCTCGCCGACGCGCTGGAGGCGGTGGGGATAGATCGCGGTGAGTATGTGATCCGGGTGAACAACCGGAAGGTGCTTAATGGCGTGCTGGAGGTGGCCGGGATCGCCGAGGACGATGAACGGACGCGGGGAATTGTGCTCCGGGCCATCGACAAGCTCGACCGGTTGGGACCGGACGGGGTGCGGGCGCTGCTTGGGGAGGGGCGCAAGGACGAGAGCGGGGATTTCACCGAAGGGGCGGGGCTGGCGGTTAATCAGATCGATACGATCATGCAGTTTGCTGACGCCCCGGCGAACCTTGAACGAAAGCTCGTTTCAAGATCGACGTCGCCCGGCGAACGCGGCGCAGAGGCGTTGAGCGCGCTTCGTGCTTTGCGCGGTAAGCCGTCGAGAACCGAACTCGACCCAGAAACGAAGACAGTCGATCCGTTGTTAGATGAAAAGAGACTCAATGGAGCGTGGATAGACTATTTCGACGGGCTTCTCGGGATCGACAACAGTTTCAGAGCCGGTCTCGATGAACTTATTGATATTGTTTGGTATTCTCAGAAACAATTCTATTCGGCCGACCGTATCATCATCGACCCCACCGTCGTCCGCGGCCTCGGCTACTACACCGGCCCCGTTTTCGAAGCCGAGCTTATCGGCGAGGGTCTGGCGCGCTTCGGCTCGGTGGCCGGGGGCGGGCGCTATGACGATCTCGTCAAGCGCTTCACCGGACAGCCCGTCCCGGCCACCGGTGTTTCCATCGGGGTCGACCGGCTTCTGGCCGCGCTCGAGGCCAAGGGGCGGTTCGATGGACAGGCGGAAGGTCCGGTGGTCGTCACCGTCATGGACCGCGACCGGATGGCGGACTACCAGGCAATGGCCGCCGAGCTGCGGGCGGCTGGCATCCGCGCCGAGGTCTATCTCGGCAACCCCAAGAACTTCGGCAACCAGTTGAAATACGCCGACAAACGTGGCGCCCCGGTCGCCGTGATCCAGGGCGAGGACGAGCGGGCGCGGGGCGTTGTGCAGGTCAAGGACCTCGTTCTCGGCGCCAAGATCGCCGAGACCGCGAGCCAGGCCGAATGGGCCGACCGGCCCCAGCAGGTCGAGGTGCCGCGCGAGGGGCTTCTCGCCGAAGTCCGGCGCATCCTCGGGCAATGACCGGCAAGGCCGCGCTTCGCGCCAACGCCAAAGCGGCCCTTCGGGCCGCGGCCGAGCGCCTGAAGGCCGCCTTCGTTGCCGCTGGGGCCGAACCCGTGGAGGCCGACATCCTGCAACCGGCCGATGTGCTTCTCGACCTTTACGGCGAAGACATCCGGGCACGTGCCTTCGTCACCCACGACCCCGTTATGGGCGAGGCGATGCTGAGGCCCGACTTCACCGTTCCCGTCGCCCGCGCCCATCTCGACGCCGGCCGCGCGGCTGCGCGCTATGCCTATGCCGGCGAGGTGTTCCGGCAGCAGGAGACCGGCTCGCGGCGGCCGCCGGAGTTCCTCCAGGCCGGGATCGAGGTCTTCGGGGAGGCAGGGCCGGCGGCGGATGCGGAGGTCTTCGCGCTCTTTGCTGAACTCCTGGCCCCATACGATCTCGCGGCCGTGACCGGCGATATCGGGCTTCTGGCCGCCGCCGTCGAAGGGCTGTCGACGACCGGGGCGCGCAAGGCCGCGCTGCGGCGTCACCTCTGGCGGCCGCGGCGGTTCCGGGCGCTCCTCGAGCGGTTCTCCCGGCCCGCCGCTGCCCGCCCGCCGGCCGATGAGACGGCCTTGGCGGGCCGGGGCCCCGAGGTCGGCCTGAGGCGCCGCGACGACGTTCTGGCCCGGCTCGCCGCCCTTGCCGAGGACGCCGCAGCCCCCCCCGTGCCGCCGGCCGAGATCGCGGCTCTCGACGCGCTACTGGAAGTCCGCGAGACGCCGGAGAAAGCCTTGTCGCAGGTCCGCAACATCGCCGTCGATCTCCCCGCCATAGCACCGGCCATCGACCGGCTGGCCGCACGCTTCGACGGGCTCTCGGCGGCCGGAGTGGACCTCGACAGGCTCACTTTCGAGGCCACCTACGGGCGCACCACGCTCGAGTACTACGACGGGTTCATCTTCGGCTTTCTGAGGCCCGACCGCCCGGACTTGCCCCCCGTCGCTTCGGGAGGCCGCTATGACGCGCTCGCCCGGGCGCTCGGCGGCGCAGGCGCACCGCCGGCCATCGGCGGGGTGATCCGCCCGGCCCTCCTGCCGGAGGTGCAGCGATGACGCTGAAGCTCGGGGTGCCCTCCAAGGGCCGGCTTATGGAGAAGACCTTCGACTGGTTCGGAAAGCGCGGCGTGACGCTCTCGCGGGCCGGCGCCGACCGGGAGTATGCCGGTGTCGTCGAGGGCATCGGCGGTGTCGATCTGGTGCTCCTCTCGGCGGGGGAAATCCCCCGCGAACTGGGGGCCGGGCGGCTCCATCTCGGGGTGACGGGCCGGGACATGATTGAGGAAAAGCTGGCCTTCTGGGAAGACCGGGTGGAGCCCGTGGCCGAGCTTGGCTTCGGGCAGGCGGATCTGGTGATCGCGGTTCCGGATTTCTGGGTCGATGTCGAGACGCTCGACGATTTCGACGGGGCGGCGGCCGCCTTCCGCGCCCGCCACGGCACCCGGCTCCGGATCGCCACCAAGTACCACCGGATCGTGCGTGAATTTCTCCGCCATGCCGGCGTGGCCGACTACGCCCTCGTCGACAGCCAGGGGGCAACGGAAGGGACGGTGAAGAACGAGATCGCCGAGGCCATCGCCGATATCACCACGACCGGGGCCACGCTCCGCGACAACCATCTCCGGGCGTTGACGGATGGGACGATCCTCAAAAGCCAGGCGGGGCTGTATCGTTCGCGGATGGCGGCCTGGGAGGGCGAACGGGAGACCCTCGCCGCGCTGGTGGCGCGGCTGGGGGTTTAGGGTTCGTACTTAATTAGCGGATTCCCATTGAGTGGTTTGTCTGATTCACTTCTGGCCAACACAGGCAGGAGGATGAGATGGGTGTTTGATCCCAGGGTTTGATGGTGCGATCCATTTGTTGGAATGGAAGGACGCCCTATGGGACAGATACGTCACGGCTGCGCCACGACCCCGCACGCCCGAAGGATAGGAATGCCGCCAACACCGCCAAACGTCGGTTCGACCCGTGCCCCTTCGCCGCACGGGCTATCGACGCGTGGAGCCTCCGAGCGCCAGAGCAAAGGTGCCGCTTGAGCCCGGCGGGAAGGAAACATGGGCGGCCGGGCTGGCCGGTCATCCGCGCGGTGGGCATCGACGGGTTTCTCGTCAGTTTCGACGATCGCCTCAGCGATGCGGCCAACCGTGCCGCGCTCGCCTGCCGCGCCGCGCTCGACGCCGCTCGCCTGCCCGGCGTCGAAGAGACATCCACCTCGCTGGCATCGGCCTATGTCCGGTTCGACCCGACCGAGACCGAACCCGACGCGCTTCGCGGGGCCCTCGCCGCGTTTGTCGGTGGGCGGGATTGGTACCGCGCGCCGCTGCCCGCCGGCCGCCGGCTCTGGCGCATCCCGACCGTCTTCGGCGGCGACCGCGGCCCGCAGCTTGGCGAAGCCGCCGCGCTGGCGGGGATCAGCGAGGACGCCGCCGTCGCCTCCATCGCCGGGACTAGGTTGCGGGTCGAGACCATCGGATTTGCACCGGGCCAGCCCTATCTGGGGCATCTGCCCCCATGCTGGGATATCCCGCGCCAGACCGATCTGACCCCGCGGGTTCCGGTCGGGGCGCTGACGGTTGCGATCCGCCAGCTCGTCCTCTTTACGGTGTCGTCACCAACCGGCTGGCGCCATATCGGCCAGACAGCATTCCGCGCGTTCCGGCCCGAGGCCGAGAGGCCGTTCGTCCTCTCCCCCGGCGACGAGGTGATCTTTGAGCCCGTGGCAGGTGCGGAGTTCCAGCGGCTCGAAACCAGCGGCGCGGACGGCGGGGCAACCTCGGAGGACCTGCCGTGACCGCGGCCGTTACGGTGCTCGAAGGCGGTCCACATCTCACCGTCCAGGACCTCGGGCGGCCCGGGTATCTCGCCTTCGGGCTGTCGCGCGGCGGTGCGGTCGACCGGCTCGCCCTTTACGAAGGGGCTGCCCTTCTCGGCCAATCGGCAGGCCTTGCGGCCATCGAAATGGCCGGACGCGGCGGCGTGTTCGAGACCGGCGCCGACCTGACCATCGCTCTGACCGGCCCGCCGATGGCCGCCCGCCTAGACGGCGCCCCGCTCCGCTGGAACGCAAGCCACCTCTGGCCGGGCGGCACCCGGCTCGCGATTGGCGCGGCGGTGGCAGGCGGATACGGGTATCTCCATGTGGCCGGCGGCATCCAGACCCCCGAATGGCTCGGTTCCCGCTCGGTCCATCTGGCTGCCGGGATCGGCCGGTCGCTGGACGCCGGAGACAGTCTCCCGGTCCGGCCCGGTGCGACCCCCATCGGTCACGGATGGCGCCTCGACGTCGCCCAAAGGGTCGACGGCGGAGCGATCCGCGTCGTGCCGAGCCTTCAGACGGAGGACTTTACTCCGGCGGAGCGCGACCGCTTTGCCGACACGCGTTTCCGACGCGACATGCGCGGCAACCGGATGGGTCAGCGTCTGTTGCCCGACGGCACCGGCTTTGCCTCCGACGCCGGCCTGTCGGTTCTGTCCGAAATCACCGTGCCCGGCGACATCCAGATCGCCGGCGACGGGATGCCTTACGTCCTTCTCGCCGAATGTCAGACCACCGGGGGTTACCCCCGGATCGGCACGATCCTCCCCGCCGACCTGCCACGGGTAGCTCAGGCCGGCTTCAGTGCCGAACTGAGGTTTCAGTTCGTCGACCCCGATACCGCGCTCGGGATCGAGCGCGCGTACCGGGCGGACCTCGAACGCCTCGGCGCGGGCCGCAAACGCCTCGTCACCCGCGCAGAGGACGTCCCCGACCTTCTGTCCTATAACCTCATCAGCGGCGTGACCGCCGGAGACCCGCCGGAAGGGGCCGAGACATGACACGATCCGTCGATCTCAACGCCGATATGGGCGAAGGGTTCGGACCCTGGACCATGGGCGACGACGAGGGGCTTCTCGACATCGTTACCTCGGTCAATGTCGCCTGCGGGATGCATGCCGGCGACTGGGACGTTATGGAAAGGACCTTCGCATCCGCCTCGGCGCGCAATCTTGGCCTCGGCGCGCATCCCGGCTTCCCCGACCTCCAGGGGTTCGGGCGCCGCCGGATAGACCTGGCCGCGGCGAGCATCGGCAATCTCGTCGCCTACCAGGTCGGCGCGGCCCGCGGCATCGCGGCGAAGACCGGGAGCGAGATCCGTCATGTGAAGCTCCACGGCGCGTTGGCGAACATGGCGTCCGAAGACGAGGCCCTCGCCCGGGTCTGCTATGAGGCCGCGCTGGCCGTCGCACCCGAGATTATCGTGATGGTCATGGCCGGTACGGCCCAGCAATCCGCTGCCGCCGCGCTCGGATGCCGCGTGGCGTGCGAGATATTCGCCGACCGCGCCTATACCGACGACGCCACGCTCGTCGACCGGACCGAGCCCGGCGCCGTCATCCGCGCCCCCCAGCGCGCCGCCCGGCGGGTGGTCGACATGATCGAGGCGGGCGCGATCCTCTCCGAAAGCGGCAAGCGCATCCCCACCCGGATCGACACGGTTTGCCTGCACGGCGACACCCCGGCCGCCGTGTCGATGGCGCGCGCGGTGCGGGAGGGGCTGGCGGCGGCTGGGATCGGGCTTGCACCTTTCCCCGGCACGCCGCTCTAGCAGGATGGATATCGGGCGAACCGATCTCGGGCATTTGACCTTGGACGGGTATTGCCGCTCGACGAAGGACCGCGCCGGTTGCCCTTTGAGCGATCCACGCCCCGGACGTGATCCGGGGCCCGGGCGCACCGGAGCGAAGAGCTCATAGATGTCCCGGGTAAAGCCCGGGACGCGGTGTGTTCGGGGGAAAGCGGGGGCAGAGACGGAGCGGGAAGGCCCGCCCGGCCTCAGTACCCCGCCAGCCTGTCCACGAGATGCAGAAACGGCTCGCCCGCCTCGCCCCGGCGGACGTTCTCCGCAATAACCCGGGATGCCGTCGGAGCCCGGGTGTCCGAGGCGATATGCGGCGTCACGGTGACCTGTCGGTGGGCCCAGAACGGGTGGTCCGGCGGCAGGGGTTCGGTGCGGAACACATCGAGCGTGGCATGGGAGAGATGCCCGGCATCGAGTGCGGCGATCAGGGCGTCGTCGTCGATGAGCCCGCCCCGACCGGGGTTCAAAAGCACCGCGCCCTGCGGCAACCGCGCGAGCGCTTTGGCATCGATGATGCTTTCGGTCTCCGCCGTGTATGGCAGCAGAAGGATCAGGATGTCGCTCGCGGCAAGCACCGCGCTGAAGCCATCGTCTCCGTGATGGCAGGCAACTCCCGGCAGCGCCTTTGCGCTCCGCGACCAGCCCCGCACATCGAAATGGAGCTCTGCGAGGGCGCGCCCGCAAGCCGCACCGAGTTCTCCAAGCCCCAGAAGCCCGACCCGCCGCTCCCGCGCCAAGGGCGGGACATGGCGCCGCCAGACGCCGTCTTGGAGTGCAACGCAGGCATCGATCCCGAGGTGATGGCGCAGGACATGGCCCGCTACCCATTCGACCATCCCCTCGGTGAGCCCGGCATCGACCATCCGGGCCAGTGGGACCTTGAGCGTGGGGTTCGGCGCGACATGCTCGACCCCCGCCCAGAGGTTCAGCACCGCCTTCAGCCGGGTGTAGGGCGTAAAGTCCTGCACGTCGGAGTTGGGCGCATAGACGATGTAGTCGACCGTCTCCGGCGCAAAGCTCGTGTCGAGCTCCACATCAAGCCCCGCTTCGGCGAACGCCGCCCTCAGATGAGACTCGTATTCCTCCCAGCGCGACGGCAGGGCCGCGAAGAGTACCCGCGTCATGACCCCCTCGGCCGGTGGACATGGGCCGATTGGACAAGTCCGAATGCGACCAGGAGCACCAGCATCGCCGAGCCCCCGAAGGAGACGAGCGGCAGGGGCACGCCCACCACCGGCGCGAGCCCCATCACCATCGACATGTTGACCGCGAAGAACAGAAAGAACGCCGCCGCAATGCCGAGGGTCAGAAGTGCTCCGAACCGGTCGCGGTTGCCGAAGGCGGAAACGACGCAGAAGAGGATGATGAGCCCGTAAAGGATCAAAAGGCTGATCCCGCCGATGAAGCCGAATTCCTCGGCCAGCGTCGTGAAGATGAAATCGGTGTGCTTTTCGGGCAGGAAGTTCAGCCGCGACTGGGTGCCCTGCATGAAGCCCCGCCCCGTCCAGCCGCCCGAACCCAGCGCGATCTTCGACTGGGTGATGTGGTAGCCCGCGCCGAGCGGGTCCGAGGCCGGGTCAAGGAAGGTGTCGATCCGACGGAACTGGTAGTCTTTGATGAGCTGCCAGTCCGTACCCCGCGAGGCGAAGACCGCCGAGACGAGCCCCACTCCGGCCGCCGCCACCGCGCCGAAATACCACCAGGAGACCCCGGCGAGAAACATCACGATCCCTCCGCCGGCCAGCAGCAGGATCGCCGTGCCGAGATCGGGCTGCTTCAGAACGAGCGCGGTGGGAATGAGGATGATCGCCACCGGGATCAGCACCCAGAGCGGATGCGAGACCTTATTGAGCGGCAGCCAGTCGTAATAGGCGGCCAGGATCATCACCAGCGTGATCTTGGTGACCTCCGAGGGCTGAAGCCGCATGAAGCCCAGATCGATCCAGCGCTGGGCGCCCATGCCGGTGACCCCGAAGAACTCGACAAAGACCAGAAGGGCGAGCGAAAAGAGGTAGGCGAGCCCCGCCATGTTCCGCCAGAACCAGATCGGCACCATCGCGACGATGAACATCGCCACCATCCCCATCACGAAGCGGATCATCTGGGGCTCGGCCCAGCGGTCGACCCGGCCGCCGGCCACCGAGACGAGCATCAGAAAACCGATAGAGGCGACGGCAGCTATGAGTAGGATCAGCGGCCAGTTGAGATAGAGGATCTTCCGCGCGCCGGTGGGGACGCGTTTGACGGAATGCTCGAGGTAGCTCACGCCCGGCTCCTCGACGGTCCGGGGTCGGGCGGGTCGCGGAGAACCAATTCCTCGTACATCGTGCGCATCCGTTCGCGCTGGTCCGACGGGTAGGCCTCCACCGGCGGGATGCCGCCGTAGAGCGCGAAAAGCAGGATGTCGCGGGCCGGCGGGGCTGCGGCCGACGACCCTCCGCCGCCGTGTTCGACCACCACCGACACGGCATATTTCGGCCGGTCGAAGGGTGCGTAGCAGACAAAGAGCCCGTGGTCGCGGCGCTCCCAGGGCAGGTCCTCGTTCTTGAAGACCCCGGCCGCGCGCTCGGCGGCGGTGATGTTCCTGACCTGGCTCGTCCCGGTCTTCCCGGCCATCTCCATCGACGCCTCGACGATGCGCGAGCGCCTTGCCGTCCCCCGGTCGGAGTTCGACACCCGGTACATCGCCCGCCGGGTCATCTCCATCAGATGCGCCGGAACGTTTACAGGCTCGGTCGGCGCGATTTCGGTTTCCAACCCGTCGATGGATTTGACGAGCCGCGGCATCACCTTCCGCCCGGTCGCCAGCCGCGCGGTCATCACCGCAAGTTGCAATGGAGAGGTCAGCACATAGCCCTGCCCGATAGAGGCGTTGATCGTATCGCCCGGCCGCCAGGTCTCGCCCCTGACTTGCGCCTTCCATTTTACCGAAGGAATCAGCCCCTCGGCCACCGCCGATATCGGTAGATCAAAGCGCTCGCCAAGGCCAAACTCGCGGCACATCTCTTCGATAGGGTCGATCCCGAGCCGCCGGGACGCTTCGTAGAAATAAGTGTCGCAAGACTGGACGATGGCCTTGTCGAAGCTGACATGTCCATGTCCGCCACGTTTCCAGCAATGGAACCGGCGTCGCCCAAGCTGGAAATGCCCGGGGCACCAAACGGTCTCTTCCGGTCCCATCACCCCGGCCTTCAGTGCGGCAAGCCCGGTCATCATTTTGAAGGTGGAGCCCGGCGGGTAGGTGCCCTGTACCGTCTTGTTGGCAAGCGGGCGATAGGTGTTGGCGGTGAGTTCCCCGTAATCCCTCGACGAGATGCCGCGGACGAACTTGTTGGGGTCGAAGGCGGGGGCGGAGGCCATGGCGAGAAGGTCGCCGGTCTCGACATCCATCACGACGGCGGCCGCGCTTTCGTTGGCGAGCCGAGCCTGAGCGAAGTTCTGAAGCCGCCAGTCCGTGGTCAGTTGCAGGTCCACCCCCGGGATACCGGGGTCGCGGCCGAGCTCTCGCATCACCCGCCCCGCGGCATTCACCTCGATCCGGCGGGTACCGGCCTTGCCCCGCAGCCTATCCTCTAGCTTGGTTTCGACACCGACCTTACCGATCTGGAACTTCGGGATCTGAAGAAGCGGGTCCGGATCCTCGATCCGCGACAGGTCGTAATCCGAAACCGGGCCCACGTAGCCGACAATATGGGCGAAATCCTCCGCCATCGGGTAGTGCCGCGACAGGCCCACATCGGGTGTGATGCCGGGAAGGGCAGGGGCGTTCGAGGCGACGCGGGAGAAGTCCTCCCAACTCAATCGGTCCGCCAGGGTGACCGGAACAAACGGGCTCCGGCGCTCAAGCTCGCGCAGCGCGCGCTCTAGGTCGTTTTCGTCGAGCGGTACGAGCCGCTTCAGCCGTCGGACGACCTCCTCGACGTCGCCGGCATCCTCGCGGACGATGATGATCCGGTAGTTCTGCGAATTGTCGGCGATGGGGACGCCGTTGCGATCATAGATCACGCCCCGTGCGGGTGGGATGAGCCGCATGTTGATGCGGTTTTCCTCCGCCAGAAGCCGGTACTCGTCCGCCTCCTCGACCTGCATCTGCCGCATCCGCAGGGCAAGCCCGCCCATGAAGAGAAGCTGCACCCCGCCGAGCACCGCGCCGCGGCGGGTGACGAGCCGCGCGCTGTCTTCCACCTCCTTCGGGGTTCGTTTCATGTCCGGCCTCCGGGCTCACCGTCGGCGGGCATCCGCGTGACACCGAAGACATAGCGCACCGCCAGGGCCGCAACGGGGTAAATCGCGGCGGTGAAGATCATTCGGATCAGGATCTGTCCCAGACTGGCCTGCGGGACGAAGAACAATGCGAGGACCACAGCGTTGGCCACCGAGACCGCGGCAATGATCGCACCGCCGATGAGCCACTCGACCGGCAAAGGCAGGTCGCGCCATTGGTATTCGCGCCGCCGGATCACCTCGACGGCGACCACGGTGAGGGCCGCCATCAGTCCAGGCGGCCGCATGAGCAGAAAGTCGACCGCGAGCATCGCCGCGGCCAGCAGCACGATCGGCAGATGATCCGCCCGGCGCATTGCCCAGGCGAGGGTGAACGCGAGAATGACGTCGGGGCCGGGCAACCGCCCGGCATCGACCCCGAGCGGGAGAAGCAGCACCAGAACGAGGCCCAGCACCGCAGCGAGAAAAAGCACTCGGTAGCTCCAGAGCCGGAGCGCGCCCACCTCACCCATCGGTTGCCTCCGCGAGCGGCGGGGTCGTCGGCGCGATCAGTTCGCCGGGGGCTTCGATGCGTTCGGGCGGGCTCGACCGCAGGACGCGGAGGAATTCCAGCCGCTCGTAATCGGCCGCGAGCCGCAGCCGCTGGCGCCCGTCGGGCCCGAGGGCGATCTGGCCGACGAGGAGCCCCGCGGGGAACACCCCGCCATCGCCTGACGAGATCACCCGGTCGCCCGGGCGCACCGCCTCGGGCACTTCGACGAACTCGATGAGCGGCAGGCGGGTGTTGTCGCCCGTGAGCATCGCATCCTGCCCCGATGGCTGGATCGTCACGGGCACCCGGCTTTCGGGGTCGGTGAGCAGGAGCACGCGCGAGGAATTCTGCCCGACGCCGGATATTCGACCCACCAGCCCCAGCCCGTCCGTCGTCGCCCAGCCGTCGCGGATGCCGTCCCGGGCACCGACATTGAGGAGCACCGACTGGCGGAACGGCGAGCCCGAATCGGCCAGCACAACACCGGTCACATAGGTCAGCTTGGGGTCCAGCCGGACATTGTTGAGGTCGAGAAGCTTGGCGTTCTGCTGTTCGAGCTGCAACGCCGCCTCGCGCCAGGACCGCATCTGCCGAAGCTCGCGCCGAAGCTCCTGGTTCTGCTCATAGATGCGCGCATAGGAGCGGGCGTTCTCCAGCATGTCGGCGCCGGTCGCGATGGGCACCATGGCCCAGTCGAGCGAGGGTACGATGGCGTCGACCACATTGGCGCGCAGCCGCTCGGCGCGCGGGCTGTCGATCCGCCAGAGCAGGAACACACCGATGAGCAAGATCAGAACGAGCCCCGTCAGAAGCCGTCTGACGGGGCCGGAATAGGCGTCGGCTGATGCTCTCTCGCGTGCCAAGTGCGTCCCCGCATCGGGCTCAGCTGTCGTAGTCTATCACATGGCGCAATTGTTTTTCATATTCCAGCGCCTTGCCGGTGCCCATGGCCACGCAATTGAGGCTTTCGTCGGCCACTGAGATCGCGAGCCCAGTCTGCTCCCGCAAGGCGAGGTCCAACTCGCCCAGAAGCGCGCCGCCCCCGGTGAGCATCACACCCCGGTCGACGATGTCGGCCGCGAGGTCCGGCGGCGTGGCCTCAAGCGCGGTCATCACCGCTTCGCAGATCGCCTGCACAGGCTCGGCCAGCGCCTCGGCCACCTGCGCCTGATTGATTTCGGTTTCCTTCGGCACCCCGTTCAAGAGGTCGCGCCCGCGGATTTGCAGCGCAGTGCCGCGTCCGTCATCGGGCATCCGCGCGGTGCCGATGGTGGTCTTCACCCGTTCGGCAGTGCTCTCGCCGATCAGGAGATTATGCTGGCGTCTCAGATAGGAGATGATCGCCTCGTCCATCCGGTCGCCGCCCACCCGCACCGAGCGGGCATAGACGATGTCGCCGAGCGACAGGACCGCCACCTCGGTCGTCCCGCCGCCGATATCGACGACCATATTGCCCGTGGGGTCGGTGATCGGCATGCCTGCGCCGATGGCTGCGGCGATGGGTTCGGGGATGAGCCCCGCCTTCCTTGCCCCGGCCCGGAGCACCGATTCGCGGATCGCGCGTTTTTCCACCGGTGTCGCCCCATGGGGCACGCAGACGATGATCTTCGGTTTCGAAAAGGTCGTCCGCTTATGCACCTTGCGGATGAAATGCTTGATCATCTCCTCGGCGACGTCGAAATCCGCAATCACGCCTTCGCGCATCGGGCGGATCGCCTCGATCGAGCCCGGCGTGCGCCCCAGCATCAGCTTGGCGTCCTCGCCCACCGCAAGCACCTGTTTTTTCCCGTCTTTGACGTGGTAGGCCACGACCGACGGCTCGTTCAGGATCACGCCGCGGCCCTTGACGTAGACCAGCGTGTTCGCCGTGCCGAGGTCGATTGCCATATCGGAAGAAAAGATGCCGCCGAGGGCCATGCGCTGCCTGCCTTTTGCCTCTAGTGCCCCGGGACCGCGCACCGGCGCAGCGCCCCTGCCTTCTATATTCTCGGCCCGCGGGGACGGAAAGTACTCGTCCACCGTTTCCACTTCCGTAACAGCCACGTCAATCAAGCCTCATTGGTTCCAATTCAAAGCCAAACTGCGCAGCTTGACCCTAACGAGGCGCTAACGGGACAATCCGGCGACATTAAGGCGACTGTTTACTGGGGGATAGGGGGCG
Source organism: Paracoccaceae bacterium (assembly GCA_030066905.1). Lineage (GTDB taxonomy): Bacteria > Pseudomonadota > Alphaproteobacteria > Rhodobacterales > Rhodobacteraceae > JASJAR01. The sequence goes on along the minus strand of JASJAR010000008.1, from coordinate 63,313 downwards.
CTTGCGGCCTTTGGCGCGACGCCGCCGACCTTGCAACCCCGCCCCGGGCTTGACCCGGGGCCTCGAACAAATGGAGCGCTCCATAGGATCAAGGCCCAGGGCCAAGCCCGGGGCAGGGGGTAATGCCTCACCCCGCGTCCTTGTAGCTCACCGTCTTCACATCGGCATCGGGGTCGGATTTCTGCCGCCGCACCAGAAGCCGGTTGAGCGCCTTCACGTATGCCTTGGCCGAGGCAACGACCGTGTCGGTATCGGCCGCCTCGCCGGTGACGATCCGCCCGTCTTCCTCCATCCGCACACTCACCGTCGCCTGCGCGTCCGTCCCCTCGGTCACGGCGTGGACCTGGTAGACGTTGAGCCGCGCGCCATGGGGAAAGGCCTCTTTCACAGCATTGAACACCGCATCCACCGGCCCGTCGCCCTGGGCGGTGATCTGCCTGTCCTCCTCGCCCACGCGGATCGTCAGATCGGCCGATTGCGGGGCTTCCGTGCCGCAGATGACGCGCAGGAACTTTATCTCCAGATGCTCCTCGACGTCCTGGCCGGTATAGTCGCGCATCAGCGCGATGAGGTCGTCCTCGAAGACCTCCTTCTTCCGGTCCGCCAGCGCCTTGAAGCGCACGAAGACATCGTTCAGCTGGTTATCGGCCAGCTCGTAGCCGAGTTCCTTCAACTTCGCCCGGAGGGCGGCCCGCCCCGAATGCTTGCCCATCACAATCGAGGTCTCCGAAAGCCCCACATCCTCGGGCCGCATGATCTCGAAGGTCTCGGCGTTCTTCAGCATCCCGTCCTGGTGGATGCCGCTTTCATGGGCAAAGGCGTTCTTGCCGACGATGGCCTTGTTGTACTGCACCGCAAAGCCCGACACGGTCGCCACACGCCGCGAGATATGCATGATCTTCGTCGCGTCGACGCCCGTATGGTAGGGCATGATGTCGTGGCGCACCTTCAAGGCCATCACCACCTCTTCGAGCGCGGTATTGCCGGCGCGCTCGCCGAGGCCGTTGATCGTGCATTCGATCTGCCGCGCCCCGCCTTCCACGGCCGCCAGCGCATTCGCCGTCGCCATGCCGAGGTCGTTGTGGCAATGGGTCGCGAAGACCACCTCGTCCGCCCCCGGCACGCTCTCGATGAGCATCCGAATGATATCGGCACTCTCTCGCGGCGCCGTATAGCCCACCGTGTCGGGGATGTTGATCGTCGTCGCCCCGGCCTTGATCGCGATCTCGACGACCCGCTTGAGGTAGTCTGTTTCGGTGCGGGTGGCATCCATCGGCGACCACTGGACGTTGTCGCAGAGGTTCCGCGCATGGGTCACCGTGTCGTGGATGCGCTCGGCCATCTCGTCCATGTCGAGATTGGGGATCGCCCGGTGGAGCGGCGAGGTGCCGATGAAGGTGTGGATGCGCGGGGATTTCGCGTGTTTCACCGCCTCCCAACAGCGGTCGATATCCTTGAAATTCGCTCGCGCCAGCCCGCAGATGACGGAGGATTTCGCGCGCTGGGCAATCTCTGTGACCGCCTCGAAGTCGCCCTCGGAGGCAATCGGGAAGCCCGCCTCGATGATGTCGACACCCATCTCATCGAGGAGCTCAGCGATTTCGAGCTTTTCGTTATGGGTCATCGTCGCGCCGGGGGATTGCTCGCCGTCGCGGAGCGTGGTGTCGAAGATCAATACACGGGATTTATCCGCCTGGGGCGGGACGGGTTTCGTTTGGTCGGTCATAGGGATCTCTCGTCTTAGCCTGAGGTTTGGTCCGGCGCTGATCCTCCCCTGAGCGGTCGCGCCGAGATGGCACGCTCAGAGGCGGCTAAGAAGAAGGAGGCCGAGAAGGCGCGTATGGTGCGTCGATACCATGGGACGGAGCATACAGACCCCGGCGGCGTTGAAAAGCCCCTAGCGTGCAATCGGTGCGGGATGACTTGGACGTCGTCGTTGGCCTTGAGCGGGCGTTCATTCTGCGCGCCCCGACCCCAAGTGACTCGCGTCCCGGGCTTGACCCGGGACCTCGATAGTCTTGGCGCTCCGGTCGATCGAGGCCCCGGATCAAGTCCGGGGCGTGTTTCGCCAAGAGCTGCCGGAGCATGACCCGAACGTCCGCTTCAGCCCAAAACCGGCCACGCACCGCACTCTCCCCCTCAGGTAAACGTCCGGAACGCCGCCCGTTCTGGAGAGTCGAGATGGGGTATCGCGTTGAACGACGCCAGATAGGTGCCGTGCTCGAGCACCCGGAACCGGTGGACGGAGGAATTGTGGATTGGCACCAGCACATGGGCCAGCCGCTCGGTGTCGAGCCCCAGCGCGATCCTCAGCGCCATCGAGATCACCCCGCCCGAGGTCACGCAAAGCACCCGGCGCCCGGGCACCGCGGCTTCCTCGATCACCGCCTTGATCCGGGCCTCGAAGGTCGCGAAGGGCTCGCCCCCGGCGATCTCGGCACGGTGCCAGGCGGTGAAGGTCTGCACCGCATGGGCGGCGAACTCGGCCTCCGTCTCGGGCTCGGGTACCCCGTGGGTCGTCTCCATGTCGCGCACGAGGGCAAAATAGTCGATCTCGTTGAGCCGCGCGTCCTGGCGCTCAGGTCTCACCCCCATCGCTTGGGCGGTCTCGAGATGCCGCCGCATGGTGCCGGACAGCACCAGATCGAACGCCGCCTCATGGGCCGCCATCCAGGCTCCGAGCCATTCGGCTTGCGTCTTGCCGCGCTCCGAAAGCCGGTCGTACTCGGCCTCGGTCTTCGCACCGGTATTAGCCTGGCCGTGGCGGACCAGCACGATTTCGCCCATAGCGGACCTCCTCGGAAGGCCCCCGGGATAGACCGAAATCAGAACATCATGCAATCGGCCCCGGGCGGCAGCGGCGCGGCGCCTTCGGGCAGGGTCGGGGTGTACTCGAACGCCGCGATCCGCGCGCCCTGGTCGAAGGCGATGAACATCTCCCCCGACCCCGGCCGGATCGCGATGCCCTCAGGGTCGAGCCCATATTCGAGGAGTGACTGGGTGGCCAGAAGCTCCCCGTCCTCGGTGAACTCATAGAGCGAATTGGTGCCTTCGAGATCGTCGACGATCAGAAGATGCCCCGTGCGGGGGTCCCGTGCGATTCCTTGGGCTTCGATGAGCGGCGGGTCGAGGTCTTTCGTATCGATCTGGCGGAGGATCTCGCCCTCGGGCGTGAACCAGGTGAGCCGCTCGGGGTCGTCCTCGACGGTGATGATCGTGCCGTCTTCGCCGATGGCGATCCCTTCAGTATCCGCCCAGCCGCCTTCGACCTCGAAGGGCGGCCCAAGCGCGGTGCCGTCCTTCGTCACCCGCTGAAACCCACCGAACCCGTCGGCGATAAGGAGGTTGTCGCCTTCGAGGGTCACCGCCTTGATGCGCCGGAGGTCGGAAGAAAAGCGCCTCAGTTCCAGCCCGTCGAGGGTGACGAGCACCAGTTCCCGGCTCTCGTTGGCAATCCAGAGCCCGCAGAAGGTCGGGTCGTAATCGAGGCTCGCCGGGCGGGCGAGATCGTAGGTGTTGGTGAGTCTGAGATCGAGCGCGGCGGCCGGTGCGGCGGCCAGAAGAAGGGCGGCGAGGGCGAGGCGCATAGGGAGGGCTCCGGGGCAGGGGGCTCGTCATCTTCTGAGGTGGCCCTATCTCAGCCGTGGTCAATCGGGGAGGGCGCATGAAACGGGCTTTGGTGATCGGCGCCACGGGCGGGATCGGTGCGGCACTGGCCGGCGAACTCGACCGCAGAGGCTGGGCGGTGACCGCGCTGTCGCGCTCGTCCGACGGCTTCGACGTCACAGATGAAAGCGCGGTGGAAGCGGGCCTTGCCCGCTTGGCCCCCGGCTTCGAGCTCATCGTCGTGGCCACAGGTGCCCTCGTCATCGACGGGGCCGAGCCCGAAAAGACGATCTGCGCGGTCACGCCCAAGGCGCTCGCCGATCAATTCGCTTTCAACGCCATCGGGCCCTTCCTCGTGCTGAAACACGCCCTCCATCTCCTGCCGAAAGACCGCCCCTCCACGTTCGCCGCCCTCTCGGCCCGGGTCGGCTCCATCGGCGACAATCGCCTCGGCGGCTGGGCGAGCTACCGCACCGCAAAAGCCGCCCTCAACCAGCTTCTCCACACCGCCGCCATCGAGCTTGCCCGCAGCCACAAGCAGGCGACTGTCCTTGCCCTCCACCCCGGTACGGTCGCCACCGATTTCACCGCGAAATACGCCGGCCGCCACAAGACCGTTCCGCCCGAGACGGCCGCCAAGAACCTCGCCGACGTGCTCGAAACCGCCGGCCCCGCGCAGTCGGGCGGCTTTTTCGACTACGCCTTCAAGGAGATCCCCTGGTGAGCCGGCTGATCCTCGTTCTCGGCGACCAATGCACGTCAGCCATCGCCGCGCTCAAAGCCGCCGACAAGGGCTCCGACATCGTCGTCATGGCCGAGGTCGCCGACGAAGCGACCTACGTCCCTCACCACCCCAAGAAGATCGCCTTCATCTTCTCGGTGATGCGCCATTTCGCGGCGCGGCTCAGGGACGACGGCTGGCAGGTCGAATACACCAAGCTCGACGACGGCGATAACACCGGCTCGATCCCCGGCGAGCTTCTCCGCTACGCCGACAAGCACGGGGTGAGCGCGGCGCTCGCCACCGAACCCGGCGAGCACCGCCTCATTGCCGCCCTCGAAGAGGCGCCGCTTGACGTCACCCTTCTCGAAGACGACCGCTTCCTCGCCTCCCACGCCGAGTTCGAGGCCTGGGCCGATGGCCGCAAAGACCTCCGCATGGAGTACTTCTACCGCGACATGCGCCGGAAAACCGGGCTCCTGATGGACGGCGACGCCCCCGAGGGCGGCAAGTGGAACTACGACGCGGAAAACCGCAAACCCGCGCCCGACGGGGTCTCTCACAAGGGTCCGATGGAGTTTACGCCGGACGAGACCACCGAAGAGGTCCTCGCCCTCGTCGAAGACCGCTTCGGCTCGAACTACGGGGACCTTCGCCCGTTCTGGTTCGCCGTCGAGTCCGGCCAAGCCAAACGCGCGCTCGCCCATTGGGTGACCCACGCCCTCCCGCACTTCGGCGACTACCAGGACGCGATGCTCACCGGCGAGCGCTTCCTCTACCACTCGATCACGTCGCTTTACATCCACGCCGGCCTCCTCGATCCGTTGGAGGTCTGCAAGGCCGCCGAAGCTGCCTACCGCGCGGGCGATGCCCCCCTTAACGCCGTCGAAGGCTTCATCCGCCAGATCATCGGCTGGCGCGAATACATCCGCGGCATCTATTTCCGCGAAGGCCCCGATTACACCTCCCGCAACGTTCTGAACCACACCCGCCCGCTGCCCGAGTTCTACTGGGACGCGGCCACCGACATGGCCTGCATCGCCGAGACCGTCACCCAGACGATGGAGGAGGCCTATGCCCACCACATCCAAAGGCTGATGGTGACCGGCAATTTCGCGCTTCTGGCGGGCATCGACCCCTCGGAGGTCCACGACTGGTATCTCGCCGTATATGCCGACGCCTATGAATGGGTCGAAGCCCCGAACGTGATCGGCATGAGCCAGTTTGCCGATGGCGGGGTGGTGGCCTCAAAACCCTACGTGTCTTCGGGTAACTACATCGCCAAGATGTCGAATTATTGCGACGGCTGCGCCTATGACGTGAAGACGAAGCTCGGGGAGGGGGCCTGCCCCTTCAACCTCCTCTACTGGGCGTTTCTCGACCGGCATCGGGCGCGGTTTTCCAAGAACCCGCGGATGGCGAATATGTACGGCACCTGGGACCGGATGAAGGAGGACCGCCGGGCGCAGGTTTTGGAGGATGCCGAGGCCTTTCTGCGGCGCATGGACCAGGGCGCGCGGGTATAACGGGCGCTGCCGGCAGTCGACGGGCAGGGGTGCAGGATGCCTCCCGGCCGCCCCACCGTGCGGTGCCATCAGCACCCATTTACCTTTCCGGGCGATACATCTCCCCGCGATGCGCATCGCTTGGAAGGCCCAGGGGCCGCTTCGTTCGGGCAAAAACCCGGGCGAGATGGTACCCGGTTACAGTGGATCCACTGTTTCACAAGCCCTGACCACTCCCAGACACGCCGAACCGGCAGCCCCAGACCGCCCCCGGAGAACCCGGGCCGGCGGCAAAGGGCGTTGGGGAATAGTCTAGGTCGTCGGTCCCGGCCAGGAGCGGACGTTCATTCTGCGCGCCCCGACCCCAAGTAACCCGCGTCCCGGGCTTGACCCGGGACCTCGACAGGCCTGGCACTCCGGTGGATCGAGGCCCCGGATCAAGTCCGGGGCGTGTTTCGCCAAGCGCTGCCGGAGCAAGACCCGAACGGCCCGTTCAGGCCAAAACCGAGGTCTGAGCCCCCCTCTCCGCAGCCTCAGGCCCGCCTGGGCATCGCCTACTGGCTCTCGGTCGCCGGTTCTTCCTCCGCAGGCTCCGTCAACGCCCCATTCGTCCAGGTCCCGCTCTGGACCTCTCCGCTCGCATAGCGGATCGTCCCTTCCCCCTGGCGCTTGCCGGCGGCGAACATCCCCTCATAGACATCGCCATTGGCATAGGTCGCTACCCCTTGGCCTTCGATCTCGCCGTCGACCCAGGCGCCGGTATAGGTGAAGCCGTCGGGCATGGTGATCGTCCCCATCCCCTCGCGCTGGCCGGCGACGAAGCCGCCCTCGTAAACCGTGCCGTCGGAATAGGTGGCCGTGCCCGTCCCCCAGCGCTGGCCGTCCTGCCATTCGCCTTCGTAGCGGTAGCCGTCGGCGAAGGTCATCGTGCCTTCCCCGTGCATCTGCGCGTTGCGGAACCCGCCCTCGTAGACGAGCCCGTTGGAATAGGTCGCCTTGCCCTGGCCCTCGATCACCCCGGCCTTCCATTCGCCTTCATAGGTGTTGCCGTCGGGATAGGTGATCATGCCCCTCCCGTCGGCGAGATCGTCCTTGAACGTGCCGACATAGACCGACCCGTCGGGGTAGGTCACCGTGCCGTCGCCCTCGATCCGGCCTTCGACCCAGGCACCGGTGTAGAGATAGCCGTCGGTGCCGGTAAAGGTTCCGGTGCCGTGGCGGCGGTCGTTCTCGAAAGTGCCTTCATAGACATCGCCGTTGGCGTAGACCACCCGGCCCGTCCCCTGGCGTTTGCCGTCGACAAGCTCGCCCTCGTAGACATCGCCATTTGGCTGGGTCAGCCGGCCCGTGCCGTTGATCTGTCCGTCGGCCCATTCGCCGACATAGGTCAACCCGTCGGGCATCGTCAGCGTGCCGCGCCCCTCGCGCGCCCCGCGCACCAGGTCGCCCTCGTAGACCGCACCGTCCGGGTAGGTGATCCGGCCGTTGCCCTCTTTGATCCCGCCGGCCCACTGGCCTTCGTAGACATAGCCGTTGGGGCTTTCCATCCGGCCCTGTCCGTCATGGAGCGCATCGACGAACCCGCCCTCATAGCGCACCCCGTTGGCGTAAATCGCCACGCCGGTCCCGGTGATCTTGCCATCGACCCATTCGCCCTCGTAGGTGCCGCCGTCGGCGAAGGTGATCTTGCCCCGGCCCTCGGGCTTGCCGGCGGCGAATTCGCCCTCGTAGACCGAGCCGTTCGGAAACTCCGCGCGGCCCTGGCCGCGAATCTCGCCGTCCACCCAGTCGCCGGTATAGACATAGCCGTTGGGCAGCCGGTAGGTGCCGGTGCCGTGCTGCTTGCCGTCCCGGAAAGTGCCCTGATAGACGCCGCCGTCGTCATACTGCTTGGTGACGACCTCGTCCGATTGCGCCGCGGCGATACCCGCCGCCAGAACGATCACAATCCCTGTCGCCCCGGCCCGCCGAAGCGCTGTCGCGAATGCTGTCATCTCTACCGCTCGCCCACCCGTTTCCCGGTTCGGGTCTCAATCTACCGGCCCCCCCGAAGCCCCGCAACACGTTTCGGGTGCGGCCTTTTCCTCCCGCCACCATCTGCTAAGTCTCGCCCGATCCATCCGGAGGCACCATGGCCGAGACATTTCGCCTGACGCTGGCGCAGCTTAACCCGACCGTCGGGGATGTCGCCGGCAATGGCGAGAAGGCCCGCAGCGCCTGGGCGGAGGCGAAGGCCGCCGGCGCCGACATGATCGCCTTCGCCGAGATGTTCATCCTCGGATACCAGCCCCAGGATCTCGTCATGAAGCCGGCGGTCGAGACGTCTTGCGTCGCGGCCATCGAGGCGCTGGCTGCAGATTGTGCGGACGGTCCCGCGATCGGGATCGGGGGCCCCTGGCGGAAGGACGGCAACCTCTACAACACCTACTTCATCCTCGCAGACGGCGCGGTGAAAGCCCGCATCCTCAAGCACGATCTCCCCAACGAGACGGTATTCGACGAGGTGCGGCTCTACACGCCGGGGCCGATCTCCGGCCCCTACCGGATCGGCCCGGCGCGGATCGGCTCGCCGGTCTGCGAAGATGCCTGGTGGCCGGACGTCTCGGAGGCACTCGCCGAGAGCGGGGCGGAACTCCTTCTCGTCCCCAACGGTTCGCCCTATTACCGCGGCAAGTTCGACCGCCGCCTCGGCCTCATGGTCGAGCGCAGTGTCGAGACCGGTCTGCCGCTTGTCTATCTCAACATGGTCGGCGGCCAGGACGATCAGGTCTTCGACGGGGCAAGCTTCGTTCTGAACCCCGGCGGGGCGCTCGCGGTGTCGCTGCCGGCGTTCGAGGAGGCGGTGGTCCATGTCGACTTCACCCGGACGCCCGAGGGCTGGCGCGCCGCAACCGGCGCGCGCCAGGTCTTCCCCGACGCCTGGGAGCAGGACTACCGCGCGATGGTCCTCAGCCTCGCCGACTACTTCCGCAAAACCGGGTTCGAAAGGGCCGTCCTCGGCCTCTCGGGCGGGGTGGATTCGGCGCTTGTGGCCACCATCGCCGCCGATGCCCTGGGGCCCCAGAACGTCCGTTGCGTAATGTTGCCGTCCGAATACACCTCTCCGACCTCGCTCGAAGACGCCGCCTCGGTGGCAAAGTCGCTCGGCTGCCGCCTCGACACGGTGCCGATCGCCGGGCCCCGCGCCGCCGTCACCGAAGCGCTCGCGCCGCTTTTTTCCGGCCGCGCCGAAGACCTTACGGAAGAAAACATCCAATCCCGCCTAAGGGGCCTCCTCCTCATGGCCCTGTCGAACAAGTTCGGCGAGATGCTTCTGACCACGGGCAACAAATCCGAAGTCGCGGTGGGCTACGCGACGATCTACGGCGACATGGCCGGCGGTTATAACCCCTTAAAAGACCTCTACAAAACCCGCGTCTTCGAGACCTGCCGCTGGAGGAACGCCAACCACCGCGACTGGATGAAGGGGCCGGCGGGCAATGTGATCCCGCCGCGCGTGATCGACAAGCCCCCCACGGCAGAACTCCGCGCCGACCAGAAGGACGAAGACAGCCTGCCGCCCTATGCGGAGCTCGACGTGATGCTGGAGGCGCTGATCGACGAGGAGAAATCCGTCGCTGAAGTGGTCGCGATGGGGTTCGACCGCGATACGGTCACAAAGATCGAACGCCTGATCTATCTTGCCGAATACAAACGCTTCCAATCGGCACCGGGCACAAGACTCACCCCGCGGGCATTCTGGCTCGACCGGCGGTACCCGATTGCGAATGCGTGGCGGGATAGGGGATAGGCGTCTCTCATCTACGTACTGAGTGTGCTTTCGAAGCTATCAAGAAATGAACATCTAGGTTTCCCAGTTGCATGGTAATCATTGGCTGTAACAATTTCCGCTTGATGATGGACTGGAACGTCAACCCGACCAAAACGACGATCAAACGGCATGCGGAACTGACGAGAAAAAAGCCTTCCATCCATCTGTCCATTGGCTTCGACGATGTACGGTATGTTCATGGATATCATTGATTGCGTTTCGTATTGCAAGGACTATCTTGGGATTACAATTCATTATAGCGATCAATAAGTATGTACTTAAGATGCGGAACTCGGAGCAAAACGGTTTAATTGTCTTTCAGATTGAAGTATCGTATGTATCTGATCTCGGAGGTGATCTTGAACATTATCAAAAATAACCGGGTTGTTCGGTGGTGGAAGGATACCTTTTCCGACCCTGTTGAGGTCAGTTATCCCAATCGACCAAAATTGCTACTATCAAGCAATATGAGCGATGTAGAGAAATTTCTCACACCTGAATCAATCGAAATTTACAAGCTCTATCGAGAAAAGGTTGTTCACGAAGATACTTTGGTGAATTGAAGAACTACTTGGCTGGTTACACTACAAGCCTTCCTCTTCACCGCATTTGCGCTCACGCAAGGTCGAATGGATGAAGCGCAACGGATGGTGAATTTTGCGTTTTCTGTGACGGGGATATTGGTTTCTGTTGTGTCTTTCATTAGTATTCTAGCTGCTCAAGAGGCCGTGAGCAGGACTGTGAGGAAGTGGCGAACAAGATATGACGGGCCCGAGGGAGAAAGATGTTTGCCGCGCGGAGTTCGAGACTTGATTGACCCAATTGGCCTTTTGCCAGCAATCAAAGGAGCGGGGTCACGCAGCAGTATCGGCCGGCGCGGTAATGTATTTTCATTCTTCGTACCAATCCTAATCGGTGCTTTTTGGTTAATAGTATTTTTGGTGACGTAGAATTCTTCTTGATTTGAATACGGAGGAGGCTCGTCAAGTTCTGATCAAGCGGTTTCTGAGCCGTCATCCGCTAGCGACTAACCTGGATGCAAATCTGACTGGTTGGTAGACGTTGTTCCCACATTAAAACCGGATATCGCGCGCGATATCCGGCACGGTATCCGCGCGCGGATACCGCCTCACACCGCCTCCACCTTGGTCTCCGCTCTAAGCGCCGCCACCGTCTCCGGCTCGCAAAGCCGTGTCGCCTCGGTCGTCACCGACGCACTCGCCGAGGCGACCCCATGGGCGAGGCAGTCGGGGAGCGGTTCTCCCAGGGCGAGGCTATAGGCAAAGGCGCCGACGAAACTGTCGCCCGCGCCGACCTTCGAGATCACCTCCACCGCCGGGCCGACCGCGTGCCAGCGCCCGTCCGCCGAGGCCATCACCGAGCCGTCGGCACCGCGGGCGACGATCACGATCCGGGCCACGCCCCGTTTCACAAGCTCCTGCGCGAAATCGGCGGTATCGGCCCGGTTCGGCAGCGCCCGTCCCGCAAGCTCCTCGGCTTCGGGCCCGTCCATTCTCAGCACCGCGACCGCTTCATGGGGCCCTTCGGCGAGGTGAAACAGCGCCGGCCCCGAGGTGTCGACGATGAGTTCGGCTTTCCGGTCGCGGACGTGATCGGCCAGGATCGAGGGGAAATCCTTCGCGACCCCCGGCGGCTGGCTGCCCGAGAGCACCACGAGCGTGCCGTCGCCCGCGGCCTGGTCGATGGAGCGCAGGCCCCGGTCCACGTCTTCCTGATGCCAGGCCGGGCCGGGCGTGACGAAACGGAACTGGTCCTTCGTCGACAGATCGATGACGGAGGTCGATTGGCGGGTTTCGCCGGGGCCCTGAAAGGCCACCGTGGGCACGCCCTCAAGGGCCAGAAGTTGCAGAAGATGCGCCCCCGTCGCCCCGCCGATGGCCACGAGAGCCGTCGCCTGACCGCCCAGAAGCCGGATCGCCCGGGCGACGTTGATGCCGCCGCCGCCGGGGTCCACATGGGGCTCCGAACAGCGCAGTTTCAGCTCCGGGACGATCTTCGGCGCGGTCATCGCGAAGTCGACCGTGGGGTTCAAAGTGATCGTCAGAATGTCGGTGCGCATGGCGCGGGCCTCCTCAGCACTCCCTATCTGCGGTGTTAGCGCCACCAGCGCAAGCGGGTTTCATTTGGCCAGGCGGGTGACTGGCCTGAAGGAGACGCTCTGGTCTTCCACCGGCAGCCCTTGGCGAAACGCGCCCCGGACCTGATCCGGGGCCTCGATCCAATGGAGAGCCAAGCCTATCGAGGTCCCGGGTCGAGCCCGGGACGCGGGGGGGGGCTGTGGATCGGGGCGGGCAAACGAACGCCCGATTCTGACCAAAACGGTTCGATCCCGCCCTCACCGCCACCATTCATCCACCGTCGCGATATCCGCATCCGACCAGCCGAAATGATGGGCCAGCTCGTGGACGACCACGTGGGTGACGAGCTCCCCCAGCGTTACATCGCCCCGGCCGGCCCATTCGTCGAGGATCGGGCGGCGGAAAAGCCAGATCGTGTCGGGGCCCTGGGGCTGGTCCATCACCGACTTTTCGGTGAGCGGGATGCCGTCATAGAGCCCGGTGAGTTCGAAGGCGTCTTCCATGCCCATTTCATCGAGGATCGTCTCCGGAGCGAAATCCTCGACCCGGAGCACTACCTTTGCGGCCGCATCGCGGAACGCCTCCGGCAGCGCGGCGAGGGCGGCCCCGGCGAGGGCCTCGAAATCGGCCGCATCGGGGGCGGTGTCGTCGGCAAATCGCATGGCCGCCGATATGGACAAAACCGCGCCCCTGTGAAAGAGCCGGGAGCCCGAAGGAGCCTTCCCATGACCGTCACCCGCTTTGCGCCCTCGCCCACCGGTTACCTCCATATCGGCAACCTCCGCACCGCGCTTTTCAACTACCTCATCGCCCGGAAAGCCGGCGGCACCTTCATCCTCAGGCTCGACGACACCGACCCCGAGCGCTCGAAGCCCGAGTTCGCCGACGCGATCATGGAAGACCTCGACTGGCTGGGCCTCACCTGGGACCGGGTCGAGCGCCAGTCCGCCCGGCTCGACCGCTACGCCGCCGCCGCCGAGACTTTGCGCGCGGCGGGACGGTTCTACGAGGCCTTCGAGACACCGACCGAGCTCGATCTCAAGCGCAAGAAGCAACTCAACATGGGCCGGCCCCCGGTCTACGACCGCGCCGCCCTGGCGCTTTCGGACGAGGAAAAGGCCAAGCTCCGCGCCGAACGGGGGCAGGGGGTCTGGCGCTTCAAGCTCGATCATGCGCGGATCGAATGGAAAGACGGCATCCTCGGGGAGACCTCCATCGACGCCGCATCGGTCTCCGACCCCGTGCTCATCCGCCAGGACGGGCAGGTGCTCTACACCCTGGCCTCGGTCGTCGATGACACCGAAATGGGGGTGACCCATGTCGTACGGGGCTCGGACCATGTGACGAACACCGCGACCCAAATTCAGATTATGGAGGCGCTTGGCGCAGCACCCCCAGCCTTTGCCCACCACTCGCTTCTCACGGGCCCCGGCGGGGAGGCGCTGTCAAAGCGCCTCGGCACCCTGTCGCTCAGGGACCTCCGGGCCCGGGGCGTGGCACCCATGGCGCTGTTGTCGCTGATGGCGCGGCTCGGCTCGTCGGACCCCGTCGAACTTCGGGGCTCGATCGCCGAGCTTGTCGAGGGCTTTGACATCGCCCGGTTCGGGGCCGCGCCGACGAAATTCGACGAGGCCGATCTCGCGCCTCTGACCGCCCGGCACCTCGCGGGGCTGCCGCTCTCGGCGGTCAAGGACAAGCTCGACGCCCTTGGCGTTCCGGGCGCGCTTCAGCTTCATTTCTGGACCGTATGCCGGGAGAACATCTCCACGCTTTCGGACCTCGATGGCTGGTGGGAGGTGTTCGAGGGCGGCGCGATCCCGGAGGTCGCCGAGGAGGACCGGGCATTTGTGGAAACCGCCTTCGGGCTCCTCGGCGAGCCGCCCTATGACGGCGACACCTGGGGGGCCTGGACCTCTGCCGCGAAGGCGGCGACCGGGCGCAAGGGCAGGGGGCTCTTCATGCCGCTCCGCCACGCGGTGACGGGGCGCACGAAGGGGCCGGAGATGGCCGATGTGATGCCGCTCATGCAGGTCAAGCCGGGGTTGCGGTGATGGAGACGGGGGCTCCGCCCCCGGCGCGTTCGCGCCTCCCCCGCGGTATTTTCGCCAAGATGAAGCGGCTTTGCGCAGCGCCGGGGGGCAGCCGTTGAGCGAGCAGGCGAAGTTCCTCGACGGCAGCCTTTTTCGGCACGTTTCGGTGATGTCGCTCACCGCGTCGGTCGGACTGATGGCGGTGTTTCTCGTCGATTTCGTCGACATGATTTTCATCTCGATGCTCGGCAAGTCGGAGCTTGCCGCCGCGGTGGGTTATGCGGGCGCGATCCTTTTCTTCACCACCTCCTTCGGCATCGGCATGGCCATCGCCGCGGGCGCGCTGGTGGCGCGCGCGCTCGGGGCCGGGGACGGGGAGCTTGCCCGGCGCCGCGCGACCACCGCGATGCTCTGGGGGATCGCCTTCGGCACGGTCTTCGCCGCCCTTGTCTGGGTCAACCTGGCCCCCATCGCCGGGCTCGTCGGCGCGAGCGGCGAGACGCTCGATCTCGCGGTGCTCTATCTCTCGATCATCATTCCGTCCATGCCGATCCTCCTCATCGGGATCGTCGGATCGGCGATCCTCAGAGCCCATGGCGCAGCCCAAAAGGCGATGTGGGTGACACTCATCGGCGGGGCGATCAATGCCGTCCTCGACCCGATCCTGATTTTCGGTCTCGACCTCGAGTTGGTCGGGGCGGCGCTTGCGTCGGTCGCGGCCCGGTTCGGCATCGCAGCGACGGCGCTCTATTTCATCTTTCGCGACCATGGCGGGCTCGGCCGGCCGAGGGCCTCCGATCTCCTGGGCGATTTCCGCCCCATCGCCGCCATCGCGGCCCCCGCGATCCTGACCCAGCTCGCCACACCCATCGGCCAGGCCTATGTGACGCGGTCGATGGCCGAGTTCGGCGAGGCGGCGGTGGCCGGCATGGCAATCGTCGCCCGGATCACGCCGGTGGCCTTCGGGGTTCTTTTTGCGCTTTCGGGCGCGGTCGGCCCGATCATCGGGCAGAACTACGGTGCGGGCCGTCACGACCGGGTGCGCGAGGCGTTCCGCGACGCGCTGATCTTCTGCGCGGTGGTGGTCGTTCTCGTCTCGGGCGCGCTTTTCGCCCTGCGCGAGCCCATTGCCTGGCTTTTCGAGGCCGAAGGCGTGACCCGGAGCCTGATCTTTCTCTTCTGCGGGCCGCTGGCACTGATGTTCTTCTTCAACGGGGTGATCTTCGTCGGCAATGCCGCGTTCAACAATCTCGGCCATCCGTTCTGGTCGACGCTGATCAACTGGGGCCGTCATACGCTCGGGACGATCCCTTTCGTCATCGCAGGTGCCACGCTTTTCGGCGCCCCCGGCGTCCTCATCGGTCAGGCCGCCGGCGGGGTGCTTTTCGGCGCGCTGGCCTGGGGCCTCGCCCGCCGGGTCATGGCACGGGCTGTCGAGACGCCCGCCGCGCCGGCCGAACCCTTCGACCGCCAGGCGCGGCTCTTTCAGCTCTTTCACCATCGCCGGTAGGGCGCGTTAGCCGGGCCGGACCATGTCCAGAGACATCCGCCTGACGGATAGCCGCGCAAGTGCCGCGTCGGTGATCTCCCGCACCGCCGCGCCCGGCGCGGTATGGCGGCGGTAGATCGGGGCGGGGCGGTCGTCGAGCACCGGGGTGTCCCAGCCATCGGTGGTCTCGAAGAACCGACCCGGGCCCGCCTCGCCGAAGATGTCGAGATAGCCCTCGACGCAGGTGTCGAGATAGCTCAGAAGCACCGGCTGGGTCTCGGCAGGGGCAGTGTGCTTGCCGTCGGGCACCCAATAATGCTGGACGCGGACCGCATCCGGTAGCGGGTGTTCGACGCTGTCGGTCTCGACCCGGTCGTAGCTGAATTCCCGCTGATCGAGGTCCGCCCAGGCCGGCCCCGGGACCTCGGCGATCACCCCGTCGAGCACGGTTTCGGGAGAGGGGGTCACGGCGAGAAACGCCCAGGCGCGCCCCTTGGCCTGGCACCAGCGCCGCCGCCAGCCGGTCATTCGCGCGGGATGCACCGTCCCATAATCGTGGGTGCGGGCATTCACCAGCGAGCCGTAGCCGAAGACATATCCGTCCATCGCGCCCTCCTGCCCCGAAGCGCCCGCCTTCGCAATGGCTTGTGCGGGCTGGCAAGCCGCGCTACACGCCACTCGTCTCGCGACGGGAGACATGGGGGGTGCCTCTCCCCGGGCCGAAGGAGCAACCGCCCCGGTAATCTCTCAGGCAAAAGGACCGTCGCGGGGTCAGACTCTGGAGAGTGGCGCGGCCGCGCCCGCCGACGGGATAACGATCTCAGGCGACAGGACAGAGGGGGCACCGACGGGCAAGGGACTTGCCCGACCACGGTGCCGGGCGCAAGATTGCCGGCAGATGCAGGGAGAAGGCATGGCCGGCTTGAACCGAACGGGGCTTTACGACCTCCATATCGAGCTCGGCGCCAGGATGGTGCCGTTTGCGGGCTATGAGATGCCGGTCCAATACCCCGCCGGGGTGATGGCCGAGCATCTTCACACCCGGGCCAAGGCCGGCCTTTTCGACGTCAGCCACATGGGCCAGGTGATCCTCAGGGGCGAGACCCGGGCCGCGGCGCTCGAAACCCTCGTGCCGGTCGACGTGCTCGGTCTGCCGCAAGGCCGCCAGCGCTACGGGTTTTTCACCGACGACCGCGGCGACCTCCTCGACGACCTGATGATCGCCAACCGCGGCGACCACCTCTTCATCGTCGTCAATGCCGCGCGCAAGGACCATGACATCGCGCATATGCAATCGCTCGATGGGGTCTCCGTCGAGCCGGTCGCGGGTCGCGCGCTTCTCGCGCTGCAAGGCCCGGCGGCTGAGGACGTGCTCGCGGCCATCGTGCCGGAAGTCCGCCCGATGCGGTTCATGGACGTCCTCACCCTAGGCGATCTCTGGATTTCGCGCTCCGGCTACACCGGCGAGGACGGGTTCGAGATCTCGGTGCCCGATGCCGAGGCCGAAGCCCTGACCCGCCGGCTTCTGGCGGATGAGGACGTCCTCCCCATCGGCCTCGGCGCCCGCGACAGCTTGCGCCTTGAAGCCGGGCTTTGCCTCTATGGGGCCGATATCGACGAGACCACCTCGCCCATCGAAGCCGGCCTCGGCTGGGCCATCGGCAAGGTGCGCCGCTCCACCGGCGCACGCGAAGGCGGCTTTCCGGGTTCGAACCGCATCCTTGCAGAGCTCGAAACCGGGCCGGGCCGAAAGCGGGTGGGCCTCCGCCCCGAAACCCGGGCGCCGATGCGCGCGGGCACCGAGCTTTTCACCGAAGACGGCACGCTGGTCGGCCACGTCACGTCGGGCGCCTATGGCCCGACCGTCGAGGCCCCGGTCTCGATGGGCTATGTTGCCCACCACTACGAGGCCGAGGACACCCGGCTTTTCGGCGAGGTGCGCGGCAAGCGCATGCCCGTCCGTGTGGCCGCCCTTCCCTTCACCCCTGCCCGTTTCAAGCGCTAAAGGACTCTACAATATGAAATTCACCGAAGACCACGAATGGCTCACCGCCGAGGGCGACATCGTCACCGTCGGGATCACCGAACACGCCGCCACCCAGTTGGGCGATGTGGTTTTCGTGGAGCTTCCCGAGGTGGAGACACAGGTCGCGAAGGGCGACGAGGTCTCGGTCATTGAAAGCGTCAAGGCGGCCTCGGACATCGTCGCCCCCCTCGACGGCGAGATCGTGGAGGTCAACGAGGCCATCGTCGACACGCCGAGCCTGGTGAACGACGACCCGCTGACGAACTGGTTCTTCAAGATCAAGGTTGAGGACGTCTCGGCCATGGCTGCCTACATGGACGAAGACGCCTACAAAGAGTTCATCGAGTAAGGAGCGCAGGCCATGCCCTTCGAGCCCACCGACTACCTGCCATACGATTTCGCCAACCGCCGCCATATCGGCCCCTCCCCGGCCGAGATGGAGGACATGCTGGCCGTTGTCGGAGCCAAGAGCCTCGATGCGCTGATCGACGAGACGGTTCCCAAAGACATCCGCCAGCGCGAGGCGCTCGCCTTCGGCAAACCGAAATCCGAGCGCGAGCTTCTGTGGCATATGCGCGAGGTCGCAAAGAAAAACGACGTCTTCACCACGATGATCGGCCAGGGCTTCTACGGCACCGTCACCCCGCCTGCGATCCAGCGCAACATCCTCGAAAATCCCGCCTGGTACACGGCTTACACGCCCTATCAACCCGAGATCAGTCAGGGCCGCCTCGAAGCGCTTTTGAACTACCAGACCATGGTCTCCGACCTCACCGGCCTGCCCGTCGCCAACGCCTCGCTCCTCGACGAGGCCACCGCCGCCGCCGAAGCCATGGCGATGGCCCACCGCATGGCGAAATCGAAAGCCACCGCCTTCTTCGTCGACGAAAACTGCCACCCCCAGAACATCGCGGTGATGGAGACCCGCGCCGCCCCCCTCGGCATCGAGGTGATCGTCGGCAGCCCCGACGACCTCGACCCGGCTTCCGTCTTCGGCGCAATCTTCCAATATCCCGGCACCTATGGCCATGTTCGCGATTTCACGGACGAGATCGCCGCGCTCCATGAGGCCAAGGCCCTCGGCATCGTCATCGCCGACCCCCTTGCGCTAACGCTCCTGAAGGAACCCGGGGCCATGGGCGCAGACATTGCCGTCGGCAACACCCAGCGCTTCGGCGTGCCGATGGGCTACGGAGGCCCCCATGCGGCCTATATGGCCTGCACCGACGCCTCGAAACGCGCGCTCCCGGGCCGGCTTGTCGGTGTGTCCATCGACGCGCGCGGCAACAAGGCCTACCGGCTCTCTTTGCAGACCCGCGAGCAGCACATCCGCCGCGAAAAGGCCACCTCCAACGTCTGCACCGCACAGGCGCTGCTCGCCGTCATGGCCTCCTTCTATGCCGTCTTCCACGGCCCCGAGGGCCTCAAGGCCATCGCCCAGCGTATCCACCGCAAGGCCGAACGCCTCGTCCAGGGCCTCGAAGCCGGCGGCTTCACCGTCGAGCCGCAGAACTTCTTCGACACGTTCACTGTGGAAGTCGGCGCGCTCCAGGGCGTCATCATGGAAGCGGGCCTGCGCGAGCGGATCAACTTCCGCCGGGTCGGTACCACCAAGATCGGCATCGCGCTCGACGAAACCGTCCGCCCCGCCACCCTTGAAGCGGTCTGGCGCGCCTTCGGGCTCTCCTTCTCCCGCGACGACTTCCCCGGCGGCTACACGCGCCTCCCCAAGCACCATTACCGGACCTCAGACTACCTCACCCACCCGATCTTCCACCTCAACCGCGCCGAAACCGAGATGATGCGCTATATGCGCCGTCTGGCCGACCGCGACCTCGCGCTCGACCGGGCGATGATCCCGCTTGGCTCCTGTACGATGAAGCTCAATGCGGCGGCCGAGATGATGCCCATCACCTGGCCGGAATTCTCCAACATCCACCCCTTCGCGCCGGCCGAACAGGTCCGAGGCTACACCGAAATGCTCACCGATCTGTCGGACATCCTCTGTCAGGTCACCGGCTACGACGCGATGTCGATGCAGCCCAATTCCGGGGCTCAAGGGGAGTATGCGGGGCTTTTGACCATCGCCGCCTTCCACCGTGCCAATGGCCACCCCGAGCGCCGCGTCTGCCTCATTCCGACCTCCGCCCACGGCACCAATCCCGCCTCGGCGCATATGGCGGGGATGGAGGTCGTCGTCGTGAAAGCGGCCGAAAACGGCGATATCGACGTCGCCGACTTCCGCGCCAAGGCCGAGGCGGCGGGCGACACGCTGGCGGCCTGTATGATCACCTATCCCTCGACCCACGGCGTCTTCGAGGAAACCGTCCGCGAGGTCTGCGAGATCACCCACCACCATGGCGGGCAGGTCTATCTCGACGGCGCGAACCTCAACGCGCTTGTGGGGCTCGTGAAACCCGGCGAGATCGGGGCGGATGTCTCGCACCTTAACCTCCATAAGACCTTCTGCATCCCCCATGGCGGTGGCGGGCCCGGCATGGGGCCGATCGGCGTGAAGGCGCATCTGGCGAAATACCTCCCCGGCCATCCCGAGACCCACGGGGTCGAGGGCCCGGTCTCGGCCGCCCCCTTCGGCTCGGCCTCGATCCTGCCGATCTCCTGGGCCTATTGTCTGATGATGGGCGGGGCGGGGCTCACGCAAGCCACGAAGGTCGCCATCCTCAACGCGAACTACATCGCGAAACGCCTCGAAGGGGCCTATGACGTGCTCTTCAAGGGCAAGGCGGGGCGCTGCGCCCATGAATGCATCCTCGACACGCGGCCCTTCGCCGAGGCGGGCGTGACCGTCGACGACATCGCCAAACGCCTCATCGACAACGGCTTTCACGCCCCCACCATGTCCTGGCCGGTGGCCGGCACGCTCATGGTCGAGCCCACCGAGAGCGAAACCAAGGCCGAGCTCGACCGCTTCGTGACTGCCATGCTGGCGATCCGCGCCGAGATCGAGGCCATCGAAAAAGGCGAGTTCGACCCCGAGAACAACCCGCTGAAACGCGCGCCCCACACGGTGGAAGACCTCGTGGGCGACTGGAACCGCCCCTATTCGCGGGAAGTGGGCTGTTACCCGGCGGGCGCCTTCCGGGTGGACAAATACTGGCCGCCGGTGAACCGGGTGGACAACGCCTACGGCGACCGCCACCTCGTCTGCACTTGCCCGCCTTTGGAGGACTACCTCGAAGCGGCGGAGTAAACGCGGTTTCGAAACCGCGTTCCGAAGCGCCTTCGAAGGCGCTTCGGTCGCGCGCCGATCAGAGCATGAGCTGATAAGTCGCCGGCACGTAGTGGAACCCGTCGCCGCGCGTGTCGACATAGCCGATGGCCGGGAACGGCATGTGGTAACCGATCACCGGCAGCCTCTCGGCCGCGACCATCCCCAGCACCCGGCGGCGAGTGGCGGCGGCGGCTTCTTTGTCCATGTCGAAGCGCACTTCCCAGTCTGGGTAGGCCAGAGACCAGACATGGTGGTTGGCCAGATCGCCCATCACCACCATCTGCTCGCCGTTCGACTCGAGCATATAGACCATATGCCCCGGCGAATGTCCGAAGGCCGCCATGCCGGTGATGCCCGAGACGACCGACCCGCCATCGCCGATGAAGGTGGTCTGCTCGGCGAAGGGACGCATCTTGGCGTCGAAGCCTTCGTTGTCCATCCCCGCCCAGGCGTCGAATTCGACCTGGCCGGTGACATAACGCGCATTGGGATAGGTCGGGTTGCCGTCCGCATCGGTGAGCCCGCCGATATGGTCGCCGTGCATATGGGTGATGACGACGACATCGACATCTTCAGCCGCGATCCCCGCCGCAGCCAGAGCAGGGAGCGTCATTTCGGCAGACAGCCCCGTGTCGAAGAGCACGACCTCGGCGCCGGTATTGACGACCGTGGGGGTGAAGAAGAACTGCACCTTGTCGGCGGGGATGAAGTTTTCTTCGCTTACGGCGGCGAATTCCTCGGGCGAGACGTTCATCCCGAAGATGCCCTGGGGGTCGTCCTCCATCGTGCGGGTGCCTGCAAGTACCGTCGAGACCTGAAAGTCGCCGAGCGCGAAGGAGTGCTTGGCGGCATTCGGCGGCGCGGCATGGCCGCCGGCATTGGCCAGCGTCGGTGCCAGCGTGGCGCCGAGGGGCAGGGCGGCCCCGGCGGCAAGGAGGCTCCGGCGGGAAAGGGAGATGGGGCTTGTCATGGGATGTTCCTTTTGTCGGTCCTGTGACACGGGGCGTCGGATGGCGAGGAACGACACTGAGCGTTTCGGCAACCCGACTGAGCCCGGCCCTCCCGTCGACATGGATCGAGACCTAGGGCAGTCCGCCCAATGGTCGAACACGGCTCCGTGCACAGGCGTGTGAGCCGCCCTGCGGCGGCGCACAATGATCCCGCCCCGGAATTGATCCGGGGCCTCGCGCATTCTGGCGCCCCGCCGGGTCGAGGCCCCGGGTCAAGCCCGGGTCGGGGGTTTCGAGGGGTGTCAGCTCAGCTCTGATGACCGACCGCCCGGAAGAGCGCGGCCAAGAGCGAATGGGGCAGGGTGGGCCCGCGCCCGACGCCGATGAACTCGTCGCTGTCGCGGCTTGAGGTCTTCCGCAAGCTGCACACCCAATGCCCGTTCGGCTCCCAGGCCTTGCCTTTGACGCTCACCGTCCAACCCGGCAGGGCGTGGTAGACGAGCCGCATGATCCGGTCGGTCAGGTCGAGATCGGGGCCCATGAACGCGTCGGCATGGGGCGCGTCGATCTTCGCAATCGCCTGAAGGGCGGCCCGGGCGAGATCGTCGTCGATGCTCAACGCGGCTTCGATGGCATCGGCAAGCTCGAACAGCGTCCTGTCGCTCATGGGGCATCTCCCTTGGATTGCAGTCCAGCATTGGCCCGAATGTTTGCCCCGGGCCTTGACGCCGATCAACCGGAACCGGCCCGGGGCTTGATACCGATCAACGCCGGTGCTGCGCGCCCGGCGCAGGATCGGGCCCAACAGCCAGCGATCAACGCGAAAGGGAGCCCCATGACCGATACCGCCGCCGTCATCTTCTTCGACAACCTCAAGCGCGAAGACGTCGCCCTCGTGGGCGGCAAGAACTCCTCGCTCGGGGAGATGGTCCAGACCCTGGGTGCTAAGGGCATCAAGGTCCCGCCGGGGTTCGCAACGACCTCGGACGCCTTCCGCCAGTTCATCGCCGAGAACGACCTCGCGTCGGTGATCAAGGCCCGCCTCGCCGAACTGGAGAGCGGCAAGAAGACCCTCGCGCAAACCGGTGCGGCGATCCGCGCGGCGATCGCCGACGGCGACTGGCCCGCTGAGATCGAGGCCGACATCCGCGCCGCCTACCGCGAGCTTTCAAAACGCGCGGGCTATGACAATCTCTCCGTCGCCGTGCGCTCCTCGGCCACCGCCGAAGACCTCCCCGATGCGAGCTTCGCCGGCCAGCAGGAAACCTTCCTCAATGTCGAGGGCGAAGACGACCTCCTCCAGGCCTGCCGCCTCTGCTACGCTTCGCTCTTCACCGACCGGGCGATCACCTACCGGACCGTCCAGGGCTTCGATCACACCCAGGTCGCCCTCTCGGTCGGCGTCCAGCAGATGGTGCGCTCCGACACCGGCGGCTCCGGCGTGATGTTCTCCATCGACACCGAGTCGGGCTTCGACAAGGTGGTCCTGATCAACGCCGCTTGGGGCTTGGGCGAGAACGTCGTCCAGGGCGCGGTCACCCCGGATGAGTTCCAGGTCTACAAACCCTTCCTCGACAGCCCCGCCCTCACGCCCATCGTGGCGAAGACCCTCGGGGCGAAAGAAAAGAAGATGATCTACTCCACCGCCCACGGGGAGACGATCAAGAACGTGCCCACCTCGAAGGCCGAGCGCAGCCAGTTCGTCCTCAACGACGACGAGGTCATCGCCCTCGCGCGCATGGCCAAGACCATCGAAGAACATTACGGGCTGCCGATGGACATGGAATGGGCCCGCGACGGCGGTACGATGGAGCTTTTCATCGTCCAGGCCCGCCCCGAAACGGTGCAGAGCCGGATGGATGCGGGAAACCTCAAAGCCTACACCATCGGCGAGCACGGTGAGACGCTCGTCACCGGCATTTCCGTCGGCTCGGCGATCACCACGGGCAAGGTCTGCCTCATCGAAAACGTCAAAGACATCGACCAGTTCGTCGAAGGCTCGGTGCTGGTGACCGGCACCACCGATCCCGACTGGGTGCCGATCATGAAGAAGGCGAGCGCCATCGTCACCGACCATGGCGGGCGCACGTCCCACGCCGCCATCGTCTCCCGCGAGCTTGGGGTGCCGGCCATCGTCGGCTGCGGCGACGCCACCCATATCCTCCATACCGAACAGGAGATCACGGTGAGTTGCGCCGAGGGCGACACCGGCTTCGTCTATGCCGGGGAAGCCGAGTACAAGGTCGAGCAGCTCGACCTCGACCATGTCCCCGACACCGAAACCCGGATCATGCTCAACCTCGCCAACCCGCAGACCGCCGCGCGCTGGTGGAAGCTGCCGGCCGCCGGCGTCGGGCTTGCGCGGATGGAATTCGTGGTCTCCAACGCCATCAAGGTCCACCCCGAGGCGCTTCTTCATTTCGACGAGATCGCCGATGAGGCGGTCCGCGAAGAAATCGAGGATCTCACGGCGGGCTACGACGACAAGCCGCAATACTTCGTCGACCAGCTCGCCATCGGGCTCTCCCGCATTGCCGCGGTGGCCTATCCGAACCCGATGATCCTTCGGATGTCGGACTTCAAGACCAACGAATATGCCGACCTCCTCGGCGGCCGGCAGTTCGAGCCCCATGAGGAAAACCCGATGATCGGCTGGCGCGGCGCCTCGCGCTATTACGATCCGGGCTATGCCGACGGCTTCCGGCTGGAATGCCGCGCGGTCCACAAGCTTCGCGAGGAGATGGGCTTTGACAATGTGATCGTGATGATCCCGTTCTGCCGGACGCCCGAAGAGGCCGACAAGGTGCTTGAGGTGATGAAGGTCGAGGGCCTCGAACGCGGGAAGGACGGGCTTCAGGTCTACGTGATGTGCGAGGTGCCCTCGAACGTGATCCTCGCGGACGAATTCGCCAAGCGGTTCGACGGCTTCTCTATCGGCTCGAACGATCTGACCCAGCTCACGCTCGGCATCGACCGCGACAGCGACCGGCTCGCGGGGCTCTTCGACGAGCGCCATCCGGCGGTGCGCTACATGATCGAAACGGTGATCGAGCGGGCCCACAAGGTCGGTGCGAAAGTGGGCCTCTGCGGCCAGGCGCCCTCGAACTACCCCGATTTCGCCAAGGTGCTCGTCGAGGCTGGGATCGACACGATCTCGGTCACCCCCGACAGTTTCCTCGAAGTCAAAGCCAACGTCGCCGAGGCCGAGAAGAAGCCCAAGCGCGTCGCTTGACAAATCGGGGGGCTGTCGCCAGACAGCCTCCCGCATGGGGCCGTAGCTCAGTTGGGAGAGCGCGTCGTTCGCAATGACGAGGTCGTCGGTTCGATCCCGATCGGCTCCACCATTCCCGACCGGTTTGCGTCAGCAAATCCAAAGGTCCAGTGGACCTTTGGAAGGGAGGGAATGCCCGAGGCCCCTGCCGGGGGTCCGGCCGGTTTGCAAACCACACGAGAAAGCCCGGCCAACCTTCTTGGGAGTTCGAATGGCCGGGCCGCCCTGCAAAGGCCAATCTTGATTTCGCCGGGAGATCGCCCCCCGCTTATCGTCGAAAATCGGCCAAGCTCCCTCCGCAGTTCTTGACCTTGACGTCGAAGCCGGGCTTGAGGGGTCGCCATGAAGTTCTTTGAAGTCCGCGTCCCCTTCTTCCGGCCCCTCTGGCGGCGGATCCTCGCTGTGCTCATCTGTGCGGGCTGGGCCGCCGGCGAGGCGGCGATGGGCGCCTGGGCCTGGGCCGCCGGAGCGGGGCTCGCGGCCGCCTATCTCGCCTGGGCCTTCTTCATTGCCTTCGAGAACGGGCCGGCGGGCAGGGAGGATGCCGAGTAGGCGCACGTCGCCGGACGAAGATCTGCAGGGCGCGGACCGTGCCCGCCGCGGTTCCTCCTCAGAACAACAGCCAGGCCAGATAGGCGCCGAACAACCCCAAAAGCCCAGCGCCCTCGGCGCGGCCGATCTGCCAATGCGTCCGCGCGAACAGAACCAGAAGCACCGCAGTGCCGGCCATCATCCAGATGTCCAGGCGGATGATCTCCGGCGGGACGCTCATTGGCTGGACGATCGCGGTCAGACCGAGAATGCCGAGGATATTGAAGATGTTACTGCCGATGACGTTGCCGAGCGCCACATCGCCCTGGCCTTTGCGCACCGCTATGATCGCCGTCACCAGTTCCGGCATCGACGTTCCGATGGCGACGACGGTCAGGCCGATCACGGCCTCCGACAACCCGACGGCCCCGGCGGCGGAAACCGCGCCGGTGACGAGCAAGCGGGCACCGAGGATGGTGATCGCAAGCCCGCTCGCAGCGAGAACCAGCGATACCGCCATTGTGTGGTCAGGCCCTGGAACCGCCTCGCTCTCGGCTTCGTAGAGAGCCCCCGATGGCGAGCCTCGCCGGCGGCGTTCGACGACGAGCGTGGCGGTCAGGTAGAAGACGAGCGCCGCGACGAGAAAGACCCCCGCCGCTCGACCGACCTCGCCGAGGAGAACCGCGCCAAGGCACAGCAACGTGGCCAAGATCATCACCGCCCCGTCGCGCTTCAACGCCGCGGGATTGACGACAATCGGCGCGACGAACGCCGCAATCCCGAGAATGAGGAGCACATTGCCGATATTGCTTCCGACAACGTTGCCGAAGGCGATTCCCGGCGAGCCGGCAAGCGCAGCCTGCAGGCTCGTCACGAGTTCCGGTGTCGAGGTGCCGAACCCAACGAGCGTCAGGCCGATCACCAACGGAGATATGCCGAAGGCCCTGGCGGCAGAGACGGCGCCGCGAACGAGCAGTTCGCCGCCAACGACGAGGCCGACGAGGCCCGCCACGATCAAGCCGAATGTGAGCATGTCTTCCCCCGCAACCGAGCGCCCAGGGAAATCGTGATTGATGGAGGGGTGTACAAGCCGTGCGACCGCCGGAATCGGAGCTCTGACGCAGAAATCCGTTGGGCCGGCGCTGACGGCACAGCATCTGCTGCGCAAGGGCATCCGATCCAACCCATCGAACACCACCTGCTCGCTCCCCGCACTCCCTACCCGAGGAAACGACGGCTATGTCCGAAAACCGCCGCCCCGTTCTTTCATCGCGGCTTCCCACAAGCTGTGCCCAAGGCCGACGCGGCCGCGGCACCCCTCGCCCCGCTCCGCCCCGCCGCGAAGGAGACCGACATGGAGAAGCTCGTCCGCCGCACCGCCACGACGGGGACGGCTTCCCGGCCATCACCTCTCGAAGAGACCGATTACCACCGCCTGAACCCGGCGCAGGGCTACGGCCACCAGCTGGTCTTCACCGAAGACGGGGCGCTCGACGAAACCATCACCGTCCATGACCACGAGGTCGTCCTCGCGCCCACCACCCTGGCGGCGTGCCGTACGGCTACGAGATGCACTATCTCAACCTGATGGCTGGGCCGCTGCGGAGATGGCGGTTCCAGAACCACCCCGACCACGACCGGCTCGCAAAGCGCGATGCCTGATCAAAAAATCCCGCCCTCAGCCCCCTTCAACCCGGGCCTTGAACGCCTCGAAGAACTGGCCTGAGAGCTTCTTCGCCGTCGACTGCACGAGCCGCGAGCCCAGCTGCGCGAGCTTGCCGCCGATCTCGGCCTTCGCGGTGTAGCGCAGCACCGTCTCCGCAGGCCCGGTCTCTTCGAGCTCCACATCCGCCCCGCCCTTGGCGAACCCCGCCACCCCGCCATTGCCCTCGCCTTTGAGCGAAAACGCCGCCGGCGCGTCGCTCGGATCGAGCGTGACGTCGCCTTTGAAGGTCGCCTTGACGGGACCGATCTTGAGCTTAACTCGCGCCGCCAGTTCGGTGTCCGAGCGTTTCTCCAACTCCTCGCAACCGGGAATGCAAACCCTGAGCACGTCCGCGTCGTTCAGTGCGGCATAGACCGTCTCGCGCGGAGCGGCGATGGTAATTTCGTCGTTGAGATCCACGGGCCCCTCCCACCTTGGATGCGCTCGCCCCCTCTAACAGGCGGGCGCTTGCGCCGCCAGTGGGGGAAATCCGCCGGCGAGGTGCTGGGGCCGGGGGGATCGCAAGCGCGATCAATGGCTTGGTCGGTGTGCGGCCCGCTGGCAACCGGCTTGCCGGTCGCGGGGGGCAGGGGCTAGTCTGGTCGAAAGTCCAGGGGGGCGTTCCGGCGCGTCGTGCGGCCGGACAGGAAGGATGACCGATTTGCCGATCAGACCCGTTCTCGCAGCCCTTGCCGCGCTGCTCTTCGCGATCCCCGCCGCTGCTCAGGAGGTTGTCGGCACCGTCGTCGGCGTCACCGAGGGCGCCCGTCTCGACCGGGACGGCGAGCGTTTCGCCCTGGCGCCCGAGGTGAGTATCCTGTCGGGCGACATCATCCTCACCGACGCCACCGGCACCGTCCAGCTTCTTTTTCGCGACGAGACCCGGGTGGTCGTCGGTCCGGGGTCCCAGTTTGTCGCCGCCGATATACGGATGCGCCGCTCGGGCCGGGCCCAGCGGTTCACCGTCGCCACAATCGGCGGCACGTTCCGGTTTCTCTCGGGCAACTCGGCCGGGCGCGTCTACGACATCCGCACCCCCACCGCGACCATGGGGATCCGCGGCACCGCATTCGACTTCGCGCTCGACCGCCGCCGCGACACCACGCTCGTGACCTTCCTCGGCGAGGTCCAGATCTGCGGTGCCGGCCGGCGCTGTTATGCGGTCACGGGAAGCTGCGCGACCGTCCGGGCCGGGGCGGGCGGGGTCGACCCGCGCCCCATCGAGGCCGAGGACCAGACCGCGCTTCTTGACGCCCAATTCCCCTTCACCCGCTCCCAGGAGGCCCTCGGCGCGGGGTATCGGACCGACCTGGCTGGCTGCCGCGACGGCGACGGCGAGGACGGGGCGGTCCGTCCGGCGGTCGTTCGTGCCGTCTCCCCGGTTCCGCCGACGCGACCGCCACAGGGCTCGGGGCGCGACGACGACGGGGGCGGCGGCGGCGGCGCCACCGGCGGCGGCTCCCGCCTCGGCGACTGATGCCCGCCCGTCCGCGCTGACGGCCGACGGGGGGCGCGATGCGCAGGCACACCCTTTTGCTGCTGGCCCTTGGCGCCGGTCTGGCCGCCGGCCTTGCCGCGCTCCGCCTCGCCGACCCGGTACCGCTCCGCGACCTGCGGCTGGCCTATTTCGACACGCTCCAGCGCCTCGACCCGAGGCCCTACACGCCGGTCCCCGTCCGCGTCGTCGATATCGACGAGGCGGCCCTGCGCGCCTTCGGCCAATGGCCATGGCCGCGCGACCTGATGGTGGAGCTGGCCGACCGGCTGGCCGGGGCCGGCGCGGCGGTGGTGGTCTACGACATTCTCTTCGCCGAGCCCGACCGCGGCTCTTCGCCGGAAGCCGACGCCGCTTTCGCAAGCGCCGTCGCCCGGGGCCCCAGCGTGCTCGGAACCGCCCGCACCGACGGGCGCGAGACCGACCCGCCGCCGGTGAAGGCGGGCATCGTGGCGGTGGGCCGCAACCCCGCGACGGGCCTCCCCCGGGCGCCGGGTCTGACGCCGGTACTGCCGGACCTTGCGGCCGCCGCGTCGGGTGTCGGCGTGATCTCGGTGGGCTCGGACGGCGCGGGGCCCGTCCGCCGACTGCCGCTCGCCTGGTCCGGGCCCGCCGGCCCGATCCCGGCCCTTTCCGTCGAGGCGCTCCGCACCGCCCTCGGCGAGACCACGCTCACGCTTTTCGGCTCCGACGATCTCGACGGCGTCATCGAAGGCATCGGCCTTGGGGACCTCTTCGTGCCCACGGCCTTCAACGGCGAACTCTGGCTCCGCTACCGCCGCGATGATCCCGGCCTCTATCTGGCGGCCGGCGAGGTCCTTTCCGCGCCGCCCGCCGCATGGGGCGCGCAGGTCGAGGGGCATATCGTCCTTGTCGGCACCTCCGCCGCGGGGCTTCTCGACATCCGCACGACCGCCCTCGGCGAAGCCGTTCCGGGCGTGTCGATCCACGCCCAGGCCATCGAGCAGATGCTCCTCGGCACCCACCTGTCGCGGAGCGACGTCACCGCCGGAGCCGAGGTTCTGGCGTTTCTCGCCCTGGCCGCCCTTCTCACCCTCGCCGTTGCCTTCACCGGGCCGACCGTCGCAATTGGGCTCGGCAGCCTCGGCGCAGCCTGCCTTCTTGCGGCAAGCTGGCTCGCCTTCACCCGCGGCGGCATTCTGTTCGACGCCGCCTTCCCGCTGCTTGCCGCCGGGCTCACCTTCGCGCTCCTCGCCGCCTGCCGGCTCATCGCCATCGACCGCGAGCGCCGCCTCATCCGCCGGTCGTTCTCGCATTACGTGGCCCCCGCGGTCCTGAGCGAGATCGAACGGCGCGGCCACCGGATCGCCCTCGGCGGCGAGGCCCGCGAGGTGACGGTGCTCTTCTCCGACATCCGGGGCTTCACCACCCTCTCCGAGAGGCTTCCGCCCGAGGAACTCGTAGCACTCCTGAACCGTCTCTTCGACGCCTTCGGCGCGGAAATCCTCGCCGAGCGCGGCACCATCGACAAATACATCGGCGATGCGGTGATGGCGTTCTGGAACGCGCCGCTCCTTGTCCCCGACCACCCCGCCCGCGCCGTCGCCGCCGCGCTTGGTATGCGGGCCGCCCTCGCCCGGCTCAACGCCGACCGGGGCGGCCCCCCGCTCCGGACCGCCCTCGGCATCGCCACCGGACCGGCCTCGGTCGGCAATATCGGCTCGCGCAACCGGTTCAACTACTCGGTCATCGGCGAGACGGTGAACCTCGCCGCCAGGGTCGAGGAAGCCTGTCGTCCGGTGGGGGCCGATATCCTGGTGACGGCCCCCGTGGCGCAGGCGGTCCACGGCCACAGTCTTCTCGACGCGGGACGCATTGCGCTCAAAGGTATGACCGGGCGGGTGCAGGTTTATGCCGTCGCCGGCGACGCCCGCCTGTCCGCCGACCCCCGCTTCGGCGAACTCACCGCCTGCCACGAAGACCTCATCGGCGCTCTGGCGACGGGCAGGCCGCCGGCCTCCGGTCGGCTCGCCGAGGCGCGCGACCTCGCCGAAGCGCTGCATCCGGGGCTGGGAGACTTTTTCGACCGGCTCCCCCACCGCGAGGGGGACTACCGTTCCCGCGCGCTGCCGACCACCGAGGCACCGAAGTCGGACCGACCGCCCACGGCAGGCCCCGAACGCCCCCCGCCCCGGGTCTGACCCGGGATCTCGACGAGCGGTGCGTCCATACGGTCGGGCCCCGGATCGGGTCCGGGGGCGGGCGTCGCTATCGGCCTTGAGCGGACGTTCGTTTGTCCGCTGCTCCGATCGCAATGCCCCCCACGTCCCGGGCTTGACCCGGGACCCCGATAGGCTTGGCACTCCGGTGGATCGGGGCCCCGGATCAAGTCCGGGGCGTGTTTCGCCAAGAGCTACCGGAGCAAGACCCCAACGTCCGCTCCAGACCGGAAAACCCAACATCATGCGGCCCACCCGGTTCCCATAACGCATCAAAGACCGGGACCCCGCCCCATGCGATGCCGCGAGAGCGCTTCCCGGGGCTATGGATCGACCCTCTTCGGCGGATGCCCCCCGGGTCCCCGCTGGCCACCCCGACCCGGTCAGTCCCGTGCCGCGGGCGCACCGCCCTCGAAGCGGTTCTCTTCGACGTAGTCGCAGGGCGCCTCCTGCATCTCCAGGTGCAACCCCGAGCCGGTATAGGGATGCGCCAGCGCAACCGCCTCGTCGACCTCGATCCCCAGCCCCGGGGCGTCGGGCACCGCCACAAAGCCGTCCTCGACCTTGAGCGCCCCGCCGATCAGCCGGTCATGAAACGCCGTCTCGATCGTTTCGACCATCAGGAGATTGGGCAGGCTCGCTGCGAGATGGATGTTTGCCGCCCATTCCACGGGCCCCGCGTACAGATGGGGGGCGATCTGGGCTCCGGCGGCCTCGGCAAGAACCGCGATCTTCTTGCCCTCCCAAAGACCGCCCGCGCGCCCCAGCGCGGGTTGCAGGATCGCCGCCCCCGCCTTCAGTGCGAGGGCGAACTCCGCCTTCGTCGTTAGCCGCTCGCCGGTCGCGACCGGCACGGGCGTGCCCTGTGCGACCCGCGCCAGCCCGTCCCAATCGTCCGGCGGCACGGGCTCCTCGAACCAGAGCGGCCGCGCCGGTGCAATGGCCTCGGCGAGCCGCAGCGCGCCTGCGGCGGCGAACTGGCCATGGGTGCCGAACAGCAGATCGGCCCGGTCTCCCACCGCCTCCCGGATCGCGGTGCAGAACGCCGCCGACCGGGCGATGTCGCGCATCGCCGGCTGGTGGCCGCCCCGGATCGTATAGGGCCCCGCCGGGTCGAACTTCACCGCCGTGTACCCCCTTGCAACCGCCTCCGCCGCCGCCTCGGCGGCCATCTCCGGCGACACCCAGAAAGCGTCGCTGTCATGGTGGGGAAGGGGGTAGAGATAGGTATAGGCCCGCACAGGATCGTTCAGTACGCCGCCCAGTAGGGCGGCCACGGGGCGCCCTCGGGCCTTGCCCAGAATGTCCCAGCAGGCGATCTCGAGCCCCGAAAAGGCGCCCATCGCGGTAAGGTCCGGCCGCCCGGTGAACCCCGCCGAATAGGCGCGGCGGAACATCAGCTCGACGTTTTCGGGGTTTTCGCCTTCCATGTGGCGCTGAAAGACGTCGGCGATCACACCGGCCATCGCGTCGGGGCCCACGCTTGCGGCATAGACCTCGCCCCAGCCCGTGATCCCGTCATCCGTGGTGAGCTTCACCAGTTGCCAGTAGCGCCCGCCCCAGCCGGGTGCCGGCGGGGCGGTGACGACGATATCGAGATCGCGAAGCTTCACGCCGCGCGGTCCTCGTCGAAGAGTATCACGTTCCGCCGCGCCGCCCCGGCCCGGGTGTCCGCCATCGCGGCGTTGATCTCGTCGAGGCGCCAGCGCCCGGAGATCAGCTCGTCGAGCTTGAGCCGCCCCTGGAGGTAGAGGTCCGCAAGCCAGGGGATGTCGCGGGAGAGCACCACGTCGCCCATCCGCGAGCCGACGATGCGGTGGCCCGAATAGGCCAGAAGGTCCGGCGCATAGGGCGCTTCGGTTCCGCCCGGGGTCATGCCGACGGCGACGAGGCGGCCCCGGGGAGCGAGATAGCCCGTCGCGCCACCATAGGCACCCGGCGCACCGACGGTGACGAAGACCGCATCGGCGCCCCGGCCGAGGATCGCGCGGGCCTCGGCCACCGGGTCGGCCGCGGCGAGTACGCCGTCCGTGGCCCCGAAGACCCGGGCGGCGGCGAGCTTCTCTTCGGTGAGATCGACTGCCACGATCCGCCGGGCCCCGGCGATCCGCGCCCCCTGGACCGCGTTCAGCCCGACCCCTCCGGCGCCGACCACGACGACGTCCTCCCCGGCCCGGAGCGCGCCGTCGTTGACCACGGCGCCGACGCCGGTGATCACCCCGCAGGAGAGCAGCGAGGCGGCCTCCATCGGTATGTCCTCGGGGATCGCGGCGATCTGGCTTTCATCGACGACGACCCGTTCGGCGAAGGCGGCGGTGTCCATGCCCTGCGCCACGGCGGCGCCGCCGGCATCGGTCAGCGGGCTCGGCGGTCGCGCGGCGGAACCGCAGGCCACCGGATGGCCGTCCGCACAGGCCGGGCAGGCGCCGCAGGCGCGCACCAGCGTCACGAGCACCTTGTCGCCGGGGTGCACGTCACGGACCTCCGGCCCCACCGCCGCAACCCGTCCGGCCGCCTCGTGGCCGTAGACCGCCGGCAGCGCGCCGCCCCAGGCACCGTCGGCCATCAGCACATCGGAATGGCAGATCGCCACCGCCCCGATCGCCACTTCGACCTCGCGCCCCTCGGGCGGCCTGAGGTCAAGCGTCTCGATCCCAAACGCGTCCCCGAACCCCCGGCACACCGCAGCCCTGATCTGCATCCGGTCCCTCCTCCTTCCGCATTCGGTCGCGTCGCAAAGGCGGAAATCGCGCCCGAAAGCGACGCGATACGACGCCTTCAGGCCTTCGCCGCCCGGGGTGACGCAAGGAAAACCGCAAGACAGGCCCCCATCAGCGCCATCGAGACCAGAAACGGCGCGCCGGGCAGGATGACCCCGAGCCGTCCGTCGGTGAAGGCGGCGAAGGTCTGGGTCATCACCAGCGGCGATACGATCAGCGACAGCGCCGTGGCGCTCGACAACAGCCCCTGGAGTTCGCCCTGGGCGTCGTCGGGGGCGGCCTGGGACATCAGCCCCTGAAGGGCGGGCGTCACCACCGCGCCGAGTGCGGTGAGCGGCGTCAGGATGAGCGCCAGCGTCCCGTCGGCGACGAGCGCGAGCGCGAGGAACGCCATCGCATTGAAGACGAGCCCGTAGACCACTGTGCCCCGGTTGCCGAGCCGGGCGAGAACGACGCGGATCAACCCGCCCTGGACCAGAGCCAGCGCGATCCCGAAGGCCGCGAGCGAGGCCCCGATCGTCCCCGGCGTCCAGCCGAACCGGGCGATGGTGAAATAGGCCCAGATCGCGGGATAGACCATGAAGGCGACCTGGTAGAGGAAGAACAGCAGCACATAGCGGGCGATGGCGCCATGGGCCTTCAAAGCAGCGAAAGCGCCCAACGGATTGGCGCGGGCAAGGGCGAACGGCCGTCGGATACGGTCTGTCACCGTCTCGGGCAGGACGAAGAGCCCGAAGAGGAAATTTGCGGCCGCGAGCGCGGCGGCGGCATAAAACGGCGCCCGGGTGCCGAACTCGGCCAGAAGTCCGCCGATCACAGGGCCGATGACGAAGCCCATCCCGAAGGCCGCGCCGATCAGGCCGAACCGCGCGGCCTTCTCCCCCGGCGCCGAGATATCGGCGACAAAAGCCGTCGCCGTGGCCTGGGTGGCCGCCGCCATGCCGGCCGCGATCCGCCCCGCGAGAAGAAGCCAGATCGTGGTCGCAAGGGCCATCACCACATAGTCGAGGGCCAGAAGGGCGAGGGTGATCAGAAGCACCGGGCGCCGCCCGAACCGGTCCGACAGCGCCCCCATGGCCGGGCCGCAGACGAATTGCATGACCGCATAGGCCGCCGAAAGGATGCCGCCCCAGAGCGCGGCTTCGGCGAGCGTCCCGCCACCGACCTCGCGGATCAGGTCGGGCATCACCGGCAGGATCAGCCCGATGCCGATGGCGTCGATCAGAACGGTGAGCAGGATGAAGACGAGCGGCAGCGGCATCGGCCCTCGCTAGCGGGTTTCGCCGCGCCCGGGAAGGCCGACGGCACCGCCCGGTCGGTGGGGCGGGATCATGAGTATTTTTGGAACAATGAAGGCCCCTCTGGTCAGGAGAGCTGCGCAAGCGCGCGCTGAAACACGCCTGGGTCGACATTGCCGCCGGTGGCGACCGCGATGACGGTGTCGGAGGCAAAGGCGTCGGGGCAAAAAAGGGCGGCGGCAAGGGCTGTCGCGCCGCCCGGTTCCAGGACGAGTTTGAGGCGCGAAAAGGCCAGGGCCATGGCCCGCAGCGCCTCGTCGTCGGAGACCACGAGCCCCGGGCCGGCAAGCCGTCTTAGGACCTCGAAGGTGAGCCGCCCGGGCGAGGGCGTGAGGATCGCGTCCTGAAGCGAGCCGGCGGTGCGGTTGTTGGTCTCGCGCCCGCCCGAAGCGAGGGAACGGGCCATGTCGTCGAAGCCCTCGGGTTCGGCGGGGCGCACTTTCAGGCCCGGCGCGCGGGCCTCGAGCGCAAGCGCGATCCCCGAGATCAGCCCGCCGCCGCCGCAGCAGACCGCGACCTCGGCCTCGGTGACCCCGAGGGCGGCGGCGTCTGCGGCGATTTCGAGCCCCGCCGTGCCCTGTCCCGCCATCACCTCCGGGTGATCGTAGGGCGGGATCAGTGTGCGGCCCTCGGTCTCGGCCAGGGTGCGGGCGAGCCCGTCGCGGTCTTCACTGGCGCGGTCATAGGTGACGACCTCAGCCCCATAGGCGCGGGTGTTGGCGAGCTTCAGCGCCGGGGCGTCGGACGGCATGAGGATCTGTGCCGAAATGCCCAGTTCCCGGGCGGCCAGCGCCACCCCTTGAGCGTGGTTCCCTGACGACATCGCCAGGACACCGCGCGCCGCCTCCTCGGGGCCGAGTGCGGTGAGCGCGGCCCGCGCGCCGCGATATTTGAACGAGCCGGTCTTCTGAAGCGCCTCGGCCTTCACCAGAACCCGCCGTCCGGCGATCTCGTCGAGGAACGGCGAATGGAGAAGCGGGGTTTTCACCGCATGGCCGTCGAGCCGTGTCGCGGCGGCTTCGATGCTTGCGATGTCGGGGGCGCTCATTGCATCTTCTCGCGCCAGGCGGCGATGGCGGCAAGCGCCTCCGGCTCGTCGAGAAACGGCACATGGCCACGGCCTGGCACCTCGGTGAAGACCATGTCGGGCCGGCGGCGGCGCATCTCGGCCGCCGTTTGCGGCGTCAGGATGTTCGAGTTTGCCCCACGGATCAGCGCCAGCGGCAGACCGGCCAGCGCGTCGAAGGCGGGCCAGAGATCGGGCAGGGGGGCATCGAGCGCGGCCAGCACCGCATCGCGCAGGCGCAGGTCGTAGGGCAGGGCGAGGCCCGCCTCGGTCTCGACGAAGTTATGGGCCGCTTCCTCGGCCCAGCGGCCGGGTGGCACGCCTTCGAACCCCGGTTGGAGCCTCGCCCGGACTGCGGCGGCCTCTGCCAGCGTCTTCTCCGCCGGCACGACACCGACGTAATCGGCGATCACCCGCAGCCCCTCCTCGGCGATCTCGGGGCCCACGTCGTTGAGGCAGACCCCCGCCAGCCGGTCCTTCGCCATCAGCGCGAGGACCATCGCGACGAGGCCGCCCCGCGAGGTACCGAGAATGGCGACCTTTTCGAGGCCGAGGTCGTCGAGAAGCTCCACCACGTCGCGGGCCTCGACCGGGATCGCGTAGGTGGCCGGGTCCGCATGGCCCGACCGGCCCCGCCCCCGCGCGTCGAGGCGCAGCACCCGCGCACCGGTCAGATGCGGCAGCACATAGTCGAAATCCACTGCTGAACGGGAGAGGCCGGCGAGGCAGAGAAGCGGCGGTCCCGCGCCCTCGTCGTCATAGACGAGCCGCACCCCGTCGGAGGTCGTGAAACCCCCGCTCACAGCGTGGCGGCCAGGGACGGCACGGTGGAGAGATCGTCCACCATATGGGCCGGACGGCCCGGCAACCGGTCCACCGGCAGCCCCGCCCGGTTCACCCAGACCGTATGGAACCCGTAGGCTGCCGCCCCGGCGATGTCCCACCCGTTCGAGGACACAAAGAGCACGTCGCCGGGGTCCGTCCCGAACCGCGCGCCCACCATGTTGTAGACCGCGCGCGCGGGCTTGAAGACGCCGACCGCATCAACCGAGAGCACCGCGTCGAGCCACTCTCCGATCCCCGAGGAGGCGACCGCCCCGTCGAGCATGTCGGGGCTGCCATTCGACAGGATCGCCGTCGCCCGCCCCGCCGCTTTGAGTTCCGCCAGACAGCGCGGGGCCTCGCGATAGGCGGCGAGTTCCCAATAGAGGGCCAGGAGCCGCTCGCGAAGCTCGAGGTCGTCGAGCCCCGCACGCTCCATCGCCCAGTCGAGCCCGTCCTTGGTGACCTCCCAGAACGGAACGTAGTCGCCGGTCACCGCCCGCAGCCAGGAGTATTCGAGCTGTTTGGCCCGCCAGTCCGCCGCAAGACGCTCCCAGACCGCGGCCAGATCGCCCCGCCCGGGCTCCCCAGCGGCGGTCCGCGCCGCGGCGGTGACGTCGAAGAGCGTGCCGTAGGCGTCGAAAATGCAGGCGGTGACGGCCACGCTTCAGAGGTTCTCGGGCCGCGGCATCCCGAGCACATGGTAGCCCGAGTCGACCGTGATGATCTCGCCCGTGGTGCAGGCGCCCTGCGCCGAGCAGAGATAGACCGCCGTACCGCCGATGCTTTCGAGCGTTGCGTTGTGGCCGAGCGGCGCATTGATCTCGGCGGTCTTGAAGGTCCGCCGCGCACCCGAGATCGCGGCGCCCGCAAGCGTCTTCATCGGCCCCGCGCTGATCGCGTTCACCCGGATACCGTCGCGGCCGAGATCGTTGGCAAGGTACCTGACCGAGCTTTCGAGCGCGGCCTTCGCCACCCCCATGACGTTGTAGAATGGCGTGACCCGGTTCGAGCCGAGATAGGTCAGCGTCACGATCGACCCGCCGTCGGTCATCAGGGGATAGGCCCGCCGCGCGACGTCGATCAGCGAGTAGCAGGATATCGTCAGCGAGGTCTTGAAGTTCTCCCGGGTGGTGTCGATGAACCGGCCGCCAAGCTCGTTCTTGTCCGAATAGGCGATGGCGTGGATCAGGAAGTCGAGCTTGCCCCATTCGGCGCGAATCGTCTCGAACCCCGCATCGAGCTGGGCGTCGTCCTGCACGTCGACATCCACAAGGAGCGTCGCGCCAAGCTGGTCTGCAAGCGGCAGGACCCGCTTCTTGAACGCGTCTCCCTGATAGGAAAGCGCAATCTCCGCCCCTTCCGCGCTGAGCGCCTTCGCGATCCCCCAGGCGATGGAATGGTCGTTGGCCACACCCATCACGAGCCCGCGCTTACCTCTCATCATGTCCGCCATTGTCAGCTCCGGTGCCGCGACAGCAGCATCGAACCGTTCGTGCCGCCGAAGCCGAAAGAATTGGTCATCACCGTGTCGAGCCCGGCGTTTTCGACCAGCTCGGTCGCGATCTCGCCGTGTGCGAGACCGGGGTCGAGGGTCTCGACATTGATCGAGGGGGCGATGAAGTCACCGGCGAGCATCAGAAGGCAGAAGGTCGCCTCGAGCGCTCCGGCGGCCCCTTGCGCATGGCCGGTCATCGATTTCGTCGATGAAATCGGCGGGGTCGCGCCTTCGCCGAAAACCCGGCGCACAGCCTCGACCTCTCCGACATCGCCCACCGGCGTCGAGGTGCCGTGGGCGTTGATATAGCCGACCTTGCGGTCCTCCGGCAGGGTCTGAAGGGCCAGCCGCATCGCCCGTTCGCCGCCCTCGCCGGAGGGGGCGACCATGTCATGGCCGTCCGAGGTGGCGGCGAAGCCCGTGACCTCGGCATAGATCCGCGCCCCCCGGGCGACGGCCAGTTCGAGGTCTTCGAGCACCACGATCGCCCCGCCGCCGCCGATGACGAACCCGTCGCGGTCGGCATCGAAGGCGCGGCTCGCCCGGTCCGGCGTGTCGTTGTATTTCGAGCTCATCGCCCCCATCGCGTCGAAGAGGCACGACAGCGTCCAGTCGAGCTCCTCGGCACCGCCGGCGAAGACGATATCCTGCTTGCCCATCATGATCTGTTCGGCCGCCGCCCCGATGCAATGAAGGCTCGTCGAACAGGCCGAGGTGATCGAGTAGTTTATCCCTTTGATCTTGTAGGCGGTGGCGAGGTTCGCAGAAATCGTCGACGACATGCATTTCGGCACTGCGAAGGGGCCGATCCGCTTCGTTGCCCCGGTTTTCAGCACCGTCTGGTGGGCGGCCAGCATGGCACTCGTCGAGGGCCCGCCGGAGCCCGCGACGAGCCCGGTGCGCTCGTTGACGACCTCGTCTCCGGAAAGCCCCGCGTCGGCTATCGCCTGGCCCATGGCGATATAGGCATAGGCCGCCCCCGGCCCCATGAACCGCATCAGCCGCTTGTCGATATGTTCGGCCGGGTCGATCTTCAGCGTCCCCGCGACCTGGCTGCGGAACCCGTGTTCGGCCATCTCCGGGCTCGCCTCGATGCCCGAGCGGCCGGCCTTCAGCGCGGCGGTCACCTCATCGGCGCTGTTGCCGATGGGCGAGACGATGCCGAGCCCTGTGATTGCGACACGCCGCATCGCGCGCCTCCCTTCCATGGTTCGGGTCCCCGTGTAGGCCAATGCCCCCGGGGCCAGCAACCCGTCTCCGCCGGCTCAGCTTTCGCTGAGCGCCACCTTCATGTCCTTGACGGTGTAGATCGTCTCGCCGTCCGCCTCGACCCGCCCGTCGGCGACCCCCATTGTCAGGCGCCGGGACTGCACGGCCTTGGTGAAATCGACATAATAGGTCAGCATCTTCCGGTCGGGCCGCACCATGCCCGTGAGCTTCACCTCGCCGACGCCCAACGCATAGCCCCGCCCCGTCCAGCCCCGCCAGCCGAGGTTGAAGCCGGTGAGCTGCCAGAGCCCGTCGAGCCCCAGGCAGCCCGGCATGATCGGGTTTCCCGGGAAGTGGCACTCGAAGAACCAAAGGTCGGGGCGGATGTCGAATTCGGCCACTACATGGCCCTTGCCATGGGGCCCGCCGTCGCCGGAGATATCGGTGATCCGGTCCATCATCAGCATCGGCGGTTCGGGAAGCTGGGCGTTGCCGGGGCCGAAAAGGTCTCCCCGGGCGCAGGCCAAGAGGGCCTCCTTGTCGAAGGACGTCGGATAGTCCGGCATGTGGCTCTCCCCTCGGCAGCGTGCCGTCGGAGCGCAGGTCTATCGCAGGCCCAAGCCCCCGTGCAAGGGGCCGCCGCACGGAGCCTTCAGCCTTCACGCAACAGCCGACGCGATGCCGCAGCGCCTGAAAACAGTTTGAAATCGCGCCCCCGCGCGCCCTATATAGCGATAGGATGGAACAGGGTACGACGCGCACCGACAGGGCCCGGCGCGGCTCCGACTGGCTTGCTTCGGCAGGTCTGCGGCCGACGCGCCAGCGCGTCTCTCTCGCCGCCCTCCTGGTCGGAGACGGTCTGAACCGTCATGTGACCGCCGAGAGCCTTCACGCCGCCAGCCGCACGGCGGGCGACGCGGTGTCCCTGGCCACCGTCTACAATACGCTGCGCGCCTTCTGCGAGGCGGGTCTGATGCGCGAGATCACGGTCGACGGCTCGAAGAGCTATTTCGATACGCGGGTCGACGATCACCCCCATTTCTACTGGGAGGAAAGCGGCCGTCTCACCGACGCCCCCGCCGCCGATCTCGAAATCGCCCGCCTGCCGCAGGCGCCCGAAGGGGCGGAAGTGGCGAAGGTCGACGTCGTGATCCGGCTTCGGCGGGCCTGACGAAATCCCCAAACGGACGATCTGAGGCGCAAGGAGCGATCCCGGCCTCAAGCGGGTAGCGTGTGAAGCCATTGCCCCGCGCGCCGATCACCGGAATACCCGTCCCGGGCCCGATCCGGGACCTCGACGAACGGCACCCTCGTTCCGTCGGACCTGTGGGTCGGCTCCGAGGGCGTGCATCGCTCGATGAGACCGACGCGCCCGACCGGCCAAACCGACCCGCCCCCCTCGGCGTCAGCCGATCAAACCAGCCGCCCGGGCGATCTCGAACTGCCCCCGCGCGGCGCAATCGGCCGGGGTGCCGAGCCCTTCGACACCAACCCGGTCGAGCGCCAGCCGGTAGCGCTCCTGGAGCGCGGGCTTGCCCAAAAGGACGACGCTCGACACCGCGCCGAACCGCGCCCGGCCCGCTGCGATCTCCGCCCCGATCAGGATGCCCGACATGTAGTCGGTCAGTTCGACAGGGGCCAACCGCTCGAAAAGCGGCAGCGTGCGCACCGAGAAGAGCGTGTGCAGAAGTTCCGTGCCCCGGGCCTTCGCCGCCTCCACGCCGCGCGCAAACGCTTCTGCATGAAACGTCCCGTCGGCCTCCATCAGCGTCCCGAGGATCGTATGGCCTTTCAGGGCGGCAAAAATCTCGCCGGTCATATAGGTCGCATAGGCCGTGACCCGTTTCTCTTCGATCGTCACCCATTTGGCATGGGTGCCGGGCATCACATAGATGCCATCGCCGAACCCCAGCGCCTCGGCGCCGATGATCTCGGTTTCCTCGCCGCGCATGACGTCCGGCACGCCGTCGTCGACGGTGGTGAGCCCCGGCACGAAATGCACCTCCCGTCCGGTCGGGGTCCGGTGCGCCATGAGCCCTGCGGCCAGTTCAGCATGACCCGAGGGGAGATCGGCATAGGGTGTCTCGACCCAGCCGTTGCGGCTCGTGATCATGCCCGAGGCCACGATCGGCATCGCACCCCAGCCGCGATCGGCAAGACATGCCTCCAGCGCCCCCGCGAAGTCCCGGTCCGGCACCCGGAGGATGCCGTCGGGGCTTTCGTGCCGTTCGAGGACACCGCCCTCGCCGCCGAGCAGATAGGCCCTGAACGAGGACGTCCCCCAGTCGAGGCCGATCAGGGTCGGCTCAGATGCGGCCGAACTCATTGAGAAGGTCCTCGACGGTTTTGCCCTTGGCGACCCATTTGCGGGTTTCCTCCTCGCGGTCGGCCTGTTCCTGGGCGAGTTTCACCACTTCCTCGGCCTTCTCCAGCGGGATGACCGTCACGCCCATCAGATCGGCGACAACGAAGTCGCCGGGGTTCACCACGACGCCGCCGCATTGGATCGCGACGTTGATCGAAAGCTCCTCCTTGCGGCCCGAAAACATCGTATGCGTCCCGCGGGGCGTGATTGCCCGGGTCCAGATCGGCCAGCCGATGTCTTCAAGTTCGTCGGTGTCGCGCCCCGCCCCGTCGACGATCATGCCCCTTATGCCCCGGTTCTGGGCGAGCCCGCCCATGAGCCCGCCGCAGACGGAGGTGTTGGGGTCGCCGCCGGCATCGACAACGATCACATCGCCCGGCTGGCCCATTTCGAGCGCCTTCAAGGGGTCGACGAGATCGCCCTTCGAAAGCTGGACGGTGATCGCCTGACCGCAGGTCTTGGCGCGGAAGGCGGGTTTTATGCCGCTGTCCATCACACCCATACGGTACTGGACATCGGCGAAAACGGCCGTTGCGGAGTAGCATTTCACCACCTCGTCGAACTTCGCGAGAAGGTCGGGCCGGCGGTCGAATTCGTTGTAGACTTGCAGCATTGGGGCCTCTTTTTGGCGGGTCAGACTGCGGCAAGTGCCGCGGCGTTGACGGGGTATTTCGGCGCCTGGCCGGTGAGCACGCGGGCGACTTCCGAGGCCGCCGTCTCCCGGGCGGCCTGGATCGATTCCTCGGAGTAATAGGCCGCGTGGGGCGTGACGACGACATTCGGGAGGGTGAAAATCGGGTTGTCGTCGGGGCTCCAATGGGCGCGCTTGGCGGGCTCCTCCTCGGGGTCGTCGAGCCCCGCGGCGGCGAGGGTGCCTTCAGTCAGAGCGCGGTAAAGGGCCTTGTTGTCGACGGTCGGGCCCCGGCCGGTATTGACGAGAATGGCCCCCGGCTTCATCGCCGCGAACTCCGCCTCGCCGAGGAAGTGGCGCGTCTCCGGCGTCATCGGCGCCTGCATCAGGATGTAGTCGGACCGCTTGAGCAGCCCGGCCTTGTCGACAAGCTCGACGCCGTGGGACTTTGCCACGCCCGCGTCGAGGAACGGGTCATAGGCGACGACCTTCACGCCGAACCCCTTCACGCGGTCCGAAATCGCCTGCCCGATCCGCCCGAAAGACACGATCCCCAGGGTCCTGCCGCGCAGCCGACGGATCGGCTGGCCCGACTGCCAGCGCCAGATGCCCTTGTGCGTCGCCCGGTCGTAGTCGAAGAGCCGCCGCGCCAGGGTCAGCCACAGCGCCACGGCATGGTCGGCGACCTCCTCGGTGCAGTAATCCTGTACATTCGTCACCAGAATGCCCCGCTCGGTGGCGGCGGCCACATCGACGATATCGACGCCCACGCCGTAGCGGGCGATCACCTTGCAGCGCTCCATCCGCTCGATGGTGGCCCGCCCGATCCGGGCGTACTGGTTCATCATCGCGGTGCAGTCGCGAGCGTACTCGGCGAGATCCTCCTCCGACTTCGCCTGAAGCCCCACGACCTCGGCGCCGGCGGCTTCGAGTATCGCCGTCTCGATGTCGAGATTGCCGTAATCGTAGTCGGTGATGACGACCTTGGGTCGTTCGCTCATGGCAGCCTCCCTCGCTCAGACATAGGCCCCGGCGGAATACGTCAGCTCGTAGGAATGGCTGTAAAGCTCGACGATGTTGCCGAACGGGTCCTCGCAATAGACCATCCGGTAGGGTTTCTCGCCGGGGTAGTACTTGCGCACTTGCGCCATCCGCTGCTTGCCGCCCAACTCCTCGATCCGCTTGACGCGCTCTTCGAGCTTTTCGTCCTGAAAGCAGAAGTGAAAGAGCCCCGGGCGCCAGTATTCGAAGGCGTTTTCCTCCGGCTTGGTGGTCGGGAACTCGAACAGCTCGATCCCGATCCCGTCGCCGGTGGACAGATGCGCGATGCGGAACGACCCCCAGCCCTCGCCGAAAACGTCGTCGCACATCTGGCCGATGGCGCTGTCGTCATGGAGAATTTCGGTGGGTGGCATGATGACGTAGAGGTCGAAGGCCTTCGAGTAGAACTCCACCGCCTTTTCGAGGTCGGGCACGGTGATGCCGATATGGGAAAA
This sequence comes from Paracoccaceae bacterium, assembly GCA_030066905.1. GTDB lineage: Bacteria > Pseudomonadota > Alphaproteobacteria > Rhodobacterales > Rhodobacteraceae > JASJAR01. The sequence goes on along the minus strand of JASJAR010000008.1, from coordinate 19,557 downwards.
CGTGATTGCGGCCATGGGTTTGGTCCTTTTTTCTACGATGTCCTGCCGAAGCGGGTGAGCCGTTGCAGCGTCCCGCCTAGCTCGTTGCGCCACATGTCGATGCCGACCGCGATGACGATGATCGCGCCGATCACCACGGTCTGGACCGAGGTCGGCACCGCGTTGAGGTTGAGCCCGTTCTGGACGATGACGATGGTCAGCGCCCCGATGAGGGTGTTGATGATGTTGCCGCGCCCGCCGGCGAGGCTCGCTCCACCGATCACGGCCGCGGCGATGGCAGAAAGTTCGAGTCCGACGCCGTAGTTCGGCGAGCCCGAGTTCAGCCGCGCGGCCATCAGCACCGCGCCGACACCGGCGGCGGCTCCGGCGATGACGAAAGCCAGAAACTGGATGCGCCGCACGCTGAGCCCCGAAAGGGCGGCCGCGCCCGGGTTGCCGCCGACGGCATAGATTGACCGACCAAAGGCGGTGTATTTCAGAACGTACCAGGCCAACGCATAGAGGGCCACGAGGTAGAAAAGCGGCAGGGGCAGCCCGGCCGCCGTGCCGTAAAAGATCGTCTCAAGGGCGGGATGCACGGAGAAGACGGGCGAGCCGTTGTTGAACATGAACGCCACGCCCCGGAAGGCCGAAAGAGCGGCGAGCGTGGTGATGAAGGCCGGGATGCGCAGGTAGGCCGAGAGCAGCCCCAAAAGCGCGCCGAGCACGCCGCCGAGGGCAATCGTGAGCAGGATCGCCACCGGCAGCGGCACGCCCGCGAACTTCACCGACACCGCGAAGACCATCGTCAGAAGCGCGATGGCCGAGCCCGGGGAGAGGTCGATCCCGCCGGTGAGAATGACGAAGGTCGACCCGATGGCGACGATGGCGACGATCGAGACCTGAAGGGCGAGGTTCGAGAGGTTCCCGGTGTCGAGAAAGCGCGGCGTCGAGAACGCGGTGACCGCGATGACCAGAAGAAGCGCCAGAAGCGGTGCGGCGATAGGCGATTTGGCGAGCGCGTTCATGCGGCTTTCTCCCTCTCGGCCGAGGCGCGGACGAGGTCGGATTTCTCGAACGCTTCGGCGGCGCGAATGTCGGTCACCCGCCCCTGGCGGACGATGGCGATCCGGTCCGAGATCGCCATCAGCTCGTCATGGTCCGACGAGATCAGCACCACCGCATGGCCGGCGGCGGTGAGTTCGTTGATGAGCCTGTAAACGGCGATCTTGGCGCCGACGTCGATCCCTTGGGTGGGCTCGTCGAGGAGAAATACCCGCGCCTCTGCAAAGAGCCAGCGGGCGATGACGATCTTCTGCTGGTTGCCGCCAGAGAGAAGCCCGACGAGCCGCTCTTCGGCCGCCGGGGTGATTTCGAGCTTGCCGATGAGGTCGCGGCCGAGCGCGCGCTCGCGGCCAAGGCTCATCGCGGCGCTGGGGCCGAGCCGGTCGAGCTTCGAGACCGAGATGTTCTGAAGCCCCGCGAAGTTGAAGAAAAGCCCGTCCGCCTTGCGGTTTTCCGGCACCAGCGCGACCCCGGCGGCAACGGCGTCATGGGGCGAGCGGAAGCGCACCGGCTCCCCGCCGACAAACACCTCGCCGCCCGTCAGCGGATCGACCCCGAAGATCGCGCGGACGATCTCGGTCCGCCCCGAGCCCAGAACCCCGCCGAGGCCCAGGACCTCGCCGCGATGGACGGTGAAGCTCGCGCCGTTCACGCGGTTCGCAGTGGTCACGTCGCGCAATTCGAGCGCCACCTCTTGCGTGACCGAAGGCGACTTCGGGTAATGCTCCGACACCTCCCCGATCATCGCGCCGACGATGGCTTCGATGCTCACCGGCGTCGCCTCGGGCGTCGAGACGACGCGCCCGTCCTTCATCACGGTCACGCAATCGACGAGATCGACCACCTCGTCGAGCCGGTGCGAGATGTAGACCATCGCCGTCCCTTGCGCCTTCAGACCCTTCAAGACCCGGTGGAGTTCGGCGATCTCGTCGAGCCCGAGTGCGGTCGTCGGCTCGTCGAGAATGAGCATCGTCGCATCGGTGGCGATGGCCTTGGCGATCTCCACGAGCTGCTGGTCGGCCACCGAAAGCTCGCCGACGACGGCCTCGGGGTCGATCTCCACGTTAAGCCGCGTCAGCACCTCGCGGGCGCGGGCTTTCATCCCCGCCCAGTCGATCTTCAGGGTCGAGCCGGGCAGCCGGCCGAGATGGACGTTCTCGGCGACAGAGAGCGTCGGGATCAGCGAAAATTCCTGGAACACGGCGGCGACCCCGGCCTTGCGCGCCGCGGTCGGGTCGGCGATGCGAAGCTCCACGCCGTCCCGCAGGATCGCCCCGCCATCGGGCTGGTGCACCCCCATCAGCGCCTTGATCAGCGTCGATTTCCCGCAGCCGTTCTCACCGAGAAGCCCGTGGATCTCGCCGGGGTAGACCTTGAGGTTCACCGCATCGTTCGCGACGACGCCGGGGAAGACCTTGGTCAGGTCGCTTGCCTCCCAGGCGGGAGTGTCGGTGCGCGGCGCTCGGGTCATGGCTCTGCCGGTTCGGGGGGGAAAGGCGGCCCCGCGCGCTGGCGCACGGGGCCGTGAGTGGCCTCAGTAGGTTTTCGACGGCTTCGGATAGAGGCTGTCGGCGTCCTGAAGCACAGGGAGGACATTGTCGGCGTCGACAATCGTCGTCGGCGTTTCGACGAACCCGCCGGCGAAGTCGCCGTTCAGTGCATCCAGGGTCACATCGAGCGCGATCTGGCCCATGATGAAGGGCGAGGTGTTGACCGTGGCCGACACCGAGCCCGCGCTGATCTCTTCGAGCGCTGCGGTGTCGCCGTCATTGCCCAGAAGCACGAGGTCGGACTTGCCGAGCGCCTTCGACGCAAGTGCTGCCCCCATGATCATGTAATCGTTGGCCGCGAACAGAACGTCGATATCGGGGTTGGCCTGGAGAAGGTCCATGCCCGCGGTGTTGCCGCCCTCGACATTCCAGCCGCCCGCGATGGAGGCGACGACCTCGATGTTGTCGGCCCCTTCGATCCCGTCGAGGAAGCCGCCCACGCGCTCGGTGGAGTGGTAGCCCGGCAGGCCCTCGATCACCCCAACCTTGAGCGCATCGCCCCCCGACATCTCAACGAGATACTCGCCGATGGCATGGGTGCCGTTGCGCTGCGAATAACCCACCACCCCGTGGACCGGCGTGGGGAAGTTAGCGATGTCGGAATTGACGATCACCACCGCGATGCCGTTTTCGACCGCGCGGGTGACGAGCGGGGCCGCGGCCGCCTCGTCATGGGTGGACAGGATGATCGCGTCCACATCCTGGGTGATGACGTCCTGGATCATCCCCATCTGGCCGTTGATGTCCGACCCCGATTGCGGCGCGAGCATGAAGACCTCGACGCCGGCCTCAGCGGCCGCCGCTTCGATCCCCTCGCCGATGGCGATGTAGTAGTTGAACTCGGTCGCAGGCGGCATGTAGGCGATGCGCAGATCGCCGTCGTTCGACAGGGCCGACAGATCGGCCTGGGCGCCCTCCTGCATCGGCACAGGCGCGGGGTAGTCGGCGGCAAAGGCCGTGCCGGCAAGGCCGGTCACGGCTGCGGTGGTCAGGAACTTCGAAAGCGATGTCATGGTTTCCTCCCTGGGATGTGGCATCGGTTAACCGGCAAAGGGCGCATCCTCGACGCCCCTCACCCCTGGTGTGACGGCGAAGAGACCCCCCGCATGAGGGTCCTCCGCCAGATCGGCGTCGCTGCTCATCAGCCGCGACGTCGTAATGAAAAGCGTCTCCAGCCCCTCCCCGCCGAAGGCGCAGCAGGTGGGCTTCCAGGTCGGCACCTCGATCACCCGGTCGATGGTGCCCCCGGGGGCCACGTGCACCACGCGGCGGCCCTCCCATTCGGCATTCCAGACCCCGCCTTCGGCATCGACGCAGGAGCCGTCCGGCAGGCCAGGCTCCCCCGAAAAATCACCATGGACGCGCATCGCGCCGAGCGCGCCGGTCTCGGGGTCGTAATCATAGGCGCGGATCGTCTTTTCGGGGGTATCTGCGAAGAACATCGTCCGCCCGTCGGGGCTGAAGCAGGTGGAATTGGCACAAGCCACCCCGTCAATCAGCGTGGTGAGAGTGCCGTCGGCATCGATGCGAATGACCGAAGAATCCGCCGCCCCCGTCGCCTCGTTCATGCCCCCCGCGACGAACCGGCCCTGCCGGTCGGTGCGCCCGTCGTTCAGCCTTGTGCCGGGGTTATCGGGCTCGAACTCGGCAAGCGTCTCGGTCTCCCCGGTTTTGGGATCGTAGAACGCCACGCTCCCCGCGAAGGCGACGATCAGCCCGCCCCCCGCGCGCGGCGCAAAGCAGCAGACCCGGTCGGGCATGTCGGTCTTTTCGGAAGCGCCGGTGGCGGGGTCGAACGACCACAGCGCCTTGCCCTCGATGTCGGTCCACCAGACCCGGGCGTCGGCGGCATTCCAGAAAATACCTTCGCCGTGATGGTTTTTGCAGTCGAGAACGAGCGTCGCCCGATGCATTCGATTCCCCCCCGAGAGGCATGAAAGCCTTCTTCATTGACAACTGGTATATCAGATATGATACTTCAGTCAACACGCCGAAAGAGCAGCCGAAGGGGGAGAGACGCCTTGCCGCAGATGGAGCGTCCGAAGTCGCTGACCGAAACGGTGCTGGAGCATCTGCGCGGCCGCATCGTGTCGGGCGACCTTGAGCTCGGTGCCTCGCTTTCGGAACGCCAGCTCGCCGAGGAACTCGACGTTTCGAAGACCCCGGTCCGCGAATCCCTCGTGCAACTTAGGTCGGAAGGCCTCGTCACCATCCTGCCCCAGCGCGGCGCCTATGTGTTCTCGCTGAGCGCGCGCGAGGTGATCGAGATGTGCGAATTCCGCCTCGCCATCGAATCCGCCGCGCTCGACCTCGCCGTCACCCGCAACCGGTCCGCCCTCGTGGCCGAGATCGCCGCGATCGTCGAGCGGATGGCCGGTGTCCGCGCCAGGGGCGACACCCGCGCATATCTCCAGCTCGACACCGAGTTCCACGAAGCCTTCTTCCGCCATTGCGGCAACGCCTATCTGAAGGACAGCTATGGCCGCTACGCCGGCAAGATCGCAGCACTCAGGACCCATCTCGCGGTCAAGCCGATGCATACGCAATTGTCGTTCGAGGAGCATATCGCGCTGCGCGACGTTTTCGCCGAGGGCAGCCGGGCGGAGATTTACGCGATCCTCGAGGCCCATATCGGGCGGACCCGGGAAACCTATTCCGAAAGCGTCGAGGACATCGCCGCGGCCGACGCGATCAAGGACGCGGGCTGAGCGACGTCGCCTGCGCCCCGAAGGCGGGGCGCCCCGCCCGGTCCCGCGCCGTCGCCGGCGCACCCGGCGGTCAGAACCACTGGCCGGGTTCCATCAGCCCCAGGTCGAGAAGCTGGCGGCTGTCCCACTCGAACCGCACCGAATTGTGCCAATGAAACCCGTCGATCTCGTACCGGCTGCCGGGGTTCGACCGAAGCGCCTTGGCGGTCCGGAACGAGCAGATCGCCGCGGTCAGGTTGTTGTGCCATGGGCAGGCATAGGTGTTGAGCTCGTCGTCGTTAAGCAGGTACCCGTCGAGGAGCCGCAGCCCCCTTCTGGCCCGGAACAGCGCAATCCGGTCGATCTTCCGGCGCGTCTCGGGGATGTGCTCCTCGTAGCGCCATCTGAGGCCGCCGAAGAAGTCGAGCTGCCGGTCGAGCGGCAGGCCGTCGGGCCCGTCGCGGCCGAGCGCGTAATATCCCGTCCGGTCGAGATGGGCGTCGTCGAGCGAAACGGCGTTCTCCGCGGCATCGAGGTCGGCGGCATAAAGATCGATGACATAGGCCAGCATCGCCTCGCGGCGCTCCTCGGCGTGAAAGGCGAGCATTTCGCCCACCGTCCGGGTCTCGGCAAAGGGGTAGAAAAGATACTCCGCGTTATAGCCGTAACTGAGCCAGGTGCCCTCCGGCGCCGCCTCGATCACCGCGTTGACCGCCTCCGTCACCGCATCCGGGGCCAGCGTGTCGAACCGGACCCGGTGGACGACGCCCCGAAGCCCCTCGGCCAGCGGGATGGCATCCGGCGCGAAAAGTACCACCGTCCTGAACCCCGAAATCAGGTTGTGCCGGATCGTCGTTTCGATCTCGACATCGTCCTCGGCGACCACGATGGCCACGGGTCCGGTTCCGAGCGCCGCTGTCGCAGTCTTCTGGAATTCCTTCGCAGAGGCGTAGTACATCGGCCTGTTTCGGTCTCCCGCCGGTTCCCGCCAGCCTCGCCAAAACCGCCGGCGGAGGCAAGCGTTGCGGGGCCGTCCGGTTGCGGCTATCCCCTCGGTCCATGGCGAAGAAGCTCTACATCAAGACCTATGGCTGTCAGATGAACGTTTACGACAGCGAGCGGATGGCCGAGGCACTGGCCCCGGCGGGCTACGAGACCGTGGATGCGCCTGAGGGCGCGGACATGATCCTTCTCAACACCTGCCACATCCGCGAGAAAGCGGCCGAGAAGGTCTATTCCGAACTCGGGCGCCTGAAGCCCCTGAAGGCCGAGAACCCCGATCTGAAGATCGGTGTCGCCGGCTGCGTCGCCCAGGCCGAGGGCGAGGAGATCGTCGCCCGCCAGCCGCTCGTCGATCTTGTCGTCGGCCCCCAGGCCTATCACAGGCTGCCCCAGATGGAGGCCGCGACCCGGGCCGGGGAGCGGGCGGTGCTGACGGAGTTTCCGCAGGAGGATAAGTTCGACCACCTCGCCGCCCGCCCCAAGGCGGCACGCGGGCCGACGGCGTTTCTGACCGTCCAGGAGGGCTGCGACAAGTTCTGCGCCTTCTGCGTCGTGCCCTATACCCGCGGCGCCGAGGTCAGCCGGCCCGCCGCGCGGGTGCTTGCCGAGGCGCAGGAACTCGTCGAGCGCGGGGTCCGCGAGATCACGCTTCTGGGCCAGAACGTCAACGCCTATCACGGCCATGCCGGTGGGCTTGCGGGGCTCATCTGGGCGCTTTCGGAGCTCGACGGGCTCGCACGCATCCGCTTCACCACCTCGCATCCCAATGACATGGACGACGCCCTCATCGCCGCCCATGGGACCTGCGACAAGCTCATGCCCTATCTCCACCTGCCGGTGCAATCGGGCTCGGACCGGATCCTCAAGGCGATGAACCGCAAGCACAATGCGGCGGACTATCTCGACATCATCGCCCGCCTGCGCGCGGCCCGGCCCGATCTTTTGTTGTCGGGGGATTTCATCGTCGGGTTCCCGGGCGAGACGGAGGCCGATTTCGAGGACACGCTGCGGCTCGTCGAGGCGGTGGGCTACGGCCAGGCCTATTCGTTCAAGTATTCCGCGCGCCCCGGCACCCCGGCGGCCGAACGCGACGAGGTGGCCGAGGAGGTCAAGGCCGACCGGCTCGCGCGGCTCCAGGCCCTCCTGAAAGACCAGCAGCGCGCGGCCCAGGAGGCGATGGTCGGCCGCGAGGTGCACGTGCTCTTCGAAAAGCCCGGCCGCGAGCCCGGACAATGGGTGGGGAAGTCCGAACATCTCCATGCGGTCCATGTGACCTCGGACACCGTCGGACGCGGCGATCTCGCCCCGGTGCGGATCATCGACAGCGCGCCGAACTCGCTCGGCGGCGAGGTTGTGGGCGCCGCGCGCTGACGCAAGGGGGGCCGGGGGCGCTGCCCCCGCCGCTTACGCGGCTCCCCCGCGGTATTTTCGCCAAGATGAAGGGCCATGGTGCGGTGCGCGCGATAACAGCGCCGGTGCGAGCATCGTCGGCGATGCTGCCGCGATCTGGGTCAGTTCGAGCGCTTCGGCCGCCAACGCCTCAGACGGCCCCCTCCAGTGCGGCGAGGATCGCGCTCCAGCCGCCTTTGTGGTTGTCCCGGGCTTCCTCGGTCTCGAAGCGGACATGGCGGAGGGTGACGTCGGTGCCGCCGCCGCTTTCGGCGAAATCGAGGGTCACGGTGGAGCCTTCCGCTTGCGAGAACGGGCTTTCCCAGGTGAAGACCAGCCGCTCGGGCCGGCGGATTTCGCGGTAGGTGCCCGCGTGCGGCATGTCGTTGTCGCCGGCGCGCATCACGACGAGAAACCGGCCGCCGACACGCGCGTCGCTCGTCGCCGTCGGCACCGACATGTTCGGGCCGGGGGTCATGAACTTGGCGAGCATTTTCGGGTCGAGCCAGGCGTCGAACACCTTTTCGCGCGGCGCCGGAATATGGTGTGACACCTCCAGGGCAAGTTCGGTCATCTGATCGATCATGTCGTGGTCCTCCATGAGTAGGCGTGAGAGTTCTTCGAGCCTCAGCGACCAGATCGAGCGCAAGTCGTCGAACCAGCGGTCGATCTCGGCCAGGGGCCCGGGGTTCAGCTCGATGAGGTGTGCGCGCCAGTCGGTGCGCCGGGTGACGAGCCCGGCTGCCTCAAGGGTTTTTATGTGCTTTGACACGGCGTTGAGGCTGATCGGGAACCGCGCGGCAAGGTCGGTGACCCGGAGCGGGCCCTCCTGGGCCAGAAGCGTCAGGATCGCCCGCCGGTTGGGGTCGGCGGCGGCCTTGAGGGTGGCGGTGAGCCGGTCCGATTCTCGTTCAACCATATGATTGAATAACACGATGGGGGCGTTCGATCAACTCATTGGTGGAATGACAAGGGGGGCGACCGGGGCGGACGCGACCTGCCGGCGGTCAGTCCCTGGCAGACGGACCGGCCTAGACTGCCGCGACACCTCTTGAAAGGGAGCCCGCCTTGGACGACCCCACCGCCCGCGGAACCGCCCGGATCGCCGGTCTCGCCTATCTGGCGATGACCGCTGCCGCATTGCTGGGGGCTTTCGATGAGACCCTCCTGGCCGATGTCGCGGGTCCCGGCTGGCCCGAAGCCGTGCCCCGCGGCCTTCTCCGCCTCGGCCTCGCCCAGCGGGTCGTGGCATTGATGGATATCGTCGTCGCGGCGGCCCTCTGGGCGCTCTTTCGCCCCGCCGCTCCACGGCTCTCCGCGCTCACCGCCGCGGCACGGCTCGCCTATGTCGCGCTTTTCGCCCTCGCGCAACTCCAGATCTGGCAGGCCCTCGCCGTCACCGGAGAAATCCCGGCCGGCACAACCGGCGTCTCGGCGGTGGAGGCCGCCCTCGGCCGCTACCGTGCGATCTGGGACGCCGCCTTCGCCCTCTTCGCTGCCCATCTGCTGCTGCTCGCCCGGTTGATCTGGGGCGGAGGGCTCTTGCGGCAGGTCCTCGCCGCATTGCTGGCGATTGCGGGTCTCGGCTACCTCGTCGACAGTCTCATCGCCTTCGCGCTCCCCCAGACGGTGTTCCGCTTCGCCCCCTACACCTTCGTCGGCGAGATGACGTTGATGCTCTGGCTCCTCGCCGGGGCGCCGGCACCGCGCCGTTTCGCAAGGTGATAGGTGAGCGCGGTCCGGATCAGCGCCCGCAGCGGCACCTTTGGCGGGGCGGCCGGGTCGAACCGCGCCGCCCGGTTGTCCTCATAGGCGAACGCTTCGGGAAAGGCCCGGGCCACATCCGAAAGGATCGTCGTCTGGCAATGAACGAAGACCGCCGCCGCGCCGAGCCGCAGCGTCGACCCGGCCCCGGTCTTGCGCGTCAGATAGGCCGGCTGGCCCCATTTCAGCGTTTCCTCGATGGCCCCGACCCCCTCGGTCTCGGCCGCCACCTCGAAGACGAGGGCGCGCACCGCCAGAAGGGCCGGCCGCACCTGCGCCGGCAGGTCCGCGAAGGCGCGGGCGACGGTCGCGTCTGAGAATTCGGGTCCGGTCACGGGCGGCAGCCTAGAGCGGACGGCCCACGGGGTGAACCGGGCCGCGGAGCGGTTTTGGCATCGAGCGGACATTCTTCGCCCCGCTTCAAGCCAACAGGCCCACGTCCCGGGCTTGACCCAGCCTGCCCCGGATCAGGTCCGGGGCGTGGGTCGCTCCAAGGGCAACGGGCGCGGCACATCGTGCGGCGGCAATGTCGTCTTCGGGCCGGCCCCTCGCTCCCCGGCCGCCCCGGTTTCCCTCCGCCGATGTCCGGGAAACATTGCGGTCCGCGCCCGGGATCGGTCATCATCCTCGCCAGCACGACACAATCGCGAAGGTGCGGCGCGGGCCCGTACCGCCAGGCAGGAAAACGGCGATGCTGGCCGATACCGGCTTTCTCTCTAGCGCTTCGGAGGCGCTTCGGACCGCCATCGAGGCCCATGGCCGCGAGATGCGGCTCGGCGCGGGCGAGGTCCTCTTCGAGCAGGGCGACGACGGCGACGCGCTCTACGCCATCCTCGACGGTGCGCTCGAAATCAGCGTCGTCTCCGAGGACGGGCGCAAGCTTGCGCTCGATGTCCTGAAGCCCGGCGACCTCATCGGCGAAATCGCCTTCTTCGACCCCGGCGTGCGCACCGCCACGGCCACGGCCCATGAAGACACCCGGCTTTTTCGTATCAGAAACAGGGACATGACCGAGGCGATCCGCGCCGATCCGGCGCTCGGGATCGACATGATCCACCTCGCGGGCCAGCGGATGCGCTGGATGAACTCGCAGCTTGCCGACCAGGTGTTCCTGCCGCTCTCGGCGCGGCTGGCGCGGAAGCTTCTGCATCTGACCGCCGATGGCACGGAGACGCTCCATATGTCGAAATCCGAGATCGCCGAGTTCATGGGCGCGACCCGGGAGGCAGTGTCGAAGACCATCGGCGACTGGAAGAAGGCCGGCATCGTCGAGGCCCCGCGCGGGGTGCTGACGATCACCGACCGGGCGGCGCTGAAGGCCCTGTCCCAGCCCGACCTCTTCTGATCCGGGCCGGGCTCTGTGAGGTCGATCACAGAACTCCCTCGGCGAATCAGCCATAGACCGCAGCAGGAACCGCTCGAACCTCGCCGCCAGGCGATATCGATCAAGACCGAGCTTGTACGTCGTAGAGAGTGTCTTTCGCTGTAAGGTCGCGTCGGCCCCGAACGGGGCCGGCGCCGGCTTTCAACGCTCAGGCGTCCCCCGCGCTCCCGCGAGCCGCAACATCTGGTCAAAGAGCGATGACAATCGACTAGATTGTCTTGCGCCCCGGTCGGGGGCTTGGCAGCATCCGATGAACCACATGCGAATCCGGGAGCGCTGATTGCCCATATCCGCCGTGCCGCAAGAAACCGGGCCCGATCAGGGGCTCGAAACGCTCCTGGAGTTTCCCGACAACCGGCTGCTTATCGATCTCTGCGGCGAGTTCGACCGCAACCTCGCCCAGGTCGAGCACGGCACCGGCGTGCATATCCTCAGGCGCGGCAATCTCCTCGCGATTCACGGCGAAGCGGAGGCGCGGGCCGAGGCCGCCCGGGTGCTCGAGGCGCTTTACGCCAAGCTCGAAGCCGGCCGGCCCCTCGATGCCGGCGAGATCGACGGCGAGCTTCGCATGGCCGCCGAGGCCGAGCCGGGCGACCAGATGGAGCTCTTCCAGGGCGGGCGGATCGAACTGAAGACCCGCAAGAAGACGGTCGAGCCCCGCACCGAGGCCCAGAAGGCCTATGTCCGCGCGCTGTTCGAAAACGAGCTCGCCTTCGGCATCGGCCCTGCCGGCACCGGCAAGACCTATCTCGCGGTCGCCGTCGGGGTAACGCTGTTTCTCGGCGGCCATGTCGACAAGATCCTTCTCTCCCGCCCCGCCGTCGAGGCCGGCGAGCGGCTGGGGTTCCTCCCCGGCGACATGAAGGACAAGGTCGACCCCTACATGCAGCCGCTCTACGACGCGCTGAACGACTTCCTGCCCGGCAAGCAGGTGACAAAGCTCATCGAGGACAAGCGTATCGAGATCGCGCCTTTGGCCTTCATGCGCGGGCGCACATTGTCGAACGCGTTCGTCGTTCTCGACGAGGCCCAGAACGCCACCTCGATGCAGATGAAGATGTTTCTGACCCGCCTCGGCGAAGGCTCCCGCATGGTCGTCACCGGCGACCGAAGCCAGATCGACCTGCCGCGCGGCGTGTCCTCGGGGCTCCACGACGCCGAGCGGCTCCTCAAAGGCGTGTCCGGCATCAGCTTTTCCTACTTCACCTCGAAGGACGTCGTCCGCCATCCGCTGGTGGCCGCGATCATCGAGGCCTACGAGGCGGGCGAGGGGTAGGGGGCCGGTTCTTGGCCCGAAGCTGAAGCTCGGTCTTGCTCCAACGGCCTCCGGCGAACCCCGCCCCGGACCCGATCCGGGGCCCCGATCCCCAGGAGCGCACCGCCCGTCGGGGTCCCGGGGCACGCCCGGGACGGGAGGATCTGGAGATCGGGGTGCGCAACATGGACCTCTTCAAGAGGCCAACAGTCGACGACCTGTCGCCACCAATCCCTCTGGCGTTCTGACGCCCGGACACGCCCCGGACCCGATCCGGGGCCTCGATCCCCAGGAGTGCCAAGCCCGGCGAGGTCCCGGGTCACGCCCGGGACGGGAGGATCTGAAGATCGGAGCGCCCAGACGAACGTCCGCGTGACCCCGAAACCGACCGGCACCCCAAAAACGCCCCTCCCTGCCGAAACCGCGCTCACGCGGGGCGCTTCAGCATCCCGATCTGGGCATAACCGCGATAGAGCGTCCGATGCTCGACCGTGAGCCCCTGAACGGTGGCCACCGCATCGAGCACGTCGCCAAGCCCGTCGCGCGGGGTGACGTGGAACTTCGCCAGCCACCCCCGCATCCCCCGGTCGAACCAGCCCGGCAACCCGCCCATGTCGCCGAAATCGACGATGTGCATCTGCCCCCCCGGCGCGAGCTTGCCGGCGGCTTCGGCAAGCGCGCCCTGCCAGTCGGGGATCATCGACAGGGAATACGAATGAACGATCCGGTCGAACCGCGCCCGCCCGAAAAGCGCCTCGGCGTCGAAGTCGCAAGCGTCGGCCTCGGCCAAGAGCGCCCGGGCCCCGAGCTTGGTGCGGGCGGTGGCCAGCATCTCGCTTGAGATGTCGAGCCCGTAGAGCGCCCGGCCTGGATAGCGGCGTCCGATGAGGTCGAGGTTGCGCCCGGTGCCGCAGGCGATTTCGAGGATGTGGGCGTCTGGGCCGGGTGCCATCTCGGCGATCAGGCGGTCGCGGCCCAAAAGGTAGTATTTCCGGGTCAGGTCATAGACGCGCCGCTGGTGGCGGTAAATCTTGTCCATGAGCGCGCCGTGGCCCTCGGCGCGGCTGATCTCGGCCATCGCCCTAGCCCTTCAGCCGATAAAGATGCACCCCGCCATAGATCGCCGAGCGGTCTGCGGCGAAGGCCGCGGCCGAGGCATCTGCGTCGTAGGACCAGCGCGTCAGAAGCTCCGGGTCGACCCGGCCGGGCAGAATGTCCGCCGCCCCGCCGGTGCGGAAGAGCACCCGCGCACCGGGCCGCGCGGTGCGGGTAATCTCCGACCAGAGCGCGTTGAGCTGGGCGTCGCTCATCCAATCCTGGGCGTCGAGCAGCACATAGACGCTCTTCGAGCCCGAGGGGGCCGAAGCCAGAAGGTCGGTGAGCGATGTGTTGGCCAGGCTCGCCCGGGCCGCGCCATCGCGCACCGCCTCGAAATGGCGGGGGTCGAGATAGGGCGGCACGGGCCCGGTTCCGTCGCGCTTGTAGGTACGCCCCACCGCCTGCCAGAGAAAGTAGTTCTCCGCGACGGGGAAGTCGCAGAAGAGCTTCCGCGCCCGCTCCCTCAGGACCGGGATCACATCGCCGCCCCCATCGGCGGCGAGCTTGTCGTATTGCGCCGGCGGAATGCCGAGCCCGAAGAGCGAGGCGCGCCGCCGGGCGAGAAAGCGCACGAGGGGGCGGTCGAACAAGGGGTGGATCTCGGCGGCGTGAAAGGCGCGCTGCTCGTCGAGGTTTTGGGCCTTCAGGACCCGCTTGAGGTCGACCCCCGCGAGCCAGGCGAAGCTTTGGACGACCCCTAGAAACCGCCCCAGCGCGCCATACCGATAGAGCCCTTTCTGGAACATCGCCTTGCGCCGGCCCGACAGCGTGCGGCCGTTCCAGAAGGCGGCGGCCTCGGCGTCGAGATGGGGGGCGAGGTAGGTTTCGAAGAGCCCCCCATTCGCGGCCCGGTCCGCCGCGCCGAAGAACCGGTAGAAGCTCGCATGGTCGGGAAATTCCCGCGCGCCCAGAAGCTTCAGCCGACCGAGAGCCACATGGGCCGGGGAGAGATCGACCGCCACGACCGAAGCCGGGCCGGCGGTGAGATAGGACATCATGTTGCAGCCCCCCGAGGCGATGCAGACGACGTCGTCCTCGCCCGAAAGCTCCAGCGCCGCCATATCCGCCACCGGGTCCTCCCAGATCTGGGCATAGACGAGGCCGCGGAACATCTGTGCGAAGACCCGGTCGGCGAGGCCCGATTTCGACAGGGGCCGTCCTTCATAGACCGCGGCATCGATGGTCTCGGAAACGCTTTGGCTCACGTCTTTTCCTTGGTCTGTTCGTTCAATCGACTTTGGTCGGGTTCTTCGCCCGCCGCCGTCCGCGCCGGGCCAGAAGCCGCCGCCGGGCGATCCGCGCCTCCCAGTCGACGAGGCTGAGCTTGCCCTCATGATCTTCGAGAATCGCAGTGCAGCTTTCCACCCAGTCGCCGGTGTTGACGTAAAGTATATCGCCGATCTGGCGAATGTTCGCGTGGTGGATATGGCCGCAGATCACGCCGTCATAGCCGCCCATCCGCGCATCGTCGGCGAGCACCTTTTCGTATTGGGAGATGAAGCTCACCGCCTGTTTCACCTGCCCCTTGGCCCATTTCGAGAGCGACCAGTAGCGCCGGGTCCAGAGCCGGCGGACGGCGTTGATCTTGGGGTTGCACCACAAAAGGAGGTGGTAAAAGCGGTCGCCCAGAAGGGCGAGCCAGCGGGCGTTGACGACCACGCTGTCGAACTCGTCGCCATGGGTGACGAGAAAGCGGCGGCCGTCGGCGGCGACGAACTCGGCGCGCGGCTTCACCTCGATCCCGCCGAAATGGGTGCCGAAGTAATTCCGTGCCACCTCGTCGTGGTTGCCGGGAATGAAGATCACCCGGGTCCCGGCCCGCGCCTTGTCGAGGAGGGCCGAGATGATGTCGTTATGGCTCTGGGGCCAGTGCCAGCCGCGCTTGAGCTTCCAGCCGTCGAAGACGTCGCCGATGAGGTAGATCGTCTCCGCATCGTGACTGGCGAGGAAACTGGCGAGCAGTTCCGCCTGACAGCCCTTGGCGCCGAGATGGATGTCGGACAGAAAGATCGTACGGTGGCTCAAACCGTGCCTCAGGGGTGTTTTTCTGCTGTCTTATGCAATCCGTATCACAGGGGGATGACGTTTTTTGTCCGCCCCCGGAGATCGGCGGTTTCGCGCCTAGGTTGAACCTGCCCACCGGCCCGGTACCTGCCCCGCGGCCTCTGGCCAAACAACGCGCCCCGGGGCGGTGGGTTTCGGCCAGTTAGTCGATCTTCGAGGCATCGCGGTACATCACCCGGTGCCGGCGGGTCTTGATCCAGTCGAGAAGGTCTTCCTCGGTCATGAACTGGTCGCGGTCGTACTGGTCCCAGTGGACGATTTCCTCGGCGGGCCGGCGCCAGCGCTTGTAGGGCGCCTGGGCGGGCGGGCCAAAGAGGAAGATGTCGAGCACCGAGACCTCGTCGGGAATGCCAAGAAGCGGGCGCATCGCCTTTTGCGCCTCGTCCTGGCCGATGGCGGTGACCCACCAGACGCAATAGCCGAGCGCGGCGGCGGCGAGATGGGCCGACATGGTGGCGGCCGCGACAGACTGGAGCAGAATGCGTTCGGCGTTTTCTTTGTATTGCGCGTCGAGGTCCGAGCCGTCGTTGAGGACGGGGAACGCGTTGATCCAGCGCATGTCGGAGCAGACCACCACGAAGCCGGGGGCGGTCGCGAGACCGCGGTAATCGGGCGTCGGAAACTTCATCTTCGCCTTGGCGCGGAAGCGCTGTTCGGCGACGAAGTAATCGGCGATCTGCTGTTTCATGTCTTGGTCGCGCACGACGACGAACTGCCAGGGCTGGGCATTGGCCCCCGAGGGCCCGTGGCGGGCGGCTTCCAGGATGAGGTCGAAATGCTCGTCCGGGACGGTGAAATTGGTGTCGAACTTCCGCACCGTCACGCGGTTGCGGATCACTTCCATCAGCGCATCGTAGCGCTCGGTGGAGCCGATGGGCGGCAGGTCGACCTCGGCCTCGGCGGCAGAAAGATCGACGGCGGCGGTGGTGTCGGTCATGGGGGCAGCTCCTGTTGGTGACGCCAGTGTAGAGGAAGTTCGGGGCGGCCGGAAGCGCCGGGCTGCGGCGGTTTCGAAACCGCCGCGCGCGGGATTTCGAAACCCCGCCCTCTGGTCGCGGGTCTTCCACAAAGGTAGGGCGGTGGCATGGGACTGGAGGTCATCATCGAAGATACCCGCTGGGAAGCGGCGGGCTTGCCGGGCCTCGCGGGCCGGGCTCTGACAGCACTCGAGGCCCATCTGGCGACCGGACCGCTCTCGGCGGCCTGTCTGGCCACGGACGACGCGCGCATTGCGGTCCTGAACGGCGAATTTCGTGGCAAGACGCAGCCTACCAATGTGCTCTCCTGGCCTGCCGAGACCCTCTCTCCCGACGCCCCCGGAGTAGTCCCGCCACCGCCCGGCTCGCCCGAGATCGGCGACATTGCGCTCGCCTATGAAACCTGTGCGGCCGAAGCCGAGGCCGCCGGCATTGTCTTTGGCGACCATCTGACCCATCTCCTCGTTCACGGCCTTCTCCACCTGCTCGGCTACGACCATGAGACCGACGCCGACGCCGACTTGATGGAATCCCGGGAGATCGCCATACTTATGTCACTCGGGGTTGCTAACCCTTATTCTTAGCCGGCACCGGGCCGGCGTCTTGGAAAGGTCAGATGGGCGAGAGCCACGACGGGTCTTTAGGTGCGGCGCAGGGCGCGCCGCAGACGGCACAAAAGAGTTTTCTGGAACGGGTATTCGGCTCCTTCGGGGCTGCCGGCACGGCGGACCCAAGGCCGGTCGCCGACCCGTTCAGACCGCCCGAACCGAGCCATGGGCTCTCGAACCTCCGCCGGATGCGCGTCGAGGACGTGATGATCCCCAAGGTGGAGATCGTCTCGGTGCCCGTGACCTCGACGAAGTCGGAACTGGTCGACGTCTTCCGCGACAGCGGGCTCACCCGGCTGCCGGTCTACAACGAGACCCTCGACAGCCCCCTGGGCATGGTCCATCTGAAGGACTTCGCGCTCCAGCATGGGTTCAACGGCACCGGCGAGCGGTTCAACCTCCGCAAGATGCTGAGGCCCCTGATCTACGCCCCGCCGTCGATGCCGATAGGCGTCCTTTTGCAGAAGATGCAGTCCGATCGGCGGCACCTCGCGCTTGTCATCGACGAATACGGCGGCGTCGACGGGCTCGTCACCATCGAAGACCTCATCGAACAGGTCGTCGGCGAGATCGAGGACGAGCACGACATCGCCGAGGGGCGGTACTGGACGGTGGAGGGCCCCGGTTGCTACCTTGCCCAGGCCCGCGCGCCGCTCGACGAGTTCGAGGCCGAGATCGGCCAGAAGCTTCTCGAAGAGGCCGATGACGAGGAAATCGACACCCTCGGCGGGCTCGTTTTCATGCTCGCGGGCCGGGTGCCGGCGCGCGGCGAGGTCATCAAACACCCCGAAGGCCCCGATTTCGAGGTCGTGGACGCCGACCCCCGCCGCATCAAGCGGCTCCGGGTGCGGGTCGCGGGTGCGATGCGGGCGGCGGAATAGCCTGAGGTGAGCGGGGCGAAGGCGCTTGCGCTGGCGGTTCTTTCGGGGCTCGCGGCCGGTCTCGGCCACGCACCTTTCGGGCTCTGGCCGGTGGCCCTTGCCGGCTTTGCCGGGCTGATCTTTCTCATCGCACGGAGCGAGAGACCGGGGCGCCTCGCCTGGGCCGGCGGGGCAGCCTATTTCGGGCTGACGCTGCACTGGATCGTGGAGCCGTTCCTCGTCGACGTCGAGACCCATGGGTGGATGGCGCCCTTCGCGCTTCTTCTCATGGCCGGGGGGCTGGCGCTTTTCTGGGGTCTCGCAGGCTGGACGGCGAAACATATGGCCGGCCCCCGGGCGCTCACATTCGCCGTCGCGCTGGCTGCGGCGGAGGTTGTGCGCGGGCATATCTTCACCGGATTTCCCTGGGCGCTGCCGGGCTATATCTGGGTCGACACCCCGCTGCGTCTTGTGGCGTCGGTCACCGGCTCCTACGGGCTGACGGCCCTCACTCTCATTGCCGCCGCCCTGCCGGCCGCCCTGCCGCGGCTCTGGCCGGGCGCGCTCGCGGGGGCGGTGCTCCTCGGCGGCCTGGTGCTTGGCGCGCAGATCGGACCCGGCCGCCTTCCCTCCGGCGTCGAACGCCTCGGCACCGTCCGCCTCATCCAGCCCAACATCCCCCAGACCGAGAAATGGGACCGCGCGCGCATCCCTGAGAATTTCGAGACCAAGCTCGATCTGACGCGGGGCTCCGGCGACGCCGACCCGCCCGACCTCGTCGTCTGGCCCGAAGCGGCCGTGGTCACCCCGCTCGATGTCGCCGGCCCCGCCCTCGAAGCCATCGGCGCGGCCGGCGGCGTGCCGTTTATAACCGGGATCAATCGGCGCGACGGCGGAGATTGGTTCAACTCGCTCGTCGTGGCCGGCCCCGACGGGCGCGTGCGCGAGACCTTCGACAAGGTCCATCTGGTGCCCTTCGGTGAGTACATTCCCTTCCGGCTGGGGGTCCTGCGCGCCATGGCCGGGACGACGTCGAACGGTTTCAGCGCGGGCGCCGAAGTGCGCCTCATCGACACGCCTCTGGGCC
Source organism: Paracoccaceae bacterium (assembly GCA_030066905.1). Classification (GTDB taxonomy): domain Bacteria; phylum Pseudomonadota; class Alphaproteobacteria; order Rhodobacterales; family Rhodobacteraceae; genus JASJAR01. The sequence continues at coordinate 788 of JASJAR010000008.1, read as the reverse complement.
GCGCCTTGCCGCTCATCTGCTACGAGGGCATTTTCCCGGGTCATCTCTTTCGCGCAGGCGAACGGCCCGACTACATCGTGATCCTCACCAACGACGCGTGGTTCGGCACCTTCGCCGGCCCCCGGCAGCATCTCGACATCGCCCGCTTCCGCGCTGTCGAGCATGGCCTGCCGGTGGTGCGGGTGGCCAACAAGGGGGTTTCGACGGTCATCGGACCGCTCGGGCGCACCCGCCCGGAAGAGGCGCTGCGGGCCGACATCGCCGGCGCGCGCGATATGCTCGTGATCGCCATGCCCGGGGTGCCGCTTTACGCACGCACCGGTGACAGTCCGGTCTTCGTGCTCCTATTGATCGGTCTGGTGACGGGACTTGTGCTGCATTGGCGCAATCCCATTGCACAGACCTCGGGGCTGGAGTAACCCGCCCCGACCGTCACAACGGCTTCCTGGCGTGGCGGCGTACTTGCAATGGAGCACCACCAGAAAATGAGCCGACAGAATTACACCTTCACCTCGGAGAGTGTCTCCGAGGGCCACCCCGACAAGGTCTGCGACCGGATCTCCGACGCCGTCCTCGACGCCTTTCTCACCGAGGAGCCGCAGGCCCGCGTCGCCTGCGAGACCTTCGCGACCACCGGCATGGTCGTCGTCGGCGGCGAGGTTGGGCTCTCCGACAAGGAGCGGCTCAAGAACTACATGGGCCGGATCGCCGAGATCGCGCGGGACTGCATCAAGGACATCGGCTACGAGCAGGACAAGTTCCACTGGAACACCTGCCATGTGCTGAAC
>JASJAR010000007.1 GCA_030066905.1 Paracoccaceae bacterium | reverse complement strand
CGCGACCGCGCCGCCCGGTTTCCGACTTGCGCCCCTGCCGGGGCTTCCTTAGAACGCAGCAAATTTCGACAGGCCCGGCGGGCACCGGCCCCGGCTGCACTCACACAGGATGTCCCATGCAGGTTACCGAGACCCTCAACGACGGTCTGAAGCGCGGCTATCAGATCAAGATCGCGGCAGAAGACCTTGATGCGAAAGTGAATGAGAAGCTCGCCGAGGCCGCCCCGGAAATCCAGATGAAGGGTTTCCGGAAGGGCAAGGTGCCGATGGCGCTTCTGAAAAAGCAGTTCGGCCAGCGGCTTCTCGGCGAGGCGATGCAAGAGACGATCGACGCGGCCATGTCGTCCCATTTCGAGGAGAGCGGCGACCGCCCGGCCGTCCAGCCCGAGGTCAAGATGACCAACGAGGACTGGAAGGAGGGCGACGACGTCGAGGTCGAGATGTCCTACGAGGCGCTGCCGGAGGTGCCCGAGATCGACTTCTCCAAGATCAAGCTCGAAAAGCCCGTCGCCGCGCCGGCCGACAGCGAGGTGGACGAGGCGCTGGCGAGCCTTGCCGAGAGCGCGCAGAATTTCGAAGACCGCAAGAAGGGCTCGAAGGCCAAGGACGGCGATCAGGTGGTGATCGACTTCGAGGGTTCGGTCGACGGCGAGGTCTTCGAGGGCGGCTCGGCGGAGGACTATCCCCTTGTTCTAGGGTCGAATTCCTTCATCCCCGGCTTCGAGGATCAGCTCGTCGGGGCGAAGGCCGGCGAGGAGAAGGAGGTCACTGTCACCTTCCCCGAGGATTACGGTGCGGAGCATCTTGCGGGCAAGGAGGCGGTCTTTGCATGCACGGTGAAGGCCGTGAAAGCGCCCGCGCCGGCGACCATCGACGACGAGCTGGCCAAGCGCTACGGGGCCGAGGACCTTGCCGCGCTGAAGGGTCAGATCGGCGAGCGCCTCGGCGCCGAATACGGCCAGGCGAGCCGCGCGGTGATGAAGCGCAAGCTGCTTGACGCGCTCGACGAGACGGTGGCGTTCGAACTGCCGCCGAGCCTTGTCGAGGCGGAGGCGAAACAGATCGCCCACCAGCTCTGGCATGACGACAACCCCGACGTCGAAGGCCACGACCACCCCGAAATCGAGACGACCGAGGAGCATATGACCCTGGCCAACCGGCGGGTGCGGCTCGGGCTCTTTCTCGCCGAGATCGGCCGCAAGAACGAGATCGAGGTGTCCGACGCCGAGATGACCCAGGCGGTGATGACCCGGGCCCGCCAGTTTCCCGGCCAGGAACGGGAATTCTTCGAGTTCGTGCAGAAAAACCCGCAGATGCGCCAGCAGATCCAGGCACCGATCTTCGAGGACATGGTCGTCGACTTCATCTTTGAGCTTGCCAAGGTGACCGAGAAGAAGGTCACGAAGGACGAGCTTCAGAAGGCCGTCGAGGCGATCGAGGAAGACTGATCCGGCGCGGGCCGTCGGCGGGAGGGGGTGGGGCCCTCGACCGAGAGGCCGGCCCCGTTTCCGGCCAGCGGGGCAGGGAGGTCAACGGTGAGCGACGGCAAGGAGCGTGTCGGGCTGGTCTCCTGCATGCGCAACGAGGCCTTCTTCCTCCTCGAATGGGTGGCCTATCACCTGGCGGTCGGCTTCGACCGCATCTTCATCGTCACCAACGACTGCACCGACGGGACCGACCGGCTTGCCGAACGGCTGGAACGGCTCGGCCACATCACCCATGTCGACAACCCGCGCGATGGCGAGGTGCCGCCGCAGATCTCGGGGATGAAACGGGTCCTGGCGCGACCGGACGTGCAGGCGCTGGACTGGCTTCTCCATATCGATGCCGACGAGTTCCTCAACGTCGCGGCGGGTGCGGGCCGGGTGGCCGATCTCCTGGCGATTGCCGGCGACGCCGATGCGATGGCGCTGCTATGGCGGCCGTTCGGGGACAGCGGGCTCGAGCGATGGGAGGGCGGCCGGGTGCTCGAAACCTTCCTGCGGGCCCAGATCCGGCCGCGCCCGCCCAATGCCCAGCACAAGACATTGTTCCGCCCGTCGCGCTTTCGCGCCGCCATCGACCATATGCCGAAAGACCCGGTCTCGCCGGATGTCAGGCTCGTCAATTCCAGCGGCGCGGCCTGTTCCAATGCCAGCCTGCGCCATCCGACGCGGTCGCGCTACCGGCTCGAAAAGGACCAGCTCACCTGGGAGAATGCCTACATCAACCATTATGCGATCAAGTCGCTCGACATTTTCCTGATGAAGAACCACCGGGGCGACGGGATGGCACGAGCGGTCAACAAATACTTCGTCAACTCGAACTTCTGGAACCGGCAGAACAAGAATGCCGGGGAGGACCGGAGTATCCTCCGCCACAAGCCGGAGGTGGACGCACGGCTCGCGGAATTCATGGCCGACCCGGTGCTGACCGGCCTCCACGAGCGCGCGCTCGAGGCGTTCTACAAGGCGCGCGACGACGTGCTGACACCGGCGCAGATCGCGGCCTGGACAATCGAGCGGGAAGGATGATCCGGTCGATGGGCTTTGAGGGGGCGGTCGGTAACAGGGTTCCGGCGGTCTTGGCGTTGGGTGGACATTCGGATGTGCGCTCCGATCGCAATGCCCCCGCGTCCCGGGCCTTACCCGGGACCGGCCCGGTACACCGGTGGATCGAGGCCCCGGATCGTGTCCGGGGCGGGGGTGTGCTGTTTGCCTCTAGCGGACATTGTCCACGAAGCGCCGAGCCGCGCCATCGACGGGCCGCGGGGCGGCGATCCAGGCCTTCGTGCGGCGCGGTTTATGGCGGCAAACCTGTAAAGAGCTCAGAGCTTTGCGCCTGCGACAACCAAATCGCCGGACCGGTGGGGCGGCCCGGCGATGGCGCGGCGGCCTACGGCCTTGATTCCGCGCCCCGCACAGGAGCGAATGTCGGCAACAGGCCAAGGATCGACCTTCGATCTGGCGTTCCGAGCACTCCCGACCGGGGCTCCGCCACCGCGCCATTGTCGGCCCCCAAAAAAGACCGCGCCCCGGCTGGGGCGCGGCCTCGGTTCGGGGCGTGAGCCAGGCTTAGGCGTCTTTCGGTTCGTCCTCGTCCGCCTCGGGCTGAGCCTCGCCGCTGTCGCCTTCGGGCACATCGACCGGCCCTTCGTCGGCGCCGGTGTCGAGCTCTTCGAGTTCGGCCGCGCCGATCTCGTCGAAGAGCTGGGCGAGTTCTTCCTGCTCCAGCGCCTCTTCCTCGGCGGCAAGCTCCTGGATCGTCTTGCCCTGGGCCTGCAACTCGGCCTCTTCGGGCGAGCGGGCGACGTTGAGCCGGATCGTCGCATCGACCTCGGGGTGAAGCGTGACGACCACCTCGTGGAGCCCGAGCTCCTTGATCGGCGCGGTCAGCGCCACCTGTCTGCGGTCGACCGAAAAGCCCGCCTCGCCGGCCGCCTCGGCAGCGTCGCGGGTCGAGACCGAACCGTAGAGCGCACCGCCGTCGGAGGCCGACCGGATCACGACGAATTGCTGGCCGTCGAGCCTCTGCGCGAGCGCCTCGGCCTCTTTCTTCGTTTCGAGATTGCGGGCTTCGAGCTGGGCTTTCTGGCCTTCGAAGGCCTTCACATTGGCGTCCGAGGCCCAAAGCGCCTTCTTCTGGGGCAGAAGGAAGTTCCGGGCGTAGCCATCCTTGACGGTGACGATGTCGCCCATCTGGCCGAGCTTGGCGACCCGTTCGAGGAGAATAACCTGCATCTGAGCCTCCCTACTTCACGGCATAGGGCAGCAGGGCGAGGAACCGCGCCCGCTTGATCGCCCGGGCCAGTTCGCGCTGCTTTTTCGCCGAGACGGCGGTGATCCGCGACGGCACGATCTTGCCGCGCTCGGAGATATAGCGCTGGAGGAGCTTGGTGTCTTTGTAGTCGATCTTCGGCGCGTTGTCGCCCGAGAACGGGCAGACCTTGCGGCGGCGGAAAAACGGTTTTGCAGCCATGACTTGCCCTCCTCAGCGGCGGTCGCGGCGATCGCCGCGGTCGCGGTCGTCGCGCTTTTGCATCTGGATCGAGGGGCCCTCGTCATGGCCGTCGACCTTGATGGTGAGAACCCGCATCACGTCGTCATGGAGGCGCATCAGGCGCTCCATTTCCTGAACCGCAGGCGCGGGGGCCTCAGTTTTCATGAAGCCGTAATGGCCCTTGCGGTTCTTGTTGATCCGGTAGGCCATGGTCTTGACGCCCCAGTATTCACTGTCGACGACTTTCCCGCCATTGTCGGCGAGGACGGTTCCAAAGTGTTCGATGAGCCCCTCGGCCTGCGTGTTCGACAGGTCCTGGCGCGAGATGAACACATGCTCGTAAAGCGGCATGGGTCGCTCCAAGTTTTCAAGGCGCATTTCAAAGGACGGGCGATGAGCTTTCCGCGACCCGTCCACGAGAGCCTGCGCCGATCAGATGATCCTGCGGAAAGAGCGGCTGCTTATACACGCCGGAAGCCGCATTGCAAGGGGTGTTCGGCCGGCGTGGAATTGTTCCTGCGCCGCCGCAATATCGCCTTCTTCGGCGCGCACTGTCGACGGGACGAGAACGGATTAGACGAGCCATGGCCGAGGCGCGCATCACCTTTCATCCCGAACGGCGGGGAACGGGCACGCTCCGGCTGACCGAGACCCATTGGGGCTACATCGTCCGCGAAGCCTCGGGCGCGATTGGCGGGGCCGCCCTCGCCGAGGCCGCGCTGCGGTTCTTCGGCCTCGTCCTGGTGCTTGCGGCTTACGGGCAGTGGCTCCTGCCGGCTGGCCTCTTTCCGAGCGACGCCGTGGCGGCCAAGGTCGCGCTCTCGGCCGCGCTGGCGTGGATCGGCGCGGGGCTCTACTTCTTTGCCAATCGCGGCTTTGCCCATGAGATCCAGGTCGATACCGCCAAGCGCGAATTCCGCTTCGCCCGCCGCAACGGGCGCGGCTTGACCCGCGTCGTCCGGCGGTTGCCGTTCGGCGTGGTCGAAAGCGTGTTCGTCCGGCGCGGCGAGGCAGGCTGGGCGCAGTTCTTTTTGCGGGTTCAGGGCGTCGCCGCGCCGCTCCATCTTGCCAACGGCGCCGAGCGGGACCTCAACCTTTTGCACAGCCGGCTCTGCCGCGATCTCAAAAGCCCCGCAGAGCGGGTCGAGGCCAGGCTGAAGGATGCCGAACCGAGGAAGGTGGCCGTCCGGGCGCGGCTCCGGCGTTCGGCCTGAGCTTTCTTGTGCCCTGCCGCGCGGGGCGATAAAGGTCCCCGAAAAAACGGGGGGATGGCAGATGAGCCGCGCATTCGTCTTTCCGGGCCAGGGGGCCCAGACCATCGGCATGGGCAAGGCGCTCGCCGACGCCTATCCGGCTGCAAAGGCGGTCTTCGACGAGGTGGACGAGGCTCTGGGCGAACGCCTTTCGAGCCTGATCTGGGAGGGCGAGATCGCCGATCTGACGCTCACCGAGAACGCCCAGCCGGCCCTCATGGCGACCTCGCTGGCGGCGCTTCGCGCGTTGCAGGCCGAGGGCGTTTCGATCGACGATGCGGCCTATGTCGCGGGCCATTCGCTGGGCGAATACTCCGCGCTGGCGGCTGCCGGGGCGCTGGAGATTGCCGATGCCGCGCGGCTGTTGCGCACCCGTGGCCGGGCGATGCAGGCGGCGGTGCCGGTGGGTGAGGGTGCGATGGCGGCGATCCTGGGGCTGTCGCTCGACGAGGTCGACGCGGTCGCCCGCGAGGCCGCCGAGGGCGATGTCTGCGTCGCGGCCAACGACAACGACCCCGCCCAAGTGGTCGTCTCCGGCGAGACCGAGGCCGTGGCCCGGGCGGCCGATCTCGCAAAGGCGCGAGGGGCGAAACGGGCGCTGATGCTGCCGGTTTCGGCCCCGTTTCACTGCAGCCTCATGGCGCCGGCCGCCGCAGCGATGGCCGAAGCGCTGGCGGAGGTCGAAATCGCGCGGCCGGCGGTGCCGCTCGTCGCCAACGTGCTTGCCCATGATGTCTCCGACCCCGGTGCGATCCGCGACCTTCTCGTCGAGCAGGTCACCCACAAGGTCCGCTGGCGCGAAAGCGTGGCCTGGATGGCCGATCAAGGTGTGACGGAATTCTGGGAGATCGGTGCGGGCAAGGCGCTGTCGGGGATGATCCGGCGGATTGTTGCGGAGGCCGGGACCCGCGCGGTGGGCACGCCCGAGGACGTCGCCGCCGCTGCCGAGAGCCTTAACTAGGGAGAAGAAATGTTTGATCTGACGGGGAAAACGGCGCTCGTGACCGGAGCGTCGGGTGGCATCGGCGCCGAGATCGCACGCGCGCTCCATGGCGCGGGGGCGGATGTGGGCCTGTCGGGCACGCGGAAAGACCCGCTCAACGCGCTCGCCGCGGAGCTTGGTGAGCGGGCCCATGTGCTGCCCTGCGATCTGTCCGAGGCCGAAGCCGTGGACGGGCTGCCCCGGCGCGCGACGGAGGCGATGGGGGCGCTCGATATCCTCGTGAACAACGCCGGGATCACCCGCGACAACCTCTTCATGCGAATGTCGGACGATGAGTGGCAGACGGTGCTGGATGTCAACCTCACCGCGACGATGCGGCTCTGCCGCGGCGCGATCCGCGGCATGATGAAGGCCCGCTGGGGCCGGATCGTGAACATCTCGTCCATCGTCGGGGCGACCGGCAATCCCGGGCAGACCAATTACGCGGCCGCGAAGGCGGGGATGATCGGGTTCACCAAGAGCCTCGCGTCGGAAGTCGCCACACGCGGGATCACCGTCAATGCCGTCGCACCTGGCTTCATCGCGACCGCGATGACCGACAAGCTCAATGAAGACCAGAAGGCGGCGATCCTGAAGGACATCCCTGCCGGTCGGATGGGCGAGCCGGGCGAAATCGCCGCCGGGGTGCTCTATCTTGCAAGCCCGGAGGCCGGTTACGTGACCGGTGCCACGCTTCACATCAACGGCGGAATGGCCATGTTGTAAGCTGCGGCGCAGCATGGGGAATTGGCGTTTGCCTTCCCAAGACGATATGCTAAGAGCGCGCCCAATTGACCGGGCGCGCGATGCGAACGGTCTGTTTCGTCTTTTTGGGACGGACCATCGGATGGCCCCCGCGGGGTCGATAAGGCGGGCAACCCCCCGCGCGGAACATGAGGACAGAAAATGAGCGACATTGAAGATCGCGTGAAGAAGATCGTTGTCGAGCACCTGGGTGTGGAAGAAGACAAGGTTGTCGAAAGCGCGTCGTTCATCGACGATCTCGGTGCGGACAGCCTCGATACGGTCGAGCTTGTGATGGCGTTCGAAGAAGAGTTCGGGATCGAAATTCCCGACGATGCCGCCGAGACCATCCAGACCTTCGGCGATGCGGTGAAGTTCATCAAGAACGCCTCCTGATCACACCCGGTTGCGGGTGACTGAAGCAGCGCCCCAAGCGGGCGCTGTTTGCGTTGGAGGTCACGGTATCCCCTGGCCCGCCTCCTCGAGGATACGGCGCAGCAGGTCTTCGGGGATCGGATCGCCGAAGGTCATGCCGAAAAAGTGCCGGTTGTGCCAGGCCAGCGACATTTCGACGGTGGTGCCGGCGAGCACGGCACCGCACGACCGCATGTCTTCCGGCCCGAGGTCCGGGGGGCGCGCGAGCATCAGTCCGCCCCGGCTGATGTCGATCACGAGACCGGAGATCGCGCGGCCCTTCGTGTCTGTCACGGGGACCGAGCGGCCAAGCCGGCAACGGGGGTAAGCCCGCGCCTTTTCGCGGATCGACCGGCGGCGGAGGACGACGGCCAGACCGGCAAGCCCGGCCAGCGCTGCAACGATAACGATGAGCGAATAGGGCGCCTGGGCCTCGACCAGACCGGCCAGCCGGACCAGCGGGCCCGGCGCTGCGGCGGTGTCGGTGTCGGTGTCGGCTCGGTTCGCACTGTCGTCCGAGGGGCCCGCCTCGGTCTCCGGCGCGCCTGGAGGAAGAAAGCATCCCGTGGCCCAAAGTGCGGCCGCCAGCGCGTTCCGCTGCGACCGGTGGGCGGCGGTCTCGATGACGGCGCTTTCGCCGGTCCGCGCGAGGCCGGCCATCGCCTCAAGCGCGGGGGCGACATCGCCGAGATCGGGCCGGTAGCCGCGATCGCGCAGCATGGCGATATAGGCATCCGTCCCCGGACCCAGAAGTTCACGGGCGACGACGTGACGGCCGATATCGGCCCGCGGGGTGCCCTGGCCTTCGATGAGATCGTCATAGGCGGCATGCAGCGTTGCAAGGCGCGCGGCGGCGCTGCAGGAGGCAGCGGCAGCACCTGCCGACAGGGCCAGCGCGACGGTGAGGGCGACCAATGTGCCGACCTGTGACCCACCTGTCTTCGATTCCGATCGGACCATCCGCCCGGCTCCCGGTCAGAGGGGCGGAGCTTCGCCGATCCCGGTTAACATCGCACTGACGCCGGTCGGGGCGCCGGGTTGCCGCTCATTGAGCCAGGCGGTATCACCGCTCCCATCGGACCTGACTGAGAAACGGGGGCAGAGGCATGCGTCGAGTGGTTGTCACAGGGCTGGGGATGGTGTCGCCCCTGGCCTCCGGCGTCGAGGCGACCTGGGAGCGGCTGCTGGCCGGTCAGTCGGGGGCCGGTACGATTCAGCGGTTCGATGCCAGCCATCTGGCCACCACCTATGCCTGCGAAGTGCCCCGGGGCGACGGGTCGGACGGGACGTTCAACCCCGACGACTGGATGGAGCCGAAGGAGCAGCGCAAGGTCGACGATTTCATCCTCTACGGGATGGCCGCGGCCGATCAGGCGGTGGCGGATTCGGGGTGGGAGCCGAAGACCACGGAGGATTTCGAGCGCACCGGGGTGATGATCGGCTCGGGGATCGGCGGGCTGACGTCGATTGCCGATACCGCGGTGCTCATCAAGGAACGGGGGCCGCGGCGGGTGTCGCCGTTCTTCATTCCATCGGCACTCATCAACCTCGTCTCTGGGCAGGTCTCGATCCGCTACGGGTTCAAGGGGCCGAACCATGCGGTGGTCACCGCCTGTTCGACCGGCGCTCATGCGATTGGCGATGCCGCCCGGCTGATCATGCTCGACGATGCGGATGTGATGGTGGCCGGTGGCGCCGAGGCCCCGATTTCCGAGATCGGCGTGGCGGGGTTCAATGCCTGCCGGGCGCTCTCGACGAAACGGGGCAACGCGCCCGAGACCGCGAGCCGGCCCTATGATGCGGACCGCGACGGGTTCGTGATGGGCGAGGGCGCGGGCGTCGTGATCCTCGAAGAGCTTGAACATGCCAAGGCGCGGGGGGCGACGATCTATGCCGAGGTCTTGGGTTACGGGCTGTCTGGCGACGCTTATCACATCACAGCACCCTCCGAGGACGGCGAGGGCGGCGGCCGGGCGATGGCGGCGGCGCTGAAGCGGGCCGGGATCGAACCCGGGCGGGTCGATTACATCAATGCCCACGGGACCTCGACGATGGCCGACACGATCGAGCTCGGGGCGGTCGAGGGGCTTCTGGGCGATGCGGCCGAAAAGGCGACGATGTCGTCGACGAAATCCTCCATCGGGCATTTGCTGGGGGCGGCCGGCGCGGTCGAGGCGATCTTTTCGATCCTCGCGATCCGCGACCAGGTGGCGCCGCCGACCATCAATCTCGACAACCCGGATGTGGAGGCCAGGCTCGATCTGGCGCCGAATACGAAACGGGAGCGCGAAATCGAGATCGCGCTGTCGAACTCCTTCGGGTTTGGCGGTACCAATGCCTCGCTCGTTCTCGGGAGGCTCGACGGCTGATGTGGCGGCATGTCGCGGCCAATGCTCTGACAGTCTTCATCGTGCTCCTCATCGCACTTGCGGGGCTCGTCGGCTGGGGGCAGTCGCAATACCGGGCAGAGGGTCCGCTTGCCGCGCCGATCTGCCTGGAGGTGCGCCCCAATATGCGGATGGCGCGGCTCGGGGACGACCTCGAGGCGCGCGGCGCGGTGTCGAACGCGACGATATTCCGCCTCGGTGCCGACTACGCCGGCAAAGCCGACGACCTCAAGGCCGGGAGCTTTCTGGTGCCGGCCGGTGCGAGCATGGGCGAGATCGTCGATATCGTCACGCGGGGCGGTCGGAGCACATGCGGGACGGAGGTGGTGTACCGGATCGGGGTGACCGGTCAGGAGGTCCAGGTGCGCGAGCTTGACCCCGAGACCAACCGGTTCGAGACGATCCTCGAATTCGACCCCGAGACGGAGGTGGCCGAAGGCTACGGCGAGGTGCGCGACGCCGCCGATACCCGGTACCGGGTGGCGCTGGCCGAGGGGGCGACGAGCTGGCAGATCGTCGAGGCGCTCAGAAAGGCGGAATTCCTCGACGGCGAGGTGGCCGAGGTGCCGCCCGAGGGCAGTCTCGCCCCCGACAGCTATGAGGTGCGGGCCGGGGCCAGCCGGGCGGAGCTTCTGGCCGAAATGGCCGCGCGGCAGGCCGACCGGCTGGCCGAGGCCTGGTCCAACCGCACCGAGGGGCTGCCCATCGACACGCCGGAAGAGGCGCTGATCCTGGCTTCGATCATCGAAAAGGAGACCGGGGTGCCCGACGAGCGGGGCACGGTTGCGAGCGTTTTCGTCAACCGCCTCAATCGCGGGATGCGGCTTCAGACCGACCCCACTGTGATCTATGGTGTCACCGAAGGCCGCGGGGTGCTCGGGCGAGGGCTGAGGCAAAGCGAACTGCGGGCCGAGACGCCGTGGAACACTTATGTGATCGACGGTTTGCCGCCGACACCGATTGCCAATCCGGGGCTGGCCAGTATCGAGGCGGCGCTCAACCCCGAGGCCACAGACCTGATCTATTTCGTGGCAGACGGCACGGGGGGCCATGCTTTTGCGCGCACGCTCGATGAGCACAACGCCAATGTCGTGCGGTGGCGCGAGATCGAGGCGGAGCGGGGAAATCAATGATTTGTTAACCATAGCGTACGGTTAGCCTCCACAACCAAAAAGATAGCTCTTGACTTTGCGAACGCTCTAAAGTAGAAACCCTGCAAGATGGATGAATTGGGCAAGCGGCCCGGGGATGCTCCCCGTGGCCGTTTTTTCGTGCCCGCATTGCAGCGAGATCAGCGGGTGCTTTCACGACATGGACGACACAGCACCGTTCCCCGAGGGAGCGAGCCCGGAGACCAAGCTCCGGTGGGCGATCCGGTCGCTCGAGGATGCCTCGGCGCATTTCGAGGAGCGGATCATCGAGCTTTCGGCGGCGGATGCGGTGACCGCGTCCGAGGTCAAGAAGGTCGTGACGGGGCTGAGGGAGGCCTTCACCGTCCTTCTCAAGGAAAGGCAGAATTTTGAGCGAGACGTCAATGGCCGGACCGGTTCCGGCATCGCCGAGCCACTCGACCTCGATGCCGCCCGTGCCGAAATCGGGGGCCTCCTGGATCGCCTCCGCGCCTCTGGCGATGCAGGAGGAGTTCCTGGACAGTCTGAGCCCTAATGCGCTGGCGGCTTTGCCCTATCTTTTCGACTTCTGGGCGCATTCTCATCAGTTGCCGCCGGAGGGGAATTGGCGGACCTGGGTGATCCTCGGCGGGCGCGGGGCGGGGAAGACCCGGGCCGGTTCGGAATGGGTACGCTCTCAAGTCGAAGGGACGGGGCCTGGGGATGCCGGTCGGGCGCGGCGGGTGGCGCTGGTTGGTGAGACGCTTGAACAGGTGCGGGCCGTCATGGTGTTCGGCGACAGCGGCATTCTCGCCTCCTCGCCACCCGACCGGCGGCCGGTCTGGGAAGAAACGCGGCGGCGGCTCGTCTGGCCGAACGGGGCCGAGGCGATGGCGTTTTCGGCCCATGATCCCGAGCGTTTGCGGGGGCCGCAATTCGACGCCGCCTGGTGCGACGAGTTGGCGAAGTGGCGGAACGCCGAAGAGACCTGGGACATGCTGCAATTCGCGCTGAGGCTTGGGGAGCACCCGAGGCAGGTGATCACCACGACTCCGCGAAAGCTGGAGATGTTGAAGACCATTCTCGGCAATGCCACGACCGTGACGACGCGCGCGAAGACGGAGGCCAACACTGCGTTTCTCGCCGCCTCCTTCCTCGAAGAGGTGCGGGCGCGCTACGGCGGCACGCGGCTCGGGCGTCAGGAGCTTGACGGTGAGCTTCTGGCCGATCTCGAAGGGGCGCTCTGGACCGAGGCCATGCTCGATGCCGCAGTCAAGGCGCGGGGTGTTACGCCGGCGCGGATCGTGGTGGCGGTGGATCCGCCGGTGACGGGCCATGCGGGGTCGGATTCCTGTGGGATCATCGTGGCCGGTGCCGCCACGGAGGGGCCGCCCTCGGAGTGGCGCGGCGTCGTTTTGAAGGACGAGACGGTGCATCGGGCGAGCCCGATGGTCTGGGCCCGGGCGGCGGTCGATGCCTACCATGCCCATGGTGCGGACCGGATCGTGGCGGAGGTGAACCAGGGCGGCGATCTCGTCGAACAGGTGGTCCGGCAGATCGACCCTCTGGTGCCGTTCCGCGCGGTGCGGGCGAGCCGCGGGAAATCGGCGCGGGCCGAGCCCGTGGCCGCGCTCTATGAGCAGGGGCGTGTGGCCCATGCCCAGGGCCTGGGGATGCTCGAAGCGGAGATGGGCCAGATGACGGCCCAAGGCTTCAAGGGGCAGGGGAGCCCCGACCGGGTGGATGCGCTCGTCTGGGCGCTTCATGAGTTGATGATCGAGCCGGCGGCGAAGTGGCGAAGGCCGCGGGTGCGCAGCCTCGGCTGAAACCAGCGAAACGGAAACGGGCCGCCTCCGGGGCGGTCGACGGCGGGGAGCGCTCTTCGCCGAATGGGAGCGTGTGGACATGTTCGACTTTCTGAAAGCGAAGGATGCGCCGGAGGAGGTGAAGGCCTCGGCCGCCGGCCGGGTGATCGCCTGGGGCGGGGCGGGGCGCGTGGCCTGGAGCCCGCGCGATGTGCCGAGCCTCACGCGGGCCGGGTTTCAGGGCAATCCGGTGGGGTTTCGATGTGTGAAGATGATCGCCGAGGCGGCGGCGGCGCTTCCGCTCGTTTTGCAGGATGCCGAGCGGCGCTATGCCGAGCATCCGCGCTTGACGCTTCTTGCGGCTCCCAACGGGGCCCAGGGGCGGGCGGAGCTTCTGGAAGCGGCCTATGCGCAGCTTCTCCTGACCGGCAACGCCTATGTCGAGGCCGTGGGCGAGGGGGCGTTGCCGGTGGAGCTCCATGTCTTGCGCTCGGACCGGATGAGCGTGGTGCCCGGGGCCGACGGCTGGCCGGTGGCTTACGAGTATGCAGTGGGCGGGAAGACCCATCGGTTTACGGTCACTGAGGCCGGCTCGCCGATCTGTCATATCAAGAGCTTTCATCCGCAAGACGACCATTACGGGCTCGCCCCGATGCAGGCGGCAGCGGCGGCGGTGGATGTGCATAACTCGGCGTCGCGCTGGTCGAAGGCGCTTCTCGACAATGCCGCGCGGCCCTCGGGGGCGATTGTCTATCAGGGGGCGGACGGGCAGGGGGGCACGCTGACCGCAGATCAGTACGACCGGCTTCTGACGGAGATGGAGACCCACCATCAAGGCGCGCGCAACGCCGGGCGGCCGATGCTTCTGGAAGGCGGGCTCGACTGGAAGCCGATGGGGTTTTCCCCGTCGGATATGGAGTTTCAGAAGACGAAGGAGGCGGCGGCGCGGGAGATTGCGCTGGCCTACGGGGTGCCGCCGATGCTGCTCGGTATCCCGGGCGATGCAACTTACGCCAATTACGCGGAAGCCAACCGGGCGTTTTACCGCCTGACGGTGCTGCCGCTGGCGACGAAGGTCGCGGCGGCCCTGTCGGCCTGGCTCAAGGGGTTCGACGGAGAGGCGGCGGTGTTTGCGCCCGATCTCGATCAGGTGCCGGCCCTCGCGGTGGAGCGCGAGGCGCAGTGGCGGCGCGTCGGACAGGCCGATTTTCTCACAGAGGCCGAGAAGCGGGCGCTTCTTGGGCTGCCGGCTGGCGACAACGAGGCTTAAGGAGCGGGACATGGGATTTCACGATCTGGGGCTGGAGAAGAAGTTCTGCGCCGCCGAGGGCGAACTGACGCTGGTGGGCGGAACCGAGATCGAGGGCTATGCCTCGATTTTCGGGGCCAAGGATACCGGCGGCGATGTGGTGGCCCCGGGCGCCTATGGCGCGTCGCTGGCCAAGCTTTCCGCCGAGGGGCGGCGGGTGAAGATGCTCTGGCAGCACGACCCGACCGAGCCCATCGGCGTCTGGGACGAGGTGCGCGAGGACGGCAAGGGCCTCTACGTCAAGGGCCGGCTTCTCGAAGACGTCGCTCGGGCCCGCGAGGCGGCCTCGCTCATTGAGGCCGGCGCCATCGACGGCCTCTCCATCGGATACCGGACGGTGAGGGCCGAACGGGATGACAAGGGCCGGCGGCTCTTGTCGGAGCTGGAGCTTTGGGAAGTGTCGCTGGTGACCTTCCCGATGCTCCCTCAAGCGCGGGTGGGTGCGAAGGGGGAGACCCCCGACGAGGCCCTGATGCGTGATCTTGCGGGCAGCCTTCGGGAGGCCCGCCGCATGCTGGCCCGCGACTGAGCCAGTGCAACACCAACCTCAGGAAAGACCATGAGCCAATCCGAGACCACGTCTCGGACCGGGGGTGATGTGCCCGGTTCGGAGACCCCGGCCAGTGAGGTCAAGACCGCGCTGACCGGCTTCATTCACGACATCAACGAGCGTTTGCAAAAACAGGAAGAGCGACTGACCATGCTGGACCGGAAATCTCAAATCGGGCGCCGTCCGGCGCTGTCGGCGGCGGCGAGCGAAGACGCCCCTCATCAGAAGGCCTTCGAGGCCTATGTGCGCTCGGGAGACGACGACGCGCTGCGGGGCCTGGCGCTTGAAGGCAAGGCGATGTCGAGCGCGGTGGCGGCCGATGGCGGCTATCTGGTCGACCCCGAGACCTCGGAGACCGTGAAATCGGTGCTGAAGTCGACCGCGTCGATCCGCCAGGTCGCGAATGTCGTGACTGTCGAGGCGACCGCCTATGACGTGCTGATCGACCACGGCGAGCTTGAAAGCGGCTGGGCGGACGAGACCTCGGCTTCGACCGAGACCGGGACGGGGCAGCTTGAGCGGATTTCGATCCCGCTTTATGAGCTCTCGGCCTTGCCGAAAGTGTCCCAGCGGCTCCTCGACGACAGCGCGTTCGATGTCGAGAGCTGGCTGGCGGGGCGGATTGCCGACAAGTTCGCCCGGGCCGAGGCGGCCTCGTTCGTCAATGGCGACGGCATCAACAAGCCCACCGGGTTCCTGACCAAGCCGCTCATCGCGAATGGGTCGTGGTCCTGGGGTGGGATCGGCTACGTAGCCTCGGGCGAGGACGGCGCTTTCCCGATCACCAATGCCGCGGACAGGATCGTCGATCTCGTCTACGCGCTTGGGGCCGAATACCGCGCCAACGCGACCTTCGTGATGAACTCGAAGACCGCCGGGGCGGTGCGCAAGATCAAGGATGCCGATGGACGGTTTCTGTGGTCGGACGGACTTGCGGCCGGCGAGCCCGCGCGGCTTCTGGGCTACCCGGTGCTGATCGCCGAGGACATGCCGGACATCGCCTCTGACGCTGCGGCCATCGCCATCGGCGACTTCGGGGCGGGTTACACGGTGGCCGAGCGTCCGGACCTTCGGATCCTGCGAGATCCGTTCTCGGCGAAACCCAATGTCCTGTTCTACGCCACCAAGCGCGTGGGCGGGGATGTGAGCGACTTCGCCGCGATCAAGGTGCTGCGGTTCTCGGTGAGCTGATCCCGATGGGCCGGCCCCCAGGTTGGGGCCGGCCTTTCCCTTCCCGCCCAACGACCGGAGACCTCAGATGGTACTTGTTGAGCTGAGCCCCGTGCCGGACACGGAGCTGCCCGTCGCCGCCCTGCGCGACCACTTGCGCCTTGGCACGGGTTTTGCCGATGACGGCACCGAGGACGGGCTTCTGGAGACCTGTCTTCGCTCGGCGCTGGCAACGATCGAGGCGCGCACCGGCAAGGTGCTTTTGAGCCGGCCCTATCGGTGGTCGCTAACCGCGTGGCGGGACCTTGCGCGCCAGACCTTGCCGGTCGCGCCCGTGAGCGCGATCACAGCGCTCAGGATCGTCGATGCCGGGGGCGGCGCGACGGTGGCCGCACCCGAAAGCTACACATTGGTGCCGGATGCGCACCGGCCGCAACTGAAGGCGCGGGGGCTCATATTGCCGAGCATCCCCGTCGACGGAACCGCGGAGATCGATTTCGAGGCCGGTTACGGGCCGACCTGGGGCGAGGTGCCCGCGAACATCGCCCAGGCCGTGGTGCATCTGGCGGCCTATCTCTACGAGCACCGGCTTGACATCCAGGCCGCGCCGGTGGCGCTGCCGGCGGCTGTGACCCATCTGATCGAGCCCTACAGGGTGATGCGGCTTTTCGGCGGACGCGGCGCATGAAGGCGCCGGTTCTGAACCGCAAGTTCGCACTCGAGGCCGCCGACAGGCAGCCCGACGGACAAGGTGGGCACGAGGAGAGCTGGGGCACGCTGGGCACGCTTTGGGGTGAGCTGAAGGGCATGACCGGCAGCGACCGGCTCAGGGGTGAGGCGGCGATGTCGCTGGCGACGTTCCGCATCACTGTCAGGGCGGCGCCTCCGAATGCCCCGTCGCGGCCCGTGGCCGGTCAGCGATTGCGCGAAGGGCCCCGGCTGTTTTCGATCCTCGCGGTCGTCGACCGTGACGTCGAGGGCCGCTGGCTCACCTGCTTTTGCCGTGAGGAGACCGTGCGATGACCTATGCGGTGGGCTCGGCCCTCCAGGCGGCCGTGTTTCAGCGGCTCCAGACCGACACCGACCTTCTGGGGCTCGTGGGCCCGGCGGTGTTCGACACCCTGCCGGGAGGGACGCTGCCCGACCTCTATGTGGTGCTGGGTCACGAGGAGGCCAAAGACCTGTCCTCGGCGACCCATGGCGGCGCGGTGCACCGGTTCGTCGTCAGTGTCGTCGCCGCCACCGGCGGCTTCAAGAATGCCAAGGACACCGCTGCGGCGGTGTCGGATGCGCTGGTCGATGCGGGGCTGTCCCTCGACCGCGGCCGTCTCGTTTCGCTTCGCTTCCAGCGCGCCAAGGCGCGCCGGGCCCGTGCCGGGTCAGCCCGGCGCATCGATCTCACCTTTCAGGCGATCGTCGAGGACGATTGACCGCTAACCGGAGTAGACAGACATGGCTGCGCAGAATGGCAAAGACCTTCTGATAAAGATCGACCTCACCGGGGCCGGTCAGTTCGAGACCGTCGCGGGGCTGCGCGCGACGCGGATCAGCTTCAACGCCGAGAGCGTCGACGTGACGAGCCTCGAAAGCCAAGGCGGCTGGCGGGAATTGCTCGCCGGGGCGGGCGTGAAGGCGGCCTCGATCTCGGGCTCGGGGATTTTCAAGGACGAGGCCACCGACGAGCGGGCGCGGCAGATCTTCTTCGACGGAGAGACGCCGGAATTTCAGGTGATCATCCCCGATTTCGGGATCGTGGAGGGTCCGTTTCAGGTCACGGCCATCGAATATGCCGGCAGCCATAACGGCGAGGCGACCTATGAACTGTCGCTCTCCTCGGCCGGTTCGCTGGCCTTCACCGCACTTTGATGGCGAACCCCTGGGCGGGGGAGGTGGAGATCCTCCTCGACGGCGTGCCGCACCCGATGAAGCTCACCCTCGGTGCGCTTGCCGAGCTTGAGGCGGAGCTAGGCGAGACGAGCCTTCTCGACCTCATCGCGCGGTTCGAAGGCGGACAGGTGTCGAGCCGGGACGTGTTGTTGCTGATCGTCGCCGGGTTGCGCGGCGGCGGCTGGACGGGCCGTGTCGGCGATCTTCTGGCCGTCGAGATCGCCGGCGGGCCGCTTGAAGCGGCACGGCTGGCCGGGGCGCTTTTGGTGCGCGGCTTCGCGCGGCCGGGCGCCACTTGAGCCGGTTCGACTGGGGTTTGCTGTTGCAGGCCGGGGTGCGCGGGGCAGGGCTGAGGCCGGCGGAGTTCTGGGCGCTCACGCCGGCCGAACTGATGTTGATCCTGGGAACCGACGGCGCGGCGCGCCCGATGGCGCGGGACGCGCTGGCCGCCCTTGAGGCCGCCTTTCCCGACAAGACGGAGTGACGGGCATGGACGAGACCGACGAAATCGACGGGTTCGACGACCAGATCGCGGTGCTGGAAACCACACTTGGGTCGGCCGGCGAGATGGCCGCGGCCTTCGACGCCGAGTTGCGGCGGATGCAGAGCGCTGTCACCGAGACCGGCGCGGATGTCGATCTGCTCGCGCGGAGCCTCTCGACCGGGCTCAGAAAGGCGTTCGACGGGCTGATCTTCGACGGCAATTCGCTGACCGACGCGCTGCGCGATCTCGGCCAGAGCATGGTCGATGCGGCCTATGCCGCCGCCATCACGCCGGTGACCGACCAGCTCGGCGGCCTGGTGGCGGACGGTGTGGGGGGGCTCTTTTCGGGTCTCGATCTCTTCGCGAAGGGCGGCGCCTTCACCCAGGGCCGGGTGGTGCCGTTTGCGAATGGCGGGATCGTCAGCGGCCCCACCGCCTTCCCGATGCGCGGCGGAACCGGGCTCATGGGCGAGGCGGGACCAGAGGCGATCATGCCGCTGACCCGGGGCGCTGACGGCAGGCTCGGGGTGCGGGCAGAGGGCGGCGGGCGGCCGGTGAACGTCGTGATGAACGTCTCCACGCCGGATGTGGAGGGGTTCAAGCGGTCTGAGAACCAGCTTGCCGCGCAATTGAGCCGTGCGCTGTCGCGCAGCGAGCGAAACCAGTGAGGAGGGGCCGATGAGTTTCCACGAAGTGCGGTTTCCAGCCAATCTGAGTTTCGGCTCTGTCGGCGGGCCGGAACGGCGGACCGAGGTCGTCACGCTGGCCAACGGCTATGAGGAGCGCAACACGCCCTGGGCCCATTCCAGGCGGCGCTACGATGCGGGGCTTGGCATGCGGTCGCTCGACGATATCGAGACGCTCATCGCGTTCTTCGAGGCGCGGCGGGGTCGGCTTCATGGCTTCCGCTGGAAGGACTGGGCAGATTACAAATCGGCCCCTTCGAGCGTGGAGACCGATTTCGAGGACCAGGTGATCGGGATCGGGGACGGTGCGACGCGGGTCTTCCAGATCGTGAAGACCTACCGGTCGGGGAGTGCGGATTACGTGCGCCCGGTCGCGAAGCCGGTTCTGGGCACGATTTCGGTGGGGATTCAGGGGGATCGGCAGACCGAGACCATCCATTACGAGGTCGATACGACCACCGGGCTCATCGCCTTCGACACGGCCCCCGATCAGGGGGTGCAGGTGACCGCGGGGTTCGAGTTCGACGTGCCGGTGCGGTTCGACACAGACACGATCCAGACGAGCGTGGCGAGCTTCCGGGCCGGCGACGTCCCGAGCGTGCCGGTGCTGGAGGTGCGGGTCTGATGGCGCTGTCTGACGCGCTCGAGGCCCATCTCCGGAGTGGGGCGACCACGCTTTGCCGGTGCTGGGGGCTGACCCGGAAGGACGGGGTGCGGCTGGGCTTCACCGACCATGACACCGATCTTGCTTTCGAGGGGTTCGACTTCCGGGCCGGCACGGGGCTGACCGCCTCGGCGCTGGAACAGACGAGCGGGTTGTCGGTCAACAACACCGAGGCGGTGGGTGCGCTGTCGTCTGCCGCGGTGACCGGGGCAGATCTTGCAGCGGGGCGGTACGACGGGGCGGGGGTGACGGCCTGGCTGGTGAACTGGGAAACGCCAGAGGAGCGGGTCGTCCAGTTTCGCGGGGCCATCGGCGAAGTGTCGAGCGGCGGCGGGGCCTTCGTGGCCGAACTCCGGGGGCTCACCGAGGCGCTCAACGAGCCGGTGGGGCGGGTCTACCAGTCCCGCTGCTCCACCGTGCTGGGTTCAGCGGATTGCGGGTTCGATGTCGAGGCCCTGGGCTTCCACGCAATTGCGTCTGTGCTCGACGCAGAAGACGGCACCTCGTTCAGGATCGCCGGCGGGGCCGAGTTTGCGGACCGCTGGTTCGACCGGGGTCGGTTCGAGGTGGTCGACGGGGCGGCGGCGGGGCTTGTCGGTCTCGTCAAGTCGGACCGGACGAGCGGGGCGGAGCGGCGAATCGAGCTTTGGGAGCGGATCGGTTTGCCGGTTTCGCCGGGCGACCGCGTCCGCCTTGAAGCGGGATGCGACAAGCGGGCCGAGACCTGCCGGGCGAAGTTCGACAACTTCATGAATTTCCGGGGCTTTCCGAGCATTCCGGGGGAGGATTGGCTGATGGCCTATCCCGCCTCGGCGGACAGGAACGACGGCGGGTCGTTGTCATGAGCATCGATGCGCGCCTGGCGGTCGTGAACGCCGCGAAGGGCTGGGTCGGGACGCCCTACCGCCATCAGGCCTCCGCGCGGGGAGCGGGAGCCGATTGCCTCGGCCTGATCCGCGGGGTCTGGCGCGAGGTACTCGGCCCGGAGCCCGAGTTGCCGCCGCCCTACTCTCCTGATTGGGGTGAGACCGGCGGCGAGGAGGTGCTCCTGGCCGCCGGCTTGCGGCACCTCACCGCGAAATCCGGCCCGCCGGAGCCCGGCGATGTGCTCCTGTTCCGGATGCGCGCGCGCGGGATCGCGAAACATCTGGGCATCCTGACCGACCCGGCGCCGCGCTTCGTTCATGCCTATACCGGGCACGGGGTCGTCGAGAGCCCGCTTTCGGACCCCTGGCGGCGACGGATCGCGGCGGTGTTCGAGTTTCCCTTCGAGAGGTTCTGATGGCGACGATCGTTTTATCGGCAGCCGGCGCATCGCTGGGCGGCTCCTTCGGCGGCAGTGTCTTGGGCCTTTCGGGGGCCGCAATCGGCAAGGCGGTCGGGGCGACGGTGGGCCGGGTCATCGACCAGAGCCTTCTGGGAACCGGTGCGCGGGCGGTGGAGACCGGCAAAGTGGACCGGTTCCGGCTCAACGGGGCCAGCGAGGGTGCGCCGGTGCCGGAGGTCTGGGGCCGTTACCGGGTGCCGGGCCAGGTGATCTGGGCCTCGAGGTTTCGCGAGGAGAAGACCACCACGGGGGGCGGCAAGGGGTCGCCGAGCCCGAAGACCACGAGCTACTCCTATTCGGTGTCGCTCGCGCTCGCACTCTGCGAAGGCGAGATCACGCGGGTCGGCCGGGTCTGGGCCGATGGCAAGGAACTTGCGCTCGACGAGATCGGGATGCGCGTCTACCGGGGCACCGAGGATCAGATGCCCGACCCGAAGATGGAGGCCGTGGAGGGGGCCGGGCGGGTGCCGGCCTATCGGGGGACGGCCTATGTCGTGCTCGAAGACTTCCAGCTCGAACCGTTCGGCAACAGGGTCCCGCAGCTTACGTTCGAGGTGGTCCGCGGGGCGTCCGCCACCGACCCCGGCTCCGATCTGGGCACCGGCGTGCGGGCCGTCGCGATGGTGCCGGGGACCGGGGAGTACGCGCTGGCGACGACGCCGGTGCATTTCAACAACGGGCCGGGTGCCAATACATCGGCCAACGTGAACTCCCCGAGCGGTGCGACCGATTTCGAGACTTCGCTCACGGCCCTCACCGAAGAGGCGCCGAACTGCGGGGCGGTGTCGCTGGTGGTCAGCTGGTTCGGTGACGACCTCAATGCGGCCGCCTGCCGGATCCGGCCCAAGGTCGAACAGACCGCGCGGGACGGGGTCGGGATGCCCTGGTCGGTCTCGGGCATCGCCCGGGGGGCGGCCGGGATCGTGCCCGAACTCGACGGCCGCCCGGTGTATGGCGGCACCCCGGCGGATGCCTCGGTGATCGAGGCGATCGCCGCGATGCGCGACCGGGGTCAGGCGGTGATGTTCTATCCGTTCATTCTGATGGAGCAGATGGAGGGCAACACGCTCACCGATCCCCACAGCGGGATGCCGGGGCAGCCTGCGTTGCCATGGCGGGGGCGGATCACAACGTCGCTGGCTGCGGGGATCGCAGGCTCGCCCGACCGGAGCGCAGCGGCTGCGGGTGAGGCCGCTGCGTTCTTCGGGACCGCCGCGCCGGGAGACTTTCAGCCCGGCGCGGCGGGGGTGAGCTATACCGGGCCCGAGGAATTTTCCTACCGGCGGTTCATCCTCCATTACGCCCATCTCTGCGCGCTCGCCGGCGGTGTGGAGGCCTTCTGCATCGGTTCGGAGATGCCCGGGCTCACGCGGATCCGGTCGTCGGAGACCGACTTCCCGGCGGTCGAGGCGCTGCGCCAGCTTGCGGCGGACGTGCGCGGCATTCTGGGGCCCGACGTCAAGATCGGTTATGCAGCCGACTGGTCGGAATATTTCGGCTATCACCCGCAGGACGGGTCTGGCGATGTGTTCTTCAATCTCGACCCGCTCTGGGCCGACCCGGAGATCGATTTCGTCGGGATCGACAATTACATGCCGGTCTCCGACTGGCGGGACGGCGATGCCCATGCCGATGCCGGCTGGGGGGCGATCTACAATCTCGACTACCTGAAGGCGAACATCGCCGGCGGCGAGGGGTACGACTGGTATTACCACGCTCCCGAAGCCGAGGCGATCCAGCTCAGATCGCCGATCACGGACGGGGCCTATGGCGAGGACTGGGTGTTTAGCTACAAGGACCTGCGGGCCTGGTGGTCGAACCCGCACCACAATCGGCCGGGCGGCGTGCGGGCGGAGGCGGCGACGGCGTGGGTGCCGCGATCGAAGCCGATCTGGTTCACCGAGATCGGGTGCGCGGCCATCGACAAGGGAACGAACCAGCCGAACAGGTTTCTCGACCCGAAATCGTCCGAATCCGGGTTGCCGAAATACTCCAGCGGCGCGCGTGACGACCTCATTCAGATGCAGTTTCTGCGGGCGGTCTTCGATTTTTGGAGCGATCCTGCAACGAACCCGCATTCGCCGCTCTACGACGGACCGATGGTGGACCAGAGCCGGACGTTTGTCTGGGCGTGGGATACGCGGCCCTATCCGTTTTTCCCTGGCAACCGCGCGCTTTGGGCGGATGGAGAGAATTACGGGCGGGGTCATTGGCTGAATGGGCGGATCGGCGCGCGCGCGCTGGCGGCGGTGGTTGAGGATATCTGCGCGCGGTCGGGCGTGATGGAGGTCGAGACCTCGGGGGTTTACGGCGCCCTGAAGGGCTTCACCCTTTCTAACGGCGAGACCGCGAGGTCTGCGCTGCAGCCTTTGATGCTCGCCTATGGGTTCGACGCGGTGGAGCGCAACGGGACGCTCGTCTTCGAAACCCGAAACGGACGGGCGGCCGAGCGCATCGACGAGTACCGGATGGTGGCGGGCGAGGATGACGCACCGACGCTCACCCACGTCCGCGCACCGGAGGCGGAGGTGAGCGGGCGGGTGCGTTTCACGTTTGTCGAGGCCGACGGGGATTACGAAGCGCGCGCCGCCGAGGCGATCTTTCCCGATGAGGCGACGACGGGGATTTCCGAGACGGAGATGGCGCTGGTGCTCACCGGCTCGGAGGCCCAGCAGACGGTCGAGCGATGGCTGGCCGAGGCGCGGATCGCGCGGGACCGGGTCGAGCTGTCGCTGCCGCCGTCGCTTCTGGGGCTCGGGGCGGGGGACGTCATCGAGATCGAGACCGACGGGGTTGGCCGGAACTGGCGGATCGACCGGGTGGAGCAGGCCGAATACCAGAAGATCGAGGCAAGCCGCGTGGAGCCGGGCAGCTATGTGCCGGTCGATGCGGCGGACCCCGACACCGCTCCGCGGGTCTTTGTGCCGGCCCTTCCGGTGGAGCCGCTGTTTCTCGATCTGCCGCTCATCACCGGGGACGAAGTGCCCCACGCGCCCCATGTGGCAGCCGCCGCAGACCCCTGGCCAGAGGAGGTCGCGGTCTACCGGTCGGCATCGGGGAGCGATTTTGCGCTCGACACACGCCTTGACCTGCCCGCAGTGGTCGGAACGAGCGAAAGCGTGCTCGACCCGGCGGTTGCGGGCCTGTTCGACCGGGGATCGCCGCTCAGGGTGCGGTTCCGGCGCGCGTCGCTGGCCTCGGTGTCCGGCGAGGCGCTCTTTGCCGGCGCCAACCGGGCGGCGATCGCGGCCCCCGGGTCGGACGATTGGGAGGTGTTCCAGTTCGCCGAAGCCACGCCCGTCGCGCCCGATCTATGGGACCTTTCGATGCGGCTGAGGGGCCAGGCCGGGACCGATCATCTCGCCGAGACGGCGTGGCCGCTGGGGTCGATGGTGGTCTTGCTCGGGCAGGGGCTCCGCCAGGTGTCGCTCCCGTCTTCGCTGAGAGGCCTCGCCCAGGTCTGGCGGGTCGGGCCGGCGCGGCGCGCGGTGTCCGATGCCTCGTATGTCGAGATGACGCGTGCCTTCGGAGGCATCGGCCTGCGCCCCTATGCGCCGGTACATCTGCGTGCGGCGGGCGACGGGGCCGGGGGGCACCGTCTGACCTGGATCCGGCGGACGCGGATCGACGGGGACGGCTGGGCGGGGCTCGATGTGCCGCTCGGGGAGGCGTCGGAACTCTATCTCGTCCGCATCCTCGTCGACGGCGCCATTCGGCGCGAGGCCACGGTTGCCGCTCCGCTCTTCGATTACAGCGCCGCGATGAAAGCCGACGATACCGTGCCGGCGGCCTTCGAGATGCAAGTTGCCCAGGTGTCGGACCGTTTCGGCCCCGGACCGTTCAGAAGGATACTCGTAAATGACTGAAACCGCGCGCCTCGCGCTTCCCCTCGTCGCGCCATCCCAGGCGCAAAAGCATGTCACCGTGAACGAGGCGCTGACGCGGCTCGACGGGATGACGCAACTGGTGCTCGCATCGGTAAGCGAGGTCACGCCGCCGGCGAGCCCGCCGGAGGGGACGGTGCATTTCGTGCCGTCGGGCGCCGTCAACGCCTGGGCCGGGCAGGAGGGGCGGTTGGCGCTCTATCAGGGCGGCGGCTGGGTCTTCGTGGACCCGGGGCCGGGCTGGCGGGGCTACATCGCCGATGCGGGGCATCTCGCGGTCTGGACCGGGAGCGACTGGGCGCCGGTGGGGGTCGCGGCGTCGCCCTCGGGCGCAGGGACGGTCTTCCGCAGCGTCGAGATCGACCATTCGGTGGCGGCCGGTGCAAGCTCGACGACGACCGCGGTTCTGCCTTCCGGCAGTCTCGTTCTCGCGATCACCGGGATCGTGACCGCCGACATCACCGGGGGAGCGACGGGGTTTCAGCTCGGCGTAGCCGGGGCGCCCGACCGTTACGGGACGGGGATTGGCGTCGCGACGGGATCGTGGCTCAGGGGCGTGACCTCGGCGCCGGTGGCCTATTATGCCGATACCCCGCTGGTTCTGACGGCCGAAGGGGGCAGCTTTTCGGGCGGGTCGGTGCGGCTGGTGGCGCATCTGGCGGAGTTCTCGCTGCCGTCCGCAACCTGATGCGGCCGCCCGGGCACGGCGATCTGATAGCTGCGGCGCGGGTGTTACGCCTGCGGCCGGTGCATCTGCGGCGCTGGTGCCTGTTGCGGCTTTTCGCCGAGGCCGATGCCGCCGACGCCCGGGGGGTTGCCGGGCGCGGGATGCACCCCATCTGGGGCGACGGCAGCCTCATGACGGCGGCCCTCCGACGGGGCGCGGTGCCGGATTTCGGGCCGACCGACCCCGACTATTGCCGCTGTCTGGCGCTCGTGGCAGATGCGCTGGCGCGGCGGGCTCAGCCGCGCGCGCAGGAGACGCAGAGAGCGGCGGCCGGGTCGAGTTCGAGCCGGGCGGGCGCAATCTCTTCGCCGCAATCCTGACAGACCCCGTACTCCCCATCGTCGAGCCGGCCCAGTGCGACGATGAGGCGGCTGCGTTCGGCCGCGCGCCGCCGGTCGTTGGCCGCGGCCATGGCCTGACGCCGGAGCGCGTCCACGCGGCTGAGGCGGCCGACCGATTGCTGGTCGAGCGCGACGATGGCGCGGTCGTCGGCACCGAGCGCGCCGGTTTCGTCAAGCGCGGCAAGACGCGCCTCGAGGCGTTTACGGACCGCGCGGTCGGTGTCGGTCATCGATCACATTCCTCCCTTGCCCTTTTCAGCCTTTGCGCCACGCGCCTATCTCGGGTAACACCCCGGGGGCAAGGAGGCGTCCCATGGCCAAGACCCAGACTACCCTCAAAACCGTCGACCCGGTCTGGACGCGGATCGTCGAGGAGGCCGAGCGCGCCGTGGTGGACGAACCGCTGCTTGGCGGGCTCGTCCATTCGTCGATCCTTCACCATGCATCCCTGGAGCGGGCGCTGTCCTACCGGATCGCGCTGAAGCTTGCCTCGGGCGAGATGTCGGATCAGCTTCTGAGGGAAATCATCGACGACGCTCATGCCGCCGCGCCGGACCTCGGGGCCGCCGCCCGGGCCGATATCGTCGCCGTCTACGAGCGCGACCCCGCCTGCCACCGGCTGATGCAGCCGATGCTCTATTTCAAGGGGTTCCAGGCGTTGCAGGCCTACCGAGTGGGCCATTGGCTCTGGCAGGATGGCCGTCATGACATGGCCTATTTCTTCCAGGCCCGGGTGTCTGAGGTGTTCGGGATCGACATTCACCCTGCCGCCAAGATCGGGCGGGGGATCATGATCGACCACGCCCATTCCATTGTCATAGGCGAAACCGCGGTCGTGGGCGACAATGTCTCTATGCTCCATTCGGTGACGCTGGGCGGGACCGGCAAGGAAGAGGAGGACCGGCATCCGAAAATCGGCTGCGGGGTCCTGATCGGGGCCGGGGCAAAGGTCTTGGGCAACATCAAGGTCGGCGATTGCAGCCGGATCGCGGCGGGCTCGGTGGTGCTGTCGGATGTGCCGCCGAAAAAGACCGTCGCAGGAGTTCCCGCGCGGGTCGTGGGCGAGGCGGGGTGCTCGCAGCCGTCGGTGTCGATGGATCAGATTTTGGGTGGGTGATCCGCCACCGGTTCGCGAACTTGAAATATTCTTCAACATTCGCTATTTATGAGGAAGAAAGGAGGCCGACCATGAGCATTCGTCAGACAATTAAGACATATCCGTTCAACGCGGCCTTGACCTTTGCCGGAACCGTCGGCTTCGCGCTTTTGGCTTACGCCGCAATCGTCGGTTAGCGCGAGCTTCTATCCGATCGAGTTGAGCGCCCCATAGGGCGCTCTTTCTTTTCGAGCCGAGATCAATCAGCAGACCGACCAGCAAGCCGAGAAAGGCGTAGCCGAGAATTGCCTGGATCGAGGCGATCAGGCGCATTCGCGGCACCGGCTGGAAATCGCCGTAGCCGAGCGTTGTAAATGTCACGATGGAAAAATACAGCGTGCTGCCCAAGCCTCGGTCGATCTGCACCGGTTCTGACGGATCATCTTCATCTGAAGCGACATCCGGTGTCGGCGCATCGGGCAACTGAGTGTAGTCGAGCGGACGTTCTCCCAAACTGCTGCCGAACCTCGCATCCGCTTCATCCACGGTAATCGCTGCCGGGCAGATGGGAGCCGTGCACAGGATGCCGTCCGGTCTATGCAAGAACGCAAAGAACGCGACCAGCGCCGAACCTGACACCAAGATGCAGCCCCAGACGATCCAGTCATTGACCGAGGCGTTGAAGTGCGACCGGAACACCGCACCGACGGCCATGCATACATAGAAGCGGCAGACCAATCCAGATTGTCGGTATCGGCCCTATTGAGTTCGACAGGATGTTTTCCGCACTGAGGGCAGCGAAGAGGGCGGCGGCCACGGCGAGCCCTGCCGGGCCGATGCAATTGACTATGGCCGGAATCCAGCCTCGTCTATCGCGACCTCTTCTCACGCCAGCATCGCCACCGGCTGCTCCAGATTGTCGATAATCGCTTGCAGAAGCTCGGCTCCGAGCGCACCGTCGATGACCCGGTGATCGACCGAGAGCGTCACGCTCATGACGGTCGCGACCGTCAACTCGCCGTCTTCCCCGACAACCGGTTTCTTCGCCCCGGCCCCCACTGCGAGGATCGCGCCGTGGGGCGGGTTGATGACGGCGTCGAAGTTCTCGATGCCGAACATCCCGAGGTTCGAGATCGCGAAGGTGCCGCCGACATATTCGTGGGGGGCGAGTTTTTTGTCCCGCGCGCGGCTGGCGAGGTCTTTCATCTCCGCCGAGAGGGCGGAAAGGGACTTCATCTCGGCATCCTTGATAACCGGGGTGAAGAGCCCGCCCTCGACGGCGACGGCGACGGCCACGTCTGAGGGTTTCAGCTTCAGCATCCGGTCGCCGGCCCAGACGGCATTGGCGGCCGGGACCTGTTGGAGAGCAATCGCGCAGGCCTTGATGATGAAGTCGTTGACCGAGAGCTTCACGCCGCGGGCTTCGAGTTGCTTGTTGAGCTGGCTGCGGAAGGCCAGAAGCGCGTCGAGCCTGATGTCGCGGCGAAGGTAGAAATGGGGGATGGTCTGTTTGGCCTCGGTGAGCCGGGCGGCGACGGTCTTGCGCATCCCGTCGAGAGAGACCTCTTCGTAGGGGCGATCTGCGTACATCTTCAGGACGGTCTCGGTGGCCATGCCGGCGGGCATCGCCGGTTTGGCGGTCTCGGCTGGTTTGGCGGCCGGCAGCACTTCGGCCGGGGCGGCGGAGGGTTCTGCCTTTTCCACATCCGCCTTGACGATCCGGCCGTGGGGGCCGGAGCCCTTGATCTGGGAAAGATCGAGGCCCTTGTCCTTGGCGATCCGGCGGGCCAGCGGCGTGGCGAAGATACGGGCGCCGTCCGCAGCGGCGGGGGCCGGGGCGGACCCGGCCTTCGGCGTGGTGTCCGGTTCGGGCGCGGGCGCCGGCGTCTCTTTCGCTTGGGCGGGCTCTGGTGCGCCTTTTCCGGCGTCTTGGGGCACTTCCTCACCGTCCTCCACAAGCACCGCAATCGGGCTGTTGACCTTCACGCCTTCGGTGCCCTCGGCGACAAGGAGTTTGCCGACGATCCCTTCGTCGACAGCCTCGAACTCCATCGTCGCCTTGTCGGTCTCGATCTCGGCGAGAAGGTCGCCCGAACTCACCTCATCGCCCTCTTTGACGAGCCATTTCGCCAGCGTGCCCTCTTCCATCGTGGGCGACAGGGCGGGCATCAGGATTTCGGTTGGCATGGGTCTTCCCTCAGGTCTCGGGGCAGGAGGGCAGGGCCTCCAGCTCCATCACGTCGAACGGCGGCTTGGGGCGCATCCCGCGCCGGAGCCGGTCGATTGCGGTTTCGATCTCGCGGCCGTGGCGCGCGATCCACTCGTAAGCCGTCTGGTGGCCGCGCCCGCCGGTGAGCGCCATCTCAGAGGAGATGACCGCGTCGGGCAGGCGGGCAACGACGCCCTTCACCGCAACACGGGTGCACTCCGCAGCGCTATCCCGGCCGAGCACCTCCATCAGCGGTAGGTCACCGCTTTGACGGCATCGAGTACCTCTTTGACGCTCGTCAGTGCGAGCTTTTCGAGGTTCGCCGCATAGGGCATGGGCACGTCCTTGCCGGTGCAAGACAGCACCGGCGCGTCGAGATAGTCGAACGCCTCCTGCATGATCCGTGCGGCAATGTGGTCGGACATCGAGGCGACGGGGAAGCCTTCTTCCACCGTCACGCAGCGGTTGGTTTTCTGTACGCTGCGGATCACGGTCTCCATGTCGAGGGGCCTCAGCGTGCGCAGGTCGATCACTTCCGCCGAGACCCCGTCCTGGCTGAGCGCGTCGGCGGCCTCCAGCGCATAGGTCATCCCGATCCCCCAGGAAACGAGGGTGACGTCGGTCCCTTCACGCCAGATCTTCGCCTTGCCGAAAGGGACGGTCCAGTCGTCGAGGACGGGAACGTCGAACGACTTGCCGTAGAGGATCTCGTTTTCGAGGAACACGACCGGGTTGGGGTCGCGGATCGCGGTTTTCAGAAGCCCCTTGGCGTCGGCGGCCGAGTAGGGCTGGACGACCTTGAGCCCGGGGATACTCGCATACCATGCCGCGTAGTCCTGGGAATGCTGGGCGGCGACCCTTGCGGCCGCCCCATTGGGTCCGCGAAAGACAATCGGCGCACCCATCTGGCCGCCGGACATATAAAGCGTCTTTGCCGCCGAATTGATAATCTGGTCAATCGCTTGCATGGCGAAGTTGAAAGTCATGAACTCGACGATCGGTTTCAGGCCCGCAAAGGCCGCGCCAACGCCGATGCCGGCAAACCCGTGCTCGGTGATCGGGGTGTCGATCACCCGGCGCGCGCCGAATTCGTCGAGGAGCCCCTGGGAGATTTTGTAGGCGCCCTGGTATTCGGCGACCTCCTCGCCCATGAGAAACACCTCCTCGTCGCGGCGCATCTCCTCGGCCATCGCGTCGCGCAAGGCTTCGCGGACGGTGGTGGACTTCATCTCCGTGCCTTCGGGGACTTCCGGTTCCGAAACCGATGTCGCCGCCTGCGCCGGAGAGGCCGGAGCGGCGGCCGGTTGGGCGTGAACCTCGCGCGGCCCCGGCTCTTCGGCCGGGGCAGGGTCCCTCTCCCCGCCTTCGCCTTGCCCCGCCGCCGCGCTCGGGACGTCTTCGCCCTCTTCGACGAGTACGGCGATGGGCGTGTTCACGGCCACCCCTTCGGTGCCCTCGGCCACAAGGAGCTTGCCCACCGTCCCCTCGTCGACGGCTTCGAACTCCATCGTCGCCTTGTCGGTTTCGATCTCGGCAAGGATGTCGCCCGAAGAGACCGTGTCGCCCTCCTTGACGAGCCATTTTGCCAGCGTGCCTTCTTCCATGGTCGGCGAGAGGGCGGGCATGAGAATTTCGGTTGCCATGTCGCGCGTCCCCCTCAGGCGTCCATGTAGATGTCGGTGTAAAGCTCGTCGATGGGCGGCTCGGGGCTCTCCTTGGCGAACTCGGCGGCCTCGTTGACGATCTCCTTGATCTCCTTGTCGATGGCCTTCAACTCGTCCTCGGTCGCGTCCCCGTCGAGGAGCCGCTTCCTGACCTGCTCGATCGCGTCGCGCTCCTCGCGGATTTTCTGCACCTCGTCGCGGGTGCGGTACTTCGCGGGGTCCGACATCGAATGGCCCCGGTAGCGGTAGGTCATCACTTCGAGAATGTAGGGGCCCTTGCCGGCGCGGACGTATTCGACGGCCCGTTCGCCGGCGGCCTTGACGGCGAGCACGTCCATCCCGTCGACCTCCTCGCCCTCGATCCCGTAGGCCGCGCCGCGCTCCCAGAGCGAGGGCGATTTCGTGGAGCGCTGCACCGAGGTCCCCATGGCGTATTTGTTGTTTTCGATGACGAAGATCACCGGCAGGTCCCAAAGCTCGGCCATGTTGTAGGTCTCGTAGACCTGGCCCTGGTTGGCCGCGCCGTCGCCGAAATAGGTGAACGTCACCCGGTCGTTGCCGCGATACTTGTCGGCGAAGGCGATGCCCGCGCCGAGCGGGACGTTCGCCCCGACGATGCCGTGGCCGCCGTAAAAGCGCTTCTCTTTCGAGAACATGTGCATCGAGCCGCCCTTGCCCTTGGAGTAGCCGTCGATGCGCCCCGTCAGCTCGGCCATCACGCCTTTGGGGTCCATGCCGCAGGCGAGCATATGGCCGTGGTCGCGGTAGGTGGTGATGCGGCTGTCGCCCTCTTCGGCACTGGCTTCGAGCCCGACGACGACCGCTTCCTGTCCGATATAGAGATGGCAGAACCCGCCGATGAGCCCCATCCCGTAAAGCTGGCCCGCCTTCTCCTCGAAGCGGCGGATCAGAAGCATCTCGCGGTAATATG
Organism: Paracoccaceae bacterium; assembly: GCA_030066905.1. Classification (GTDB taxonomy): domain Bacteria; phylum Pseudomonadota; class Alphaproteobacteria; order Rhodobacterales; family Rhodobacteraceae; genus JASJAR01. The sequence continues at coordinate 147,913 of JASJAR010000007.1, read as the reverse complement.
TCAGCAATTCTTCTTTCGAAGCGTTCGACGTTTTCGCCCCTCGCTTCGTCGTCGTGCGGCGCGCGGCCATGGCCGTCCTCCCGGGTCGTCACGTGAATAGTTCAGCGTTAAACTATCCTCTAGCAGACCTGGCCGGGGGTTTCACGCGGGAAATTCGGGTGATGGGGGAAATCCGTTATGTGTCGGGTGCAAGGGTTTCGTGCGGGGCGCCATGATGGCTCGGGCGGTGGTCGGCTGTGCGGACGAAGCTGACCTTTACTCGACACTCGCTTGCCGCCGATAATCGCTTCGAGTTGAGAGATGATTGGAACTCCTGTTCATGCGAGAAGAGTTTGTTGAAATCTATTCCGACGAGACCAACGCGGCAGTCCTCAGGCATCCTGGACGGAAGTTTCTCGGCGTGCTCGTGCAGGGCGACACTTTGCATGGTTTCTGCCAGACGCTTGATTTTGCTTTGAATGAAATAGGCCGAGGTAGCAAAGCGTATGACGAGTTGAACGAATTGCGAAACTCACTTTGGTCGCTCAAGAACCGCTATGAGGCCGTTCTGGAAGAACACAACTGTCCGCTACCCTTTACTGACGATTAGAAACGCCGCTGTCCTATAACTCTGCCAAGCCCCGGCATTTGCGACGTTCAACATGGACTCAATGCCACCGTTCCCGGCGCGCCGCGCCAACACCCGCGTTGCCCTCGCCACCCAAGCTCCGCAGGGATCACAAGTATGTCCAACCCCGGCCGTCACATCGCGTCGCGACACCTGGGGCCGCGCCCCTCACGTCCACTACCGCAGAACGATCTCATCCGACCGCACCCGCCCCAGCACGTCTCGCGCCTGTTGGTCGAGGAGATCGAGGTCGAGAAACTCGTCCGACAGCCGCCGGGTGAGATTTTGCATCTCGGCCACCTCATGCGCGAGCCGTGCGCGTTCGAGGCGAAGCGCTTCGGCCTCGGCGTCGATCTGCACCCGGCGGAAGAGCCCGAAATCCCCCTGCACGCTGGCGAAGGTGAAATAGGTCCCGAGCACGAAAGTGCCCATCAGGTAGAGCGCGAGGCCCACCGCCGGTTTCTTCAGGGCTTTGGTCATCTTGCCTGTATCTGCTCGCGTCTCTGATGGACGTTTCCGACAATCTGGCATAGCGGGCCGGCAATGGGAATCCCCGAAGCGGATAAGTCGGCGGATTTCCCCGGCGCTGCGGCGGCCGAGACCCGGTCTTCGCGCCATGCTAGTCTCGCCCCAGACCATCTGCGCGAGGCGACGAGCCATGCCGACCCACGATGTCCTCAACCAGCCCCCCGTACGGGGCGATCTCGACCTCTGGGCGGGCGACCCGGTGCTGTGCACCCACGCGCCCGACCCCGGTGCCGCGGCCCAGGCGCTGGGGCGGGTGGTCACCCGGGAGGCGGGGCGGGCGGCGAACCGATACGCCCCGGAGCTCCACACCCACGACCGCCATGGCCGCCGGCTCGACCGGGTGACATTCCATCCGGCCTATCACGATCTGCTGCGACTTGGGCTCGAGGCGGGGTATGCGGCGGGGCCCTGGACCGGCGGGTCCCATGTCGCCCATGCCGCGCTCGTCTATCTCTTCAGCCAGGTCGAGCCCGGGGTCTGCTGCCCGATGACGATGAGCTATGCGGCGGTGCCGGCCCTCGGCGACGCCTTTCCCGACTGGGCGGCGAAGCTCACGACGCCCGCTTACGATCCCGCCGAGATACCGCTTGCGGGGAAGGCCGCCGCGACCCTCGGCATGGCGATGACCGAAAAACAGGGCGGCTCGGACGTGCGCGCGAACACCACCCGGGCCGAACGCGCGGACGGTGCCTATCGGCTGACGGGGCACAAATGGTTCTGCTCGGCACCGATGTCGGACGGGTTTCTGACGCTGGCCCAGGCGCCGGGCGGGCTCACCTCATTCCTCGTCCCCCGCTGGCGCGAGGGCGGCCCCAATGCCATCCGCCTGGTGCGCCTGAAAGACAAGCTCGGAAACCGCGCCAATGCCTCGGCCGAGATCGAATACGAGGGTGCTGTCGCCCACCGGCTCGGGGAGGAGGGGGAGGGGGTGAAGGCGATCCTGAAGATGGTCCATCACACCCGCCTCGACACCGCCATCGCGCCCGCCGGGCTGATGCGCGCCGCACTCGCCGAGGCCCATCACTGGGTCGCCCACCGGAGCGCGTTTCAGAGGCGGCTCGTCGATCAGCCGCTCATGCGCCGGCTTATGGCCGACCTCGTGCTCGACTGGGAGGGGGCGACGGCGCTGGGGTTCCGGGTCGCCCGCGCCTTCGACGCGGGCGAGCGGCCTTTCGCGCGGATCGCGGTGGCTCTGGCGAAATACCTTTCCAACGCCCGCTGTCCGCAGGTCGTCTTCGAGGCGATGCAGGCCCTGGGCGGGATGGGTTATGTCGAGGATACGGGCGCGCCGATGCTCTACCGCGAAGCGCCCCTCAACGCGATCTGGGAGGGGTCGGGCAACGTGATCTGCCTCGACATCCTCCGCACCCTCGCGCGCGACCCCGAGGCGGCCGACGCCCTCGCGGCGGAGCTCGACCGCCCCCGCAGTCCCCCCTACGACACCGCCCGCGCCGCCTATCGCCGCCGCTGGACGGCGCCGCCCGGCGAAGCCGACGCCCGCGCCTTCGCCGACGACACCGCCACGCTGCTGACCGCCGCAACGCTCACCGACACGGTCCCCGAAGCCGTGGCCGGGGCCTATATCGCCACCCGGCTCGGTGCCCGGCGCGGCCTCACCTCGGGCGCGATCCTCGCACTCGACGAGGCGGCCATCCTCGCGCGGCTCGGCCCGCCCGCCTGAGCCTTCATTTTCCCAAAAAATACTCCCCGGGGGGGCCGAAGGGCGGGGGGCAGGCAGCCCCCCTCCGGCCTCAGCCGGCCACGGAGGCCGCGTAGATGCTCTCGATGGTCGCCGCCAGGGTCGCGTCGAACTCCGCGTCGGACTGTCCGTCCGACAGCCCTTCGGTGAGGGCCCTCGAAAAGCTCGCGATCACGCCGGTATTCTCAGCCAGAAGCGTATTGGCCTCGTCGCGGGAGTACCCGCCCGAGAGCGCGACGACCCGCATAACCTTGGGGTGATCGACGAGGGGTTTGTACTGGTTGGCCTTCGTCGGCAGGGAGAGCTTCAGCATCACCTCCTGGCCCTCGGGCAGCGCGTCGAGCCCCTCAAGGAGTTCGTCGCGCAGGATGTCCTCGGCTTCGGCCTTGTCGGAGATCGAGATCGTCACCTCGGGCTCCAGGATCGGCACCAGCCCATGGCGCAGGATCTGTTCGCCGAAGCGGAACTGCTGGGCGACATTGGCGCGAATGCCTTTCGGGTTCGCCCCATCGATGACCGACCGCATCTTCGTTCCGAAAACGCCGTGCCCGACGGCGCGTTCGCAGAGCGTGTCGAGATCGGGAATGTCCTTCATCAGCTTGACGTCGTCGGCGCTGTCGGCGAGCCCCTTGTCGACTTTGAGATGCGGCACGACCTGGCGGCTTTCCCACAGGTACTTCGCCGTCGGCACGCCGTCGATCTCGCGGTCCATCGTCATCTCGAAAAGGATCGCGCCGACGATCTTGTCGCCGGTAAAGGCCGGGCTCTTGATGATCCGGGTGCGCATCGCGTGGATGAGGTCGAACATCTCCGCCTCGCCCGAATAGCGACTTTCCTCGATGCCGTAGAGGGCGAGCGCTTTCGGGGTCGAGCCGCCGGACTGGTCGAGGGCGGCGATGAAGCCGTCGCCGGCGCGCATCTGGGCGGCCATGGCCTGTTGGGTCATCTTCAGAACTCCTTTAGTCTTGCTGCATCAGGGCCGCCACGCCGGGCAGCTCCTTGCCTTCCATCCATTCCAGAAACGCCCCGCCGGCGGTGGAGACGTAAGAGAAATCGTCGTAATGCCCCGCGGCGTTGATCGCCCCCACCGTGTCGCCGCCGCCGGCGATGGAGACGAGCTTGCCGGCATTGGTGAGCCGGGCCACCTCGTCGAGCACCCCGAAGGTGGCCTGGTGGTAGGGGGCGACCTCGAAGACACCGAGGGGGCCGTTCATCACGAAGGTCTTCGCCGCGCCGAGCACCTCCTTGATGCGCGTCACGGTGAGCGGCCCGGCATCGAAGATGGCCTGGTCGGCGGCGACGTCCCCGATCGCGGCATGGGTCACGCTCTTGCGTTCTTCGAGCTTGTCGGCCACGGCCACATCCACCGGCAGGATAATCTCGCAGGCCGCCTCGTCGGCGCCGGCGAGAATGTCGGCCGCGGTGCCGGTCATCTCGCGTTCGGCGAGCGAGGTGCCGATCTCGTGGCCCTGGGCGGCGAGAAACGTGTTCGCCATGCCGCCGCCGATCACAAGGTGATCCACCCTGCGGACGAGGTTCGCGAGAAGTTCGAGCTTGGTCGACACCTTCGCCCCGCCGACGAGCGCCACGACCGGCCGCTCAGGACTGCCAAGCGCCTTTTCGAGCGCCGATAACTCGGCCTCCATCAGCCGCCCCGCCGCCGACGGCAGAAGCCGGGCCACCCCTTCGGTCGAGGCATGCGCCCGGTGGGCGGCGGAAAAGGCGTCGTTGACGTAAACATCGCCGAGGCTTGCAAGGAACTTCGCCATCTGGGGGTCGTTGTCGGTTTCCATCTTGGTGAACCGCGTGTTCTCCACGAGAATCACCGCGTTCGCCGGTGCGGCGTCGATCATCTCCCGGCTCGGGCGTTCGACGAAGGTCACCGCGCGGCCCAGCACCTCTTCGAGCTTCGGCTGGACGATGCGAAGGCTCATCTCGGGGTTGGGCTGGCCCTTGGGGCGGCCGAAATGGGCGAGAAGCACCGGCTTGCCGCCTTTGGCGAGAATGTCGTCAATGGTCGGCTTGATCCGTTCGATCCGGGTGGCGTCGGTGACGACCCCGTTCTCGACGGGCACGTTGATATCGACACGGGTGACCACCGTTTTCCCGTCAAGGTCCATGTCGTCGAGCGTCTTCCAGCCCATGGCGGCCTCCCTGGCTTTGACTGTCTTCACTCACCCTATGCCGGCCCGCGCGTCAACCGGCGAAACCTTGCGCGGGCGGGTTTCCCTTCGGCCCCGGCCGCACTAGGGTCCAGCCCGAGCAAAAAGGGAGAGGCGGATGGCCGAGATCAACGACCCCGAGAACACCATTCTGATCGAGCTGAAAGACGGCACCGTGACAATCGAGCTTCTGGCCGATGTCGCGCCGAAACACACCGAACGGATGAAGGAGCTTGCCCGTGCCGGCGCCTATGACGGCGTCGTGTTCCACCGGGTGATCGACGGGTTCATGGCCCAGACCGGCGATGTCGAGCACGGCGTGGCGGGCGAGGGGTTCAACCTCAACCGCTGCGGCACGGGGGGCTCGGATCTGCCGGACGTGCCGGCGGAGTTTTCGAAGCTTCCCCATGCAAGAGGCACGCTCGGGGCGGCGCGGTCGCAGAACCCCAATTCGGCGAACTCGCAATTCTTCATCAATTTCAAGGACAACGATTTCCTCAACGGCCAATACACCGTCTATGGCCGGGTCATCGAAGGGATGGACCATGTCGACAAGATCGCCCGCGGCGAACCGCCGATGAACCCCGACAAGATGATTTCCGTGAAGGTGGCCGCCGATGCTTAAGCATACGCTCATCGCTCTTCTCGCAGCCGGCCCGGCCGCTGCAACGGGCCTCGAGATCGACATCGCCGGGGAAGCCAACGGCACCGTGGTGATCGACCTCTTCGAAGAGGTCGCCCCCGCCCATGTCGAGCAGATCACGGCCCTGGCCGCCGAGGGCGCCTATGACAATGTGGTCTTCCACCGGGTGATCGACGGGTTCATGGCTCAGACCGGCGATGTCGAGTTCGGACAGGTCGGCGGGAACATGTCCCGCGCCGGGATGGGCGGGTCGGACCGCCCGGACCTTCCGGCGGAGTTTTCCGACATCGAGTACAAGCGGGGCATCGTCGGCATGGCCCGCGCCCAGGACCCAAATTCGGCCAACTCGCAGTTCTTCATCATGTTCGCCGACGGCCCGTTTCTGAACGGACAATACACGGTCGTCGGACAGGTCACGTCGGGCATGGACGTGGTCGACGCGATCAAGCGCGGCGAGGGCCAGAACGGCGCGGTGATCGGGGCGCCGGATGTAATGGAGGCGGTGCGGGTAACGGAGTAGGACGGCGTCGGTCGCCGCGCTTATCGTGCCCGCGGACGGACCGCGATCGCGTCGCGGCCATGGGCCTGGAAGCTACCGGGTGACGGCCGAAAAGGGGCGATGTCGCCCGGGATCGGTCACGCCTCCGTAGCGGGCAGGATCAGGTAATTGCAGTTCCCCTTGTATCGTCTGAATTCGTCCGACACGACGTAGTCGTTGTCCCTGATCCAGTCGAAAAACCGTTCGGCATTGGTGTTGTTCACCTCGATGAACATCGTCGGGCGGAACTGACCGATGAAGCGCTCCATTCCAAGCAGGACGTCCATCTCCGATCCTTCGACGTCGATCTTCACGAGGTCGAAGGCGCTGTCGAGGATGTCGTCGCCCGTCACAAGGGTCAGATCGCCGCCGTCGGGGGAGACCTTCGCTCCGCCGATATTGCGTTCGCGAAAGCTGATGGAGGCCCCCTCTAGGCGCCGGCTGTGGAGGCCGAGGCCCAGATGCCGGAGGTCGCATATGCCGTCAAGCCGGTTGAGAATGAGGTTCGATTTCAGCAGTCCGATGATCCGCGGATTGACTTCGATGGGCAGAATACGGCTCGCCCCCATGATCCGTCCGAAGAACAGGCTGTGGTTTCCCGTATTCGCGCCGATATCGAGAAAACGACCGCCTTTGGGGAAAGCCTTCGACATGATGAGAAGCTCGTCCGCCTCGTAGAAGCGGCCTTTCAGGTGGTGGCTCTGAACGGCATCCCCCGGCTGGTCGACCGAAAAGAAGATCTCTTCGCCCAGAACGGTCGTCCGGACCACCTGCACCTGGGGCGAGGTAAAGGTTTCGCGCATAGGGTTTCCTCTCCCGGGTGAGGCCGGTTAGCGGTGGGCTCCCCCTGTCACAAGCCGAACGGCCAGGCGCGGCGCGGCGGTGAAGCCCCGAGTCCGGCAGACCGTGGCGGCGGGCCCCGCGGACCATGGCGCTGCGACGCGCGGAGAGCCGGGTTGTCGTCCGTCCGGTTCGACCGGTCGTGACCGTTGGAACGGTACCCGGTCGGTACACGACGGCTGACACCCGAACAACCTTTCGCGAGGCGGGCTGTTTCGACCCGGCGCCGGCGGTACACTCTATTCATCTGCCCAGAGGAGTGACCCGATGCAGCTTCTTCCCGTCATCGCCGCCGCCGTCATCGGCCTCGGCAGCAGCGCTGCCGCCGCCGAGCCCCGGTTCTGGCAGAACGAATTCCCGCAGACCGATTTCGACCGCTCCACCGTGCCGCTCACCGAGATCGTCAGCGTCATCCCGCGCGACAACATCCCAGCGATCGACGACCCCGCGATGATCGCGGTGGCCGACAAGACCGGGATCGGCGGGCGCGAGCCGGTGATCGCCGTCGAGATCGAGGGGGCGGTGCCGCGCGCCTATCCGATCCGCTATCTGACCTGGCACGAGATCGCCAATGACGAAGCCGGCGGGGTGCCGTTTGCGGTCACCTTCTGCCCCTTGTGCAATTCCGGCATGGTATTCGACCGCCGTGTCGATGGGGAGCTTTTGTCCTTTGGGGTCTCCGGCAAGCTCAGAAAATCCGACATGGTGATGTATGACCGCGAGACCGAAAGCTGGTGGCAGCAGGCCATCGGCGAGGGCATCGTGGGCGAGCATGCCGGCACCGAACTCACCCAGCTTCCCGCCTGGATGGAAAGCTGGGACGAGTTTGTCGCCCGCAATCCGGACGGCCTTGTGATGGACGAACCGAACTGGAACCGCCGCTACGGTCAGAACCCTTACGTCGGTTACGACAGCGGCCGGCCCTGGAACCGGTTCTACTCCGGCGAGATGCCGCCCCACGGGATCAACCCGATGATGCGGGTCGTGCGCGTGGGCGCGCAGGCCTGGCCGTTCGACCGGCTGGCTGCCGAGGGCGAGGTCAGCGAGAACGGCGTCACGATCACCTGGACGGCCGGGCAGGCCTCGGCCCTCGACGGCGCGATCATCGCCCAGTCGCGGGACGTGGGCACGGTGCGGGTGCGCGACGCCGACGGGAACGACCTGCCGCACGACGTGATGTTCGCCTTTGCCTATCACGCCTTTTTCCCGGAAGGAGATTGGATGCTCGGGTCGAGCTAAGCCGTCGCTATTCCGCCAGCGTCACCAGCGCGTGGCGTTTGCGTCCCGCCGAGAGTTTCACCGGAGAGGCCAGCGCGGCGGCGTCGAGCATCAGGCCGGGGTCGGTGAGCGGCGCATCGTCGAGCCGCGCCCCGTGGTCGGCGATCAGGCGCTTGGCTTCCTTGCCGGATTTCGCAAGGCCCGACCGCACGATGAGCTGGACCACCGAGATGCCGTCGGCAACCTCCGCAGGGTCGAGGGCGAGGGTCGGCAAATCGTCCCCAACGCCGCCCTTCTCGAACACCTCCCGTGCGGTGGCTTCGGCGGCGGCCGCCGCTTCGGCGCCGCGGCAGAGCGCGGTGACCTCGTTTGCCAGCCGCACCTTGGCCTCGTTGATCTCGGCTCCTCCGAGAGCCCCGAGACGGTCGCACTCCTCCAGCGGCAGCTCGGTGAACATCTTCAGAAACTTCCCCACATCGGCGTCGTCGACGTTCCGCCACCATTGCCAGAAGTCGTAGGAGCTCATCCGGTCCTCGTTGAGCCAGATCGCCCCTTCGGCGGACTTGCCCATCTTCTTGCCGTCCGACCGGGTGACAAGCGGGGTCGTCAGCCCGAAGGCCTCCGCCCCCTCGACCCGGCGGATGAGGTCCGCGCCCGAGACGATGTTGCCCCACTGGTCCGACCCGCCCATCTGGAGGATGCAGCCGTGGCGGCGGTAGAGTTCGAGGAAGTCGTAGGCCTGAAGCAGCATGTAGTTGAACTCGATGAACGAGAGCGCCTGCTCCCGGTCGAGGCGCGACTTGACGCTTTCGAACGCCAGGAGCCGGTTGATCGTGAAATGCTTCCCGATATCGCGCAGAAAAGCGATGTAGCCGAGCTCGTCGAGCCATTCGGCGTTGTTCACCAGCGGGCTGTCGGTCGGCCCGTCGCCGTACCGGATGTAACGGGCGAAGACCTGGCGGATGCCCTCCGCATTGGCCTCGATCTCGGCCACCGAGAGCATCTTTCTCATCTCGTCCTTGCCCGAAGGGTCGCCCACTTTGGTGGTTCCGCCGCCCATCAGCGTGATCGGCCGGTGCCCGGTCTTCTGCATCCAGCGGAGAAGCATGATCTGGACGAGATTGCCGATATGGAGCGAGGTGGCGGTGAGGTCGAAGCCGATATAGCCCGTCACCGTCTCGCGGTGGAACCGCGCGTCGAGGTCTTCGAGCGCGGTGCAATCGGCGAGAAAGCCGCGCGCCATGATCGTGGCGATGAAGTCCGATTTCGGGTGGTAGGTCATGGGCGGCTTGGGTAGCTCAAGGGAACGGGGTCGCGCGCTTATATCGGCGCGGGGTAGGGAGGGAAAGCGGTGAAGGACAGAGCTGTGCGGGCCCTGGGCGCGATGTCGGGCACCTCGCTCGACGGCATCGATGCGGCCGTCGTTGTGACCGACGGGGAGACGGTGTTCGAGACGGGGCCGTCCGCCTACCGGCCCTATACCGCGCCCGAACGGGAGACGATCCGCGCCGCCTTCGGCGCCTGGGACGAAAGCGACGCCATCGAGGCGGCCTCGGAGGTGATCGAGACGGCCCATGCGGAGCTTCTGGCGGAGTTCGGGGAGGTCGACGTCATCGGCTTTCACGGCCAGACCGTCGCCCACGATCCTAGGGGCCGGGGCACGCGGCAACTGGGTTCGGGGGATGTGCTGGCGACGGCCCTGGGGCTGCCGGTGGTCTGGGACTTCCGCTCGGCCGATGTGGCAATGGGGGGCGAGGGGGCGCCGTTCGCGCCGTTTTACCACTTCGCGGCGCTCGCGCCGGCCGGGGTGGGGCGGCATGTGGCGGTCCTCAACCTCGGCGGCGTCGGCAACCTCACCTGGCTCGATCTCGCTGCACCGAAGCCCGAAACCCCCGGCGCGATCCTCGCCTTCGATACCGGGCCCGCCAACGCGCCCGTCGACGACCTCCTCCGGGCGCGCCGTGGTCTCGCCTTCGACGCCGGCGGCGCGCTGGCGCGTGCCGGGCGGCCCGACGAGAGCCTCGTTGCGGGCTTTCTGGCCGCCCCCTACTTCGCCAGGGTGCCGCCGAAATCCCTCGACCGGGACGACTTCCCGGGTCTGGCCGAGCGGGTCGCCCCGCTCGCCGACGAAGACGCCGCCGCCACGCTCGCAGCCATCGCCGCCGCAGCCGCCGCCGAGGGCCTCAGCCATTGCCCGTGCCCGCCCGAGCGCCTCTTCGTCACCGGCGGCGGCCGCAAGAACCCAGCGATCATGGCTGAACTCGCCGCCCGCTGCCCCTGTCCGGTGGCGCCCGTCGAGGCGGCCGGGCTCGACGGCGACATGCTCGAAGCCCAGGCCTTCGGCTACCTCGCGGTCCGGGTGCTCCGCGGCCTGCCGACCTCGGCGCCGGGGACGACCGGGGTGCCGGCGCCGGTCGCAGGCGGTCAGGTCGCCGGAGCCCCCACGCGCCGCAACCGGCCTTCATTTTCCTGAAAAAACTCTCGGGGGGCGCGCGGCACGCGCGCGGGGGCAGACAGCCCCCTCAACGGGTGTCGCAGGCGCCGGGGGACGCGCGTTGGAGCCGCGTTCCCCGAAAGACGATGTGCCGGATGCGGACGACGCAGATCTCCGCGCCGATGGGCGGGGCGAGGTTCGGCGCCATAGTGAGCGTGCCGAGCCCGCCCCCGGCGAGTTCTACGGTGAGCGCCCTGCGGGGCATGTTGTCGCTATGACGCAGGGCGGAGGCGATCACGGTTGCGGTTTCCGGCGCCGCCGCCCGCTCGAACGGTCCCACGAGCACCACGATGACGACGAGGGCCGGAGCGGCGATGGCCAGCGCCAGAAGCGCGTTTCGGCGCCGTTCGCGGGCCACCAGCCGGTCGAGCTTGCGGTGGGTGTCGTCGTCACGCATCGGGAACATCGAACCCCGGCGGGGCCAGTTCGAACCCCTCGAAGCGGAATCCGGGGGAGACGGTGCAGCCCACCAGCGTCCAGTCCCCGGTGGTCTCGGCGGCTTGCCAATGGTGCGGCGGGACGATCACCTGCGGACGGTCGGACGCGAGATCGGGGCCGAGCCGATGCACCTCGGCCGGTCCCGCCTCGGTCTCGGCGATGCGCAAGGTGAGCGGCGATCCGGCATAGAAATGCCAGATCTCGGCGGCGTCGACCCGGTGCCAATGGCTGCGCTCGCCTGCCTTGAGAAGGAAATAGATCGCCGTGCCCGCCGGCCGGCCGGAGCCTTCGGCGGCCCAGGTCTCCCGGTACCAGCCGCCTTCGGGATGAGGTGCGAGGCCGAGGCTCGCGACGATCTCGTCGGCGGTCATTCGAGCACTGCGATATTGGGCGCGGCGCTCGGCGGCAACGTCCCGTCGAGGCGCGGGTCGCGGAAGACCTCGACGGCGCGTTTGTAGTCGCGAAACCCCGAGCGGCGGTAGAAGGCCAGCGCATTGGGGTGGTCGAGGGTGCAGGTGTGGAGGTGGAACCGGCTGATCGGCCGGGCCCAGGCCCGGGCTGTGGCGGCGTTCATCAGCAAGCGTGCGGCGGTCGTGCCGATGGCGTCGGGGGTGACGCCGAAGAACTGAAGTTCGCAGGCGCCGCGCTTGCGGAAGTCGAGCTCGGCGATCCCGATGGCGTCGGCGCCGCGCATCAGCCGCCAGACTTCGACATCCGGGGCGTGGATCACCTCCGCCAGCGACCGGTCCGACAGCCGCAGCCGGCTCGCCCAGAGCCAGTCCGCCCCGATCCGCCGTTGCAGTGCGCGGTACGCGTCGAGGGGCGGCGCGGGCCAGGGGAGCACCTCGGCGCCCTCCGGCTCGGGCACGTCCTTCGGCGCCGCGGCTTCGGTCATTTCGAGATAGGTCACGACCATCGCGACATGGCCGCCGGGGACCGGATGCATCCCCGGCCCGATCACCCCCTGAGCACCGACCGGCCGGCATAGATGGCCGTATCGCCCAGCATCTCCTCGATCCGGATGAGCTGGTTGTACTTCGCCAGCCGGTCCGAGCGCGAGAGCGAGCCGGTCTTGATCTGCCCGCAATTCGTCGCCACGGCGAGATCGGCAATCGTGGTGTCCTCGGTCTCGCCGGAGCGGTGCGACATGACGTTCGTGTACCGTGCCCTGTGGGCCATATCGACGGCCTTAAGTGTCTCCGAAAGCGAGCCGATCTGGTTGACCTTCACCAGCATCGAGTTTGCACATCCCGAGGAAATCCCGGTCGAAAGCCGCTCGGGGTTTGTCACGAACAGATCGTCGCCCACCAATTGCACCCGTTCGCCGAGCATATGCGTGAGCGTGCGCCATCCGTCCCAATCGTCCTCGGCCATCCCGTCTTCGATGGAGATGATCGGGTAGTCGGCGACAAGCTTGTGGAGGTACTCGACCATCTCGTCGCTCGAAAGCTTGAGGTCCTCGCCCGCGAGCACGTATTCGCCGTCCTCGAAATACTCGGTTGCGGCACAGTCGAGGGCAAGGAACACGTCCTCGCCGGGCCGGTACCCCGCCTTGTCGATGGCGGTGAGGATGAAATCGAGCGCGTCGCGGGTGCTGTCGATATTTGGCGCAAACCCGCCCTCATCGCCGATCCCGGTCGACAGCCCCGCCGCCGAAAGCTCTTTCTTCAGCGCATGAAAAATCTCCGCCCCCCAGCGGATCGCCTCCCGGCAGGTCTCCGCGCCGACGGGCATGACCATGAATTCCTGAATGTCGATGGGGTTGTCGGCATGTTCGCCGCCATTGACGATGTTCATCATCGGCACCGGCAGGACCCGGGCCGAGGTGCCGCCGACATAGCGGAAGAGCGGCTGGCCGGTGTAGTCCGCCGCCGCCTTGGCCGTGGCAAGGCTGACGCCGAGGATCGCGTTCGCCCCGAGCCGGCCCTTGTTCGGCGTCCCGTCGAGCTCGATCATGGCCGCGTCGATGGCCTCCTGTTCGGTCGCATCGAAGCCGACAAGCGCCTCGGCGAGCTCGCCATTGACCGAGGCCACCGCCTCGGTCACCCCCTTGCCGAGGTAGCGCCCCTTGTCCCCGTCGCGCTTTTCGACCGCCTCGTGCGCCCCGGTCGAAGCCCCCGACGGCACCGCCGCCCGGCCCATCGTGCCGTCCTCGAGTGTGACGTCGACCTCCACGGTCGGGTTGCCCCGGCTGTCGAGGATTTCGCGGGCGTGGATGTCGATGATCGTGCTCATGGGGTCCCCCGGTGGTTTGGCTTCGTGGCAGGGCTGCGACTCAGGGGTTCTATACCAGCCGGCAGGGTGCCCGTGAACCGTGATCGTTAACGCTAACAACGACCCGGTGGGTGTCGCGAGACGGGGTGGCCGAACAGGCCGATCGCATCGAGGTTGATCGATGTCAGATTGCGGAGGCGCGTCGTGGGACAGACTTGAACCCGTTGCAGGAAGGATCGTTCCGATGCCCAAGATCGCCGTAATCCTGCCTCCCGGCTTCGCCGACTGGGAATATGCCTATATCGCGGGCACAGGCGGCCCCTTCTACGGCATAGATGTGCGGTTCTACACAATCTGGCCCGGAGAGGTCGTCTCACAGGGCGGTCTTCCCGCCAAGGTCTCGCGCGGCACAGATGAAATCGCGGACTGGCATGCGGATGTCGTGACCGTCGTCGGCAGCTTCTGCTGGGAGCAGGAGGGCGCACCGGACATTTCCGATGTTCTGACGATGCAGCGCGAGCGCGGGAGAGCGGTTGCGGGAATTTGCGCCGGCACGCTTGCGCTCGCGCGGGCGGGACTTCTCGACAAGGTTCGTCACACCTCGAACGATCCGGCCTTTCTGACCGACAACGCGCCCGAATATGCGGGAGGCCCATTGTATCAGGCATCGCCGAAAGCGGTGACCGACGATCTCGTCATCACCGCGCCCGGAACCGCGCCAACGACCTTCACGGCGGCCGTGCTGGAGGCCGCGGGACTGGACGCAGGGACAGCTCGGCAGTTTCGCGCCATGGCAGCCGCCGAGCATCGATAGCGGTCGTCCTCGCACACCGCGGCAACCCGGAACTTCGGGCCCAAACCGAACCTGTCTCGCGCCTTCCCGAACGCGGCGACTGAGGCCGGAAAGCCCGTGCCCTCACGCCGGTCGCGATGCGGCCTGCTCGCGCCAAAGCGCATAGAGACCCGACCCGATCACCAGCGCCGCGCCGAAATAGACCAGCCCGTCGGGCCGTTCGCCGAGAAAGGCCACGGCGAGCACGAGGGCGAAGAGCAGCCGCGTGTAGCGGAACGGTACGATCACCGAAACCTCGCCCTGGCGCAGGGAGGCGGTCACCAGAAAGGAGGCCAGCGCCACCGACAGCGTGATTGCGGCCAGAAGCGCCAGCGCCGCGCTGTCGGGCCGCACCGGCGTCGTTCCGAACGCCGTCCACAAGCCCGCAGCCAAAGACAGACTGATGAAGGTGTAGACGGAGAGCACGACCGAGGAGAGGCCGGGGTCGGTGCGCCGTGTGGCGAGGTCGCGGGCGGCGAGGGCCAGAACGCCGAGGAGCACCAGCAAAAGCCCCGGCGCGATGCCGCCGGCGGGTCTCAGAATCACGACAACGCCCAAAAGCCCCACTGCGGCGGAGGCCCAGCGGCGCCAGCCAACCCGCTCGCCCAGAACCAGCGCCGCCCCCGCCATCGCCACCAGCGGGACCGCCTGCAAAAGGGCGGTCGCCGTCGACAGGGGGCTGAGCGCGAGGCCGGTGGTGATCGACAGCGCCGCGACGACCTCGGCGGCGCAGCGCAGGGCCACCACACCGCTCAGCGCCCGGCGGTCGAGAAGCCGCTCGCCGCGGAGGAGCGCGACGGCGGTGAAGATCATGGCCGAACCGGAGGCAAAGACGAACACCACCTGCGGCACGGGCAGGGTGACGAAGACGAGCTTGAGAAAGAAATCGCCCAGGGCGAAGGCCGCCATTCCGCCGGTCATCAGCGCGATCCCGCGAAGGTTGTCCACCTAGTCGTCTTTGCCCAACGGCACGCCGTAGAGCTCGAGCCGATGGCCCTTGAGCTTGTAGCCGAGCTTGCGGGCGATCCTCTCCTGCAAGGCCTCGATCTCCTCGTCGACGAATTCGATCACGTCGCCGGATTTGAGATCGATGAGATGATCGTGGTGGTCGCGGTCGGCATCCTCGTAGCGCGCCCGGCCGTCGCCGAATTCGAGCTTTTCGAGGATGCCGGCCTCCTCGAAGAGCTTGACCGTGCGGTAGACCGTCGCGAGCGAGATGCGCGGGTCGCGCGCGGAGGCCCGGGCATAGAGGTCTTCGACGTCCGGATGGTCGTCGGCAGCCTCGAGCACCTCGGCGATGGTGCGCCGCTGTTCGGTGAGCCTGAGGCCCTTTGCCTCGCAGCGTTCGATGATGGTGTCCGGCATCGCGCTCCCCCGCTTCAGGGCGTGATAGGCGGGATGCGGGGAGGAGAAAACCCCTCGCCGCCGCCGTCAGGTCCCGCAGAACGTCCGGGTCACCTCCTCGCCCGGCGCCGGTGGGTCGGCATAGGCGGCGTCCGGCGCGGCGAGGGCGAAGGGCGTCGCGAGGATCCGGTTGAGATCATGAAACGGTGCGTAATCGCCCGCGAGGCCGGCTTCGATCGCCGCTTCGATGCGGTGGGTCCGGGGGATGACGGCGGGATTGGCCGCCGCCAGCGCCGAAGCGCGATCCTCGGGTGTAGCACCCTCGCGCGCCAGACGCGCCACCCAGGTCTCCCGCCAGGGGGCGAGGGCGGGGGGCATGTCGCCGCCAAGCGACCGGAAGGCGTTGGTGAAATCGAGCCCCGCCTCGGCCATCGCCGTCAGCAGCGCGGTGACGAGTGCGGCGTCCCCGTCCTCCTCGGTCTTGAGACCGAGTTTTGCGCGGAATTCCCCGAGCCAGGCGGCCGCGTAGAGATCGGGGAAGCGGTTCACCGCCTCGGTCGCGGCCTCGACGGCGGCGTCGGTGTCCTCGCCCATCAGCGGCAGGAGCGCGGTCGCCAGTTGCGCAAGGTTCCAGACGAGGATTTCGGGTTGGCGCCCGTAGGCGTAGCGGCCCATCCGGTCGATGGAGGAAAACACCCGGCCGGGGTGATAGGCATCCATGAAGGCGCAGGGCCCGTAGTCGATGGTCTCGCCGGAGATCGCAGTGTTGTCGGTGTTCATAACCCCGTGGATGAAACCCACCCCCATCCAGCGGGCCACGAGCCGGGCCTGGGCGGCGACCACCGCGTCGAGAAGTCCGAGCGGGGTCTCCGCTTCGGGGTAGTGGCGCGCGATCACGTGGGAGGCCAGCGCCTCCAGCGCGGCCGCATCGCCCCGCACCGCGAAGTACTGAAAGGTCCCGACCCGGATATGGCTCGACGCCACCCGGGTCAGCACGGCGCCGGGCATCGGCGCCTCGCGGACCACGGTTTCTCCCGTGGTGACCGCCGCAAGCGCACGCGTGGTGGGGATGCCGAGGGCTGCCATCGCCTCCGAAACGATGTATTCGCGCATCACCGGGCCGAGCCAGGCCCGCCCGTCGCCCATGCGGCTGTAGGGAGTCCGGCCCGCCCCCTTGAGCTGGATGTCGCGGCGGCGCCCGTCGCGACCGACCACCTCGCCCAGCAGGATCGCCCGGCCGTCCCCAAGCTGGGGCACGAAGCCGCCGAACTGGTGGCCGGCATAGGCCTGGGCGAGGGGGGCCGCGCCCTCGGGCACCGCGTTGCCGGCGAGCACCGCGAGCCCCTCGGGTGAGCGCAACACCGCCCCATCGAGCCCAAGCTCCGCCGCCAGCAGGTCGTTGACCGCCACGATGCCCGGTGCGGCCACCGGTGTCGGATCGAGCCGGGCGTAGAACGCCTCCGGTAGAGCGGCGTAGGTGTTGTCGAAGTCGAAGTTCATGCCCATGGGCCACATATAGGGCGTGCCGCGCCGAGCTTCATCTTGGAAAAAATACCGCGGGGGAGTCGCGGCACGCGGCGGGGGCGGAGCCCCCTCATCGGTTGCCGCCCGAGCGCCAGGTCATCAGCCGGTAACCGTCCCGCGGCCGGAAGCCGAGCCGGCGGTAGATCCGCGCGGCCCGGTCGTTGTCCGGCGCCACTTCGAGGTGCAGCGCCTTCAGCCCGCCGCGCTCGAGCTCCCCTATGAGGGCGGACAGCACCTCGGTGCCCATCCCGCGCCCGCGCACGCTTTCGCGGATGAAGAACTCGTCGATGAACCCGTCGAGCCCGCCCATCTCGATCGACCAGCCGAAGGTCACCGCGAGATAGCCCACCGGCGCCGCGCGCGGACCGATCAGCCAGATCGCGCCATGGGGCGAGCCTTCCAGCAGCGGCGCGATTGCGGCCGCGCGCTCGTCGTCGCTGCGCTCGATGCCTTCGAAGGCATGGTAGGCGGCGACCATGGCCAAGAGCTTCTCGGCATCCCCCGGTCCCGCAAGGTGAAGCGCGGCGCTCATAGCCGGGCGACCCGCTCGGTCAGAAGCGCAAAGAACCCGTCGGCGTCGACATCGCCCATGAAGGTCGCGTTGGGCGCGCGGTCGGTGACCCGCCACCAGTCGGCGACGCTCATGCCGCGCGTCAGATCGCTCCCGGTCTCGATCTCGACGTTGATGTTACGGCCCGAAAACAGGTCCGGCCGCAATAGATAGGCGATCACGCAGGGGTCGTGGAGCGGCGCGCCGTCCTGGCCGTACTTCGCCTCGTCGAAGCGTTCGAAGAAGTCGGTCCATTCGGCGACGACCCGGCCTGGGTCGGTGCCCAGGTTCCGGAACGCCTCGACCCGGGGCCGCGTGGTCAGCGCCTTGTGGGTGACGTCGAGCGGCATCACCGTCAGCTTCACGCCGGATCTGAACACGATCTCAGCCGCTTCGGGGTCGACATAGATGTTGAACTCGGCGGCCGGAGTGATGTTGCCGACCTCGAAATAGGCCCCGCCCATCAGCACGATCTCCGCGATCCGGGGGCCGATGTCGGGGGCCCGCTCGAGGGCGGTGGCGATGTTGGTGAGCGGACCGAGCGGACAGAGCGTCACCGTCCCGGGCGCCTCGGTGCGGAGCGTCTCGACGATGAAGTCGACGCCATGGGTGTCGGCAAGCGGCATCGTCGGGTCGGGCAGCACCGGCCCGTCGAGCCCGGTCTTGCCGTGGACATGCTCGGCGGTGACCAGCCGGCGCTTCAGCGGGGCGTCGCAGCCGGCGAAGACCGCGATATCGCGCCGCCCGGCCAGCTCGCAGACGATGCGGGCGTTCTTCTGGGTCAGCGCCAGCGGCACATTGCCGGCCACCGCGGTGATCCCCAGCACCTCGATCTCGGCCGGGCTTGCCAGGGCGAGAAGGATCGCGACGGCGTCGTCCTGGCCGGGGTCGGTGTCGATGATGATCTTGCGGCGGGCCATGGCGATGTCTTTCGTGGCGGGTGCGGGGTCAGGCGCGGCGTTCGGCGGCCTTGGCGGCGTCCCAGAGCGCGTCCATCTCAGCAAGGTCGCTCTCGGCCGGTGTCCGGCCGGCCTCCGCGAGCCGGTCCTCGATCCAGGAAAACCGCCGTTCGACCTTGGCGTTGGTGCGCCTCAGGGCCGCTTCGGGGTCGACCCCCCAATGGCGGGCGAGGTTGACGATGACAAAGAGCAGATCGCCGAATTCCGCCTCAGTGGCATCCGCCGACTGGGAGCGCGCCTCTTCGAGCTCGGCGATTTCCTCGGCGATCTTGTCGAGCACGGGCGCGGCTTCGCCCCAGTCGAACCCGACCCGCGCGAGGCGTTTTTGCAGCTTCAGCGCCCGGGTCAGGGCCGGGAGGCCCCTGGCCACTCCGTCGAGCGTGCGGGTCTCGGCCTTGGCGGCGCGCTCGGCAGCCTTTGCCGCTTCCCAATCCCGGGTCTGCTGATCGGCGGTCTTCTCCCGGCTCTCCGACCCGAAAACATGGGGGTGCCGGGCGACCATCTTGTCGGAAATCGCGCGGGCGACGGAGTGAAAGTCGAAATGCCCGGCCTCGGCGCCGATCTCGGCGTGATAGACGACTTGCAGGAGCAGGTCTCCCAGTTCCCCTTCGAGCTCGCCCCAGGCTTGCCGTTCGATGGCGTCGGCCACCTCGTAGGCTTCCTCGATCGTGTAGGGCGCAATGGATGCGAAGCTCTGCTCGATGTCCCAGGGGCAGCCCGTCTCGGGGTCCCGCAGCCGGCGCATGATCTCCAGAAGGCGCTCCGGCCCGGCGGAGGAATCGTGGATCAGATCGTCGCTCATGGGCGTCGGGGTAACGGGCGGGACGGGCGCTGTCCACGGGGCCTCTGGCGTTTCGGCGCGCCCTGGCCGAGAGTGCCCGAAACGAAGGGGGACGCGATGGCGCTCGAAGACGCAGCAGAAGAGGTCGATCTCGCGCTGACGGACCGCAGACGGGGGCTCGCCTTCGAGAACGCCTTTTCGGGCGCGACCTCGTTCCTGCGCCGGCGCTATGCCAAGGACCTCGCCGGCGTCGACCTCGCGATCACCGGGATCCCCTTCGACCAGGCGGTCACGAATCGCCCCGGGACGCGGTTCGGCCCCCGGGCGATCCGCGAAGCCTCGTCGCTCCTGCCGTTCGACCCGCCCTATGGCTGGGGCTACGACCCGCTGAGCGAGCTGTCGCTGGCCGATGCGGGCGACATGGCGTTCGACTACGCCCGGCCCGCCGAGGTGCCCGCCCGGATCGAGGCCCATGCGGCGGGCATTCTGGCGCAGGGGGCGGCGCTGGTGACCCTCGGCGGCGACCATTCGATCTCTTTGCCGCTCCTGCGCGCCCATGCCGCCCGCCACGGGCCGCTCGCGCTCCTTCAGTTCGACGCCCATTCGGACACCTGGGCGGACGACAACGCAGCCCGGGTCGATCACGGCACGATGTTCCACAAGGCCGTGAAGGAGGGGCTTGTCGACGTTGCGCATTCGGTGCAGGTCGGCATCCGCACCACCAATCCCGATACGCTCGGGATCGCCCAGATCGATGCCCGCGAGGTCCATCTCACCGGGCCCGTCGCGGTGGCGGCAAAGATCCGCGAGACCGTCGGCGAAGCCCCGGTCTATCTCTCGTTCGATATCGACGCGCTCGACCCCGCGGCCGCACCGGGCACCGGAACCCCGGTCTGGGGCGGGCTGACCAGCGGGCAGGCGGCGATCATCCTGCGCGATATCGCGGGGATCAACCTCGTCGGCGGCGATGTCGTCGAGGTCTCCCCGCCCTACGACACGACCGGTGCGACGGCGATCGCCGGGGCCCATGTGGCGCTCGAACTGATCTGTCTCTGGGGCTGGACCCGGGTGCGGACTTGAGGCCGGGCCCCGGCTTCCTATCTCAATCGCCATGAGCTGGCTCGCCTACATCGTCGCCGCCATCGGCATTCTGTTCCTGGGCTTTGCGGCCTTTGTGCGGCTCGCGCCAAACGACCCGGCGGCCGTCCACGGCGACCCGTTGACCGATGGTGCATCGGGGGCCAATGCCGCCTATCTCGGTCCGCCAGAGGCGCCGGTCTACGCCGCAGGCCCGGAGGCGCTTTTTGCCGCCCTCGATGCGGCCGTCCTCGCCTTGCCGCGCAGCACGCGGGTCGCCGCGGGGCCGGGGGATTACCATGCCTCCTATGTCGTGCGCTCGGCGCTCATGGGCTATCCCGACTACGTCTCGGTGAAAGCAGTCCCCGCAGAAGGCGGGGCGAGCTATGCGATCTGGTCGCGTTCCCGGTTCGGGCGGTCCGACCTTGGGGTGAATGCAGAGCGCGTCGAGGCGCTCCGGGGCGCGCTGGCGGCCGAATTCGGGGGCTCTTGACCGCCGCGCGGCCTTCGCCCATCTCCTCGCCGATGATCCCCGAACCCCGCCTCGACGAAATCCGCGCCCGTTTCGAGTTTCTCGAAGCCAAGCTCGCCGCCGGTGCGACGGGAGAGGAGATCGCGGAAATCTCCAAGGAATATGCCGGGTTGAAGCCCGTCGTTGAGACCATCGAGACCTACCGCGACCTGCTGGCGACCAAAGCCGAGGCGGAGACCATGCTGGCCGACCCGGAAATGAGAGAACTCGCCGAGGAGGAACTCGGCCGGGTCGTCGAGGCGCTGCCGGAGGCGGAACATGCGGTGCGTCTAGCACTCCTGCCGAAGGACGCCGCCGACGACCGCTCCGCGATCCTCGAAATCCGCCCCGGCACCGGCGGCGAGGAGGCCGCGCTCTTTGCCGGGGATCTTCTGCGGATGTATCAGCGCTATGCCGAGACCAAGGGCTGGAAACTCTCCGTGATCGAACGCGCCGAGACCGAGCTTGGCGGGATCAAGGAGGTGGTCGCCAACATCGCCGGACAGGGCGTCTTTGCGCGGCTGAAATACGAAAGCGGCGTCCACCGGGTGCAACGGGTGCCGGCGACGGAATCGGGCGGACGCATCCACACCTCGGCGGCGACGGTGGCGGTTCTGCCCGAGGCCGAGGACGTGGAGATCGACATTCCCGCCGCCGATATCCGCATCGACACGATGCGCGCCAGCGGGGCGGGGGGGCAGCATGTGAACACCACCGATTCGGCGGTGCGTATCACCCATATCCCCACCGGTATCGTGGTGACCTCGTCGGAGAAATCCCAGCACCAGAACCGGGCCATCGCGATGCAGGTCCTGCGCGCGCGGCTATACGACGCCGAGCGCCAGCGCGCCGAGCAGGAGCGTGCGGCCGACCGAAAGGCGCAGGTGGGCTCGGGCGACCGGTCCGAGCGCATCCGCACCTACAACTTCCCCCAAGGGCGCATGACCGACCACCGGATCAACCTCACGCTCTACAAGCTCGACCAGATCGTCGCCGGCGATCTCGACGAGGTGATCGATGCGCTCATTGCGGAGGCGCAGGCGGCGAAGCTCGCCGAGAGCGGGCTGTGAGGCGGGCGGTTTCCGCGCGCGGGAACCGGGGCCGGAGATTGCGCGCAATCTCCGCCGCGCCGTGACCCGCAGTGAGGCGGTCGCCCTGTTGCGGGCCGCCGGCGTGCCCGACCCCCTCGGCGACACCGCCCGTCTCGAACGCGGGAGCGACGGTGCAGACGCCTTCGCCGAGGCTATCCGTCGGCGTGCGGCCCGCGAACCGGTCTCCCATATCCTCGGGTTCCGGGAGTTCTGGAACGGCCGGTTCCGGGTCACGCCGGCGGTGCTCGACCCGCGCCCGGAGACCGAGACGCTCGTCGCCCTGGCGCTCGAAGAGCCGTTCGCGCGCGTGCTCGATCTCGGCACCGGGTCGGGCGCGATCATCGTCTCGCTGCTTGCCGAGCGGCCGGAGGCCACCGGCGTCGGCACCGACATCTCTCCAGAGGCGGTGCTCGTCGCCGGCGAGAACGCCGCGGCCCTCGGTGTTGCGGACCGTCTCATCCTGCCCTTGTCGGATTGGTGGGCGGATGTGGGGGGGCGCTACGACCTCATCGTGTCGAACCCGCCTTACATCGCGGCGTCGGAGATGGCGGCTCTCGCGCCGGAGGTGCGCGACCACGAACCCCGCGGCGCGCTCACCGACGAGGGCGACGGTCTCGGGGCCTACCGGGCCATCGCCGAAGCGGTGTTCGCCCACCTCGAACCCGGAGGCCGGTTGCTTCTGGAAATCGGGCCGACCCAGGCAAGGTCTGTCGCCGCACTGGTCTCCGAGGCGGGGCTGATCGAGATCGCCGTCCACCCCGACATCGACGGTCGCGACCGTGTGCTGGCCGCCCGCCGCCCGGCCTAAGCCCGCCGATACCACCATCTTTGCACACTTTTTGCTTGCCCGGGGTGCCGCCGCATGCTTATTGAGGAAGCGTTTTGCGGGATGCCATCGCCTCCCGAGCGCCAAATTGCCATCCTTCGCAGCGATCAGGGGCCCGATCCGGGTCACGAAGGGGACACATCGCGCGACTGCCATACAGCAAGGCTGGATCATACCTTTATGAGATCTTCGAAGTCACGATCGCGGTCGAAGTCGAACCGCAACCGCCCGTCGGGCAATATCGTCAACCGGGTGTTCGACAGCAACGGGCCCGAGGGCAAGGTGCGCGGGACGCCGCAGCAGGTGATCGACAAATACAATCAGCTCGCCCGCGACGCCCAGCTTTCGGGCGACAGGGTGGCGCTGGAGAATTTCCAGCAGCACGCCGAGCATTACGTGCGGATGCTGAACGAGGCCCAGCGCGAGCAGCGCGAGGCCCAGGAACGGCGCGAGCAACAGGACCGCGACCGCCGCGAGCAGCAGCAGCAGCACGGGCAGGGCCAGCCCCCGGGCGGCGAGGACCGCTCCGACCAGCCGCAACCCGATGCCGCCGAGGCGGCCCCGGCCGAGGTGATCGACGCCTCCGGCGGTGAGGACGAAGGCTCGACCCTTGTCGAGACCCCCGAGATGAAGCCGCAGCGGGCCCGCCGTCCCAGGCGCCAGCGCGAGGCCTCCCAGACCGAGGGCGAGGCATCGGGCAACCAGGAAGCCGCCGAGTAGCCGAGGCTGTTGTCGGAACGGCGTCGCGTTAGGCATATCGAAAGCGTTGCAGGTGGCGGGCGACCGGACCGGGAGGCGGGCCCGCGTGGCTTGGTCGCGGGCGAACGTTGGCATCGGAGTAACGAGCCGTGCCATCGACGCGCCGCCGGGCGACGATCCGGCGATTCTTCGGCGCGACTTATGGCAGCAAATCTGTAAACAGCTCAGAGCGTTGCGCCTGCATGAGCCAAGTCGCCGGACCGATGCGCTGGCCCGGCGACGGCGCAGCTCGGTCCTTCGGGCCAACAACAACCCACGCTCCGGACACGAACCGGGGCCCCGAGCTGCTGGCGCACTCCGTCCGTCGAGGTCCCGGGTCAAGCCCGGGACGGGGCCTATGGGCGGGGCGGGCGAACGCGCCTCCCTTGATGCCGAAACGGGGACTCCCGTCGACCAGAAAGCGCCATGCTTCCGCGCCAACGCCTTTCGCCGCCGGCCCGGGGTCTCCCGGGGGCGGTCTGGGGCTGCCGTTATAGCGGGGTGAGGAATGGTCGGGTCCCATGATGGATGGTGGGGATTACCTCAGTATTTCAAAAAGTTGCGTGACGCCGTGTGCAGGATATGTTCATATCTCGACCTCTGCCACGCCGAATTCGGCCCGCCGCCTCCATGACTGGCCGGGTCAGCCTGGGGCAGGGGCCCCGGAAAACGACTGGCTGGTGCAAGGGCCGAGGCCTGTGTTCGGGGTCATCGTCCATGAGACATCCGTCGCAAGTCACCGTGCGAGTTCAGTGCGGCGGAGAGGGTTCCCATCGCGGGGGTGGTACGGGCACAGGCCATCAACCATGCCCTGCTGGCAGTGCGAGCGCCGTAGCGCAATTGATCCAAGCAAAGAAGCCCGCCGATGCCCCTCGAACCCGTTCTCCTCCACCGCGGTTCCTTTACGCCATTCGGTGACACGCGCGCCCGCGGAGGCCGGTCTTCAATGCCATCAAAGCCCCTTCCTGAGGTGCGGCAGCTAGGTGTGCCTCTGACATGGTGAACCGGGCCGAGGTCACGAACAGCGTGTCGAGGTCTTTGCCTCCAAAGACGCAGCTGGTGGGCCAGGACGTGGGCAGATCGACGGTACCGAGAAGCTCACCGCCCGGCGTGAACCTCAGAAGGCAACCACCTCCCACCACGCGGCAATTCCAGATTGCACCTGTCACGTCAGAGCATGACCCATCGGGCAAACCGCGCTCGAATCCCGCCAAGACAATGCGGCGGTCGGTGAGACGGCCGGCGTGATCCATGCGATAGGAGTAGATGGCGTTGGCCGACGTGTCGGCCGTGATAAACCGTCCGTCCTCCGTCCAGACCATCGTATTGGTGACCCCGAAACGGTCATCTGAGATGCAAGCTGCGCCGCCATCGGAGGTCACGCGATAGAGCCGGCCGGTGGCTTCGGTGATATCCATCGGCGAGCCATCTGCTGCGATGTTGTTCTGCATCGTACCGACCCAGAATGCTCCGTCGGGCCCGACGACGCCCTCATTCAGTCGGTTTTCCGGCTGGTCGGGCTCGATCTCGGCCAAGGGCGCGAAAGTCTCCTCCCCGTCCCAGATCGCGATGGCTTTGCGCAGCCCCACGACATAGCGACCATCTTCCCGCAGACCGATCGAGGTAACCAGATCTGGGGCGCGGATCGACCGGTATGCCTCCGCTTCGGGGGCGTAGCAATGGATTGTCCGCGCGACGATATCGACCCAAAGCAGTAAGCCCCGTCGATCATCCCAGATCAGGCTTTCTCCGACGATGTTTCTGACTTTGAGCGGTATGCTCACCCGCCCCGACACTTCTTGGCTCCGTAAACTGGGGTGTCTGCCGAGAAAAGAGTAGAAAACTGCACACAAAAATGCAATAACTTGTATGACAGATTTTGGTCTAGTTTTGTACGGGAACTGACAGAGCTTGCAGCGACAACCCACAGAAGATAGCGGCCAAAACCTCGTGGGGGCCGCAATCGGGGCCATCACGGCCTTCATCCGCAGCAATGAATTGGGCCCCGGCGACAAGATTCCAAGCGAGGCGCAGATGAGCAAAGAGCTCAACGTCTCGCGCACGGTCGTGCGGGAGGCGTTCCGGTCGCTCGCGGCGATGAACCTGATCGAAATGCGCGCCGGCAAGCGGGCCACCATCGCCGCGCTTAATTACACAACGCTTTCGCCGCTCATCGAACACGGCGTCTATACCGAACAGATCAGCGTTCAGCAGATTTACGACGTTCGCCGGACGATCGAGTCCCGCACCGCGACCTTGGCCGCACTGCGCCGGACAGAGGATCAGGCCGCTGAAATCCTCGGCCACGCCACGGCGATGCAGACCCAGTTCGACAACCTCGATGCGATGATGGAGCATGATATCGCCTTCCATCTCGCCATCGCCAAGGCGGCGAAGAACCCCGTCTTTGCGCTGATCGTCGGCGCCTTCGACCGCGTGACGCGGCAGACCTGGGGCATCGGCTGGCGGAGCCGGTCGAGCGAGGCCGAACAGCGCAATATGGTCAAGCTGCACCTTGAGATCGCTAAGGCCATCGAAGCCGGTGATCCGAAACGGTCGAGCGAATTGATGAACAAGCATTTCGATGAGAGCTTGCGGGCACTCATCGGCGCCGGGATCGCGTGAGGGCCGGGATGACCAGCAGATGAAGATCACCGGGCTTGAGACGATCCGAATCGAAGAGCGCCCGAACCTTCTCTGGGTGCGGGTCGAGACCGACGAGGGGGTCACCGGGCTCGGCGAGACGTTTTTGATGGCCCGGACGGTGGAGATGTATCTCCATGAACACGTCGCCCCGACCGTGATCGGCCGAGACCCACTCCAGATCGACCTTCTGGCCTCCGACCTCACCGGCTACCTGGGGTTCCGCTCCACCGGGGCGGAGATGCGCGGAAATTCCGCCTTTGACATCGCCTTGTGGGATCTTTTTGGGCGCGCCACGGAGCTTCCCATCGCACAGATTCTCGGCGGGTTTAGCCGCAGCGAGATCCGCACCTACAACACCTGCGCGGGCACCGATTACATCCGCGAGGCCAAGGGGCAGCAATCAGGCAATTACGGCCTCGGGGTGAGCGCGGCCTATGACGACCTAAACGGATTTCTCAACGCCGCCGACGAGCTTGCCCATTCGCTCTTGGAAGAGGGCATCACGGCGATGAAGATCTGGCCCTTCGATCTAGCCGCCGAGAAGACGCGGGGGCAATACATCTCGGCTTCCGACATGAAGTCCGCGTTGGAACCCTTTGAAAAGATTAGAGGCGCAGTGGGCGACCGGATGGACATTATGGTCGAGTTCCATTCGCTCTGGCAATTGCTGCCGGCAATGGAGATCGCCCGCGAGCTGGCCCAGTTCAAGACGTTCTGGCACGAAGACCCGATCAAGATGGACAGTCTCGGCGATCTTAGGAGATACGCCGAAGCGAGCCGCGCGCCCATCTCGGCCTCCGAAACGCTGGGCAGCCGCTGGGCCTTTCGGGACCTCCTCGAAACCGGGGCGGCGGGTGTGGTGATGCTCGACATCAGTTGGTGCGGTGGCCTCTCGGAGGCGCGCAAGATCGCGGCGATGGCCGAGACCTGGCATCTGCCGGTCGCGCCCCACGATTGCACCGGCCCCATCGTCCTTGGCGCCTCGACGCATCTGTCGCTGAACGCGCCGAACGCGCTTTTCCAAGAGAGCGTCCGCGCGTTCTACCACACCTGGTACCGTGACCTCGTCACGGGCCTGCCGGAGGTGAAGAACGGCATGATCAGCATCGCCCCGACCCCGGGCCATGGGATGGACCTGCATCCCGACCTGAGCCGCGCTTTCACCGTTCACCGCAGGAGGTCCACCGCCAAAGACATCTGACCGAAGACATCTGAATTGTCACCAAGCTGAATGATCAGGAGGAAATCATGCAAAAGCTTATGACTGCCGCCGCGCTCTCCGTGGCGTTTCTGGGAACCGATGCTCTGGCCCAGGAGGAGCCGATGAGCATTGTGTTTACCCACCATTCATCGGCGTCGAACCCGTTCTGGCAAGCCGTCAAACTGGGGTTCGACGACGCTTGCGAGAAGATCGCCGCCGATTGTCAGATGATATTCACCCAGTCGGAGGGGGCCATCGACCAGCAGGTGGCCAATATGACCACCGCCCTGGCGCGGTCGCCTGACGCGCTGTTGACCTCGATTGTTGACAACAACGCCTTCGATCAGATCATCGAGAGCGCCCGGGACAACGGTGTCATCGTCATCGCCTCGAACGTGGACGATACCGAAGGGGCCGATGGAAACGCGCGCCAGGCCTTTGTCGGCCAAGGGTTCATCGATGCCGGGTACTCTCTTGGCAAGGCAATGAGCGACTTCTTCCCCGATGATGGGCCGATCAAGGCGGTCGTGGGGATTTCCGCGCCGGGGCAGAACTGGTCCGAACAGCGCGGGGCCGGGGTGATGGAGTATCTTGAAGAGTTCAAGGCCGCCAATCCCGACCGCTCTGTCGAGATCGTCCGGCTCGACACCGGCACCGATGGCGCCGTGGTCGCCGACCGGGTTGGGGCCTACATCAACGCCAATCCCGACACGACCGTCTATTTCGACACCGGCCTCTGGCACACCTATGTCGCCCAGGTCCTGGCCGACCGGGGCGTTGCCCCCGGCGACGTGCTCATGGGCGGCTTCGACATCGTCTCGGAGGTGCTGGCGCAGATGGAAAGCGGCTACATCCAGGTTCAGGTCGACCAACAGCCCTATATGCAGGGCTTCATCCCCGTGATGCAGGCCTATCTGGCTCATACGGTCGATCTGTCGCCGGCAGATGTCGATACCGGCCAGGGTCTGGTCTTTGCTGAAGACGTGCCCGCGTTGAAAGAGCTGGCCGCCCAAGGGGTGCGCTGAGCTATGTGATGTGGTCGCGGCGGTGCTTTCCGCCGCGGCCGCAGTTCCAGAAATAGGCGGACCGATGCGGCGATTGCTCAAGATCTATCTGGAAAAGCCGGAACTGGCGGGGGTGGTGTTTCTGATCGTCCTCGCGGCGATCTTTCAGCACCAGTCTGGCGGCGTTTTCCTGAATAGTTTCAATCTGCAAGGCTTGCTGGGGCTGCTGCCGGAAGTGGCGCTCGTGGCGATGGGTGTCACGCTTCTGATGATCTGCGGCGAATTCGATCTCTCAGTCGGGTCGGTCTTCGCGCTCTGCCCCATGGTGATGGCGGTGATGCTCGAAGCGGGCTCGCCCTTCATCCTGGCCTACGCTGCCGGGCTCCTCGTCGCCTTGATGGTCGGGTTCACGAACGGGTTTCTGACCGTTCACTTCAATATCCCGAGCTTCATCACAACCTTGGGCATGCTCTTTGTCGCGCGGTCGATCACGGTGGTGATCTCCGGCGGCTTCCCCCCGATGCTCCCGCCCGATGTGCTGCCCAAATGGCTCTTTACGGCCTATGTCGGCCCCGGGGGAATGTTCCGGATGTCGTTTCTGTGGTTCGTCGCGGTCGCGGTGCTGCTGACCGTGCTGTTGCAGCGGACGAATTTCGGCAATTGGATCCGGGCCACGGGCGGCTTTCTGCCCGCCGCGCAGTCAATGGGCATTCCTACAAAGAAGGTGAAAATCGCCACCTTCATGATCTGCTCTTTGCTAGCGGGGTTCGCCGGCACCATCCAGGTGATGCGCCTTGGCGCCCCTTTGCCGTCCATCGGCGAGGGGCTCGAACTCCAGGCCGTCGCCGCCGCCGTGATCGGCGGCACCGCGCTCACCGGGGGGATCGGGACGATCCTCGGCGGGATCATCGGGGCGATCCTGATCCGGGTGATCGACAACGGGTTGGTGCTCAGCCAAGTCGATGCCAATTGGTTCAAACTGGCCCTTGGCGCGCTTACGGTCTTTGCGGTGATCGTGAATTCCTGGCTTCGGGCCAAGGCCAAGGCCATCAAAGTGGAAACGTCAACGTGACCGAACCGATCATTCAGGTCCGAAGCCTCCACAAATGGTATTCTGGCGTCCACGCACTCAAGGATGTCTCCCTCGATGTGCTGCCCAACGAGATACTAGGGCTCGTCGGCGATAACGGGGCCGGTAAGTCGACGCTCATCAACATTTTGTCGGGCACCCAGACCCGCACCAGCGGCGAGATTCTATTCGAGGGTCGGGCGGTCGACTTTCGGGGGCCGCGCGATGCGATGAACGCGGGCATCGAAACGATCTATCAGTACAATTCCATGGTCCCGACCATGTCGATCGCCCGCAACATGTTCATCGGCCGCGAGCCGGTGAAGTACGGCCTGTTCGGGTTCGGGATGCTCGACACCAAGCGCATGGCCGACGAAAGCGTCAAAGCAATCGCCGATGTCGACCTCCACCTCCGCTCGCCCGATGCGCTGGTGGGCGAACTCAGTGGCGGGCAGCGCCAGGGCGTGGCCATCGCGCGGGCGATGCATTTCAAGTCGAAAGTGATGATCCTCGACGAACCCACCAACCATCTTGCCGTCAAAGAGACCGAAAAGGTGCTCGGCTTCGTCAAATCGCTGAACGATCTCAGCATCACCGGGATCTTTATCAGCCACAACATCCACCATGTCTTCGAATGCTGCGACCGGATCGTCGCGATGGCACGCGGCGAGATCGTGCTCGACAGGCGCGTTGAAGACACGAACATGGATGAGGTGATGGATGTGTTGTGACCGCACGGGAGGGCCATATGGGTGAAGTGACCGGAAAATCCGTCCTTCTCACCGGCGGTCTCGGCTCGCTGGGCCGGGCGCAGGCGGCACGGCTCATCGCCGAGGGGGCAGCGGTGACGATTCTGGAGCGGCCCGATATAGAAGACGGCCCGGCGCGGGCCGAGGCTTTGGGGGCAGCGTTCCTGCCTTGCGATCTTAACGACCTGTCGCGCGCCCAAGACATCGTCGCCGGGGCAGGGGCGTTCGACATTCTGATCAACAACGCCGCCCTGATCATCAACCGCCCCTATGAGAAGTTCTCGCTCGACGAATACGAAGACCAGGTTCGGGTGAACTCCTCGGCCGCCTACGCGCTCACGACCGTTTGCGCCGAACATATGAAGGCGCAGAACTGGGGCCGGGTCATCAATTTCACCTCCGTCACCCTGAAAGGGATCATCGACGGTTATGTCCCCTACATCGCATCGAAGGGCGCGATGCTAGGCCTGACGGTGAGCCTCGCGCGCGAGCTCGGGCGCCACGGGATCACCGTCAACGCGGTGGCCCCCGGTGCGGTGGTCAGTGAAGCCGAGGCGCGCGTCTTCGGTGACGCGGCCGGGGCCTACAGCGATTGGGTCCTTGAACAGCAATGCATCAAGACCCGGATCCAGCCCGAAGACGTGGCCGAACTGGTCGGGTTTCTTGCCTCCCCCAGGGCAAGCCTTATCACCGGGCAGAACATTCTCATCGACGGCGGATGGCAGGGTGGCAAGGCACCTGGAACTTGAGTGCGGCCCGGCCCGGGCGCGCGTTGGCCCGGAGTTGGGCGGGGCGGTGCTGGGGCTCTGGGCCGACATCGGATCGGGGCCTGTGCCAGTGCTGCGGGACGCGGCGGGCCCCCAGGCCGGTGTGTTCGATGTCGGTATGAACCTTCTGGCCCCGTTTTCAAACCGGCTCTCCGGCGGCGGTTTTGCCTTTGATGTGCCGGGCGGGTCCGAGTTTCATCCGGTCGCGCCCAATCTCGACGCCGAGCCGTGCCCGATCCATGGTGATGCGTTCTTGAAGCCCTGGGAGGTGATCGAAGCTGGGCGGGCACATTGCCGTCTGGCATTGAAGGACGGGTCTATAGGCCCGTTTTGCTATGAAGCCTCGGTTGACTATGCGCTGGCACCAGATGGGCTGAGCTGCGCGCTGACGCTCGTCAACACCGGCCCGGTGCTGCCCTTCGGTGGCGGGTTTCACCCCTGGTTCCCTCGGCGGTCCGGCACCGAATTGGCATTCACGGCAGCGCGTGTGTGGATGGAAGACGAACGGCACCTGCCGACCGACTTGATCTCGCTCACAGATGCCCCCGCCTTCGACTTTTCGCAGTCGCGCCCACTGCCGCGCGGGTGGATCAACAATGCCTTTGAGGCCTGGTCGCAGCGGGCCACCATTCGCCAGCCCGATCTCGGTCTTGAGGTCACGGTCACCGCCGAGGCGCCTCTAACGACCGCTATCGTCTATTCCCCGTCGGGCGCGGCGGATTTCTTCTGTTTCGAACCCGTCAGCCATGCTGTCGATGCCCACAACCGCCCCGGACACCCCGGACTGAGGGCGCTCGGTACGGGCGAGGCGCTGACCTTCTCGATGCGGATCGGCTGGGCGAAGATGGATATCGGGCGATGATCGAAAGCTGGCGGTGGTTCGGTCCGCTCGATGAGATATCGCTCGGCGAAGTGGCCCAGAGCGGTGCCACGGGGGTTGTCACCGCACTCCATGACGTTGCCTACGGGGAAGTCTGGAGTATCGAGGCCATCGAGGCGCGGCGGCGGCTGATCGAGGGGCCCGCTGCGCTCGGGCTTCGCTGGAACGTCGTCGAGAGCCTTCCCGTTCATGACGACATCAAACACGGCTCGGGCGACCTGAGCGGGCTCTATGGCAACTACCGCCAATCCCTCGCCAATCTCGCGGCCTGCGGGATCAAGACGGTCTGCTACAATTTCATGCCGGTCCTCGACTGGGTGCGCACCGATCACGACCTGCCGGTTCGCGGTGGGGGCAGGGCCCTGGGCTTCAATGAACCGCTCATGGCGGGGTTCGAGGCGCGGATGCTCGGCCGCGACGATGCCGGGAACGACTATGCGCCTGAGGTAGTCGAGACCGGCACCGCGTTGATCGACGCGATGGACGAGGAGGCGCGGGCTGCGCTGCTTGGTCGGATCATGGCCGGGCTCCCGGGCGCCTATGACCGCTACGATCTCGGCCAATTGCGCAACGCGCTGGCGCGCTATGAGGGGATGAGCGGCGCCGATCTCCGAGCGAACCTGGCGCGTTTTCTCGACGCGGTGCTCCCCGCGGCCGAAGACCTTGGCATGACGCTCTGCATTCACCCCGACGATCCGCCGCGACCGGTTTTCGGATTGCCGCGCATCGTCTCAACCGAAGACGACATCGCTTGGGTCTTCGCGGCTTCGGATAGCCCGTCGAACGGGCTGACATTTTGTTCGGGAAGTCTCGGCGCGCGGGCCGCGAACGGTCTTACCCGGATCGCGGAGCGGTTCTCATCGCGGACAGGGTTTTTGCATCTGCGCAACGTCACCACTGAGCCTGACGGATCCTTCACTGAGGCGGCGCATCTTTCGGGCGACGCCGACATGATTGGCCTTCTTCGGGTGTTTCTCGCCGAGGAGGCGCGGCGCCGCGCGGCGGGGTCGCGCGATTGGGAGTTGCCTTTTCGCCCCGACCACGGCCACGAACTTGGCCCTGATCTCCGCCGGCCCGCCCATCCCGGCTACCCTTTCGTCGGACGCTTGCGGGGATTGGCCGAATTGCGCGGCGCGATCGCGGCGCTGTCGGCCCGTGCCGACCCTTGACGGCGGCCAGTCGCATGACAACCAATACCGGGCGCAAGCTGGACGTCCGCGAGCCGCCGGGTCGTACTGCGGTCCGCCGATCGCTACGTGCTCGAACCGATGCCCGATGGCAGATCCGCCTCGCCTGAGCCCAAGCCGCCACCCTCGGCATCGAGCGCCAGCTTTTCCCCAGCCGGTGGTTCTTGCGGAAATCTGCGCTGTCTCTTTTGATCCCGATGATCGGCACAAAAAAATGGCATTATGTTTCGGCTACTTGCCGGGCGTCGTGTGAAGTAGGCGCATGTTTTCCGGTTGCGTGCTTCCGTGACCTGTCACGTTTTGAATGTCCGCCGTCACAGCTTCTCAGCAGGGTGAAATGCGCGCCGCACCTTTGAACCGGCAGGCCCGACCTCGATCACTCGGACCGCGTTCTTGCAGGTTGAGAAGAGTGGGAGATCATTGCTCCTGCCCAGCTACTCGAACGTTTTGGGGTCCTCTTTGCCGCGCCGCCGCAGTGCGCGATGGGGGCGGTTTTGGCGACCGGCCTATTTTGCGGCGATCACGGTCTGGGTCTGTCCGCCCAACCTCTCAATCCACAGCTCGACCTTGTCCCCAGGCGCGAGATACCGGGGTGGTTTTTGACCCATGCCGACGCCCGGAGGCGTGCCGGTGGAGATCACATCGCCTGGCTGGAGCGACATGAACTGGCTGAGGTAAGCCACGATATGGGCGACGCCGTAGACCATGGTCGCTGTGGTGCCGTCCTGGAAGCGCTGCCCGTTCACATCGAGCGTCATCTTGAGGTTCTGCGGGTCGGGCACCTCGTCGCGGGTGACGAGCCAGGGGCCGATGGGGCCGAATGTGTCGGCGCTTTTGCCCTTCACCCACTGACCCTGGCGCTTCAGTTGGAAGTCGCGTTCGGAGAGGTCGTTGACGATGCAATAGCCAGCCACATGGTCGAGCGCGTCGGCTTCGTCGATGTACTTGGCCTCCTTGCCGATCACCACGCCAAGCTCCACCTCCCAATCGGTGGCGACCGAGCCCCGGGGGATTTCGACAGTGTCGTTGGGCCCGCAGATCGCACTGGTGGCTTTGAAGAACACAACCGGCTCGGAGGGGACGTCCATACCGCTTTCAGCGGCGTGGTCGGAGTAGTTGAGGCCGATGCAAATGAATTTGCCAACCCCGGCGACGCAGGGGCCGATACGCGGTGTGCCCTCGACCGCCGGTAGACCGGCCGGATCGAGCGCGGCCAGCCGGGCGAGGTCTGCATCTCCAAGCACGGGCCCCGCGATATCGGCCACCTCCCCGCTGAGGTCGCGGATCATGCCATCGGCGTCGAGGAGGCCGGGTTTTTCGGCGCCGGGCGCGCCGTAGCGGAGGAGTTTCATTGGGTCTCTTTCTTAGGTCTTTGAACGGAAGCGATGCCGCCCTCAATAGGTCGCGCGGCCGCCGGAGAGGTCGAACACGGCCCCGGTGGTGAAGCTGTTCTCCGCCGAGCAGAGCCAGCCGATCATGGCGGCGGCCTCATCGACCATCAAGAACCGCTCGCGGGGGATTTTCGAGAGCATATAGCCGATATGCTCCTCGCTCATCTGATCGAAGATGCGGGTCTTGGCGGCGGCGGGTGTCACGCAATTGACCGCGATGTCGAGCTTGGCGCATTCCTTGCCGGCCGATTTCGTCAGCGCCATGACGCCCGCTTTCGAGGCCGAATAGGCCGAGGCGCTGGGGTTGCCTTCCTTCCCGGCAACGGAGGCCACAAGGACGATCCGTCCATAGCTCCGCGCCTTCATTCCCGGCAGGATGGCACGGAGGACGTGGAAGGAACCGGTGAGGTTAACCATCTGGATCTGGTTCCAGTCCTCAAGCGGATAGTCCTCGATGGGGGCGTTCGGCCCCGCGATCCCGGCGGAGTTCACCACCTGGGTGATCGGGCCCAAGCCTGCTTCGGTCGCCTCGACGGCTTGGGCGACGGCGGCGTAGTCGGTGATGTCGACCTGGACGGCTTTGGCCGTGCCCTCGGCAAAGTCTGCAACGGCGGCGTCGAGAGCGGCCTGGTCGTAGTCCCAAAGGGCGACCTTTGCGCCCATTGCCGCCAGTTTCTTCGCACAGGCGAGGCCAATCCCCTGGGCGCCGCCGGTGATCACGGCGACGTCGTTGCGGTTGGTCATTGTCAAAGCTCCTCTAGTGCGCGCAGCACCTGCGCGGTGTCGGTAATCGTCGCCACGTTTTGCAGCGCGTGGTCGTAGGCGGCGCGCTGCCAGTCGGCGTTCATCGTCGCCGTCGCGTCCTCGGGCATCACGATCCGGTAGCCCCGGTCGGCCCCGGTGCGGGCGGTGTGTTCGACGGCCATGTTGGTCCAGGCGCCGGTGTTGATGAGGGTGGTCACGCCGTGGGCGCGGAGGACGGTTTCCAGCGGCGTCGTCTCCCAGGGGGACATCCGGTTTTTCTCGATTACGAGGTCGCCGCGCTCGGGCGCGAGGCCGTCCACCGGGGCCGCGCCGGGTGTGCCGCGGGTATGGGCGCCGGTGTCGCGCAGAAACTCGAAGAGGGGGGCGTTCATGGTCATCCCCGGCGCGACCGGGTCGATGACGAAATGGACGTGGATCACCGGTAAGCCCTTGGCGCGGCAGGCCTCGGCGAGGGCGGCGATATGCGCGACGCAATTTTGCGCCTTGCAATGCTCGGGCGCACCGCTGTCGGCGGCAGCGCCGGTCTCGCCCACCGCGTCGACCTGCATGTCCTGGATGATGAGGGCGGCACGGGAGAGGTCGAGGTCCGTGCTTTCGTCTGGCTTGGCGCCCATAAAGGGCTCGGCGCGCGGGCCGACCTTGACGGGGAGCGCGTAGACCGAGGTCGTCGCGGTGCAATAAAGCGTCTTCCAGCCCGGGCCGCCCCAGTGGAAATTGGCGCAATTCTCGGGAAGCGCGATTTCGCCCAGAAGATAGCCCGAGGGCGCGTAAACCCAGATGCCGCCCGGGGCGGTGCACCAGATATTGCCCTCGGCGTCGCATTTCAGCCCGTCGGGTACGCCTTCGCGCTCGGGGTCGGAGATGCCAGAGGCGAGGATGCGTTCGTTCGAGAGCGCGCCAGCGCGGCCCACATCGAACCGGCGGATATTGGTCTGCACCGTGTCGTTGACGTAGAGATACCGCTCGCAGGGGCTGAAGGTGAGGCCGTTGGGCTGATCGAAGGTCGTGCGGTTGACCATCAGTTCCGGCGCGCCGCCGCCGGGCGGCACACGGTAGACACCCTGAAACCCAAGCTCCACGGGGCGTTCGAGGCCGAAGCCCGGCATGCGTCCGTATGTGGGGTCGGTGAACCAGATCGAGCCGTCGGAATGGACGACAATGTCATTGGGAGAGTTGAGCTGCTTGCCCTCGAACCGCTCGGCGACGACCTCCTCCGCGCCGTCCGGCGTAAAGCGCACCACGCGGCTGGTCTCGTGTTCGCAGACCAGCAGGTTCAGATCGGCGTCATAGGTCATCCCGTTGCCCTTGTGGCAGGGGCGCTGGATTTCGGTGACGCCGCCCGCCGGGTCCCAGGCGCGGC
Source organism: Paracoccaceae bacterium (assembly GCA_030066905.1). Lineage (GTDB taxonomy): Bacteria > Pseudomonadota > Alphaproteobacteria > Rhodobacterales > Rhodobacteraceae > JASJAR01. The sequence goes on along the minus strand of JASJAR010000007.1, from coordinate 111,280 downwards.
GGACATTGCCGGGAATGTCGGAAAAGAACAGGAACTGCTCGGTCGGGTGCCAGACCGGGCCTTCGGTGAACTCGAACCCGGTGCCGATCGGGTCGGGGACGGCATTGAGGTCGATGAGGCGCAGAAAGGCGCTGTCGCGGGCGGTATGGGCCATGGCTCAGGCGGCCTCCTCGGTCAGGGGCGCGCCCAGAAGATGCGCGCAGATATGGGCGATGCTTCGGGCGCTGCCGAATTCGTCGATGAAGGGGGCGATACGGGTGAGCGCCTCGGTTTGAGGGGTGAAGCCGGGGCCGGTCGCGAGCGGCGTCAGCCAAAGATGGGCGAAGGCGAGGTGGTGGAGCTTGCGCGCGGCGGCGGTGAGGGCGTCGCTATCGCCGATCTCCAGCCCGTCCGAGACGGTCACGACGATGGCCCCGCGTGCGAAGGCAGCGAGGCGCGGTGTGCGCAAAAGCTGCCCCAAGGTTTCACCCAGACGGGTACCGCCATCGAAATCGGGGATCATTGCGCCGACCCTGGAGAGCGCTTGAGCCTCCGATCGGAGTTTGAGCGCGGGCGTAAGGCGGGTGAGATCGGTGCCCAGCGAGAACACCTCGACCCGGGTGGGCAGGCGGACGAGCGTATGGGCAAGGCGGAGGACGCTGTCGCTGTGCTCCTTCATCGAGCCGGAGACATCGACGAGGAGCAGCACCGGGCGGAGCCGCCGCTGCCGCTTGCGCATCGGCAGGTCGAGCACCTCGCCACCGCGCCGGGCGGCGGCCCGCAGGATGCGCTGGCGGTCATAGGTCCGGCCATTGGGGGCGGGCGACCAGCGGCGGGTCAGCCGTTCGGGCAGGCGCCTCGGCGCGACACGGGCGAAGTGGCGCAGGGCGAGATCGTCATCGGCGGGTGCGACCTCGCGGCGATGGGCCACGCGGTCGACCGAGGCCGTTGGCCCTGGGCTGTCGGACGGCTCGGCCGCCCCGTCCGGTGGCGTGGCGCCCTCTTGCGGGCTGTCATCCTCGGTGTCTTCGGAGGTCTGGACAACCCGATTACGGCCCAGGAAATGCGCATCAAACAGCGCTTCGAACTCCCCCCGCCGCTCGGGGGCGGGGCCGAAGACGGCGCGGGCCGCGCGGCGGATGTCGTCGAGGCTTCGGGGACCAAGCGCCTGGGTGGCGGCGAGAAAGGAAATCGCCAGATCGGTGCTGGCGGCAAAGCCCGCGGCACGGAGTGTGTCCGCGAACCCCACAAGGCGGGCGGAGGGCAGATCGAGGCTCATCCGATCAGCGCCTCGATGCGGGGTTCGAGATAGGCCAGATCGTCCTGGTCCTTCAGCACCACCCCGATGGAGCGCCGAAACGCCTCGGGCCAGGGTTGGCCGAGATCGTGGAGACGGGTGGCGGCCTCGGCCCATTCCACTGTCTCGGCCACGCCGGGCGCCTTGGCGAGCGGTTCGGCCCGCATCCGGCCCACGGCGGCGACGATGGCCCGGGCGGTGTCGCGGGCCACGCCAGGTGCGCGGGTGGTGACGATCTCCGCTTCGAGCCCCGGTTCGGGGTAGTCGATCCAGTGGTAGACGCAGCGACGGCGGAGGGCTTCGTGGAGGTCGCGGGTGCGATTAGAGGTCAGCACGACAAAGGGGCGACGTGCCGCGCGGATGCGGCCGCGTTCGGGGATGGTGATCTGGAAATCGGAGAGGAATTCCAGAAGGAAGGCTTCGAATTCGGGGTCGGCGCGGTCGATCTCGTCGATCAGCAAGAGCCCCTCGGCTTCGAGCCTAAGCGCTTTGAGAAGCGGCCGGGCGATGAGGAATTTTTCGTCATAGACGTCGATCTCGCCCGTCGCCTCCTGGCGCATAGCGAGCATCTGGCGCGGGAAGTTCCATTCGTAGAGCGCGGCACTGGCGTCGATGCCCTCGTAGCATTGAAGCCGCACAAGCTCGCAGGCCAGCGCGGCGGCGAGCGCCTTGGCCGCCTCGGTCTTACCGACCCCCGGCGCGCCTTCGAGAAGGAGGGGTTTGCGGAGCGCCATGGCGAGGTAGACGGCGGTGGCGAGGTCTTCGGACGCGATGTATTGCGCGGCAGAGAGTGCCGCGCGCACATCCTCGGGCGAGCCGAGGCCCTTTATGCGCGCCGGACCGCTCACGCCCCGCGCTGCTCTTTCAGTGCGCGCAGGATGCGCTCGGGGGTGATGGGAAGCGTGTCGATCTCGACCCCGACCGCGTCGAACACCGCGTTGGCCACCGCCGGCAGCACCGGGTTGGCGCACATCTCACCCGGGCCCTTGCCCCCGAACGGGCCGTCGGGGGCGGGGCGTTCGAGGATGGCGATGTCGTGCTGTGCGAGGTCCCCGGGGCCGGGCATCACGTAGGAGGAGAAATCGAACGGACGGTGGTCGCGGCTCGGATACGCGGGTTCGGTCGTCTCGTAAGCCGCGTGACTGAGGCCCATCCACGCGCCGCCGACGAGTTGCTGTTCCATCAGTTTGGGGTTCAGCGCGCGGCCAATTTCGTAAGCCGAGTTGATCTGCACATCGCTGATCTCACCCGTTTTATCGTCAACGGTCAAATCGACGATCATCGCGCAATGGGCAAAGCACGAGACAGTGTTCATCTCGCCCGTTTCCACATCCACATCCGACATCGGGATGAGGAAGATCCCGCTGCCCGAGACGCTCTCGCCGTATTTGAACTGGGCGGCGTTGGCGGCGTCCTTCGTGGTCACGCTCCGCTGGGGCGCGCCTTTGACATGGATGTTGCCGAGGCCGTCGGTTTCGAGGTCCGTGGGGTTCACTTCGAGCTCGCGGGCGGCGGCGGCGAGCATGACCGCGCGGGCTTCCTTGGCCGCCGCGATCACCGCGTTGCCCACCCGGTGGGTGCCGCGCGAGGCGAAGCTGCCCATGCATTGCGCGCCGGTGTCGCTGTCGGCGGTGTCGACATAGACATGCCCCACCGGCACGCCGAGGGTTTCCGCCGCGATCTGGCGGGTGACCGACTTCATCCCCTGGCCGAGGTCAATGGAGCTGAGCGCGACCGTGAACTGCCCCTCGGGGTTGGAGTGAACCAGCGCCTGGGAGGGGTCTCCGCCAAGGTTCATGCCGATGGGGTAGTTGACCGCGACCGTGCCGCGTCCGCGATGTTTGGCCATGCTCAGCGCCTCCGGATCGATGAGGAATAGCGCGAGTAGCGCGGTTTTGCCGGGGCCGGCTCTGGCGGCTCGGGCGCGGGCGGTGGAGCGGCCTGAGGGGGCGCGGGCTGGGGGGCGTAGCTCGGACGCTCGGGCAGGCTGCTCGCGCCGCCGGTGCGGGCACGGGCCACGGGTGCGGCGGGTGTGGGCTGGACCTGGGCGGCCTCGCCGAGACCCGGGGACACTTCCGTCTTCTCAATCGCCGTATACCCGGCGGGGCGGCGGCCGCTGTCGGTCACGGTCTCGGGGATTTGCGTCAGGCTCGCCCCGGTCATCGAAGTCATCGCCTTGTATTCAGGTGCCAGCGGGTAGCCCGCCTTCTCGGCGGCGACCTGGATGCATTCGACAAGCGCGGTGTTCGAGGCGACCCGCCGCGTCGCCTTCATGTCGCCGTCGCGGTAGGCGTTGATGAGCCGGTATTCCATCGGCCCGAGCCCGGCGGCCCGCGCCCCCTTGTCCATCTGCCGTTCGATGGCGAAATCGACGCCGAGCACGCCAAAGCCGCGCATCGCCGTGGCGGGCGTGCGGTTGGTGAAGACGCACCAGATGTCGGATTTCACCGCTGGGATCGTGTAGGGCCCCGGCAGGTGGCCGGTGCATTTGACAACCCCGTAGGAGGTGAGGCGGGTATAGGCCCCGGCATCGAACCAGCCCTTGAATTCGCGCGCCAGGATGCGCCCGTCCTCGGCGATACCGTCCTTGATCTCCCACAACTCAGCCGAGCGCGGGGCGGAGACCTGCATCTCTTCGGCCCGGTTCAGCACATAACGCACCGGCTGGCGGGTGAGCATCGCGCCGAGGATCGCAAGGGGTTCGCACACACTGTCCACCTTACCGCCGAAGCCGCCACCGACGGTGCCGCCGATGAAGTGGAGCCGGTTGAGATCGACATCGAGCACTTTGGCGCAGGTGCCGACCGAGAAGAAAAGCCCTTGGGTCGGCGTATAGCAAGCGAAGCGGTCGTTGGTTTCAGGTGCCGCAATAGCACCATTGGGCTCCATCGGGGCCTGCTCAATTGGTGTAAGCTGATAGCGGCCCTCGACGATATGAGCCGCACGGGCGAACCTGGCCTCGGTATCGCCGAAGCGCAAGCGCTGGTGGTCGGTGTTCTCGTAGAAGACGAAATGATTGCCCGGATAGGTCTCGTTCACCGTCGGCGCGCCGGGTTTCAACGCCTCTTCGACATCGAACACCGCCGGCAGCTCTTCGTAGCGCACCTCGACCGCAGCGACGGCATCGAGCGCGGCTTGTTCGCTCGTCGCGATCACCGCGACGATGGGCTCGCCCCAGTAGCTGACCTTGGTCTCGGCCAGCACCGGCTCATCATCAAGGCCGAAATCGAGGAGGCTCAGAAGCGTGTTGAGGTTCACTGGCACGTCCCGCCCACGCAAGAGCCGCACGACGCCGGGCATCGCCTCGGCCTTCGCGGTGTCGATGGAGACGATGCGCGCGTGGTGATGGGGGGAGCGGACGCATTTCAGATGCAGGAGGTTGTCGAATTTGTTGTCATCGAAGAACGGCGAGGTGCCGGTGACATGGCCGAGGATGTCTTGGCGCCGGATCGGTTTGCCAACGACGTTGAGGTTGTCGTCACGCTCATCGGCAAAAAGATCTTTGCGGAAGTCTAGGCTCATGCGCTGACCTCCTGCGCCGCGACGGCGAGGATCGCGTCGATGATCGGCTCGTAGCCAGTGCAGCGGCAGAGATTGCCCGAGATCGCCTCGATCACCTCGTCGCGGCTGGGGCGCGGATTGGTGTCCAGCAGTGTCCGTGCGGCCACGATCATGCCCGGCGTGCAATAGCCGCACTGAGCCGCGAAGTGGTCCATGAACGCCTCTTGCAGCGGGTCGAGGTTGGGGGCGGAGAGGGCGGCGACGGTTTCGACCTCGGCCCCGTCCACCGTCTCGGCCAAGGTCAGGCAGGCCAGACGCAATTGCCCGTCGATCCGCACCGAACAAGCGCCGCAGCCGCCCTGGCCGCAGCCGTATTTCGGGGTCTGGTCGCCGAGTTTCAGCCGCAGGAGCGACAAAAGGCTCTCGCCGGCTTCGGTGAAGAGCGACACCGGGCGGCCGTTATGGGTGAAATGGACAGGCGTGGTCATGACGGGCTCCCTTGCGCGGTGCCGAGCAGGCGGCGGAGGTGGATCTTGGCCATTTCGAGCCGGTACCAGCCGCTTGCGAGCGCATCCGACATCGGGGTGATGCCATCGCCGATCCGCTCGGCAGCGGTGGCGATGGTCTCGGAGCCGAGGGGCCCGCCTGTCAGGGCGCGTTCGACGCCGCTTGCGCGGAAGGGTGCGCCCGCCAGCCCGCCGAACGCGACCCGCGCCATGGTGACGCGTCCGCCGGAGCGAGCGAGAGAGGCCGCGACGGTCACGATGGAGGCGCCGCGCGGGTGGCTGCGGGTCATCTTGGTGTAATGGAGCCGCGCACCGCCCTGATCGGGCACGAAGACCCCGAGGACGAGCCTGCGGGTGGTGCGGTCTTCCAGCAGCAGGGCCAGCGGGCGGCGGTCTTCGCCCGAACCGCTGGCGGTGACCGCCTCGGCATCGAGGGCCAGAAGCGCGGTCGTGAGATCGCCGTAGGGCGGGCGGGCGAAGAGGTTGCCGCCAACGGTGGCCATGTTTCGAAGCGCGGGCGCGCCGACCGAGGCGGCGGGTTGGTGGAGGGCGCGGGCCTCCGGCGCGGCCAGGACATCCGCCATGCTGGCCTGGGCGCCGATGAAAAACCCGCCGCGCTCCGGGGCGATCTGGCGCAGCCGTGGCCCCGAGAGCAGGATCAGGTGGCGCACCGCCTGATCGCCCTCGTGGATGCGGCGCATTAGCCCGGTGCCGCCGCCCATGACGTAAGCGCCCCGGTCGTTGGCGATGAGACGCGCGGCGAGGCCCGGGTCGTCGGTTCGGGTGATCTCAATGGGCATGGCCGCGTACCTCCTCCTTGATGGCCTCGATCCCGGCCCGCTGGACCCCGTCGCGGACGAGACCGCTGAGCGCAGTTTCCTCGCCCTTGGGGGTCTGGAAGCGCGCCGACCAGTGGATGAAACAGGTGTCGGACACCGTGACAGGGATGAGCCGGACCTGGGCGACGTAGTTGAAAAGCGGAATGGGCGTGTCGAGCAGGCAATAGCGGAACATCGTCTCCGCATCCGAGAGGCTGAGGAGCCGCTCGCGGAGGAACTCGCCCCCCGCGAGGTGGAAGGCGCGGACGCAGCCGACCTTGTCGGAGGGGTGCCGCCCCTCGATGGCGCTGTCGCTGACCGCCGGATGCCAGCTTTCATGCCCGTTGAAATCGCGGATCACCTCCCAGACCGCGTCGATGGGGGCGGCGATGATGTCGCTGGTGGCCACGGCGACCATCGCTCAGCCCTCGAACCGACGGGAGAGGGCGGCGAAGCCGGCCGCAAAAACGCCTTCGCCAATGCTGTCGATGAGGCCGTCGGCCTCTTCCGGTGCGCAGTCGAACTCGGCGGACCATTCGGCGAAGGTCTGGCCCGTTTCGGTGACCGGGGTGAGGCGCAGGGTGGCGAAGTAGTTTTCGAGCGGCATCGGGGTGATGCCCATCGTGTAGGAAAACGCCATATCGTAGTCCGAAAGGCTCACCAGCGTCTCGGTGATCCGGTCGCCGTTTTGCAGCGTGAAGTCGCGGGTGCAGCCCACCTGATCGGCGGCCATCCCATCGAGGATGCGGCTTTCGGCGACAATCGGCAGCCAGGTCGGCAGCCCATTGAAGTCGCGGATCAGGTCCCAGACCTTTTCAGCCGGTGCAGGGATCACCGCGGAGACGAAAACACGCGGCATCAGGACTTGTCCTCGCCCTTGGATTTCTTCGCCTCGGCGGATTTCGAGATGCTGTCGAGGTCGCGCGCCTCGCGGATGAGCCCGCCCATCTTGGCGAGGCTGCCGCCCTCGACGCCGATTTCCGACAAGAGCTGGTCGATCATCGGCGCCTGAACGCGGTAGCGGAGCGCGCTGTCGATGACCTCGTCGGTCATGTTGCGCCGCGCCCCGCCGGGGCCCTCGCCCATGCCGGAGAGTTGCATGATGCGGATGTCGCCGATCTTCTCCATCGGCTTGACGGAGGCCGCGATGATGCCCTCAACGTGTTCAAGCATCTTGCGCCGGAAGAGGGCCGAGCGCGCGTCGTCGGTGAGGATGTTTTCGGCCTCGTAGATGAGCCTTTGCGCCTCGGCGCGGACGCGGGCCTCGACCTCTTCGCCCGCGGCGCGGAGCTTCGCCGCCTCGGCGTCCTTCTCGGCGAGCGTCAGTTCGACCTTGCGGCGGCGGTTGGCCTCCTCGGTGGCCCGCGCGCTCAAGACCTCCTCCTCGGCGGCGGCGACGCGGGCGCGGGCGGCCTCGGCCTCGATCTGGGCCGCACTTTCATCAAGCGACTTCGTGGCGATGGCGATGGCCTTGTCGAGGGCCGCGCTCTCGAGCACCTGATCGCGGGCGATCTCTTGGGCGCGGCGGTCGCGCTCCTGGGTGATGCGCGCCTCATCGAGGCCGCGTTCGGAGGCGATGCGGGCGCGCTCGACCTCCTCGCGGGAGGCGATCTCGGCTTCACGGAGCGCGCGGTTGCGGTCGATCTGGAGCTGTTCGAGCGCCTGGTCGCGGGCGATCTCTGCCGCCCGCAGGGTCTCGGCCTGCGCGATCTTGAGGGTCTCGCGCTCCTTCTCGGTGTCGATCCGCTGGCGGTCGATCTCCAGCGTCTTGGCAAGCTCGGCCTCCTCGACCTCGCGGCTCCGGGCGATGTCGGCCTGACGGGTGGCGGCCTGGGACTTGATGCGCTCTTCGTTGATCTTCTGCTCGCGCGCGATCCGCGCGGCTTCGACGGCCTTCTCGGCAGCGATGGCCTCCTCCTGCTCGGCGCGCTCGCGGGCGATCTCGCGCGAGCGGGTCTTCTGCTCGGTCGCGATCTCCTCGGCGCGCACCTTGGCCGCATTGCCGATCCGCGCGACCGACAGTGCCTCCTCCTGGGCAATCCGCTCGATCTCAAGCGTCTTGTGAAGCTCGATCTCGGCGGCGTCGATCTCGCGCTGGCGCTCGATCTCGCGGCGACGGATGTCGAGTTCCGAGGCGATCCGGGCCTCGCTCACCGCGCGTTCCTGAGCGATGCGGCGGGTCTCGGTCGCCTCGGCGGCGGTCAGTTGCGCGGCCTCGGCCTCGGCACTGCGCTCGCTTTTCTCGCGGGCGATGATCATCTGCTGTTCGGCGCGCAGCCGCTCGATCTCGCGCTCCTGGGCGAGCCGGCTGTTCTCGCTTTCGATGGCGATTTCGTTGGCGCGCTTTTCGGCTTCGAGATTGCGCGAGCGGATCGCCACCGAGGCCGATTGCTCGATGTCGTTGCGGGTCTTCCGGCGTTCCTCGATGTCGGAAATGAGATGGGTCAGACCTTCCGCATCGAACCGGTTCGAGGGGTTGAAATATTCAAGCCCCGTCTGGTCGAACTCGGTGATCGCCACGCTTTCAAGCTCCAGCCCGTTTTCGGCCAGCGCATCGAGGGCGGCGGCCTTCACACGGGCGACATAATCCGAGCGCTGTTCGTGGATTTCCTCCATCGTCATTTCGGCGGCGATCTCGCGCAAGGAGGAGACGAACTTGCCCGACAGAAGCGCGAGCAGGCTTTCCTGCTTCATCGTGCGCGCCCCGAGCGTCGTCGCGGCACTCGACACCGCCTCGGTGGTCTTCCGGACCCGGACGTAGAAGTCGGCCTCGACATCGACCCGCATCCGGTCCTTGGTGATGAGCGCCTGTTCGTTCGTGCGGCTCACCACGAGTTGCAGCGTGTTCATGTTCACCAGGGTCACGTTATGGACCATCGGCCAGACGAAGGCGCCGCCGTCGATCACCACCTTCTCGCCGAAGAGCCCGGTGCGCACGAAGGCGGTTTCCTTCGTCGACCGGCGGTAGAGCACGCGGAGGATCCAGAAGATGATCGCGATTGCGATGACCGCGACGATGATCCAGGAGATCAGGGTTCCGATGAGAGACGCACTCATGGCAGCACCTTCGATTTTTCGTTTTCTGTCAGCGTGATGTCCTTGAATTCCCGCGCGGTGCGGGTGATGGCGATCTCGGTGGGCAGACGCTCCATCGAGCTGGCGCCGAGAAAGCCGTCGCAGGCTTTGGCCGCGCGGATCACGAACTCCGCATCCGCCGGCATCGCCACCGGGCCGCCATGGCAGAGAAGCAGGACATCGGGGTTGATCTTGCGCGCGGCCTCGGCACAGGCATCCATCACCGCGATTGTGTCTTCGAGGCTCATCACGGTCTTCGCCCCGATGGCCCCGCCCGAGGTCAGCCCGAAATGGACGACGATGACGCTCGCCCCGGCAATCGCCATCAGCCGCGCCTCTTCGGGGTTGAAGACGTAAGCCACCGTGAGAAGACCCCGGCCGTGCGCCTTGGCCATCATGTCGACCTCGCGGGTGTAGGACATGCCGGATTCTTCGAGGTTCTGGCGGAAATTGCCGTCGATGAGGCCGACGGTGGGGAAGTTCTGCACGCCCGCGCAACCGCGGGCCTCGATGTCGTCGAGCAGCCGGTCCATCGACAGGATCGGGTCGGTGCCGCAGACCCCGGCGATCACAGGTGTGTCGTCGGCGACCGCGACGATTTCCTCGACCAGATCGAGCATCACGGTGTTCGCGTTGCCGTAAGGCATGAGCCCCGCCAGCGAGCCGTGCCCGGCCATCCGGTAGCGCCCCGAGTTGTAGACGACGAGGAAATCGACGCCGCCCAAGACCTGCGCCTTGCCCGAAAGCCCGACCCCGGCGCCGCCGCCGATAACGGGGATGCCTTGGGCCCGCATGTTCTCGAAGCGTTTGAGGATGGTGCTTCGGTCGGGTCTAGCCATGGGCGAGCCGCCTTTCTGCTGTGGTCCCCTGCGCAGCCTTGGGGGCGATCTCACGGGTTTCGCGCAAAAGGGCCTTGGTGAACTCGGGGGCGTTGATGTGGTAGGGCAGGCGGATCACCCGGCGGGTGCGGCTCTGCTTGGTTTCGCGCTCGATGGTCTCGAAAAGGGCGGCGTTGGCGGCCTTGTCCTCGAACGGCCCGCCGGGGGTGTCGAGGGCCGAGAGCCCGCCTTCGGGGAGAAGGAACACCGCCGGTCCGGCCATCTTGTTGAGCTTCTCAGCAATGAAGGCGCCGATCTTGCGGGCCTCCTCGGCATTGGTGCGCATGAGCGTCACCTGGGGGTTGTGTTGATAAAGGGTGCGGGCCCGCGCCCAGTCGGGCAGGGTATCGGGGGCGCCGAAATTGACCGTGTCGAGCGCCCCGGCGGCACCGATGTAAGGCAGGCCGATGCGGGAGAAGACATCGAGCCGGGTGGGACCGGCGCTTAAGGTCCCGCCGGCGATATGGTCCGCGATCTCGGTGGTGGTGATGTCGTAGACCGCCTGAAGCTGGCCTTCGGCGACGAGGGCTTCGAGGGCTCGTCCGCCGCTGCCGGTGGCATGAAAGACGATGCATTCGTGATGGTCTTCGAGGGCGTGGGTGAGGGCGGTCACACAGGGTGTGGTGATACCGAACATCGTCAGCCCGACGGCCGCACGGTCGATCTGTCCGTGGCCGTCCTCGCCGCGCGCCAGCACCATGCCGGCGAAACCGTGGGCGGCATTGGCGAGGATCTGCCCGGTGATCCGGTTGAGCCCGGCAAGATCGGCGACGGCGGGCATGACGATGAGGTCCGAACCGCCGACGTAAGCCGACACATCGCCCGAGGCCATGGTGGTCACCAGCATCTTCGGCACGCCGAGGGGCAGGGCGCGCAAGGCCGGTGCGGCGATGGCCGAGCCGCCCGAGCCGCCGACCGAGATCATGCCCGCGATGTCGGAGCGGTTGGCGACGTAGGCCGCGAAAGCCTCGGCCATCTGTGCGACCCGGTCGCCGAGCGGGCGGTGGGTGTTGAAATCGAGCGTGGCAAACTCGTGGCTGGGGATGTCGGCGCCCGAGACCGAGGGGCGAAGCGAGAGGTCGGCCAGGCGCACGGTCAGTCCATGGCGGCGGAGGATGTCGCGGACAAAGCGCAGCTCTTGGGCCTTGGTGTCCATTGTGCCCGCGACGATGACGAGGCCCCGATTGCCCCGCACCGGATTCGGGCGAATGAGCGCGGCGGCCTTCGGGAGCGCGGGCGGCGCGGCGGCGGTCACCGCGCGTGCCTTGCGGCGGATGGCGGTTTCGCTGAGGTCGCGCGACCAGCGGCGGGGCTGCTCGGGGTTCACGGTGAAGATGAAATCGGGACCCTTGTGCGTGGGGCCCGCCTCGGTGGGGGCGGCTTCTTCCTCGGTGTCGTCCTCGTGGCGGCCGACACCCAGAAGTGCCTGTTGGAGGCCGGTATCGGCGGCAAGGCGGGTCGAATCGATCAGCCGGTTGATCCGGCCGTTGAGCATGATCGCCACCTGTTCCGAGACCGCGCAGGCGACCCGAATGTTCTGTTCGATGACGAGAATGTCCATCTCGCGCTGGGCGGCCAGCGTGATCAGAAGTTCGGCCACCTGGTCGACGATGACGGGGGCGAGCCCCTCGGTCGGCTCGTCCATCACCAGCATCCGGGGGTTTTGCAGCAGCGCCCGGGCGATGGCGAGCATCTGCTGTTCGCCCCCCGAAAGCTGCCCGCCGCCATTGCCGCGCCGCTCGGCGAGGCGGGGGAAGACGTCATAGACCCGCTCGGCGGACCACGACCCGCCGGGTTTTTCGAGCATCACGAGATGTTCGTGGACACTGAGCGAGCGCCAGAGGCGGCGGCCTTGGGGCACATAGCCCACGCCCGAGCGCGCCACCGCCCCGGCATCGCCCTGGGGGACCGGCGCGCCGTAGATCGCGACCGAGCCCGAGGCGGCGGGCAGAAGCCCCATCACCGTCTTGCAGAGCGTCGTTTTCCCCATGCCGTTCCGGCCGACGACCGAGAGCACCCCCGAGGGCAGCGTGAGATCGACGCCCTGAAGCGCGTGGCTTGCGCCGTAAAAGACGTTGAGGCCGCGGACCTCCAGGGCGGGCTGGCTCGGGCGCTCAGTCATGCCCGCTCCCCAGATAAAGCGCCTGAACCTCGGGGTCCTTCTCGATCTGGTCGGGCAGGCCCTCTTTGAAGATGCGCCCGTTATGCATCATCGTAACCCGGTCGCTTACCGAGAGCGCGACATCCATGTCGTGTTCGATGATGACATAGCCGATATGGTTCGGCATCCGCCCGAGGATGGCGATCAACTCGCGCCGTTCTTTCGGCGAGAGACCGGCGGCGGGTTCGTCGAAGAGAATGAGGCGGGGTGCTCCGGCCAGCGCCAGGGCAATCTCAAGCTGGCGCTGCTGGCCGTAGGAAAGGTCGGCGACGGGGGCGTCGCGCACCTCGCCGAGATTGACGATTTCGATGAGTTCGTCGGCGGCGTCGGTCAGCGGGTCGCGGGGGCTGAGGCCGATCATAGAGAACCGTCCGGCGGAAACCCCCCGGCAGGCGAGATAGACGTTGTCGAAGACGGTCAGCCCGTTGAAGAGAAGCGAGATCTGATAGGTGCGTCTGAGCCCCCGCCGGATGCGCTCATGGGCGGCAAAGCGGGTGATGTCCTCGCCGAAGAACCGCACGGCACCTTCCGACGGCGGGAAATCCCCGGTGATGCAGTTGAAAAGCGTCGTCTTGCCCGCCCCGTTCGAGCCCAGGACCGCGCGGCGTTCGCCGGGGCGGACTTTGAGCGAGATGTCGGTGAGGGCCGCCAGCGCGCCGAAGCGTTTTGACAGCCCGGTGAGTTCCAGCGCGAACTCCGCACCGACATCGCGGCGGGGGGCTTGCGCGGCTTCAGCCATCGGCACCCTCCCGCTTCGGGTCGCGCCAGAGGCGGGTGATATAGCGGTCCCAGATGCCGCACATCCCGTCGGGGGAGAAATAGACGATGAGCAGAAACGCCATCCCGATCAGGAGCTTGAAGCGCTCGCCGTCGAGCCCGAGGGCGGTCAGGACGTCCAGCGAATAGGTCCTGAGCACCACATAGATCAGTGCGCCCACAAAGGGGCCGATGGGCCGGTTGATGCCGCCGATGACGGTGATGACGAGAATGTCGATGATCGGGCCGATGGCCGCCGTGTTGGGGCTGATCTGCCCCGTCGACCAGACCAGAAGCACGCCCGCGACACCCGAGATCACACCCGCCACGGCATAGGCGGCGAGCCGGTGGGCGTTGACGTTATAGCCCATCGCCGCCATCCGGCGCGGGTTGTCGCGCACGCCCTGCAAAGCGAGGCCGAAGGGGGTGCGCGCGAGGTAGACCGCGAAAAAGTAGCTGAGTGCCGCACAGGCGAGCGTGAGGTAGTAAAACGGCGTCGGGTCGTTCCAGGTCACCCCGAAGACCTGGGGCGGCTGCACGCCGTTAAATCCGGTGAACCCGTTGAACACCGTGTAATTCTGCCGGGTGAAGTAGAAAAACGCCGACCCGATGGCGAGCGTGATCATGATCGTGTAGATGCCCTCGGTCCGGATCGCGAGCGCGCCCGAGATCACGCAGACCAGGACCGAGATCGCGATGGCAAGGATCACCGCCACGGGCCAAGGCCAGGCAAAGCTGATCTCGGCCACGGCACTCGCCCCGAAGATCGCCACGGCGTAGCCCGCCGCCGCGGCGGCTGTCATCTGCACAAGGCTCACCATGCCGCCGTAGCCGGCGAGGATCATCAGGCTGAGCGAGATCATCCCCAGAATGAACGCCCAGCCGAATATCTGGAACTGGACGAAGCCGCTCGTAAAGGTCGGCACCAAAAGCAGGAGCACGACGATGACCCAGATATGGGCCGGGATGCGCGTCAGATCGAAGCGCCCGAGGGGTGCCGCGGCCTCTGAGACATCCGCCATCTCAGGCGCGTCCCAGAAGACCCTGGGGGCGGAACGCCAGCACCGCGACCATGATCACGAAGGTGAGAACCACCGAGTAGGTCGGCGCGTAGACCGAGCCGAACTGCTCCGCGCAGCCGATGAGGATCGCACCCAGCGCCGCGCCGGGGATCGAGCCCATCCCGCCGACGATCACGACGACGAGGGAGGAGAGCAGAAACCGCGTATCCTCCCCGGGCGCGATGGACTGAAACGTGCCGCCGACGACTCCGGCGACGCCTGCAAGCCCCGCACCGAAGGCGAAGATTGATACGAAGATGAGCTGGATGCGCACGCCCGAGGCCGCGAGCATTTCGCGATCATCGACGCCCGCGCGGATGAGCATCCCCAGTTTCGAGCGGTTGAGGATGTACCACATGCCGACGCCGATGATCACCGCGCAAACCAGGATGAAGAGCCGCACGGCGGGGTATTTGATGTAGATGAGCTCTCCCGTCCGGCGGCTCACGGAACTTGGGATGAAGGTCTCCACGGGTCCGCTCAGCCAGTCGGGGGCGAGGATCTGATAGAAACTCCCGCCCCAGATCCAGAGCATGATGTCGGCGAGGACGACCGAGATGCCGATGGTGATGAGCGTCTGCTGCAAATCCTGCCCGTCGAGCCGGCGGAAGACGAAGATCTGCAATAGCGTGCCGAGGGCGGCCATGGCGAGAAAGGCGATTGGGAAGGCCAGAAGCCAGGAGCCGGTGATGCGGCTGACCTCGTAGCCGAGATAGGCGCCGAAGAGATAAAGCGAGCCATGGGCGAGGTTGACGTTGCGCATCAGCCCAAAGATCAGCGTGAAGCCCGAGGCGACGAGAAAATAGAGCGCGCCGAGGGTGACCCCGTTCAAAAGCGCGTTCACAAAGACCTTTTTGCGCCCGAGGATCGCCACGAGCCAGTCGGGCCAGACCGCAAAGATGAGCCAGAGCACGACCAGGGCCGCGACCCCGCCAGCCGCCCACCAGCGGCTCTTTGCGGTCGCCAACGGTCCCGCTGTGGACGATGAAGACTGAGCGTCCGCCATTTCGGTGCATTCCTCCCGTCAACCAGTCTGACGAAGGCAGCGAAGGGCGTCCTTACCCCAAGGTCTGATCGGCGCACCGAAAATCTCATTTACCGCTCGCGCACGCGAGTGCGGGCGGGGGCTCAGACCGCCGTGACGTGGCGGTATTCGCTGGGGGTCACCCCGACATTCGAGGAGAAAAAGCGGGTGAAACTCGCTTGGCTCGAAAAGCCGAGATCGTCGGAGATGCCAGCGATGGTCTGGCTTTGGTCGCAGAGCCGCGACAAGGCGGCCTCGACGCGGAGCGTGTTGAGGTAGAGATTGGGGGTCAGCCCCGTATAATCTTTGAAAAGTTTGAAGAAATGCGGCCGCGAGACGCCCGAGGCGGCGGCGATTTCCTCGATCACCAGCGTGTGGCCGACCATCTCTTTCATCATCTCGATGGAGCGGCGAATGCGGAAATCCGGCACCGGCGTCATCGCCAAGGTGACATTGCCGTCCTCGTCAACCCGGCGCCGGCTCTCATCGAAACACTCCCGGGTCAGCTCGTAGATATAGCCTTCCACGAGGTCCGAGCGCTCTTCGACGAAGAGAAGGTTCACCAGTTTCGTAACGTAACCCTTGATTTTCTGTGTCCGATAAAAGAGATGCGAGCCGAACTTCATTCCGAGGTTGATCTCGGTATCGAGGTCGGAGAACCATATCGGCGAGACGTAAAGCACCAGGAACGTGCTGGGCTCGGTGGGGCTTCCCGGTTGAAACGCATGGGGCCGCCAGGGCGAGCAGGCGACGACCGTCTCTTGCGTGAGCGGGCCATGGCAGCCATCGACCGGCATGTCGCTTTCAGGACCGTCGACGAGAAATGTCAGATGTGCCTCGCGATGGGCGTGGACGACCATGGGATCGCAAAAACGGTATATCGCGATCCGACCGAAAAGGCCGTGATGAACGGCGAGCGCACGAACCAAATCTTTTCTCCCGGTCCCGAACAGGCTCCTCCCCGCCGGCGGGGGGCAACGTTAACGCGGAAGTCCGGGTTTGACAAAAAGAAAGTCGGAGCCATAAAAAGACCCGGCGCAAAGGCCGGGTCGTTCAGGGTCAGTCGCGGGTGCGATCAGCGGCCTTGCCAGGCCGTGCAATCGACAACGTCGCGGCTCGGGAGACCAAGTTCTGCAAACTGCTCGGACGTCAGACCGAGGGTTTGCTCGACCCCGTCGATCTTGTTGACGAGTTGGGTGGCAAGCGTTCCGTCGTCCATCTGGACAACTTCGGTGACGAAGTTCGACCCGATCGCCTGGCGGTTGCCGTCAAGCGAGATCATCCCATTGGGAGCATCGAGTTCCAGCGAGGCAAGCGCCGCCCGGAACCCGGCCTGGCCATCGCTCAAATCGCCGTCAACCGCTTCCATCGCGGCGAGCATCGCGTTGGTGGAGTTGTAGTACCCCGTGGCCAGAAGCGATGGCGAGGGGAAGCGCTGCTCGGGCGGCCAGGCTTCCTGATAGGCGGTCACGAAGCCCTGCCAGTTCGGATCGTCCCAGGTGTCGGCCTGGGGGCCGGACGAGGGCGTCCCGATCAGCACTTCCTTGGCGCGGCCTTCAGAGCTCAGCACCGTGCCGTCGACCATGATCGTCCCGCCGATGAGGTTCGCGTCACCGCCGGCCTGAAGGTACTGGTTGAGGAAGTTCACGGCATCGGCGCCACCGAGGCCGAGATAGAGCGCGTCGACGTCTTCGGGGAGGGCCGCGATGATCGACGAGAAATCCTTCGTGCCAAGGGGCACCCACTGGCGCTCGACGATGTCGCCGCCGGCGCGGCAGAACTCAAGCGCGAAGCCCATGAAGTTGGTGTAGCCGAAGGAGTAATCCTCGGCGATGGTCGCAACGACCTCCCAGCCCTTCTCGTTGAAGACGTAATCGCCCAGACCGATGGTCCATTGGGCGCCGTCCATATTGTAGCGATAGAAGGTCTCCGACGGGTCAACCAGAGTGGTCTCTTGAGCCCCGGATATCCCGTTGATGAAGGTCACTTGCGGGACGGTCTTCGAGTAGTCCCGCATGGCGATGCCTTCCGAGCCCGAAAGCGGCCCGATGACGATATCGACCTCGTCCTGCTCCACGAGCTTACGTGCGGCACGCAGCGCACTTTCGGGGCTTGCATCGGTCGGACCGACGATGACCTCGATGGGACGGCCGGCCACCTCGTAATCGGCCTCGCGCAAGGCCAGCTCGAACCCGCGCTGGCCATCTTCGCCTAAGACCGTGAACGGCCCTTCCAGCGTGGCCATAAAGCCGATCTTCAACGGTTCGCCCTCGGCATAGGCCAGGGTCGATGATGAAGCGAGCAGGGCCGCAAGAAGAATTCTCTTCATAGTTCCACTTCCTCCCATAAGTGATTTTTCAGCCTGGAATGTCTCGCGGCGACCGCAATCCGGACAATTGTCGAGAAACTCAGATTTTACCCGAAAGTCTGGTTTTTGGCTGGCGGACCAATGCTTGAATTGCGCAAAGCGGACATCGGATCATCGCCAACGCGATCCAGGGTGGAGGCCCCATCCTCCGCCCGGTTGATGATTTTGGCCACCCGCGCGCCTATGGCTACCGGTTCCGTGATGCGCGGCGGCGTCTCTTTTAGACTGGGGCTGCGATACAGAAGTCTCCACCGAATACCGGGGCGTTTCAGGGCGCGCTACGACTGTTCGACAGATCATGAAACAAGCGCTTTGGACGCGCAGTAGAGTTCCCGTCTAGTGGTCATCGCCAGCTTTCGAAAGGCGGTTTTGTAGAAACCGAAGCACCGGAAAAGACGCTTCAACTCGCCGATCCCTCTCCGTGCCCTTGCCGATCAGACCCAGCCGTTTGAGTGCAACACGCGCCAGATCGACAGGCTCCGGGGAGATGTCGAGGCCGTGCACGGCCGCCGCATGGGTGATGACCCTCTTGATCACGCCGATGTCGATCCCGAGAGTGACGGGGCCGTTCGGCGCTCAAATCGGTCCGCTGGACCGATTTGCGAGACACGCCTCACCTAGCTCGGCGCACATCAAGGCGCACGTCGATCAGGCTCGGACCGGTCGAGGTGGACGATCCTCTCCTTGCCAAGATCGCGCTTGAGCGCCGTGAGCGTGTCGACCTTGGCTCGCGTCGGGGCGGTTTCCCTACCTCGCACATATCCGCTATATGGTGGCCTGCGAGGTCGCCAACGGTCTGGAGCCGGGAGACGGACGCGCTTGTAGGTGCGAGGCCCCTGATCGACGCAGGGCTCTCCGCTTGGGCAGGGCTTGAGCGTGGGCGTCGTCGCAGCGAAGGAAAGTCTCGCTCGCGTGAGCCACCCTTTCGTCTGATCTGGACACCGGTCAGGCACCGGAACGAAGCTTGGAGATGGTAGCCATTTTCGTGTGCGCTGTATGTGCAATGAGTCGTCGTAGAGGGGCAAATTCGGGGATATCGGGGCGTATTCCAGCGTAGCAGCCGTCGCCGCCAACAGTTTGAAGTTACACAAAAAAGGCAAATAAATCAACACGCTAGATTGCCCACGGCCCCCATGAAGCAGTGGATCCACTGTCACCGGTACCGCCCCGGGCCGGTTTTTGCCCGGGTCCGGGACGGCCCGAGGGCCGTCTGACGATGCGCATCGCGGGGACATGTATCGCCCCAAAAGGTTTACGGCGGCTTCGACCACCGTGCGGTGGGGGGCGGGAGACCGCGCCCCGGCTCTGGCCGCGGGCGGGGGCTCCGAACGCCGCCCGTCCCGGACCGGACCCCGGGACCTCGACGGGCGGTGCGTGCGGTGTGCCGGAACCCAGGATCGGGTCCGGGGCGCGTTGGGCCGGGATCTGCCGGCAGCGGCTTTGGCCTTGGGCCGAGCTTGCTCTTCGCCCTCAGATCCGAACGCCTTCCCGTCCCGGGGCGTGTCTCGCCGAGGCTTGCCGGAGCGCGGCCCGATCCCCCGCCCATGGCCGGAACCGGTGCCGGACGCGCGCTCCCGCGGCTGCGGGAGCGGCTACTCAGATTTGCGGATGAAATAGGCCGGCGCGCCGTCGATCTCGGCGGTGGCTTCGAGCGTGTGGCCCTGTTCGGTGCAGAAATGGGGGACATCCACCACCGCTGCGGGGTCGTCGGCGCGCAGCCGCAGCACCGCGCCCGGGGCCATCGCGCGCAGGCGTTTGGCGGCTGTCAGCACCGGCAGCGGGCACAAAAGCCCGAGCGCGTCGATGTCCTCGTCCCAGTCCATGGGGGCCAAGGAACGGCAGGTGTTACAGTTTGTCCACCAAGACGTGACTGGCGCCAGGGTGACCGAGCGTCGCATAGTCCTTAGGTGTGGGGCGACACTAGACAGGGTCGGCCATGTTCGGACTGGACATCTTCGATGCAAGCCTTCTGCCCGCGATGCTCATCGCGATGTCGGCGGGCATATTGTCGTTTCTCAGCCCCTGCGTACTCCCCATCGTGCCGCCCTATCTGGCCTATATGAGCGGGGTGACCGTAACCGATATGTCGGGCGCCGACCGGGCGGCCCGGCGCAAGGCCGTCGGCGCGGCCTTCGCCTTCGTGCTCGGTCTGTCGACGGTGTTTCTCTTCCTCGGGTTCACGGCCTCGGCCTTCGGACGGTTCTTTCTGACCAATCAGGAGGCTTTCGTGATCGCGGCAGGCGTCGTGATCGTGATCTTCGGGCTCCATTTCATCGGCGTCTACCGGCTGGGCTTTCTCGACCGGGAAGTCAGAATGGACGCCGGCGACCGGGGCGGCTCCGCCCTTGGCGCCTATGTTCTGGGGCTCGCCTTCGCCTTCGGCTGGACCCCCTGCATCGGCCCGATCCTCGGCTCGATCCTGTCGATTGCGGCCTCGGAGGCGGATGTCGCGCGCGGCACGACACTTCTGGCAGCCTATGCCGCGGGGCTCGGCATCCCGTTTCTGCTGGTTGCGGCGTTCTTTCCTTCGATGTCGGGTGTCATTGCCTGGATGAAGCGGCATATGAAGGCTATCGAGCGGTCCATGGGCGGGTTGCTCGTCATCGTGGGCGTTCTGATGGTCTCGGGCAAGTTCACCGACTTCGCCTGGTGGCTCAACGAGCAATTCCCCGTCCTCCAGCAGTTCGGCTGATGGCCGCGCCCGTCCGGGGAGCGGCTTCTCGGCGGTCTATATTTGGTCACACTCTCGGGTTAGCCTCAGCGCCGTGACAAACGTGTTGAGCGAGGCAGACCGGGTGGCGAAACGCCGGGTATTCTACATACCCGGTTTCGATCCCATGCCGGCCCGGCGCTACCGCGAGCTTTACCGCCGCGAGGGGACGAAACAGGCCGAGATCTCGGGGTATTCCTTCGGCCAACGGCCCTGGGCCGGGCCTGGGACGTGGCGTGCCCGCACGAACATCGATCGCCATCTCGCCGAGGCGCGGCTCGAGGTGCTCACCTGGTCCGATATCGCCAAATCCGCAAGCTCCGGCAGCGTGCGGGCCACATATGGCGCCCTGGCGCGGACGGTCTGGACCTATCTCTCCACGGGCACCTTCCAGCGCCTTACCTGGCTTCGCAAAGGGCCGGTCGTCGCCGCGCTCTACCCCATCGCCGCGCTCATCGCCCAGCTTCTTTTCGCGCTGGGATTGGCCCGGTTCGTCGGCGGGCAGGTGGGGGGCGCGGTGCATTGGGCGACGGGCCTTCCGGGCACCGGCTGGATCGTCGGTCTGCCCCTCGTCTGGGTCACGCTGCAATGGTTCCGCAAGATCGACGGGCGCATATTCGCCTATTACCTGATGCAGGATTTCGCGTTCTCCGCTTCCGAAGCGGGGGCCTGGCCGGAGCCCCTGAAACCCCGGATGGCCGTCTTTGCCGACCGGATCGCCGCTGCGCTGCGCGACGATGTCGACGAGGTGCTCGTGGTCGGCCATTCCTCCGGGGCGCAGATCGCCGTCTCGGTGCTGGCCGATCTCGTCCGGTCCGGCCAGGTCGCCGAGAACGGCCCCGAACTGTCGCTCCTGACCCTCGGTCAGGCGATCCCGATGCAAAGCTTTCTGCCCCGGGCCGGCAAGCTCCGCGCCGATCTCCAGCTTTTGTCGGAGACCGAGATGCTCGCCTGGGTCGATGTCTCCGCGCCCGGCGACGGCTGCGCCTTCGCGCTTTGTGATCCGGTGGCCGTCTCCGGGGTTGCAACGGCCGAAAGCCACCAGCCGCTGGTGCTCTCGGCGGCCTTCTCCCAGTCCCTGGCACCCGCCACCTGGGGCGCGCTCCGCTGGCGGTTCTTCCGCCTCCACTTCCAGTATCTCTGCGCTTTCGATAAGCCGGGGTGGTATGACTATTTCGCCATCACCGCAGGCCCCATGACGCTCGACGCCCGCTTCCGCGGCCGCGCGCCCTCGAAATCGCGCATCGACGTCGCCGCCTCGCGCCATACCAGCCGCGCGGCATGATCCCGCCGAAACCGGCGGCCCGGTCGGGGCCGGTCTCGCGCTGGCGCTACCTGCGGCTCTTTCGGGACGACATCCTCTCGGCCCAGCCGGCGAAGCTCTACCGCGCGAAGATGGCCGAGTTCCGGGCACCGTTCCTGCGCTCGGTGTTGATCAACACCCCCGAACTCGTGCGCGAGGTGCTGATCGAGCGGCCCGGGGACTTTCCGAAATCCCCGCGGGTCACGGCCGGCCTCAGGCGGCTTCTCGGCAACTCGGTCTTCGTCACCAACGCGAAGACCTGGGCGCGCCAGCGCCGCATTGTGGAGCAGTGTTTCGGGGCCGGCGAGCTCCGGCGGGTCTTCCCCGCGATGCTCGATGCGGCCGCCGAGGCGGCGGGCAGGCTCCCCGACGGCGAGATCGACGTCGAGCCCGAGACCTCCCGTGCGGCGGCGGACGTGATCTTCCGGACGCTCTTTTCGCTGCCCATCGACGAACCGACCGCGACGGCCACCTACGCCGCCTTCCGAAGCTACGCCCGGACCCAGCCGCTCCTGACCCCGCGGGCCTTTGCGTTTTTCCTGCCCGCCTTCCATCGCCGGGAAACCCGGCTTGCAGCCGCGAAGGTCCGTGGCCTGATCGGTCGGCTCGTGGCCGACCGTGCCGCTGCCATCGCCGCCGGCACCGCGCCCGACGATCTCGCGACCCGGCTCATGACCGCGACCGACCCCGAGACCGGCCAGACGCTGCCTGAAGGCGAGGCGGCCGATCAGGTGGCGATCTTCTTTCTCGCCGGCCACGAGACGTCGGCGGCCGCGCTGGCCTGGGCGCTCTGGCTCGTTGCGGACGACGAGGGGCTCCAGTCCCGCATCGCCGCCGATTGGCGCGGTTTTTCGTCAGAGCGGTCGTTCCAGGGGCTCTCGAAACTTCCGACCGCCAGGGACGTCTTCCGCGAGGCCCTCCGGCTCTACCCGCCGGTGCCGATGATGGTGCGCGAAACCACGCGGCGCGAGACCTTCCGCGGCCGTGCCCTGCCGAAAGGCACTCAGGTGGTGATCTCGCCCTGGCATATCCACCGCCACGAGGCCTATTGGGAGGCCCCCGACGCTTTCGACCTCTCCCGCTGGGCCGACAAACCCTTGCGCGAACACTACCTGCCGTTCTCGGCCGGCCCCCGGGTCTGCCCAGGCGCGTCCTTCGCGCTCGCCGAAGGGGTGGCCTGCCTGTCGGAGATCGTCGCCCGCCACCGGGTCGCCCGGCGTGCGGTGCCGGTGCCGGTGGCCCAGCTCACAACCCGGTCCCGCGACGGGATACGGCTCGCCTTCAGCCCCCGGCCCGGCGCCTGAGGTCTTGCAGAACGAAGAGCCGGATCGCCGAGGCAAGGCCCGCCTCGGTCCCCCGGGCCGCGTCGATCTCGGCGGCCAGCGCATTGAGCGCGCGCCCCTCCCGGGCGGCGATTGCGCGAAACTCCGCCCAGAACTCATCCTCCAGAGACACCGAGGTCCGGTGGCCCCGGATCGTGAGCGACCGCTTCACGGGCCGTCCGCTCATTCCTCCCGCTCGTGGCCGTCGAGATGCCGCTCGGCGCGCGCCTTGGCGTCGTCCTCGGCGGCGCGCTCGGCCTTGGTGCGGCCGTGCCGGGCCGCGTTCGCGTCGCCCTCCCGCCGCCGCTCGGCCCGCCCCTTTGCCTTCTTCCAGGCCCTGAGGTTCACCACCTTGCCGCTCACATCAGGCCCTCCCGCTTGGCCCGGGCGATCATCTCCGCGCGCTTTTTGGCATGGACGACCGATTGCTCGACCCAGACGTAATCCTCGTCCTCCAGAAGCGGCGACCAGAAGAGAATGCCCCCCTTCCGCCAGGGGTCGAGAACGACGCCCTCATCGAACGCGTCGCCCTTCGCCGACAGGATGGCCGTCGAATGGTCGATCCGGAAATGGTTGTCGGCATTGGCGATGGCCCGGTGCACATCGAGCGTTTCGAAGTTCTCGGCCCGCATCCGGTTTTCCATGTCTTCGGCCCAATGCCAGCAGAGCCCGCGGGGCTTCAGCCCCATATTGACCTTGGTGTTGTGGATGAGCGGCGGGTCGGTGATCTCGTATTCCAGAGCGAGGCGGTGGGTATAGCTGTAGGCGATCTCTGCCGCCCGCCGGGCCTCTTCGGGGTCCACGTCCGGCCCCAGCGCCAGAAGCTCCGCCTCGAGCTGGTTGACCTCGATCGCCGTGCCCATGGGCGGGCCTTCGGGCCCATAGGTCGTCCCGCAAGCGGCGAGCCCCAGAAAGAGGGCCACCGACATCGCCTTGAAAAGCCGCATGTATCTGCCCGCTCCGCTCCGTTTTGCCTGTGCTAGAACCTCGCGCCCCTCTTGTCGAGATACGCCTTCGTGAGCGCGCCCCGGCGGCCGCCGGGCTCCGCTCCCCGGGCTTCATCTTGGCAAAAATACCGCGGGGGAGCCCGAAGGGCGGGGGCAGCGCCCCCTATTTCGGCCCCACCATGGTTTCGGGCCGCACCACGCGGTCGAAGGTCGCCTCGTCGACGAAGCCGAGCTTCACCGCCTCTTCCCGCAGGGTCGTGCGGTTCTTATGCGCGGTCTTGGCCACGGTGGTGGCATTGTCGTAGCCGATCTCGGGGGCAAGGGCCGTCACCAGCATCAGGCTTTCGCGCATGAGTTGGTCGATGCGGCCCTCGTCGGGCTCGATCCCGGCGACGCAATTGTCGGTGAAGGCCACAGCCGCGTCCCCCAGAAGCTGCATCGATTGAAGGACGTTGTAGGCCATCATGGGCTTGTAGACGTTGAGCTCGAAATGCCCCTGGGAACCGGCGAACCCCACCGCGGCGTCATTGCCGATGACATGGGCGCAGACTTGCGTCATCGCCTCGCATTGGGTCGGGTTGACCTTGCCGGGCATGATCGAGGAGCCCGGTTCGTTCTCGGGCAGCTTGAGTTCGGCAAGCCCGCAGCGGGGCCCCGAGCCCAGGAGCCGGATGTCGTTGGCGATCTTGAAAAGGCTCGCCGCGGCGGCCTTCAGCGCCCCCGACATCGCCACCATCGCATCATGCCCGGCGAGCGCTTCGAACTTGTTCGGCGCGGTGACGAACGGCAGCCCGGTGATCCGCGCCATGTTCGCCGCCACCGTCTCGCCCCAGCCTTTCGGGGAGTTGAGCCCGGTGCCCACGGCGGTTCCGCCCTGGGCAAGCTCGTAGATGTCGCCGAGGGCGGCTTCCACCCGCTCGATGGACTTTGCCACCTGATGGGCATAGCCCGAGAATTCCTGACCGAGGGTGAGCGGCGTGGCATCCATCGTATGGGTGCGGCCGATCTTGATGATCTCCCCCCAGGCTTTCGCTTTTCCATCAAGGGCCTGATGGAGTTTCTTCAGGCCGGGCAGGAGAACGTCGCGGGCTGTCGTCGCCGTGGCGATATGCATCGCCGTGGGGAAGGTGTCGTTCGAGCTTTGCGCCATGTTGCAATGGTCGTTGGGATGGACGGGCGCCTTCGAGCCGATCTCGCCGCCGAGGATCTCGATGGCCCGGTTCGCGATCACCTCGTTGGCGTTCATGTTCGATTGCGTCCCGGAGCCGGTCTGCCAGACCACCAGCGGGAAATTGTCGTCGAACTTGCCGGCCACCACCTCGCTGGCGGCTTCGACGATGGCATCGGCGATCTCGGCGGGCAGCGCGCCCCGGGCCTTGTTGGCCTCCGCGCAGGCCTGTTTGATCACCCCAAGCGCGCGGACGATGGCCACCGGCTGTCTCTCCCAGCCGATGGGGAAGTTCAGGATGCTCCGCTGCGTCTGGGCGCCCCAATACTTGTCGGCGGGCACCTCCAGCGGGCCGAAGCTGTCGGTTTCGGTGCGGGTGGCGGACATGGCGGGGCTCCCTTCCTCGATTGCCGCACCGCTATAGGCCGGCTCCCGGCCCATCGCAATTCGCGCCGGTGCTCCGGCCTCCCACTGGCCCGAAAATATGCCCTCGGGAGCGCGTGGTGCGGGAGGAAAGCCCCCGTCTTCTCCCGGCTAGGTCAGCCGATGGGCGTCGACATCCGACAATCGCGGGTCGAGCTGGCTGCCGGCGCGGAGCGCGGTGGCAATGGTCGTTGCATTCTCGCCGTAGAAATAGAGCCGCCGCCGGCCGGCCACGACCCGCGAGCCCTGGTAGACGGCCGCGCCGGCGAGGGTCTCGATGGCGGCTTCGGCAAAGGCAAGCCAGTCGGTGTCCCCGTCGAGGTCCACCGCGACCCCTTCGGTACGCCCGAAGAGGTGTCGCTGGCCGGTTTCGGTGAACTCGATGGTCGAGCCCACGGGCGCATCCATGTCGTCGAGCATGTTGCCGACCGATTGCAGCGCCCGGGGGTGGGCAGAAGCGAGCTGAAGGTGCAGCTCGAGCCCCTGGGGTTCGTCGCTGCGCCCCGGCCGCATCTTGTAGCCCGCCAGATCGCCGAGTGCCGAGGCCACGAGCTGCTCACGCAGCGGCCGGGCAAAACTTTCGACCGCTTCGGTGTCGCCCGTCTTCATCGGCAAATAGGCAACGGCCCCATGCCGCGCCTCGCGCGCGATGGGTGTGGCTTCCGGCTTTTTTCTCAACCCTCGAAAGAACATGGCTGGTTCACCTCGTTCGCGACGATGGGGTGTACCGGATGAAACGGGCGAGATTAGGGCGCCGCCGCTGCGTTATTTTCGGAACGAATCGAGGCTGACCACCTGCGGGCTGCCCTCGTCGTCGCGCTCGGGCTCGGGGTCGTCCGGCGGCGGCGCGGGCGGCGGGGCGTCCTCATCGTCGTCCTGGGTCTCGAACCGCAGCCCGAACTCCACCGAAGGATCGACGAAGGTCTTGATCGCGTCGAACGGCACGAACAGGGTTTCCGGTTGATCGCCGAAATTGAGCGTCACGGTGAAACCGTCGTCGGAGACGTCGAGATTGTCGAACCAATGCTGCATCACGATGGTCATCTTGTCGGGGTAGCGGTCCGACAGCCAGTCGGCGATCTCGACGTCGGGATGCATCGTGTCGAAGGTAATCAGGAAGTGGTGCGCTCCCGGCAGCCCGTCCTCGGCGACCTGGCTCAGCACTTTCTGGATCAGCGACCGCATGGCGGCGTACATCAGATTGCCGTAGTCGATCGAGCCGGTCATTGGGCACCTCCGATGGCGCCAGCATAAGAGATTCGGTTGGGATTAAAAGACCGCCGCGCCCGCAGCCGCGCAATCATCCGACGGCCCCCAGGGCGAGGCCGGCCAGAGCCGCACAGCCGATGAGCGGCACAAGCCCGAACCGGCCCAGAAAGAGCGCCGCCCCGGCCAGAACCGCAAGGGCGGCGGCAGCCGGGTCGAGGCTCGGCCAGACCGGCCAGAGCACCGAGACGGGGCCGATCTCCAGCGCGACGAGATCGTCGAAGACCACATGGAGCGCGAACCAGAGCGACAGGTTGAGGATCACGCCGACCACGGCGGCCGTAATCGCGGCGAGCGCGCTCTGGAGACGGGGCCGGGCGGTGATCCACTCGATCCAGGGCGCGGCGGCGAAGATCCACAAAAAGCAGGGGATGAAGGTGACCCAAAGGGCGGTGGCGGCGGCCGCGAAAGCCAGCGGGAAGCCGCCCTCCTTGAAGCCGGCGAGGAAGGCGACGAATTCGGTGACGAGAATGAGCGGCCCCGGTGTCGTTTCGGCCAGCCCGAGGGAGACGAGCATCTCCTCGGTGGTGATCCAGCCGAGATCGGCGACGATCTCCTGGGTCATGTAGGCCAGCACCGCATAGGCCCCGCCGAAGGTGACGACGGCAAGCTGGGAGAAGAAGAGGCCGACCTCGGCGAGAAACGCCGGGGCGAAGAGGTGGAGGGCCAGAAGCGGCAGGAGCCACAGGGCGAGCCAGGTCAGCACGGTTGCGACATGGCCGGGCCCGGGGCGCGGCGCATCGCCCGTGCCGGCCGGAACCCTGGCCCCCGCGCTCACTGCCCCCCATAGTGCGGCGCCGGCGATGATGGCGGGAAACGGCAGCCCGAATGCGAAGATCGCCACGAACGCGAGCGCCGCCACGGCCCAGTTCGCCGGGCGTCGGAGCGCCTTTCCCGACAGCCGCCAGAGCGCCTGTAGGACGATGGCGACGACGGCGGCCTTGATGCCGACAAACGCCGCCTCCACGAGGGGCACCGCGCCGAAGACGGCATAGACCGAGGCCAGCGCGGCGATCACGATCGCGCCCGGCAACACAAAAAGCCCACCGGCGATGAGCCCGCCGGCCACGCCCCTCAGCCGCCATCCGGCATAGGTGGCAAGCTGCATCGCCTCGGGGCCCGGCAGCAGCATGCAGAACGACAGGGCGCGCAGGTACTGCTCCTCGGTGAGCCAGGGGCGGTCTTCGACGAGTTCGCGGTGCATCAGCGCGATTTGCGCGGCCGGGCCGCCGAAGGAGAGAACGCCGATCCGCCCGAAGACGCGCGCGAGATCGGCAAGGGCGAGGGGGCCCGAAGCGGCGGCGCCGGTCGGGTCGTCGAGGCTGGCCATGACCTTCCCTCTACCGCGAAGATGACAGGGGTGCGACAGGGGAGCGGGGGCGGGGCAATGGGCGGCGCGGTTGCGCTGCGATGGGAGATCCGGGCTCGCAGCAAAGGGCCGCTTGGCTCTGGCGCTCGCACGGCGCGGGCCGATGCGCCGACCTTGCACCCGAGCTTGGCCCGGGGTCCCGATCTTCCGGTGTGCCGCGTCCATCGAGGTCCCGGGGCAAGCCCGAGACGGGTTTTCGTTGCTCCGGGGGCGAGGAAACCCCTCAGAACATCACTTTCGCGACTTCCCGCCTGATCTTTTCCTTAAGCGTCTCGGCATAGGTCGAATGCCCCCGCGCGGTCATCACGAACCCGTTTCGGGTGATGACTTTCAGCCGGTAGTAATTGGTGATCGACAGCCCCAGCGATTCAATGGCCAGCGCGTTGATCGTCACCCCGTCGCGTTCGGCCAGAAGACGTTCCGCCTCGGGGAGCGTGCCGGCATTGTCGTCGCCATCGCCGGAGATATCGATCACCTTGCGCGCGCAGTCGGGGACGGCCGCGAACTGGGTCCGCGCGAACCGGACGAGGTCACCGACTGCTGTGTTCGACATGATGATGGCGCGCTGCATCCGCCGGGCTTCTTCGGCTATCGCCAGCACGTCGGCATCCGCCGCGATTCGACGCCACGGGATCGAAACGACCTGATTGCCGACGCCCGACCACTGGATCACCGTCAGCGCCACCTGACCCGAAACCAGCGCTTCGCGCACCAGCGGGTCGAGGAGCGCCTCGGCCAAGCCTTCCGCCTGGATGCGGTACTCGCCCGAATCGATGGAGTTCGACACGTCGATGGCGAGGATCAGCGCCGTGTCGCAGGCCCGCGCCGTGCCGGTCGCGAGCGTGATCGCCAGAAGGGAGGAGAGGAGCGCGCGTTTGACCATGGACGCGGCGACTATTCCCGGCGCTCAGGCGAAAGTCCATCACGGGCTGTTGCGAATGCCATCACGTCTGCGAATGACGCCAGATCGCGCGGCGCCTCGCCTGAACTGCGGGCAGTCGCGCACCGCCGGAGGAACGCGAAGTCCGGGCGTCTTTGCCCAGACATACCGATCGATTGTGCGGTTAGGTGCCGGATTCTGTTGCCAGGCTCCGGCAGGCCCCGCCTTACGCGGCTAGGCGCAAGGGCTTAGATTTCGGTGTTGCGCACTGCTTAAGCAGCGAGCGCGACCGGAGCACGGTTGTCGTTGGCAACTGTACTTGTCGGACCGATAACGGTGGTACCTCACCGGGACAAAGCTAACCCCTTTAGACGTTCGTCGATCCTGTTTCGGCCCCATGGTCCCCAACGACGGGAGTTTTGGTGGAGCCGCCGGGTACCGCCCCCGGGTCCGATCCGCTTATTACGAGCGCGTTTATGTCCATAGTTCCCGAAGGAACGACCCAGATATATGGAAGCCGGCGCGGTCTATCAAGCGAGGGGAAGATTGATGCCGAGTGCGGCCGCCGCGACGAGGAGTTCGATGCCGAAGAACCCCCAGGTCCGCTGGGTGGGCTTTTCATCCGCCAGGATCGAGGTGATCCGCCCGATGGCGGCCCCCGCCCAGGCAAAACCGATCATCGCGTAGGCATAAGGCTCATTGAGAAAGATCGCGCCGAGACCGAGGCCGACGAAGAGCGCGCCCGAGGCGGCGCGGATTTCCGACACGCCCATGGTGGAGGTCGTCGGTTCGAGGTCGAGCACGGCCATCGTGTAGCGCGGCGCGAGCCAGCCGATGACCCCAAGGCCGATGGAGGTGAGCGCTATGGCGATGTTGATGGCGTCGATCATGTCAATCTCGGTTTACATTGGCTGCGTTGACAGGGATACGGCGCGGCAGCGAAACCGGTTCACTCTTTTTCGCCCGAGGGGCCGGAGATGTGCCCGTCTGTCGCAGTTTCGGTCTCGCGCTGCGGGCGGCGGGCAAGGCGCGCCAAGGTCTTCGAACAGGTCCGTCGCATGGGCGCGCAGGCCCGCTGTCGTGTCATGGCGAAGGTTCAGGCGGGAAAAGCGGCAAAAGAAAAGACGACCCTTCAACGAAGGATCGTCTTTCGATTTTGCTAAGGCGCCGAAGTTACTTAGAACCCGGCCTTGATGCGCTCGAATTCCTCGGAATGCTTCTCGCGGACCGCGACCGGCAGGGGAAGCTGGGCGAGCACCGGGGCGTCGATGGCCTCAAGCCCCGAAGCGGCGAGTTCCTCCTGGGAAAACGCGCCCATGCCCGACCGGTTGGCATGGCCGAAGCCCGAGACGAGGAGCGGCTCGGTCGAGACGGGGTCGAGAAGCGCGTTGAGGTAATCGTAGGCCTTTTCTTCCGAGCCCGGGCCGTCGGCCATGTTCACATAACCGCAGAGCCACAGCGAGGAGCCTTCGGCCGGTTCGCGCTCGAAGCCCGCCGGCAGGCCCTCTTCGACAAGCGCGGGGAAGACCTCGTTCCAGGCCCAGGCCACGAGCACCTCGCCGGTGGCCATAAGCTGGGTGAGTTCGGCGACATCGACCCAGTAGGTCCTGAGGTTGTTATGAACCCCGCGAAGCCAGTCAGAGGCGGCCTCGAACTCTTCGTCGGTCGCTGTCGTCCAGTCGGTCACGCCGACGGCGAGGTAGGCCAGCGCATAGGCGTCATCGACATTGTCGGGGATCGACAGGCGCCCCGCGTAGGCGGGGTCATTGAAGACCTCAAGGGTCTGGACCGCGTCTTCGGGCACTTCGTCGGGATTGTAGGCAATCGCGGTCGAGCCGAAATCGGTGGGGATGAAGAAGGCCGCGTCGCCGGGGGCGATTTCGGAGCCGACGAGATCGGCGTCGAGATCGGCGAAGGTCGGGATCAGCCCGGTATCCCAGGGTTCGACGATCTCGGCCTCGACCCATTTGTTGACCGAGCCCGCGCAGACATGGGTGACGTCGGCGCGGAAGCCGCCGACGATCTTCTGGAACGCCTCTTCCTCGTCGCCGAAGAACGAAAAGGCCGGGCTGTCGCCGTGGGCGGCGACGTAGGGTTGATGGAATTCGGGGTCTTCGAAGCCCGAATAGTCGAAGACGAGAAGCTCGTCGTCCGCCCCATGAGCGGTGCCGGCAGCCAGAGCGAGCGCCGAGGTGAAAAGCGTGAACCGGTACATATTTGGTTTCCCCGTTGGGTTGATCTGGCGCGGGACGCTAGTGTGACGCCCGCGCCGCGACAAGGGCTTTCGCGCCCGGCTTGACCTCCCGGGGCCAAGCCGGGAGAAGGGGCGCGTGGGGAGGGCGAATTTTTGATCACACCGGCCTATTTGCAGCGGATGGCGCGTTACAACGCCTGGCAGAACCGGTCGGTCTATGCCGCCGCCGACGGGCTTGGCGATGCCGACCGCCGCGCGGACCGGGGTGCGTTCTGGGGCTCGATCCACCGCACGCTGTCGCATCTTCTCTGGGGCGACACGATCTGGATGGGCCGGTTCGACGGTGGACCGCCGCCGGATGTCAAGATCGCAGACAGCGGCGACTGGGTGGTCGAGTGGGAGGAACTGAAACTTCTTCGCGAAGGGCTTGACGGGCGCATCTTTAAATGGGCGCTGGCCGCAAAGCCGGCCGATATCGAAGGCGATCTCGTCTGGTTCTCCGGCGCGGTCGGCCGCGAGGTGCGCCAGCCGAAAGCGGTCTGCTTGATCCAGCTCTTTAACCACCAGACCCACCACCGGGGCCAGGTCCATGCGATGCTCACCGCCGCCGGGGCCCGTCCCGAGGACACCGATTTGCCGTTCATGCCCGCCGATGCCTGATCCGAAAGGACCCAAGATGTTCAGAGCCCTCGTTGTCGAGAAAACCGCCGAAGACGCCGTTGAGGTCGCCGTCAGAGAGGTCTCCGAAGACCAGTTGCCCGAGGGCGAGGTCACCATCGCGGTGGAGTATACCACGCTCAACTACAAAGACGGGCTTTGCATGCTGCCGACGGGCGGGGGGCTCGTGAAACACTGGCCCCATGTGCCGGGGGTGGACCTTGCCGGGGTCGTCGAGACCTCCGACGATCCCGCCTTCGCGCCGGGCGACCGGGTCACGGTGAACGGCTGGCGGATGGGCGAGAACCGCTGGGGCGGGATGGCCGAGAAGGCCAGGGTGCCGGCCGGGTTCGTGGTGAAGCTCCCCGACAGCATCTCCACCCGCCAGGCGATGGCGGTGGGCACCGCGGGCGTCACCTCGATGAAATCGGTGATGGCGCTCGAAGACCACGGGCTCGAACCGGGGCAGGGGCCGGTGCTGGTCACCGGGGCGGCGGGCGGCGTGGGGTCGGTCGCCGTCGCGATCCTGGCCCATCTCGGCTATGAGGTCGCCGCCGTCACGGGGCGTCCCGAAACCGCCGACTATCTCCGCGCGCTTGGCGCGACCGAGATCGTGCCCCGGGAGGAGATCGCCGAGGCCGTGAAGCGGCCGCTCGAGAGCGAACGCTGGGCCGGCTGTATCGACGCGGTGGGCGGCGAAATGCTCGCCCGGGTGCTCGGGCAGATGAAATACGGCGCCTCGGTCGCGGCCGTCGGCCTCGCAGCGGGTCCGAAATTCCCCGGAACGGTGATCCCGTTCCTCTTGCGCGGTGTGAACCTTCTGGGCATCGATTCGGTGCTCCAGCCGGTCGAGGCCCGCATCGCGATCTGGGACCGGATCGCGACGGACCTGCCGATGGAAAAACTCGATGCCATGGTGCAGCCGGCGAGGCTCGGGGACCTTCCCGCGCTTGGTGCGGCAATCCTTAAAGGCCAGGTGAAGGGCCGGGTTGTCGTCGATGTTCGCACTTGACCGGGAAATCCGCCGCCGGCTCCTCTTCATCTTGGCGGAAAATACCGCGGGGGAGGCCCGGATGGGCCGGGGGCAGCGCCCCCAACCGCCGCCTTGACCGCCGCCACGCCGCTCTAGGTTCGGCGAAACCATGACCGACAAACCCATCCTCTGGTGGGTCCGCAAGGACCTGCGGCTGACCGACAACCCAGTCCTCACCGACATCGCCGAGACAGGGCGCCCGGTCGTCCCGGTCTTCCTCATCGACGAGGTCTTTGAGACCTACGGGGCCGCCCCGCTCTGGCGCTTCTGGCTCGGCGCGCGGGAATTCGCGGAAAGATTGGAGGGCATCGGCTCGCGGCTCGTCTTCCGGCGCGGCGCCGCGCTCGACGTTTTGCGGGCCCTGGTCGAGGAAACCGGCGCGGACACCGTGCGCTGGGGCCGCGCCTACGACCCCGATCAGGTCGCCCGGGACAAGGCGGTCAAGGCCGGGCTCACCGACGACGGGGTCGATGCGAAAAGCGTTGCGGGGCACCTTCTCTTCGAGCCCTGGACGGCCGAAACCGGCACTGGCGGGTTCTACAAGGTCTACACCCCGTTCTGGAAATCCGTGCGCGGCCGCGATGTGCCGGAGGCCGGTTCCGCCCCGAAGACCCTTGCGACACCGAAGAACTGGCCCGCCTCGGACGACCCCGCCGATTGGGGGCTCGACCGCGCGATGGTCCGGGGCGCGGCGGTCGTCGAACCTCATCTTCATGTCGGCGAGGCCGCGGCGCAGGCCCGGCTTGCCACCTTCATCCGCGACAAGGTGGCCGATTACGCCGAGGCCCGCGACCGGGTCGCCGAAGACGGCACCTCCGGCCTCAGCGAAAACCTCGCCTGGGGCGAGATCGGCCCACGAAGTTGCTGGCATGCGGGCCGCCGCGCGATGGAGGAGGGCAAGGCGGGGGCGGAGATCTTCCTCAAAGAACTCGTCTGGCGCGAATTCGCCTATCATCTCGCCTGGCACACCCCGCGCATCGTCAGCGGCAACTGGCGCGAGGAATGGGACGGATTTCCCTGGAACGAGGACGCGCGCAAGGCGGAGGTCAAAGCCTGGAAACGGGGCCGGACGGGGATGGCCTTCGTCGATGCCGGCATGCGCGAGATGTATGTCACCGGGCGGATGCATAACCGGGCGCGGATGATCGTGGCGAGCTATCTGACAAAGCACCTGATGTGCCACTGGAAGATCGGGCTTTCCTGGTTCGCCGATTGCCTCGTCGACTGGGACCCGGCCTCGAACGCGATGGGCTGGCAATGGTCGGCGGGTTCCGGGCCCGACGCCACACCCTACTTCCGCGTCTTCAACCCCGAAACCCAGATCGAGAAGTTCGACCCCGAGGGCATCTATACCGGGCGCTGGATCGCCGAGGGGCAGGACGATCCGCCGAAAACCGCGCGCGATTACTTCGCGGCGATCCCCGAAAGCTGGGCTATGGCGGCCGAGGATGCCTATCCCGCGCCGATCGTCGGAGCGAAGGAGGGGCGCGAGCGGGCGCTTGCGGCCTACGAAACCCGTGACTTCTGAGACTGGTCCGGCTGCCGCCCAACCCCGTACCAGATAAGGCAAAACCGCTTGTGAGCGCCGAAGCGCGCGGCTAGCGTGGCCGAACGACAGGGGATGAACCATGACAATACTGACGTCCGTCGAGGGGCAGGAGCACCTGCCGCGCTACTTCGCGCAGGTGTTTTCGATGATGCAGGCCATCGAGCACGGCCGGCTCGACCTCGCGCTGCCCGACGGCCGCGTCTTCCGCGCCGAAGGCCCCAAGCCCGGGCCCGTGGCGGCGGTGGCGATCCATGATGAGGATGTCTTCGCCCGGCTGCTCCGCGAGGGCGATCTGGGGTTTTCCGAAGCCTATCTCGACGGCGCCTGGTCGACGCCGGACCTTCAGGCCTTCATGGATTTCGTCCACGAGGACAATGACGCGATCTATGACGGGTTTCCCGGCATCGGTCTGGTCCGCGCCTATGAACGGTTCCGGTTCTGGCTGCAATCGAACTCCAAGCGCCAGGCGAAGAAGAACATCTCGCACCATTACGACCTCGGCAACGACTTCTACGGGCTCTGGCTCGACGACACGATGACCTATTCCTCGGCGCTCTTCCGCACCGGACAGGAGAGCCTCGAAGCCGCCCAGACCGAGAAATACGCCTCGATGGTCGACGAGATGGGGGCACGGCCCGGCGACCACATCCTCGAGATCGGCTGCGGCTGGGGCGGGTTTGCCGAATATGCCGCGAAGAAACGGGGGCTGAAGGTCACCGGCCTCACGATATCGCGCGAACAGCACGATTTCGCCCGCGCCCGGATGGCCCGGGAGGGGCTGTCGGACCGCGTCGAGATCAAGCTTCAGGATTACCGCGACGAGCGCGGCCATTACGACGGCATCGCGTCGATCGAGATGTTCGAGGCGGTGGGCGAGAAGTACTGGCCGGTCTATTTCGAGACCGTCCGCGAGCGGCTGAACCCCGGCGCGGCGGGCACGTTCCAGATCATCACCGTCCAGGACCGGCGCTGGGAGGCCTACCGCAAGGGGGTCGACTTCATCCAGAAGTACATTTTCCCCGGCGGCATGCTGCCCTCGCCGAAGGTTCTGCGCGCGGAGATCGAGAAGGCGGGCCTCAGCGTCGCCCGCTCCGTCGAGTTCGGCGACAGCTACTCCCAGACGCTGAGGCGCTGGCACGAGACGTTCAATCGCCGCTGGGAGGAGGTATCGTTGCTCGGATTCGACGATCGCTTCCGCAGAATGTGGAATTTCTACCTCACCTCTTGCGCGGCCACCTTTTCGAGCGGAACCTGCGATGTGACGCAGATCACGGTGAAAAGGCCGGCCTGAACATGCCCACCGCGGGAAAGCTTCTTGGTGCCGCGACATTCGGAATCCTCATCTGGCTCGTTTCGGGCCTGATCCCGCCGTTGCTCCCCGAAGGCACGCCGACGCCGCTGCTTCAGCCGGTCAATGCCGCCGTCGGGTTCGTGCTCGGCTGGACGATGGTGGGGCGCAATGCCGGCGACGGGATCGTGGCGACAATCGGCCATGCCTCGACGACGACGGTTGCGGTGGTCTTCTGGTGTCTGGTGATCTGGTCGGGCGACGAGATGCTCGACCGGGCCACGCGGCTTCTCTACGACGGACCGATCGAGGCGTTGCAGGACATGGCGGTTCTGGCCCTCGAGTACGGGCGCCTCGTGGCGACGCCGCAGATCATCGGCGCGATGCTCCTCGGCACGCTGATCTGCGCTGTGATGACCGAAAGCGCGGCCTCGCGCTGGTCCTGAGGTGGCGCGCGACCTTTTTCTTTACGGGACGCTGCGCGACCCGGGGCAACTCACGACGGTCCTCGGCCATGGCCGTTGGGAAGCGCGGGCCGATGCGCTGGCCGATCACGCCGTCCATCTCGATGCCGCGACCGGGGACTTCCCGGTCCTCGTCGGCGCCGAGGGGGGCCTCGCGGAGGGGCTCGTACTTCATGCCGCGGGCGAAGACCTCGCGCGTCTCGACTGGTACGAAAGCGCTTTCGGGTACAGCCGCAGGTCCGTGACCCTGGTGTCGGGGGCCCGGGCCGAGGTCTACTGGCCTCCGGCTGTCGAGACGAAGGCCGAGCCATGGGACCTCGCGGCCTGGGTCGCGGCCTGGGGGCCTGCGGTCGAGATCGCCGCCGCCGAGGCCATGCGGCACTATCCCGAAACACCGCCGGGGGACATGGCGCGGCGCTTCCCGATGCTTCTGGCGCGGGCGGCCTCGACCCGCCGGGCGGTGACGCAAAGCGCGCCCGGTGCGGTCCGAAACGGCACCGGCCGCAAGGGCGTGACGCTCGACCGAACGGTTCTGCGCCACAGCGGCTTTTTCATGGTCGATGAGCTTCATCTGGCCCATCGCCGTTTCGACGGCGGCGTTGAAGATGTCGTTCGCGAGGTGTTCTTGTCCACCGACGCGACGCTCCTTCTGCCCTACGATCCGGTCCGTGATGAGGTCGTGCTTGTCGAGCAATTCCGCACCGGTCCTTTCCGGCGCGGCGACCGGCACCCCTGGACGCTCGAACCTATTGCCGGGCTGATCGACCCCGGCGAGAGCCCCGAGGAGTGCGGCCGGCGGGAGGCGATGGAGGAGGCAGCGCTGAAGATCGACAGGCTCGTGCCGGTGCCCGGCGGCTATCCGAGCCCCGGGGCGACGGCGGAGTTCTTCCATCTCTATGTCGGGCTCACCGCATTGGCGGACTACCGGACCCGGTCCGGCGGCCAGGCCCATGAGGGCGAGGACATTCTAACCCATGTCCTGAAGCTCGACACCGCGCTGTCGCTGCTCGACACCGGCGAGGCCAACGTCCTGCCGCTGGCCTATCTTCTGTTCTGGACCGCCGCCAATCGTGCGCGCCTCGGGGCGGCGGGCGGCCATTGAGTTCGGGGGGGCGACGGCCTAGAAGGCACGGCGCATCTCAGCGAGGGACAGGTCCATGCGGGTGAATTCCGATCTCGCCGACGCCGTCGGCAACACGCCACTGATCCGCCTCCGGGCGGCCTCCGAGGCGACGGGCTGCGAGATCTACGGCAAGGCCGAGTTCATGAATCCCGGCCAGTCGGTGAAAGACCGCGCCGCGCTCTGGATCATCCGCGATGCCGTCGAGAAGGGCCTGCTGCGGCCCGGCGGCACCATCGTGGAGGGCACGGCGGGCAATACCGGGATCGGACTGGCCCTCGTCGGAGCCTCGATGGGGTTCAAGACCGTGATCGTCATTCCCGAGACCCAGTCCCAGGAAAAAAAGGACATGCTGCGGGTGGCGGGCGCCGAGCTCGTCCAGGTCCCGGCCGTGCCCTACAAGAACCCCAACAATTACGTGCACTATTCCCGTCGGCTGGCCGAGCGGCTGGCGCAGTCGGAGCCGAACGGCGCGGTCTGGGCGAACCAGTTCGACAATATCGCCAACCGGCAGGCGCATATCGACGGGACGGGGCCGGAAATCTGGGAGCAGACCGGCGGCCGGGTCGACGGCTTCGTCTCCGCCGTCGGCACCGGCGGGACGCTCGCTGGGGTGGGCATGGCGCTGCAAGCCAAAGGGGTGAAGATCGCGCTTGCCGACCCCGAAGGCTCGGCCATCGCCTCGATCTACAACACCGGCACGGCAAAGGCGGAAGGCAATTCGATCACCGAGGGTATCGGGCAGGGGCGGATCACGGCCAATCTCGAGGGCTTCACCCCCGATTTCGCCTACACGATCCCCGACAGCGAGGCGCTGCCCATCGTCTTCGACCTTCTCGAGCACGAGGGGCTCTGCCTCGGCGGATCGTCGGGCATCAACATCGCCGGCGCCGTGCGCCTTGCCGCCGACATCGGGCAGGGCAAGACAATCGTCACGATCCTCTGCGACTTCGGCACGCGGTATCAGTCGAAGCTCTACAACCCCGAGTTCCTGCGGTCGAAGGAGCTGCCGGTGCCGACCTGGCTCGACGGGGCGGGCCGTATCCTGCCGAAGGTCTTCGAGGATGTGGAGTAGGGGGCGTTGCCCCCGCCGCCTCCGGCGGCCCCTCGCGGTACTTTTTGCCAAGATGAAGCCCCTGGCCATGCGGGGGAGATTGAGCTCGGTCCGGCCGCCGACCTGAGGTAGTCTTTCCGGCATTTCCGGCGAAAGGCATTCTCCCATGGTCGCGTTTTCCCATTCCATCATCCGCGTCGCGGTCTGGAACCTCGCGGGCTTCAACCTCTTCGAACCCGGCAGCGGCATTCCGCCCGACAGCAACCGCGCCCTGAACCAGGCGGAGGGGCTGGCTCTGCTCGATGCCGAGATCGTCACCCTCGTGGAAGTCTCGCCCTTGAGCCATATCGACCGGCTGGCGGAGCTGTTGCGCGATGAGTACGGGCTCGATTACGAGGTCACGATCCTCCCCCAGCCGGTCAGCCCGCTCCATATCGGGTTTCTTCACAAAGCGGTGATCGAGCTTTCCAATGCGCGCTTCGTCGAGGGGTCCGAGGGCGATTACGACGGCGGCCGCAGGGCCATCGCGGTCGACCTCGTGATCGGCCGTTTCCGGGCGACGATCATCGGGGTGCATCTCAAATCGGGCCGCGACGCCGCCGACCAGGCCCGCCGCGACACGCAATGCATCGCCATCGGCAATTACATCGCGGACCTGCGTGCAACGCCGGGATACATGACCGACGCGATCCTGCTTCTGGGGGATTTCAACATGATCCCGGGCCAGGACGTGTCGAACTTCCATCACCTCGGCGGCGACGACCTGATGGATTTCATCTCGTCCTGGGACCTTCAGGAGCGGTGGTCGCATATCCAGAAACGCGGCCGGGCGAACCTTCTGGACGGTTTTGCGATCTCGCGGACCTATTCGAAGGCCTATATCCGCGGCTCGCTCCGCCTCTTCCCGATGCACTGGACGATGAACAACAACGGCAACCCGCCCGGCATGGGACGCGACACGTTCAAGCGCGAGGTGTCGGACCATCTGCCCTTCGTTGCAAGCTTCCGCATTTTCTGAGGGCCTTGCACGGGGAGGGCGTTTGCCATTAGACCCGGCCTGCCGGAGAGGTGGCCGAGTGGTCGAAGGCGCACGCCTGGAACGCGTGTAGGCGGGAAACCGTCTCCAGGGTTCGAATCCCTGTCTCTCCGCCAAAGTCTCTACGCAAGGCGAAACCCGACCGGCCGGCCAGCGCACACGCGCTTGCGGTTTTCCGGCACTCCGGCAAGATGCCGTAATGGCAGCGGGGTATCGCATCCGGGTGAGGGGGCAGGTGCAGGGTGTCGGGTTCCGGCCCTTCGTCTGGCAACTGGCAGAACGGTTCGCCATCGCCGGCGAGGTATCCAACGACGCCGAGGGCGTCCTGATCCGCGCAACGGGTGCCCGGCTCGACGCCTTCGTCCGTGCCCTGCGCGACGAGGCGCCGCCCTTGGCGGAGGTCGAGGCGGTCGAAATGGCGGAGGCGGATTGCCCCGCGTTTTCCGGGTTCCGGATCGTCGGATCGGGCGCGGCCGGTGCGGAGACCCGTGTCACGCCGGATGCGGCGCTCTGCGCCGATTGCGCGGAAGAGATCGCATCGCCGGGCCGGCGCCGGGGCTACGCGTTCACCAACTGCACCAATTGCGGTCCGCGCTTCACGATCCTTCAGGGTCTGCCCTACGACCGGGGCCAGACCACCATGGCCGGCTTCGCGATGTGCAGCGAATGCCGTTCGGAATACGAAAACCCCGCCGACCGGAGGTTTCACGCCCAGCCCATCGCCTGCCCGGCCTGCGGTCCGCAGCTTGCCTTCGAGCCTCCCGCCGGGCCGCCGCTCGACGAGGCGGTGCGGCGCCTCGGGGCCGGCGAGATCGTCGCCCTGAAGGGCCTCGGCGGGTTTCACCTCGCCTGCGATGCCACGAGCGGGGCGGCCATCGCGCGGCTCCGGGAGCGCAAACGGCGGCCCACGAAGCCGCTGGCGCTGATGGGAACCATGGAGATGATCGCCCGGCACGGCGCACCGACGCCCGGAGAGCGCGCGCGTCTCGGCGACCCCGCCGCGCCCATCGTCCTGATCGCGCGGGGGACGTCCGACCTGCCCGAGAGCGTCGCGCCGGGTATGGCAGAGCTCGGATGGATGCTCCCTTACACCCCGCTTCATCTTCTCCTGCTGCGCGCCGTCGGCCGACCGCTGGTAATGACTTCGGGCAACCTCTCAGGCGAGCCGCAGGTGATCGGCGACGACGAAGCCCGCGACAGGCTCGGGCATATCGCCGATGGCATCCTCTATCATAATCGCCCGATCGCGCGGCGCCTCGACGATAGCGTCGAGCGCGTCACGCGGCACGGGCCGATGGTGCTGCGGCGGGCGCGCGGCCGGGTGCCCGGCACGTTTCCCTTGCCCGAAGGGTTCGAGGATGCGCCGGACGTCGTCGCCTATGGCGCGCATCTGAAGTCCGCGATCTGTCTGACGAAGAACGGGGCGGCGCTGCTCTCCCATCATCTGGGCGATCTCGACGACGCACTGACCTGGGAGGAGTTCCAGAAGGCAGACGCCGATTATGCCGCGCTGTTCGACCATCGCCCCGAGGCTGCGGCGAGCGATCTCCACCCGGATTACCGCTCGACCCGGCACGCGGCCGCCACCGGACTTCGTCACATCAGGGTCCAGCATCACCACGCCCATCTCGGCGCCTGTTTGGCCGAGAACGGCTGGCCGCGCGACGGCGGCCCGGTGGCGGGGATCGTCCTTGACGGGCTCGGCCTCGGGGCCGACGGCACGGTCTGGGGCGGAGAGGTGCTCCTTGGCGATTATACCGGCTTCGAACGCCGCGCCTGGCTGCGCCCCGCAGCATTGCCCGGCGGCGATGCGGCGAACCGCGAACCCTGGCGCAACCTCCTCGCCCGGCTCGATCTGGCCGGTCTGAGTGCGGCGGCCGATGAGCTTCTGGCTGAGCGCCCGAGGGCGCTTTTGCGCCAGGCGATATCGGCTGGGGTCAACGCCCCGATGTCGTCCTCCGCCGGCCGGCTCTTCGATGCGGTGGCCGCCGCGCTTGGGTTTTCCGGGGCGCAGAGCTTCGAAGGCGAGGCGGCGATGTGGCTTGAAGCTGCGGCGAGGGCGGCGGGGCCGGACGTCGGCGACGGCTACCCGCTCGGTGTCGGGGCCGCCGAAGGCGTGTTGGACGACACCGCGCTCTGGGCCGGCCTCGGCGCCGATCTTGCGGCCGGAACGGACCGAAGGCTAATTGCCATGCGGTTTCATGCCGGCCTCGCAGGAAGCTTCGCGCGCGCGGCGCGCCGTCTGGTCGAGACCGGGGCGGCGGAGGCCGTCGCGCTCACCGGAGGCTGCTTTCAGAACGCGCTTCTTCTCGACCTGGTCGTCGGCGCGCTGGACGGGGTCGCGGTGCCCGTTCTGCACCACACGCGGGTGCCGGCCAATGACGGCGGGCTCGCATTGGGGCAGGCGCTCATCGCCCAGGTCGCGCTGGAAAGCGGTTGATCACTTCGGCAGCGAACCGGTGAACGCGTTTTCTTGATCCAGATCAAGATATCGCGCAACCCATTGAATAACCGGACCTTTGGAAATCAGAAGAAGTGCATTCGCGGCGCTTCCACCCGATTGGAAAGGCCTCTCTACTGGCAGGCAGACGCCCGTATCGGAGGGAGAGAGACGTGTCGCATATCGAGACTTTCTACGACGTGATGCGCCGCCAGGGGATCACCCGGCGCAGCTTCATGAAGTATTGCACGCTCACGGCCAGCGCGCTGGGCCTCGGCCCCGCTTTCGTGCCGAAGATCGCCCATGCGATGGAGACAAAGCCCCGCACACCGGTGATCTGGATCAACGGTCTCGAATGCACCTGCTGTTCGGAGAGCTTCATTCGCGGCGCCCATCCGCTCGCGAAGGATGTCGTCCTGTCGATGATCTCGCTCGACTATCAGCACGTCCTGATGGCCGCGGCCGGTCACGCCGCCGAGGCCGCGCTCGAAGAGAGCATCGAGAAGTACAAGGGCAATTACATTCTTGCCGTGGAGGGCAACCCGCCGCTCAACGAGGACGGGATGTTCTGCATCTCCGCCGGCAAGCCCTTTGTCGAGAAACTGCGCCATGTGGCGAAAGACGCCAAGGCGGTCATCAGCTGGGGCGCCTGCGCCTCCTACGGCTGCGTGCAGGCCGCCGCGCCGAACCCGACCCAGGCGACGCCGGTCCACAAGGTCATCACCGACAAGCCGATCATCAAGGTGCCGGGCTGCCCGCCCATTGCCGAAGTCATGACCTCCGTCATCACATACATGCTCACCTTCGACCGGCTCCCCGAGCTCGACCGTCAGGGCCGCCCGGCGATGTTCTACGGCCAGCGCATCCACGACAAATGCTACCGCCGGGCGCATTTCGACGCCGGCCAGTTCGTCGAGGCCTGGGACGACGACAACGCGCGCAAGGGCTATTGCCTCTACAAGATGGGCTGCAAGGGGCCGACGACCTACAACGCCTGCTCCACCATCGGCTTCAACGAAGGTGTGAGCTTCCCGATCCAGTCCGGCCACGGCTGCATCGGCTGTTCCGAGGACGGGTTCTGGGACCAGGGCAGTTTCTACGACCGGGTCACCAATCTCGCCCAGTTCGGTGTGGAGCGGAATGCCGACCAGATCGGCATGGCCGCCGCCGGTGCCGTCGGTGGCGGTGTGGCGATCCACGCCGCCGTCTCGGCGCTGAAGGCCGCCCAGAACAAGGCCCAGGCCAACCGGCCCGCCGACGCTCAGAAAGAGGAGGTCTGATCCATGGTTGTCCAGACACCCAACGGTTTCAATCTCGACAATTCCGGCAAGCGCGTCGTCGTCGACCCGGTCACCCGGATCGAAGGCCATATGCGCTGCGAGGTGAACGTCGACGAGAACAACGTCATCCGCAACGCCGTCTCCACCGGGACGATGTGGCGCGGGCTCGAAGTGATCCTCAAGGGCCGCGATCCGCGCGACGCCTGGGCCTTTACCGAGCGCATCTGCGGGGTCTGCACCGGGACCCACGCGCTGACCTCGGTCCGTGCGGTGGAAGACGCGCTCGGGATCGAGATCCCCGACAACGCGAACTCGATCCGCAACATCATGCAGCTGAACCTTCAGGTGCATGACCATATCGTCCACTTCTACCACCTTCATGCGCTCGACTGGGTCAACCCCGTCAACGCGCTGAAGGCCGACCCGAAGGCGACGAGCGAGTTGCAACAAGCGGTCTCACCGAGCCACCCGATGTCGTCTCCGGGCTATTTCCGCGACGTCCAGAACCGGCTGAAGCAGTTCGTCGAGAGCGGCCAGCTCGGGCTCTTCAAGAACGGATACTGGGACAACCCGGCCTATCTTCTGCCCCCCGAGGCGGACCTGATGGCCACGACCCACTATCTCGAGGCGCTCGATCTCCAGAAGGAAATCGTGAAGATCCACACGATCTTCGGCGGCAAGAACCCCCATCCGAACTGGCTGGTGGGTGGCGTGCCATGCCCGATCAACGTCCATTCCACGGGCGCTGTCGGGGCGATCAACATGGAACGGCTCAACCTGGTCTCGTCGATCATCCAGAAGTGCATCGACTTCAACAACAACGTCTATATCCCCGATGTCATTGCCATCGGC
Source organism: Paracoccaceae bacterium (assembly GCA_030066905.1). Taxonomy (GTDB): domain Bacteria; phylum Pseudomonadota; class Alphaproteobacteria; order Rhodobacterales; family Rhodobacteraceae; genus JASJAR01. The sequence goes on along the minus strand of JASJAR010000007.1, from coordinate 67,501 downwards.
GGGTTCTACAAGAGCTGGCTCCACGGCGGCGGGCTGTCGTCCCAGGCGGTGCTGGCCTACGGCGATATCCCCGAACACGCCAACGACTTCTCGGCCGGACAGCTTCACCTGCCGCGCGGGGCGATCATCAACGGCGATCTTTCCACCGTTCACGAGGTGGACGTTCGCGACCCCGAGCAGGTGCAGGAATTCGTCGACCATTCCTGGTACGATTACGGCGAGCCCGGCAAGGGCCTCCACCCCTGGGACGGGGTGACGGAGGCGAATTTCGAGCTCGGGCCCAATACCAGAGGCTCGCGGACCAATATCGAGAACATCGACGAGGCCGCCAAGTATTCCTGGATCAAGGCCCCGCGCTGGCGCGGCCATGCGATGGAGGTGGGCCCGCTCGCCCGCTACATCGTCGGCTATGCCGACGGCCACGAGGACATCACCAACCAGGTCACCGGCCTTCTGAAGACGATGGACCTGCCCGTCGAGGCGCTGTTCTCGACGCTCGGGCGCACCGCCGCCCGGGCGCTCGAAAGCGAGTATTGCGGGCGCTTGCAGAAGTACTTCTTCGACAAGCTCGTCACCAATATCAAGAACGGCGACGAATCGACGGCCAATGTGGCGAAATGGGACCCCTCGACCTGGCCGAAGGAGGCCAAAGGCGTCGGCATGACCGAGGCGCCGCGCGGGGCGCTCGGCCACTGGGTCCAGGTCAAGGACGGACGCATCGACAATTACCAATGCGTCGTGCCCACGACATGGAACGGGTCTCCGCGCGACAGCCAGGGCAATATCGGCGCCTTCGAGGCGAGCCTGATGAACACGCCGATGGAGCGGCCCGAGGAGCCGGTCGAGATCCTGCGCACACTGCACAGTTTCGACCCGTGCCTGGCCTGTTCGACCCACGTGATGTCGCCCGACGGCGACGAGTTGACGACCGTCAAGGTCCGCTAAGGGAGGAACCCCGGATGATCCGCATTGCAACGCTTCTGACGTTCGTTCCGACGCTGGCCATGGCCCATGGGGCGCATCTGCCGGTGCCCGCCGAAGCCCACGGGGCGGCCCATGCCGCGCCGGGCCTCGCCGTCGCCCTCATCGCGGGCGCGGTCGGGCTCGCACTGCTTGGATGGAGGAAGGGCTCATGAAGATCGAGGTCGAGGAAAATCTGCCACAGATGGACACAAAGCTCGACTTCTATTCGGCTTCGCGTCTCACCGGCGACGCGACCTCCGAGGACCTCGAGACGATCAAGCGGCACACCAGCGTCTATGTCTACGAGACCCCGGTCAGGCTCTGGCACTGGATCAACGCGCTCGCGATCCTGACGCTCTGCGTGACGGGCTACCTGATCGGGAGCCCGCCGCCGACGATGGAAATCGGCGAAGCCGCCGAGCAATTCGTCTTCGGCTACATCCGCTTCGCCCATTTCGCGGCCGCCATGGTCATGACCGTCGGCTTTTTCGGCCGCATCTATTGGTCGTTTGTCGGCAACCACCATTCGAAGCAAATGTTCCGCCTGCCGATCTTCAACCGGCATTGGTGGTCGGAGGTGTTCTTCGAGCTGCGCTGGTACGCGTTTCTCGAAAAGGAGCCGAAGAAGTATGTCGGCCACAACCCGCTGGCGCAGATCGCGATGTTCTTCTTCATGACCGTGGGGCTCAGCTTCATGATTGTCACCGGTTTCACGCTCTACGCCGAAGGGCTCGGGAGCGATCACTGGCTGTCCACCCTGACCGCCCCGGTGATGAACCTCGTCGGCAACAGCCAGGTGATGCATTCGCTGCACCATCTCGGCATGTGGGCCATCGTCGTCTTCGTCATCATCCACATCTACGCGGCGATCCGCGAAGACGTGATGTCGCGCCAGTCGATGGTCTCGACGATGATTTCGGGCCACCGGACCTTCAAGGACGACCGGCCGGAATAGCCCGAACCGGACCCGCCGCAGCCGGCAAAACCCGCAGCTCTTGCTGCGGGTTTTCCTTGGTTGTCAGAGGGTTGCCACCAAAGCGGGGGCGAAGCTCCAAAGGGTTGACATAGGTCAAACCGCTTTGAAGGTATTCCGTCGTATCCCGATTATGCGGACAGGAGGCTTTCACCGAACCGGAAAACCGGCAGGAAAGTAACCTCCGATGTCCGCCTGTAGCCAGGGTCGGGGCATGTGGAGAGTGCGCGCCGGCCCCGAAGGAAGGGAGGCCGGTGTGACGCCGAAAACGCTCATACTTGGAATTGGCAACGTCCTCTGGGCCGATGAGGGGTTCGGCGTGCGCTGCGTCGAGGACATGGCCGAGCAATGGTCCTTTCCGCCCGAGGTCACGCTGCTCGACGGCGGCACCCAGGGCCTCTATCTCCTGCCGTTTCTCGAAGAGGCTGACGTGCTCGTCGTGTTCGATGCGGTCGATTACGGCCTGCCGCCCGGAACGCTCAAGATCGTCGAGGGCGACGAGGTCCCCGCCTTCATGGGAGCCAAGAAGATGTCGCTGCACCAGACCGGGTTTCAGGACGTCATCGCCACCGCAACGCTGATGGGCTACCGGCCCGAAACGCTCATCCTCATCGGCTGCCAGCCGGTCGAGCTTGAGGATTACGGCGGCGGGCTGCGGGAGACGGTTGCGGCGAAAATCCCCGAGGCGATTGCCATTGCGCTGGAAAAGCTCGCCGCCCTCGGCGTCGTCGCCGCACCCGGCCGGGCCGCGGCCGATCTGCTGGCAGACGCCTCGATCCGGCGCGGCGCCTACGAGGCCGGGCGGCCGTCGGCCGACGAGGCCTGCCGGATCGGCGATGCCCGCTTCCTGCCGGCGGGAGACTGACCGGATGTGCGTCGGCGTGCCCATGGAGATCCTGTCCGCCGACGGTCTCGTCGCCACCGCAAGCGATGGGGTGCGGACCGAAACCATCGACCTCTCGCTCGTCGGCCCGCAACCGCGCGGCAGCTGGGTCCTGACCTTACTCGGCGCTGCCAGGGAGGTGCTCGACGCGGACGAGGCCGCGAAGATCACCGCCGCGCTCGACGGCCTCCGGGCGCTGATGACCGGGGGCAGCCTCGGAGACGCCTTTGCCGATCTCGAAGCGGCCGGCCCCCGCCTGCCACCCCATCTCGAAGCCGCCCATGCGCGCGGCGACACCGAAGCCTGAGGTACCCGATGTCCCACCCACTGATTTCCCGCCTGACCGCCGATCTGGGCTGGCCGCATCTGAAGACGCTGGAGACGACCGGGGCCTTCACCAGCCGCCCCGGCGTCCATTGCCTCTTCATCCCCGGCGATCCCGGCAAGAACCTCGAAACCACCGACGCCGCCGTGATCCTTCCTGAACTCGTTCAGGCGTTCCAGGGCCGGTTCGATTGCGCCGTCGTCGACGAGGCCATCGACTACGAGGTCCGCGAGGCGGCGGGCGTCTTCAAGACCCCGCTTCTGATCTTCTTCCGCGACGGCGCGCAGATCGGCGCGATCCCGCGGGTACGCGACTGGAGCGACTATCTCGCCCGCGTCACCCATATTCTGTCCCTCGAAGCCGAAGGAGCCGCCTGATGGTGCAGAACTTCCACCTCCCGCCGGCGGGCTTCGGCCCGGGCTCCCAGTCCGGGGCCGACGAGACCCTCGACTACATGGAAATGCCGCAGGGCATGCGGACATACGCCCCGCATTTGCCCGAAGCCGATGCGACGGAGGCCGCCGCAGCCCTCGCGCTTCTCGATGAGATCGCCGCAGCTGCGGAGCGGGTGGCCGCCGGTGGGGCCGCCGAGAGCTTCGACCTTGCCGGGCTTCAGTCCCGCGACCGGGCGCTTCTCGCCGAGGTTATGGGCGAGGGCGAGGTTTCGGTAAAGATACGCGGCATCCCCGCGGTTGCGGCCCAGGAAAGCGTCTTTGCCGGCGTCTGGGTCCTCAACGGGTCGGGCATCGACCGGATCGAGGTCGCTCCGGTGCCGAGCCTCGCCCGCGAGCGCGCCTTCGAGCCGGTGCGCGCCGGGGGCGGGCAGGCGGCCCCGAAGCCGGCCGGCCTCGCTAGCGCGCCGGCGATCCTCGTCGAGCTTCTCGACAGGTCCGCCGCCTTCGGTCCCGACGCGGCCCTCCACGTCATCAATCTCACGCTCCTGCCCCACAGCGAGGCCGACCTCGTCTGGCTCGACGCCGCCCTTGGCGAGGGGGCGGTCACGATCCTGTCGCGGGGCTACGGCAATTGCCGGATCGGCGCGACCGCGACGCGGGGCATCTGGCGGGTGCAGTTCTTCAACTCGATGGACACGCTCATCCTCGACACGTTCGAGGTCACCGGGATGCCCGAGGTGGCCGTCGCGGCGGACGAGGACCTCGCCGACAGCGCGTCGCGTATCCGCTCGGTCATCGAGGCGATCCGATGACCGGCTTCGAGGGCAGTTATCTCGGCGCGGCCGACAAGATCAGCCCTGCGGCGATCATGGAATGCAAGATCTGCTGGACGCCCTACGATCCGGCCGAAGGCGACGACAGCCGCCAGATCGACCCCGGCACGGCCTTCACCGACCTCCCCGACGACTGGTCCTGCCCGACCTGCTCGGCCGCTCCCGAGCAGTTCCTCGTCCGTGAGGACCCCGGTGCCGCCGATATTGCCGAGACCGCCCGCCTCGATGCGGTCACCTCGGCCCTCTTGGCGGAGTTCACCGAGGTCTGGAACGCCAAGATGCGCGACGTGCCCATCGTCAACAAGCTCCTGCGCGTCCAGGCCGTGGGGTTCCGGCTCCATGAGGGCCGGCCGCTCGGGGTGTTACTCTCGCCGTGGTTCATGAACCTCGTCCTTTTGCCGGCCGAGGCCGAGGACTGGTCGGACCTCACCCCCGGCGCGAAAGAGATCGTCCACTTCCCGTCGGGGCCTTACGAATTCGTCCACAACACCCGGGACCAGATCGGCGGCTACAAGGCCTGTTCGCTGTTCTCGGCGATGGGCGACTTTTCCACCCAGGCCGCCGCGGTCGACGTGGCCAACGCGGTGATGGTCGCCCTCTTCGACGCGGAGAACCGCGCCGAGACCGACCGCAGCGCCGACATTCGCGCCGCCCGCGAGGCGGACCTTGCCGCAGAAGCCGAAGACCACCTCCCGACCGTCGATCCGGTCCCCTCGCGGCGGCAGGTCATCACCGGCGGCCTCGGCGCGGGCGAGGCCGGCTGATGCTCGATGCCGCCCCCAGCCTCGTTGCGGTCCCGGCCCCGAAACTGCCGGTCGCCGGGCTTGTGACTGGCAAGCCGGCAGGGGAGGTCGCCGAGCTCCTGCCGCGGCTCTTCAACCTGTGCCGGGCGGCGCAATCGCTCGCGGTCCGACACGCCCTTGGGCTTGCCGAGGACGGGGCAGCAGCCGAGGTCGCCGCCGAGATCCGGCGCGATCACCTGATGCGGTTCTTCGTCGTCTGGCCGCGCCATTTCGGGCAATCGGCTCTCTCGCTCCCCGAAGGATGGCAAGTCGATGGCGAGCGCCTGCGCCACGCGCTCTTCGGCCCGCTCGGCCGGCTCCCGGGACGGCCCGACGACTTCGCCGCCCATCTCGGCGCGGACACGCCGGTGGCCGCCACGCTCCGGCGCATCGACACGCTGTTCCGTCCCGGAGAGGCGGTGGCCGACGGGCTTCCGCCTGTCGCCGCCGGCAGCGCGTTCGACGCAGAAGCGGCGGTCGAGAATTCCATCGCCGCACGGCACCTCGACCACCCCGTCCTGCGGTCCATCGAGGCGCGCACCGGTCGCGGGCCCTTCTGGCGTGCGGTCGCGCGGGCCTACGACCTCGATGCGGTGCTCGACGGCCGCCTCGCGCCCCTGGCCTTCGAGGCACGGGGCAAGGCCAGCGTCGTCGCCACGCGCGGGCTCTATTCCGTCGCCGCCGCGACCGGCGGCGGCCGCGTCACCGCCTTCCATCGCGTCACGCCCACCGATCACCTCACCGCGCCGGGCGGCATTCTCGACCGCACGCTCGCCTCCTTTCCCGCCGACCGCGCCGCCGTCGCGCCGCTTCTTCTCGACATTCTCGACCCCTGCACGCCGATCCGGCTGAAGGAGGTGGCGGATGCATGAAATGTCGCTCTGCGAGGGGATCCGCGAGATCGTCGAGACCGCCGCCCGCACCCATTCCGCCGAACGGGTCACCCGGGTCCGCCTCGAAATCGGCCGGTTCGCCGGGGTCGAGAAGACGGCGATGGAGTTCGCCTTCGACGTCGTGATGCGCGGCTCGCCCGCCGAGGGGGCGGCACTTGAAATGATCGATCTTCCCGGCACGGCGACCTGCTTCGACTGCGCAAAGGATGTCGAGATCGAGGACCGGTTCGCCCCATGCCCGCTCTGCGGCGGGGGAAAGCTCATGCCCAAGGGGGGCGATGAAATGCGCGTAAAAGATCTGGAGGTTGCCTGATGTGTACGGTTTGCGGCTGCGGTGACGGCAAGATCGAGGGCCACGATCACGGTCATCACCACCATCACCACCACGCCCCGGACGGGTCGATCCATTTCGGCGACAATGCCGCCGGCGTGTCGGTGCCGGGGATGAGCGAGGCGCGGCTCATCGAGGTCGAAACCGACATCCTCGCCAAGAACGACGCCTATGCGGCGGCGAACCGCGCCCGGCTTGGAGGCCTCGGCGCGCTCGCGGTCAATCTCGTTTCCTCGCCGGGCTCGGGCAAGACGACGCTTCTTTGCCGTACCATCGAGGCGCTTGGCGACCGCCCGCTCGCGGTGATCGAAGGCGACCAGCAGACCACCAACGACGCCGACCGCATCCGCGCCACGGGGGCGGCGGCGATCCAGGTCAACACCGGCAAGGGCTGCCATCTCGACGGCCACATGGTCGGGCATGCGATGGACCATCTCGACCTTGTGCCCGGCGCAATGCTCTTCATCGAGAATGTCGGGAACCTTGTCTGCCCGGCGGCCTTCGATCTCGGCGAAGACGCCAAGGTGGCGATCCTGTCGGTGACCGAGGGCGAGGACAAGCCTCTGAAATACCCCGACATGTTCACCGCCGCCCGGGTGGCGATCCTCAACAAGGTCGATCTGGCACCCCATTGCGACGTCGATCTCGAGCTTTACGAGACGAACCTCCGCCGGGTGAACCCGGCCATCGAGATCATCCGGCTCTCGGCCCGCACCGGCGCGGGTATGGCCGAGTGGCTGGCCTGGCTCGACACGGCCCTTGCCGTGAAGTCCCCGCAGGAGGCGGCCGAATGAAGGACGCCGCGCCGCATCCGACGGTTCTCCTCTGCGGGGGCGGGCCCCGGGAGTGCGCGGCGATGACGGCAGCGCTTGCGGAGGGTTACGATTGCATCGCGGCCAGCGACCCCGGCCGTGCGCTGGAGGTAATGGCCGACCATTTCGTTCAGGTCGTCGTCTGGTCGGGTGCGGCGGCCGAGAGCGGCTGGGACGAGGTCTTTGCCCGGATCGGCACCCATTGGCCCGAAACGCTCGGCGTCCTCGTCACCGACGATGCGCCAGAGGCAGACGCCGACAGGCTGCCCAATGTCGAGCATGTGCTGACCCGGCCGTGGACGGCGTCCGAGCTTCGCATCGCGGTTTCGGCGGCCTGTCAGGCCTTTGCGCTCCGGCGCGAGAACGAACGCCTCGCCCTCGAAATGCGCCTCAGGGCTCCTGGCCGCGACCACAAGTTCCCTCCGAGCGCCGCTTCGGGCTTCGAGGCGGTCCTGTGTACGCCTGGCTCGGCGATGGCGGCGGCGGTGGCGTCCGCCCGGCAGTTTGCAAGCTTCGACGTGCCGGTGCTTCTCACTGGCGAGGCGGGGACCGGCAAGGCCGATATGGCCCGGGCGATCCACATGTCCTCGCTGCGGTCTGACCGACCCTACCAGGCCTTCGATTGCACCGGGTTGTCGGATCGCGCCATTTCGGCCGCTCTGTTTGGCGCGCCGCGCCCCGATGGCACGGTGCGGGCGCCGCGGGCGGGGCTCGTCCGGCGCGCCGACCACGGCAGCCTCTACATTTCCGGGATCGAGGGGCTCTCGCCGGAGATGCAGCTTCGCCTCCTGCGCCTTGCCCGCGACGGAACCTATGAAGAGCCGGGCGCCGCCGAGATGCAGTCGAGCGGCGCCCGCCTGATCTTCGGCGCGGGCGTCGACCTGCGCCAGCGCGTCGAGCAGGGCGCGATGCGCGCCGATCTTTACTTCACGATTGCCGTGGCCGAGCTCCAGCTTCCGCCGCTCCGCGACCGCGCGGCCGATTTCCCGCTCATCGCCCGGTCGCTCGCCGAGGAGGCCGGCCGCGACCACCGCAAGCCCGTCCAGGGCCTCTCCGAAGCCGCGCTGTCGTTTCTCGCCGCCTATGGCTGGCCGGGAAACCTCCGTGAGCTCGAGAACGAACTGACCCGCATGGTGATCCACGCTCAAGGCCCCGTGCTCGGCCCCGACCTGATCTCCCGCCACATCCTCCAGGCCGCGCCGGCCGTCGAGAGCTCGCCCCAGGAGCAGGACGTGATGGTCGGGGACCGTCCGTTGAAGGAGCGCATCGAAGCCATCGAGGCCCGCATCCTGCGCGAAACGCTGACCCGACTGAAATGGAACAAGAGCCGCTCGGCCGCCGAGCTCGGCGTCAGCCGCGTCGGGCTCCGCGCCAAGCTCGACCGCTACGGCATCACCCCACCCCAACCGGCGACACAGGAGGCCTGACCCATGTGCCTGGGAATACCCGGACAGATCGTCGCGATCACCGACGCCAGCCGTGACATGGCGATGGCCGAAATCTCGGGGGTCCGCCGCGAGGTCAACGTCTCCTGCATCGCCGAGGGCCCGCTCGATGGGCTCGTCGGGGCCTGGGCGCTGATCCATGTCGGCTTCGCCATGGCCCGGATCGACGAAGAGGAAGCGGCGGCGACGCTCGAGGCGCTGCGCGGCCTTGGCGAGGCCCAGGAGACGCTCGATGCGATGGAGGAGGGCGCCCGGGCGCTCGCGGAGGCCAGACCATGAGATATGTCGAGGAATTCCGCGACCCCATGGCGGCCAGGGCGCTCCTTGCCGCCATCTCCCGCGTCACCGACGATATCGGCGCGACCGCGGACCACCCGGTGCGCATCATGGAAATCTGCGGCGGGCACACCCATGCGATCTTCCGCTACGGGCTCGACCGGCTGACCCCGCCGGGCCTCGAGTTCATCCACGGGCCCGGCTGCCCGGTTTGCGTGCTGCCGATGAGCCGGGTCGACGAATGCGTCGAACTCGCCGAACGCCCGGAGGTCGTCTTCACCACCTTCGGCGATGCGATGCGCGTGCCGGGAACCAAGAAGTCCCTGATGCAGGCGAAGGCCGAGGGGGCCGACATCCGCATGGTCTATTCGCCCCTCGACGCGCTCGAACTGGCCCGCCGGCACCCCGACCGCGAGGTCGTGTTCTTCGGTCTGGGGTTCGAGACCACCACCCCATCGACCGCCCTCTCCATCCGGCAGGCCGCGCGGGAAGGGCTTTCGAACTTCTCGGTCTTTGCCAACCACATCACCGTGCCCCCGCCGATCAAGGCGCTCCTCGACGACCCGCATATGGTGCTCGACGGTTTCGTCGGCCCGGGCCATGTTTCGATGGTGATCGGCACGCGGCCTTACGAGTTCATCGCCCGCGACTACGGCAAGCCCATCGTCGTGGCCGGGTTCGAACCCCTCGACCTTCTCCAGTCGGTGCTGATGGTTCTCGAAATGATCCGCGACGGGAAGGCGGAGGTGCAGAACCAGTACGGCCGCGTCGTCCCGCAAGACGGCAACCCTGTCAGTCTTGCCGCGATCGAGGATGTCTACGAGCCGCGCCCGAGCTTCGAATGGCGCGGGCTGGGGGAGATCGACGCGAGCGGGCTCAGCATCCGCGAACGCTACCGCGCCTTCGACGCCGAGGCGAAGTTCGGCATCGGCTACGGTGCGGGGCCGCGCCATGTGGAGGAGCCCGAAGGCTGCGCCTGTGGGCTCGTGATGACGGGGCGCATCAAGCCCACCGCCTGCCCGCAATTCGGCAAGGGCTGCACGCCCGAGATGCCGCTCGGGGCGCTCATGGTCTCCTCCGAGGGCGCCTGCGCGGCCTATTGGCAATACGGTGGCGCCCGCGCGATGGAGGCGGCGGAATGAACATGGCCCTCCGCGCCGATGCCAAGGACGGTGTCGTCACGCTCGCCCATGGCGGCGGCGGCAAGGCGATGCGCGACCTCATCGAGGACGTCTTCACCTGCGTCTTCCAGCCAGCCTCGATGGAGGATCAGGCCCGGCTCACCGACACGGCACTCGCCGAACCGGGCGCCCGCCTCGCCTTTACCACCGACAGTTTCGTCGTCGACCCGGTGGAGTTTCCCGGCGGCGATATCGGCAAGATCGCGGTCTGCGGCACGGTCAACGACCTTGCCGTGGGCGGCGCCCGGCCGCTCTGGCTCTCGGCCGCCTTCATCATCGAGGAGGGCTGCGAGATCGCGCTCCTGCGCCGCGTCGTCGCCTCGATGGCGCGCGAGGCCGACAAGGCCGGCGTCAGGATCGTCACCGGCGACACCAAGGTCGTCGGCCGGGGCGGGGCCGACAAGCTCTTCGTCACCACCTCCGGCATCGGCGTGATCCCGGCGGGCCGGGCGCTTGGGGCCGAGCGGGTCCGGCCGGGCGATGTGGCCATCGTCAACGGCGTTCTCGGCGATCACGGCGCGGCGATCCTCTCGGCCCGGGGCGACATGGCCCTTGCTTCGAGCATCGAAAGCGACTGCGCGGGGCTCGGCCATCTGATGGAAGCCGTGCTCGCCGCCGCGCCGGGCGCCCGGGCGGCCCGCGACGCGACCCGCGGCGGGCTCGCCAGCGCGCTCAACGAAATCGCCGAGGCGAGCGGCTGCGGCATTGAGCTCGACGAGGCGGCCCTGCCGCTACGCGCGGAGGTCAAGGGCACCTGCGAGATCCTCGGGCTCGACCCGCTCTATCTCGCCAACGAGGGCCGCCTGGTGCTCTTCGTTCCCGAAGCCGAGGCCGGCGCGGCCCTGGCCGCCATGACCCGGCTGCCCGAGGGGGAGGGGGCCACGGTCGTCGGACGCGCCGTGGCCGCCAATCCGGGCCTTGTGTCGATGCGCACGATCTTCGGCGGGTCGCGGATCGTCGACATGCTGGTCGGAGAGCAATTGCCGCGGATTTGCTGAGGCGGCAGGTTCGGGGCGGGACATCCGCCGGGGGTCTCGCGTGTCCCGGGGCGAAAAGCGCAGGGGTTGAAGCGGTTCGGAGGCGATGCCCTGGCGCCGAAAGAGGCCGAAGGTCGCCGCGCCCGTGACCCCCGTTCTAACCGGTCTCAGCATCGGCCAGCGCGATCGCGCTGTCGCCGTCGATGACGAGGCCCGCGATCGCCCCGCTTCCCAGCAGGGCCCGGGTGGCGTCGATCTTGCCGCGCCCGCCCGAAAGCAGAACGGTCTCCATCTCGCGCAGGCGGTCGAGGCCCACCGCGATGGAGCGGGCGTTGAGCGGGTGGTCGACGGGGGCGCCCGAGCGGTCGAAGAATATCCCGTTGGTGTCGCCAACGGCTCCGGCCGCGCGCAGGGTCTCGACGTCCCGGGCGCTGATCGTGCCCTCCCGGCGCAGGAGCGACGCCTCGGTGAGTTCGCCGACGCTGATCAGCGCGAGATCGGCCTTTTGTGCCAGTGCCAGCGGCGCGCGCACGGCCTGTTGCGCCAGAAGCGTCTCGCGGGCCCCGGCACTATCGGCGATGAACGGAACGGGGAGGAAGTAGCCCGACCCGCCCGTGGCCTGGGCGAGGGCGTGGACCACATCGAACGGGTTCACCGCGGCATTGGCCGTGAGCGAGCCCATCAGGCTGATGAACCGGGCCTGGGGGGCGGAGATGCCGGCCATCTGGCGGCTGAGATGGGCGAGCGTCCGACCCCAGCCGGTGCCGATGACGGCCTCGGGCTTGGCCCCGAGGCGCTCGCGCAGGATCCCCGCGCCCGCGACCCCGACCATCCGCAGCGCCGCGTCGGTATCGGCGGTGCCGAGGGCCGGCGTGGCGACGCAGAAGCCAAGCCCGAACCGCGCCCGGATCGCCTCCTCGACCTTCAGCAGCCCCAGGTCGCGCTCGTTGATCCGGATCGAGACGATGCCGGTCTCGCGGGCCGCCTGGAGCAGTTTGTTGACCCGGGCGCGGGTCAGCCCGAGCCGCTCGGCGGTCGCTTCCTGGTTGAGCCCGGCAACGTGGTAGAGCCAGGCCGCACGGGTCATCTTTTCGGGGTCTGTGAGGTCGGTCATGGGGCCTGGATGCTAGTGGTTACAAATGTATCTCAGCTTGACACTTGTATCAACGGTGTCATCTTCGGGATCGACGACCCCGGAGAAATACGACATGACGCGCGACAACAACGGGCTTGGCGACCTCTTTCGCGAAATGCTCCGCATCCGCATCTTCGAGGAGCGGGTCGGCGAGCTCTTCGTGCGGGGCGAGAGCGCGGGCTCGATGCTGCATCTCTCCATCGGCGAGGAATCGGCGGCCGTGGGCGTGTGTTCGGCGATGAAGGACGGCGACACGTTCACCACGCATCACCGGGGCCACGGCATCTTTCTCGCCCGCGGTGCGAACCCAGACCGGATGATGGCCGAGATCGCCGGCAAGGAGACCGGTTATTGCGGCGGCAAGGGCGGCTCGATGCATATCGCCGACATGGGGCTCGGCCATCTCGGGGCCAATGCCATCGTCGGCGGCGGCATCCCGGCGGTGGTCGGCGCGGCACTCGCGGCGAAGCGGCAGGGCACTGGCGCGATCTCGGTGGCCTTTTTCGGCGATGGGGCAATGCAGCAGGGTATCCTCTACGAGGCCATGAACATGGCCGCTTTGTGGGACCTCCCGGCGGTCTTCGTCTGCATCAACAACCAATGGGGGATGGGGACGCGGATCGACCAGGCGACGAAATCGACCGACCTTCACGTCCGCGCCAAAGCCTTTGGGCTCAAAGCCGAAACCGTCGACGGGCTCGATGTGCGGGAGGTGCAGGGGGCGGCCACCCGCATTCTCGACGCGGCCCGCGTCGGGCGGCCGGGGTTTCTCGCCGTCGATTGCTACCGGTTCTACGGTCATGCAAGGAAGGACAAGAGCCCCTACCGGGACGAGACCGAGGAGGCGGAGGGCCGTAAGCGCGACCCGGTGGCCTTCGCCCGCGCCGCGCTCACAGAGTCCGGGAAGGCGGAGGCGGAGCTTGCCGATATGGAGGCGGCCATCGCCGCCGAGATGGACGCCAGCATCGATTATGCCATCGGCTCGGACGAACCGCCGCTCGAGGCGATGTTCCGCGACGTTTTCGCGCCGGGCGAGCCCGAGCCCGAACCGGTCGCGGCGCGGCTCGACCGGGTGCTGGCGCGGGAGTGAGCGGGATGGAGAGCCTGACCTACCGCGAGGCCTTGGGCCGTGCCTTGGCCGACGCGATGCGCGAGGACGAGAGCGTTTTCGTTCTCGGCGAGGAGGTGGGCCGCTATGGCGGGGCCTATGGGGTTACCAAGGGCCTCATCGAAGAGTTCGGCCCAGAGCGGCTGCTCGACACACCGATTTCGGAAGCCGGTATCGTCGGCGCGGCGGTGGGCGCCGCGATGGCCGGGATGCGGCCCGTGGCGGAGCTCATGTATATCGATTTCATCGGCATGACGATGGATCAGCTCGGCAACCAGGCGGCGAAGATACGGTATATGTTCGGCGGCCAGATCGGCGTGCCGATGGTCTTGCGCACCCAGGGCGGCACGGGCCGCTCGGCGGGCGCTCAGCACTCCCAGAGCCTTGAAGCTTATGTGATGCACACCCCGGGGCTGAGGCTCGCGATACCCGCCACGGTGGCCGATGCCTATCATCTTCTGCGCGCCGCACTGACCCAGCCCGACCCGGTGGTCTTTATCGAGCACAAGGCGCTTTATGCGATGAAGGCGGAGGTGGACCTCGCGGCCCCCGTCCCCGATTGGGGCCAGGCAGCTTTGCGCCGGGAGGGGGGGGATCTCGTCATCGTCAGCTATTCGAGGCAAGTGCATTACGCGCTTGAAGCCGCCGAGGCGCTGGCCGGCGAGGGGATCGAGGCGGCGGTCGTGGACCTCCGCACCCTCAACCCGCTCGATTTCGAAACGATCCGGCCTCTCGTCGAGGCGGCGGGCCGGGCGATGGTGGTCTCAGAGGGTCCGATGACCGCCGGCGTGGCCGCCGAACTGGCCGCAAGGATTTCCGAAGAGTGCTTCGATTATCTCGAAGACCCGGTGGTGCGGGTGGCCGGCGAGGACATTCCGATTTCGGTTTCGACCGCGCTTGAGACGGCCTCGGTGCCGACGCCCGAGCTGATCGCGGCCACTGCCCGGAGGCTTTGCCGGTGAGCGGGGTTCTGACCCTCCCGCGCCTCGGCGAGACCATGGAGGAGGGCCGGGTGGTGGCCTGGCTTGTGGCCGCGGGGGCGGCGTTCAAGCGCGGGGACGTGCTCTTGGAGGTGGAGACGGACAAGACGGTGGTCGAGGTGCCGGCGCTGTCGGACGGGGTCATCATGGAGATTCTGGCCGAAGACGGGGCTCGGGTTGGGGTCGGTGAACCCATTGCCCGGCTGGAAGGAGAGGGTGCGGCGGCGGAGGGGCCGGTGGCCACGCCACCCGAGCCGGCAAGCACGACCCCGTACGCACTGCCCGCCGGGCCGGCAGGTGCCGCCTCCGCGACCGGCAGGCGGGTGCGGGCCACGCCGCTGGCCCGTCGGATCGCGAGGGCTTCGGGGCTCGATATCGCGGGCATCCCCGGTACCGGGCGGCGAGGCCGGGTCGAACGGCGCGACGTCGAGGCGGCGCTTGCCGCATCGGATGATGCGGCCAGCCCGTCCGACGGGCTCGCCTATGAGGTAGCCGGCCCCGAGCGCGGCGAACCCGCGGTGCTTATCCACGGTTTCGGGGCAGACCGTGCGATCTGGGGCGGGCTGACGGCGGACCTCGCCCGGTCCGGCCGTCGAGTGCTGGCGGTGGACCTTCCGGGCCATGGCGAGAGCACGCCCGAGGCGGCGGATATCGCCGCCCTGTCGGAGGGGCTCGCGGCCCTCGTCGGCGAGGCGATGCCTGAGGGCGCCCATATCGTCGCCCATTCGCTCGGCGCCGTCCCCGCACTCGCTCTCGCCGAGGCGTGGCTGGCGCGGAGCCTTACGCTGATTGCGCCGGCCGGGGTGGGCTACCGGATCGATGCCGCCTTCGTCCATGGCCTCGCAGGGGCCGAGACGGCGGGGGAAGTGGCGCATCTTCTGGCCCGCACCACCACCGGCCCGGTGCCCCTGTCGGACGGGGCCCTGGAAGACATCGCCCAGGGCTTGGCCCGCCGGCGGCTTCTGGGCCTTGCCTCGGACCTCGTCGATGGGGGCGGCCAGCGCCTCTCGATCCGCGCCGCTCTGGCACGGCTCGCCGAGACGCTACCCGTGCGCGTGGTCGTGCCCGGCGCCGACCGAATTCTCGACCCCGCGGACATGGCCGCCATCTCGCCCCGCGTCGCGGTGCATCATTTGCCGAACGCGGGCCATATGGCGTTTTGGGACGCGCCCGAGATGGTGAGGGACATCGTTCTGGCGGAGACCTCCAGCTGAGGGCCACCCGTCCCGGGCTTGACCCGGGACCTCGCGCGGTGAGGCGCCCCGTCGGATCGGGGCCGCGGATCAAGTCCGGGGCGGGGTGGGCGTAGGACCAAAAAGGGCTGGCATGTCCGGCGCGGTCCTGTTGGACTTGAAGAAACGGGCGAGGGGAGGACCGGGTGAGTTACTTTCTGACCGCCGATGGGGGCACCGAAAGTCTCCGGGCGCGCATCTACGACGTGAAAGGCACCTGTCTGGCGAGCCATGCGGTGGCTTACGAGACGGCGTTCTCTGCCGGGGCGCGGGCCGAACAGAACCCCGCCGATTGGTGGGCGAACTTCGTCGCCGCCTCGCGCGCGGCCATTTCGGAAGCCGGGATATCGGGCGACGAGGTCGAGGCCATCGCCTATGCGACGACAAGCTGTTCCGTGGTCGCCCTCGACGAGAACGGCGATGCGCTCCGGCCCGCCCTCATCTGGATGGATGTGCGTGCCACCGAGGAGGCGGAGGCGGTGCTCGCGACGGGGGACGCAGCGCTCACGCTCAACGGGGCGGGCACCGGGCCGGTCTCGCCGGAATGGATGCTTCCCAAAGCGCTCTGGCTCAAGCGCAACGAGCCCGAGATTTTCGACCGGGCCCACCGGATATGCGAATATCAGGATTTCCTGACCTACAAGCTCACCGGCGATTGGGCGGCGAGCGTCGATAATGTAGGGCTCCGCTGGCACTACCGGAACGATGCGGGCGGCTGGCCGGAAAGCCTCGTCCGCGCCCTGGGGCTCGACGCGCTCTTGGAGAAATGGCCGCCCCGGGTGGTGGCTCCGGGCGAGGTGGTGGGCACGCTCACCTCCGCCGCCGCCGAGGCTTTGGGCCTGCCGAAATCCGTCAAGGTCGTCCAAGGCGGGGCGGATGCGCTCATCGGGATGATCGGGCTCGGCGTGTCGAAACCGGGGCAGCTCGCCCTCATCACCGGCTCGTCGCATCTGCAATTCGGGGTCACCGAGGCGCCCTTGTCCGCGCCCGGGGTCTGGGGGGCCTATGCCGACATCGTCTATCCAGGCCGTTATGTGGTCGAGGGCGGGCAGACCTCGACAGGGTCGATCATCAACTGGCTGGGGCGGCTCACCGGCGGGCACGATTTCGAGGCGCTGAACGCGGCCGCCGCCGCCCTCCCGCCTGGGTCCGAAGGGCTGATCGTGCAGGACCATTTCCAGGGCAACCGGACGCCATATACAGATGCCCATTCGCGCGGCGCCATCCTCGGGCTGACGCTCGCGCATGAAAAACACCACCTTTTCCGGGCGATCATGGAGGGGATCTCTTTTGGGACGAAGGCGATCCTCAACGCCTTTGCCGATGCCGGCTATACTGCCACGGAGATGACCGCCGGGGGCGGGGCCTCGGCCTCGGACCTCTGGATGCAGATACACGCCGATACCTCCGGATTGCCGATCCGCATCCCCGCCTCGCCGGACGCGCCCTCGACGGGCTCGGCGGTGCTCGCCGCCCATGGGGCGGGCCATTACGCGAGCATCGACGAAGGCATCGAGGGGATGGTCCATCCCGGCCGGCTGGTCGAGCCCGATCCGGCGAATGTCGCGGCCTATGAGGCGCTCTTTCGGAAGTATGTCGCGCTCTACCCGGCGGCGAAAGACGTACTGGCCCGCTGAGGAGGAGAGACATGGAATACCGCACGCTGGGGCGCTCGGGGCTGAAGGTCTCGGCGATCACCATGGGAACCTTCTCCTTCGGGGGTGAAGGCAATTTCGGGATGGTCGGCAACCAGGGGGTGAAGGAAGCCCGGCGGCTCGTCGACCTTTGCATCGACCGTGGCGTGAACCTTTTCGACTGCGCCAACATGTACTCGACCGGGACCGCCGAGGAGATCCTCGGGGAGGTGCTGGAGGGGCGGTATGACGACATTCTCGTGACGTCGAAGGCGCGGATGCGGATCGGGGAGGGGCCGAATGACGAAGGCGTCTCGCGCTGGCATCTCATCCGCGAATGCGAGCGGTCGCTGAAGAAGCTTCGCACCGACCATATCGACATTTACTACATGCACGAATGGGACGGGCTGACCCCGGTCGAGGAGAAGATGGCCGCCCTCGACCGGCTCGTGGCGGATGGGAAGGTGCGCTACATCGGCTGTTCGAACTATTCGGGCTGGCAGGTGATGAAGTCGCTCGCCGCGGCCCAGGCCATGGGCACGGAGCGCTTCGTCACCCAGCAGATCCACTATACGCTGGAGGCGCGGGAGGCGGAGTACGAGCTTTTGCCGCTCTCGGTGGATCAGGGCTTGGGCGTGCTCGTCTGGTCGCCCCTGGCGGCGGGGCTTCTGATCGGCAAGCACCGGCGGGGGGCGAAAACGCCCGAGGGCACGCGCCAGGCGGCGGGCTGGGGGGAGCCGCCGGTGCGCGACATGGGAAGGCTTTGGGACATCGTCGATGTGCTCGTCGAGATCGGCGAGGGGCACGGCGTGTCTGCGGCGCAGGTGGCGCTGGCCTGGCTTCTGACCCGGCCGGCGGTGAGCTCGCTGGTCGTGGGCGGCCGGACCGAGGAGCAGTTTTTAGACAATATCGGGTCGGTCGAGCTGGAATTGACCGCGGAAGACTTGTCCAAACTCAACGATGTGAGCCGGTTGCCTCTGATCTACCCCTACTGGCACCAGCACAATTTCGCGGGGCCGCGGTTTTCGGAGGCGGACCGGGCGCTCCATGGGGATTACCCGGATCGGTTCATGGGCGGGGAGGATTCTCTGGTCTGACCGGGGGGTCGGTTGCAGGCCGGAAGACGCGGCTGGCGCTGCGCCTCAAGCGGACGAAATCCCCGTCCCGGGTTTGACCCGCGACCTCGACAGGCGTGGCACTCCGGTGGATCGAGGCCCCGGATCGGGTCCGGGGCGTGGGTTGCCGTTGGCCTGGAGGGAACGTTCGTTCTGCGCCCCCCGACCCGATAAACCCCGCGTCCCGGGCTTGACCCGGGACCTCGATAGGCTTGGCACTCCGGTGGATCGGGGCCCCGGATCGGGTCCGGGGCGAGGGTTGCCGTTGGCCTGGCGGGGACACTCGTTCTGCGCTCCCCGACCTATTAAACCCCGCGTCCCGGGCTTGACCCGGGACCTCGACAGGCCTGGCACTCCGGTGGATCGAGGCCCCGGATCACGTCCGGGGCGGGTGTCGCCAAGGCCTGCCGAGCAAGACCCGGACGTCCCCTCAAGGCCATACCCTGCCGTCGCCGATGAGCCGGATTTGCCGCCGGTCTTGGCGCTACCGATCCGCCAGCGCCTTCACAGCCCGCGCCATCGCCAGCATGCCGGGGTCGTCGAGGCCCACGCTCTTCTCGCCGAAGATCCGTGCCCGGCCGATGGTGGCCTTTTTGTCCCGGAACGCATCGAGCGCGGCGTCGACGGCCGCCGCCGCGGCATCTGCCACGTCTGCCGGATCGTTCTTGCCCACGGTCGCGGCGGCCACCGCGTCGAGGCTGTCGAGCACCGTCTTGCCGCCGAGTTCGGCCTTGCCGAGGGCCTGCATCGCGTCGCGGGCCGATGCCGCGAAACCCGAGATTTCGGCGGCCTCGACCTCGGTCCGGCCCTTCACCGCCTTGGCGATGGCCATCATGCCCTTTGCAAGAAGCGTTCCGTAGGAGGAGCCCGAGGACTTCGTGAACGCCTGGGCGCAGGCCAGAAGCGCCATGCCGAGGTCGTTGGGCAGGTCGTCCGCCTTCTCCGAGATCGCCCGCATCCCCCGTGTCATCGTCACCCCGAGATCGCCGTCGCCAAGCGCCCCGTCGACGCTGTTCAGCATCTCGAAATCGCGCTCCATGGCGGCGGCCACCCGGGCAAGCCCGGCCCGGAGGTCGGAGATGTCGATGCCGGGGTTGCGCCCCTCCGGGCCGTGGCTCATGCGCCCCTCCGGGCCGACCGTCATCCGACCCTCCAGAAGGCGCAGTCGCAGGGGGCTTTCAGAAGCGCTTCGAGTTCGTCGTCGAGCTTGATGAGCGTGAAGGAAACCCCTGCCATCTCCATCGAGGTGGCGTAGCGGCCGACGAGCGGCATGACGATTCCGGCTCCGGCGCTGTTGAGGCGCTCCTTGACGACATTGTAGAGAATGTAGAGTTCCTCCGGCGGGGTGGCACCAAGGGAGTTGACGAGTACCGAGACCTTGTCGCCCACCGCCACGGGCATGTCGGCCAGGAGCCGGTCCATCATTTCGCCGGCGATCTCGTCGGCGGTGCGGAGCTTGCCGCGCCAGACACCCGGTTCGCCGTGGATGCCCATGCCCATCTCGATCTCGTCCTCGGCGATCTCGAAAGTCGGCTTGCCCGCTTGCGGCACGGTACAGGGGCTCAGCGCCACGCCGATGGAGCGGCAGGCATCGGCGGCCTTCTGGGCGACCGCCGTCACCCCGTCGAGGTCGCGGCCTTCCTCCGCCGCCGCCCCCGCAATCTTGAAAGCATAGACCATGCCGGCCACCCCGCGCCGTTTCTCCGCCTCCTCGGGCGGGGCGGAGGCCACGTCATCGGCCAGAAGCACCGTGGTGCAGGCGATGTCGTCGAACTCGACGAGGTCGCCGGCCATGTCGAAATTCATCACGTCGCCGCCGTAATTCCCGTAGAGCCTGAGCACGCCGGCACCGCTGTCGGCGGCCCGGATCGCGTCGGCCATCTGTTCGGCCGAGGGCGAGGCGAAGACGTCGCCGATGGCGCAGGCGTCGAGGAGACCGGCCCCGACATAGCCCGTGAAGACCGGCAGGTGGCCCGAACCGCCGCCCGTGACGATGCCGACCTTGCCGGATTTCCCGGCCACGGCCCGGGCCACGACCTTCCCGCTCTCGCCATGGAGCCGGTAATATTCGGGATGGGCCGCGACGAGGCCCTGAAGCATCTCGTCGACATAGGCCTCGGGGGCGTTGAGGATCTTTTTCATGTCTTTCCTCCCTCTTAGCCGGATTTGACCGGCGCACGGCGGGCCCGGAGCCCCGCCCAATCGGTTATGTTGATGACCATCACGAAGATCAAAAGCGCCCCCCAGATGAGTTCGCGCGCGAAGTTCGAGACTTGCAGCATGTTGAGCCCGCTGGAGAGGAACTGCATCGAGAGCACCGCCAGAACCACGCCGACGACGCGGCCATAGCCGCCATAGGGGTTCACCCCGCCGAGCACGGCGATAAGGACCGCCAGCAGCAGATAGCTCGACCCGTAATCGGCCTTCGCCGAATTGGCGCGGCTCATGATGATCATCCCCGCGACCGAGGAGAACATCCCCGCGATGACGTAGACCCTGAGGAGAATGCGGTCGAGGTCGATGGCGGCATAGAGCGCCGCGAGCGGGTTTGCCCCGTACATGGTGATCCGAAGCCCGAATCCGGTGCGGGTGAGGAGCACGTGGAGGGCGACGGCCAGGAGACCGAAGAGGATCAGCGGGACGGGGACGAAGAACAGTGTCGAATTGCCAATTACCGCGACGATGGCCGGAAACCCCATCACCGCCGCCCCGCCGGTCATCGCCACGGCAAGGCCGGTGAAGACGAGGCCGGAGCCCAAAGTCGCGAGAATGGGCGGGAGCCCGAGGCGGGAGACGAGGATGCCGTTGGCGAACCCCGCCGCCGCCCCGACGCTCAGAGAGGCCAGAAGGGCGATTGTGAGCCACATCACCGCCGCCGCGCCGGCGGTTTCGGGGCCGGCGAGGCTGGCAAGAATGGTGGCGGCCACCACCGCCGACAGGTTCGACACGCCGACGACGGACAGGTCGATGCCGCCGGTCATCATAGTGATGGTCATCGCCAGCGCCAGGATCGCGAACTCGGGGAACTGGAAGGCCATCGAGGTGAGGTTCTGGGCCGAGAGGAACCGGTCGGGCGAGAGCGCGGCCATCAAGGCGAAGACAACGACGGCGATGATCGCGAGGCGGAATTCGGGGGTCTGGGTGAGTTTGGCTTCGGTGCGCGATCCGCTCATCTTGTGCTCCTCATCCTGCCCGCGCCGCCGCGCGCTTGGCCTGGTAGGCGGGCAGTCCCGTCCCCAGAAGGATCAGCGCGCCGATGGTGACCGATTGCCAGGTCGATGGGATGCCGATCACGATGAGGCTGTTCTGCACCAGAACGATGAGCGCGACGCCCAGAAGCGTGCCGGTGATCGTGCCGTAGCCGCCGATGAGGCGGGCGCCGCCGAGAACCACGGCGGCGATCACGGAGAGTTCGAGACCCACGAGGGAGAAAGGGTCGGCCATCCGCCCCATCGACCCGTGGAGAATGCCCGCGAGCCCGGCCAGCGCGCCGACATAGACATAGACGAAGAACTGGGTGCGCCGGACGTTGATCCCGATCCGCCGCGCGCTTTCCACCGAGCCGCCGATGGCGAAGATCGACCGGCCGAGCATGGTCTTGTGAAGCAGGATCGCGGTGAGCACGATGACGAAGGCGAGCGCCGCGAGCGCCCAAGGAAGGGCGTAGAAATCGCCGCCCTCGGTGGTGCCGCGGGCGATCATCATCCGCGAGAAGTTGCGCATGTCCGGCGGCAGCGCGGAAATGCGTTCGGAGCCGACGAAGGTCAGAAGGAAGCCCCGGAAGACCGAGAGGGTGCCAAGCGTGACGATGAGGGTGGGCAGGCCGAACCCGGCGATGAAGACGCCATTGATGGCCCCGAGGCCGGCCCCGATGAGGATCGACAGCGAGAAGATGAAGTACCATGGCATCTCGGGCCAGAGGGCGAGGGCCGTCGTGGTGGTGATGTACATCGCCGAGACGGCGATGGCGGTGAAGCTCACATCGATGCCGCCAGAGATCAGCACGAGCATCGCGCCAATGGCGAGGATGCCGAGGACGATGGAGGCGCGCAGAAGGTCCGAGAGCGTGGTGACGGTGAAGAAGTTCGGGTCCGAGATCGTCGCGACGATGCAGAAGAGTACGATCACCACGGCGACGAGGGTTTCGTTGCGGGTCAGAAGGGCGGTCATGAGGCGAGCTTATGGGAGAGGTCGTCTTCGGTGACGGTGCCGGCGGCGATTTCCTCCACCATCCGGCCGCCCTTCATCACGAGGATGCGGTGGCAGGTGGCCAGAAGTTCGGGAAGGTCGTCGGAGATGACGATGACGCCCAGGCCGCGCGCGCCGAGATCGCGGATGATGTCGTGGATATCGGCCTTCGAGCCCACATCGACCCCGACGCTGGGGCCGTTGAGGATGAGCACCTGCGGGGCGCGGGCCATCCAGCGGGCAAGCGCGACGCGCTGCTGGTTGCCCCCTGAGAGCGATTGCACCGGCGCGGTGATCGACGGCGTCTTGACCTTGAGGCGCTGAAGCCAGTCGGAGGCCTCGGCGACGAGCGACCGGTGGTCGAGAAACCCGCCGCGTTCGTGGTCTTTGAGCCTTCCTACGGCGACGTTGCGGAGGATCGATTGGGTGAGGAACAGCCCTTCGGTGAGCCGGTCCTCCGGGACATAGCCGATCCGCGCTTCGGCTGCCGCGATGGGGTCGCCAAGGGGGACGGAGGTGCCGTCGATGGTGATTGACCCGCTGTCGGGGGCGACGAGGCCGAAAAGGGCCTTCGCAAGCGAGGTGCGCCCCGAGCCCAGAAGCCCGGTGATGCCCAGAACCTCGCCCCGGCGAAGGGCGAAGCTGACATCGGAGAAGGACCCGGGCTTGTCGAGATCTTTGACCTCGAGAAGCGTCTCGGCGGAGCCTGCGAAAGGCCCCGGGGCGGCGTCGTGCACCTCCCGGCCGGTCATGTGTTTCGTCAGCGAGGCGGTGTCGAAGGTTTCGGCCGGCCCTTCGGCGACCTTCTTGCCGTTCCGAAGGACCACCACCTTTTCGCTCACCTCGAGCACTTCGGCGAGCTTGTGGCTGACAAAGATCACCGCCACACCTTGGGTCTTCAGGAGACGGATGATGTCCAGAAGGCGGCTGACCTCGCGGCCGGTGAGCGCGGTGGTGGGCTCGTCCATGATGATGAGCCGGGCCGCGCAGGCGAGCGCCCGGCAAATCGCAACGAGTTGCTTGTGAGCCACGGGAAGGGTTTCGAGCCGCGCGCCCAGTGGAATGTCGACGCCGATCCGGTCGAGCACCGCGCGGGCGACGCTGCGGGCATGGCCGCGGTTGAAAAACCGTTTGTGTTCTGAGAGTTCCGAAGCGAAGGCGATGTTTTCGGCGACGCTCAGATTTGGGAACAGCGAGAAGTCCTGGAAGATGACCATGACCCCCGCGGCGGTGGCCGTTCGGGGGTTGAGATGGGTCATTGCCTGACCGCCGATGCGAATCTCTCCGGCCGTCGCCTGCTCGACGCCGGACAGGATTTTGATCAGTGTCGATTTCCCGGACCCGTTCTCGCCGGCAAGGCAGACGGCCTCGCCAGCGGCGACGGTGAAATCCACCTCGTCGAGGGCCGTGACACCGGAGTAGCGCTTGGTGACACCGGTCATCTCGACGAGGGCGCCGGTGTGAGGCTCGGTCATCGCGGGGACTTGTCTGTTGGGGCTCGTCAGCGTCTTTCTTTAGCGGGGCGGCGGGCCGTGCCGCCGCCCCCCTTTGTTGTCGATCAGAACGGGTATTCGGCCATGTTGTCGGCGTTCACGTTCACCCAGGCCTGGCCGTAGATGACCTTGCCGTCGAGAGTGACGTTCTCATAGCCGGGGAGGCCAAGGTCCATCCCGTCGGTGACCTCTTCGCCGTCGATCACCATCTGGGCCACCTTGTTCATCGCGTAGCCGGCCACGGAGGGGTCCCAGAAGCCGATACCGTCGACGGCACCGGTTTCGATGTACTGCCCGGCGATCGAGGGCAGCGAGGTGCCGAAGACGCAGGTGGCATCTTCCATGCCGCGCTCTTCAATGGCGAGACCTATCCCTGCGACATCCGTCGAGGCCGAGCCTTGCATCCCCTTCACATTGGGGAAGGCGCGCAGGACTTCCTGGGCCTTCGTGTAGGCTTGCTCGGCGTCGTCGAAGGTCTCGTTCTTGTCGCCGACAAGCGTCATGTTGGGGTAGTTTGCTTCCTGATAGGCAATCGCCCCGTCCACCCACTGGTTGTGGGTCTGGGAGGTGAGCGAGCCCACGAAGACCGCATATTCGCCCTCGCCGCCCATGCAGGTGGCAAGCTGCTCCATGAGATTGGCGCCGAAGTCCTCGTTGACGAAGGCTTCGATGTCATAGGCCGTGTTCTGCTGGCTGGCCGCTTCGTGGGTGACAACCGCGATCCCGGCCTCCATCGCGCGGGCGAGGACCGGTTCGAGCGCTTCGGGCGACATCGGCACCACCGCGAGCGCGTCCACACCCTGGGCGATCATGTCTTCGATGAGCGCGACCTGCTGCTGGGGGTCGGCCTGTGCGGGTCCCACCTGGAAGGCGTTCGCCCCGGTGTCGGCGGCATATTGGTTCACGCCCTCTTCCATGCGGTTGAACCACTGGATGCCGGCGATCTTGACGACGGTGGCAATCGACGGGCCGTCCTGTGCGGCGGCTGTTCCGGCCGAGAGCGTCGCGGCGGCGGCGGTCATCGCCAGAAGTGAAACGGTCTTCTTCATGGTCTTCCTCCCAAATGCCCCCGCACTCCGGGGGGGTCAGCGGCGGCATCGCGTGCCACCAGTTTAAGCAACATGACACCGCGTCGCGGAGGGGGCGGACGGACTCTGGCGCTGCCGGTCTCGGTGACAGCGCGCGCCGGTCCTCCCTCCGGAGCGTCGTCTCTTTCGTCGGCGCCCCACAACACTTGTGCAGCGCCTGCACCTATGTAACTTTATGGCCCTGACTTAGTCGGTCAAGCGGTTTTATGGCGGGCACGCCGGAAGGGAGGAGCCGCGATGCTGAGTGGACGGCGCCAAGACGACGAGATCGTTCAGGCGGCCTGGCTCTATTATGTCGGCAACCTGAGCCAACAACAGGTGAGCGACCGGCTGGGGGTCTCCCGGTTCAAGGTCAACCGGATGCTGGCGGATGCCCGGGAACAGGGGATGGTGCGGGTGTCGGTCGAGCACCGGACCTCGACAACGCTGGAGCTTGCCGACCGGCTCGCGGAGGCGTTCGGGCTCGAAGAGGTGCAGGTCGCTCCGGTGCCGCTGCCCACCGAGGAGCACGATTACGAGCGCACGGCGGTGGGCATCCTTGCGGCGAATTACCTTGCGCGCGTGGCCGGCGGGGACCGCCGGCTGGTGATCGGCGTGGGCTGGGGCCGCACGCTCTCGGCAATGGCCGACAACCTCTCGGGGCTGATCAACCGCAACCTCACCTTCGTGTCGCTCATGGGGTCTGTCACCCATGCATCGCGGACCGCGCCCGGGGTCGTCTGCGTGCGGCTCGCCGCTCAGACCGGGGGCCGGGCGATGCTTCTCCCGGCCCCGTTCATCGCCGACAGCGAGGCGGCCTGCGCAGCGATCCTCGATCAGCGCCTCGTGAAGGAGACGCTCACGGTCGCCCGCAACGCCAGCCACGCGCTGATGAGCGTCGGCGAATGCCGCGACGGGGCGATCCTGTTCGAAAGCGGGATTTTCAGCGCCGAGCAGATCGCCGACCTCAGGCACAACAATGTCGTCGGCGATTGCTGCGGAGTGTTCTTTACCGAGGACGGGGCGGTGGCCGACACGCCGCTCAATCGCTGCACGCCCTGCGTGAAGCCGAGCGAAATGGCGGAGATGGACGTCGTCGTGACCGCCGGCGGGGCGACGAAGGCGGCGGCCACGCTCGCGGTGTTGCGGGCGGGGTTCGTCGACCGGCTCCTCATCGACGAGACGCTGGCCCGCGCGGTCATCGAACGGATCTGAAAGGAGGGGGGCCGATGGAGGGCTTCGGAGTACATACCAGCATGTGGACGATGTCCTGGGACCGGGAGGGCTGCGAACGGGCGGTGGCGAAAGCCGTGTCTTACGGGATGGACTTTCTCGAAATCGCGCTTCTGCGGCCCGACGCGGTGGATGCCGCACATAGCCGCAAGACCCTCGAAGCGGCGGGGATGCGCTCGGTCTGTTCGCTGGGGCTGCCCGAGGCCGTCTGGGCCTCGCGGAACCCCGACGGGGCGGCGGAGTTTCTGAAACTCGCTCTCGATAAGGCGGCCGTCATCGGGTCCGAGGCGCTTTCCGGCGTGGTCTATGGCGGGATCGGGGAGCGGACGGGGGTGCCGCCGACCGAGGCCGAACTCGACAACGTGGCCCGCGCCCTCACCGAGGCGGCGGCCCACGCGAAGTCGCTCGGGCTCCTTCTGGGGATCGAGCCGGTCAACCGCTACGAGACCCATCTCATCAATACCGGCTGGCAGGGCGTGGCGATGGTGGAGAAGATCGGCGCGGAGAACGTCTTTCTCCATCTCGATACCTATCACATGAACATCGAGGAAAAGGGCATCGCTCAGGGCATTCTCGATGCCCGCGAGCACCTGCGCTACATCCATCTGTCGGAATCCGACCGGGGCACGCCGGGCGCCGGGACGGTGCAGTGGGACGAGATCTTCGCCACGCTGAAGGCGGTGGGTTTCAAAGGCGGGCTGGCGATGGAGAGCTTCATCGACATGCCCCCCGAGATCGCCTACGGGCTCTCGGTCTGGCGGCCGGTGGCGTCAGGAGCGGAGGAAGTGATGGGTGAGGGCCTTCCGTTTCTGCGCAACAAGGCGCGGCAGTACGGGCTGATCTGAGGCTCGGCTGGCCGGGATGTCGATCTTCCCTGGAACGAGTAGGGAGGGCGGTCGGTCTTGGCCTTGAGTGACAGTTTGAGTCTTGGTCCGGCAGCCCTTGACGACCCGCGCCCCGGACTTGATCCGGGGCCTCGATCCACCGCAGTGGGAAGCCTGTCGAGGTCCCGGGTCAAGCCCGGGACGGGACGGTCTTCAATTCGGGGGCTCGTAGCGGGAACGTCCCCCTAAAGCCAAAACCCGATCCCCTTGATCTGACCCGTCCGGACGGGACGGGGGGGGCGGGTTAGAACGGCCGGGGTGGCTTTGCGCCGTAAACGCGCGCGGCAATGACCGTGAGTTCGTCATAGACCCCGGCCCCTGCCGCAACGATGGGTGTGCCGTGGTCGAGGGCTTGGGGGCCGATCTTCTGATGCCGTCCGCCAGCCTCTTCGAGCATTAAAAGGGCGGCAAAGCAGTCCCAGGAATTCATCCGGTCCTCGACATAGCCCAGAAGCCGGCCCGAGGCGACATAGGCGAGTTCCAGCGCGCCCGAGGCGGCGCGGTAGAACATGCCGCCGCGCCCGAGGATTTCGCCGACAAGGGCGGTGGCGGCTGCCATGTCCGACCGGCCCGACACGCCGGCCGAGATCGACCCTTCGCTAAGGGCCGTCGCGGCGGACGCCCGCATAGGCATCCCGTTCACGAAGGCGCCCGCACCTTTGGCCGCCTGGAAAAGCTCGCCCGTGCAGGGATCATAGATCACCCCCACAACCGGCAGGCCGCCCTCGGCGCAGGCGATGACGCAGCACCAATGAGGGATGCCGGCGACGAAATTCGCCGTTCCGTCGATCGGGTCGATGACCCAGTCAAAGCCGCTCGTGCCATGGACCCGCGCGTGTTCCTCGCCGACGATCCCGTCGTCGGGCCAGCGCACCTCGATGGCCTTGCGGATCAGGGTTTCCGTGGCGCGGTCGGCCTCGGTCACCCGGTCCTGGTGGCCCTTGCTCTCGACTTCGAGCGTGTCGAGCGCGCCGAACATCTCATGGGCGAAGGCCCCGGCCTTGCGGGCGAGGTCGAGCGCGAAGTCGAGCCGTTCGGCGTGGTCGCCGCTCATCTCAGCGCCGCCTCGATATTGCCGCCGTCGACGGTCATCACATGGGCGGTCGTGCGGTCGGCCCGGGCGAGGGCGACGAAGGCGTCGGCCACATGGGCGGCCCCGACCTCGGATTTCAGAAGGTTCCCGGCCATGTAATCCTCCCGGCTCAGCCCGCGCGCGCTGGCGCGGTCCTCGATGAAGTCGTCGGTCAGTAGCCCCGAGCGGATGCGGTCGGCGTTGACGCCGTTCACCCGGATGCCCGCCTCTCCGAGTTCGAGGGCAAGCTGGCGGACGAGGAACATCGTTGCCGCCTTCGGAAGCCCGTACGCGCCGAAACCGCGGCCCGGGTTCACCGCCTGTTTCGAGACGTTAAAGAGCATCTGCCCTGCCGTCCCCTGGGCTTCCATGATCCGATGGGCGGCCCGGGCCATGGCGAGATGGGCAAAGAAATTGACCTCGAAGGAGGCGCGGATTGCGGCCTCTTCCATGGTCAGGATGTTGCCCTGCGGCGCGTAGCCCGCGTTCGAGACGAGGATGTCGAGGCCGCCGAAGCGGCGGGTCACATCGCCGAGGGCGACGCGCGCCGCGTCGGGCTCTGCGAGATCGGCGGCGACGGGATGGCTTCCGGGGAGCGCGGCGGCGGCGTCGGCGAGGGCGTCGGCGTCGCGGTCGACGAGCGCCACGGCCGCCCCCTCGGCGGCAAAGGCTGCCGCGATGGCGCGACCGATCGCACCCGCGCCTCCGGTGACGGCAACGATCTGGCCGGTGAAGGGCTTGTCGCGGCCCCTGGCGAGCTTGGCCTGTTCGAGGGACCAGTACTCCATGTCGAAAACATCGTCCGTCCCGATGGGCCGGAATCCGCCGGCCGCCTCGCCAAGGGTCATGACCTCGGCGGTCTGTTCCCCGATATCGGCGGCGGCGGCGGCGGCCGAGGCCGTCTTGCCGAGGCCAACAAGGCCCACATCTTCGATCCAGGCGAGGCAGGGATGGGGTTCGAGCGCGGTCTTGATCCCCCCGACACGGGCGTTCTGGGCGTGGAAATAGGCGCCGTAAGCCTCTGCGAAGGCATTGACCTTCTCCTCGACATCGTCGCCTTTCCTGAGCACCAGCGCCCGGCCCTTGGTGCGGATCACATGGTCGGGCGAGCCGGGGCCGCGAAGGGCGAGGGCGTCGAGATCGGCCTCGCCGAGGAAGGCGGCGATCTCGGGGCCCGCGCGGAGGTCGGCCACGAGCGGTTTCGCCGCTCCGCCGTGGTGGCGCCCGCGCACGCGGGCGGCCGCGCCGCGCATGACCGGCAGCACTGCCTCGGCGCGGGCGGCATCGAGCGGCGCGCGCACCCTTGCGACGGTTGTGGCGCGGGCCGGTCGGCCAGTTCGTTCGGCGAGGAAGGCTTCCACCCGGTTCGTCTGGTCGATGACCCGGTCATAGCTCTCCTTTGCCGTGGCGCCGAAGGTGAAATGGCCGTGGTTCCGAAGCACCATCCCCTCGCAATCGGGCTGGGCGTCGAAGGCATCGGCGGCGGCCTTGGCGAGCGCAAAGCCCGGCATGATGTAGGGGACGACCGCGACACGGCCGTTGAAGAGCTCGGCGATGATTTGAGCTGCGTCGGGGAGGTTCGCGAGCACCAGAAAGGCCGTCGCATGGGTGTGATCGACGTAGACGTGGGGCAGATAGGCGTGAAGAAGCGTTTCGACCGAGGGGTTCGGCGCGGCGGTGTCGATGAGGTTTGCCCGTTGGGCGTTCACCATCTCCTCGTCCGACAGGGCCGCAAGGGCACGCAGCCCCATCAGCGCGTCCATCCGCACGCCGGGCAGGCCCGGGGCTTCGAGCGTGTCGAGGTCCCAGCCCGAGCCTTTGACGTGGAGGATGCCGCGCTCGACCCCGAAGAGATCGGGCCGGCGGACCTTCACCGAGGTGTTGCCGCCGCCATGCATGACGAGGTCGGGGTCGGCGCCGATGAGCCGCGAGGAATAGACTCTGAGGGCCAGAAGCCGGTCGGCCTCCGCCCCGCCGGCGGCCTCTTCGAAGCTGCGCGCCTCCGCCTCGTTCCACCGGTTCTCACGCACGCGCCCGCCGCCTCGGTTTGACAAAAGTCACGGCAGATTGTCAGATGTCGAAGCATGCCTCAAGGGGGGTCGATGCCGGCAACAGGAACGCAGCGGACACCGTCGCAGGTCTCGGGCGACGATATCGTCGTCGAAACCGCCTGGCTCTATTACGAGGACGGGCTCAACCAAAACGAGATCGCCACAGCCCTCGATGTGTCCCGCGCGACGGTGGTGAACTACCTCCAGCTTGCCCGCGACCGCGGTTATGTGCAGGTGCGGCTCGCCCATGAGGCTTTTACCGGCCACCGGCTGGCGATGGCGCTGCGGGAGACCTTCGGGCTCGTGGCGGCCTATGTGCTGCCCGAACGACAGGACGCGCGTCACGAGATCGCCGCCCGCGTTGTCCGGGGGGCTGCGGACTGGCTGCCGAGCCTCCTCGCCCCCGGCGACCGGCTTGGCGTCGCTTGGGGCAAGACGATCTACGATCTGGCCGAGCGCCTCGAAGCCCGGCGCATCGACGACCTCACGGTGCTCCAGCTCGTCGGCTCCATGGCCACCCCATACGGTTTCTCGGCCGATGTCTGTTCGTCGAACGTCGCCCGCAAGCTCGGGGCGGCCTGCGTGAACCTCCATGTGCCTGCGATCCTGTCGGAGGCGCGGATTGCCCGGACGCTCCGGGACGAGGCGCTGATCGCGGCGCAGTTCGAGGCGATGAATACCTTCAACAAGACGCTCTTTGCCGTGGGGTCCTGTACCGAGGACAGCCATGTGGTCTCCTCGGGTGTGGCCACCCGGCAGGAGCTTGCGTGGTATCTGGGGCAAGGGGCGGTCGGCGTGCTCTGCGGGCGGTTCATCGACCGCGCCGGCGCCCATATCGAAGGCCCGCTCGATGCCCGGATGATGGCGGTCGACCTCGACCGGATGCGCCAACGCGAGGCCGGTATCCTGGTCTCGGCCGAGCCCGAGCGCGCAACGGCGGCGCTGGCGGCGATCCGGGGGGGGTATGTGACCCACCTGGTGACGGGCCAGGCCCAGGCGGAGGCGATGCTGGCGGGGGGCGGGTGAGGGTGGAGTGACCGGGGTAGCGGTTTGGTTCGCCGAGGGCGACAGCGTCGCGCCGACGCGCCGCCGCCCCCAAGACGGGGTCTGGTTTTGCGCTTCGATCAAGGACCGCTCCCCATGGCGGCCCCCGGGCGGGTGGGGAGCCCGGCGGACACCAACCGACCTCGACCCGCGTCGAGCGCCAAGGCGGCGAAGTCGCCCCCCAATCGCGACGGAATGGGCGATCCGTGCGTTCGGGACCACTCTGTTTCAGCGTCACGCCCACGGGCAGGGCGGGGGACGGGCCGTTCCGGCGCGGCCGCGAAGGTTCACCTCCGAGCCGCCAATCGCAGCCAGAGCAAAGCTTTTCAAGTGGTTAAGCGAAGTTCAAGTGCCTCGGCCCTCAGGTAGGCGATCTTTGTCGGCACATCGAAGCGGTCGGACGCCGCCTGGGACCGCCCTTCGTACCACGCATCCACAAAGTCCCCTTTCGGCATCAGAAACGCCATGCCGTAGGCCATCGCTTCGACCGACGCGTCGTCCGTGCCGGGCTCGTAGAGGGCCTGGATGCCGCAGCCCGGGTTTGCCTTGCGTGCCGGTTCGACCTGTAATGACCAGTGGCCAAGGGCTTTCGCAATCGTGACGCGATCGTCGCGTTTTCGCGCCCTCCGCGGCAGCCAGACCACAGGCGGGCCGTCGAGCGGCGCCTCCAGCAATATCTCGTTGGGGTGATGGGAGTATTCGATGTCGACGCCGGCGTTCTTGCAGACCTCGTCCAAGGACTTCCCCTCTCGGAAGCCCCAGTCAGCCGCATTCCGGTCGGCCACAGCTTCTATCTCCAGGGGCGTCAAACGCGCTGCCTCCGGTTCGACAAAGGGATAGGGCGGGTGTTTTGCCGGCATGTTTCCTGGCTTTCATCGGACGACCGTGAACGGCGGTAGCCGAAAAAGGTTACGACACCAAAAATGCCCGATGGGTGCCGCTGCGCTGACTGCGTCCTTGAGCGCGGCGCGGACGTCGACGTGACGGCGGAGTTGACAGGTCACATCACTGTTGCTCCAGTTCTTGAACAATCGTCGTTCCTTCCGGTGCCCAGACAAGGACCCCGCCCGATGCGGCTTAGAATGGTGCTGGCCACCCTCTCGTTGTCGCTTTCGGGAATTGCGGGCGCCTTTCTTTTGTTGATCGGGGCAGTTTTTGCGTTCATCGCAAGCTCGGGTGGCCTCTACGGAAATGCCAGCCTTGCGGACGCCACGCCATCGGAACTGCTGACCGGCGCTTTCATCCTGGTGCTCAGCTTCGTGCCTCTGAGCTTCGTCTTTCTGTTGGCAGCGTTTTGGTGGCGAAGGGCGCGTTTGCCCAGGTGGTCGCTCTGGCTGAGCTGGACCGTTGTCGTCTTCATCTTGCCGGTCGTGTTCCTGGACATCCGAAACACCGCCATCTACAAGCAAGGCCTTTCGGTCGAGGGTCTGGGTGTCGCGACCCTCCCGTCTCTGCTATTTGCTTTGGGTCTCTTGGGCTTCTTGCTTCTGATGCGAAATTCCGACACCCGCTAGCAGCTTACCTGTAGCCCTCGGCGGCGTTGTTTTGCGATGTCGGATGTCGCGCCAGCCGGGTCACTCAGTTGCCCTGCACTCCCCATCTTCACGCCGTCGAGCGCCGCTCCGGGAAGAGATCGAGGAGCCCCTCTCGGCTCGGCGTCGCCACCCCGCGTTCGGTGATCAGCCCGGTCACCAGCCGCGCCGGAGTGACATCGAAGGCGGGGTTGCCGCCCGGCGTGGCATCGGGCGAGATTTGCACGAAGCGCGCCGTGCCGTCCTCGTCGCGGCCGTAGACATGGGTGACCTCGCGGCCGTCGCGCTCTTCGATGGGGATTTCGGCGAGGCCGTCCGACACCGTCCAGTCGATGGTCGACGACGGCAGGGCGACGTAGAAGGGCACACCGTTGTCGCGTGCCGCGAGCGCTTTGAGATAGGTGCCGATCTTGTTGCAGACGTCCCCCGTCGCGGTCGTGCGGTCGGTGCCGACGATCACCATGTCGACCTCGCCCCGCTGCATCAGATGCCCGCCCGCGTTGTCGACGATGAGGTGGTGAGGTATGCCGGCACCGGCCATCTCCCAGGATGTGAGCTGGGCGCCCTGGTTGCGGGGCCGGGTTTCGTCGACCCAGACGTGGATGTCGATGCCTGCCTCCATCGCCTGGTACATCGGCGAGGTGGCCGTGCCCCAGTCCACCGTGGCCAGCCAGCCGGCGTTGCAATGGGTCAGAAGGTTCACGCGCTCGCCGGGTTTCTTCTTCGCGGCGATCTCGCGGATGATGTCGAGACCGTGGACACCGATCATCCGGTTCGTTTCGACGTCGTCGTCGCAAATGGCGGCGGCCTTGGCGAAGGCGGCTTCGGCGCGGTCCGCCTCAGGCAGACGCGACAGGACGTTGCGCATCTCGTCGAGCGCCCAGCGGAGGTTGATCGCGGTGGGTCGGGTCGCGTGGAGCACCTCGTAGGCTTCCGCAAGCGCAGCGTCCGAGGGGTCGCGCTCCATCTGCCGGGCCACGCCGTAGGCCGCCGTCGCCCCGATCAGCGGCGCGCCGCGCACCCACATGTCGCGGATCGCGGTGGCGAAGTCGTCGAGGCTTTCAAGCGTGGCGATGGGGAAGTCGTGGGGCAGCCAGCGTTGATCGATGATGCGGACCTCGCCCGTGGCCGCGTCCCGCCAGATCGAACGGTAGTGAACGTCTCCAACCTTCATTGGCCTTCTCCCGTTTCCCGTGCCCGCGCCATGTCGAGCACCGTTTCGATGTCGGTGATGTCCCGCCGCCCCAGAACGAGGTCGCGGCCGAGCCGGAGGCTGCGTTCCTCGAGCGGCGCGCGGATGTCGGGGTCTTCGATGCTGTCGAACTCCGCGACATGGGCGAGCCCGAGGATGCGGCGATGCATTTCGATGCCGGCAAAGCCCAGAAGGTCCGAAAAGATCTCCGCGAGAAGCTCGTCGCAGGCGCGCTCGGCGGCGTCGCCGTGGCCCTGGTCCTCGTAAAGCGCGCTGGGGTAGAGGATGCCCTTGCGTTCGGTTTGCCAGAGCTGTCGGAACCGGCCGGCAAAGCTCTCCCATGTCTCGCGGGTGACGCCGAGGAGCCAGGTCTGATAAGCGGCGCAGTCCGTCCGGTCCCGAAGATGGGCCGACATTGCGTGATAGGCCATGAGGTAATTGCCCATGAGCATCCCAATGTCGAAGCTCAGCGGGCCGTAGAAGGCGAATTCGGGGTCGATCACGCGGACCGCCGTGTCGGTGACCATGATCGAGCCCGCGTGGAGGTCGCCGTGGCAGAGGGTTTCGGCCCGCGCGGTGAAGGCCCGCTTCATGTGCTGGGCTTCGATCTTGAGTGCGGTGTCGGCCCTCAGTTCGGCGACCACCCCGTCGAGCTGAGGGGCGGTGTGGCGGTTCATCTCCGCGTCGAAATAGGGGTCGGTGAAAACGAGGTTCTCGGTGATCTCGCATAACTCGACATTCCCTGAGAACAGCGCGACATCGCCCTTCTTCGCCCCGGCCTCCATTGCAAGATCCGAACAGCGGAAGGCGGTTTCGGCGCAGAACCGGCCCATGATCTGGCCGAGTCCCGCCACCTCGCGGCCGGCCATCGTCTGGCCGCGCAGGATGATGTGGGGGACGAGATGTTCCATGACGATGAGCGCCTGGTCCTCGTCGAAATGCTTGACACCCGGAACGATGCCCGGGGCGACGTTCTCCTGACGGATCAGCGCGTTGTACTCGAAATAGGCGCGCTTCAGCGGCAGGGGCCAGCTGTCGCCCACGAGCCGGACGTAGGGCAGGGCCTGTTTCACGACGACCGAGCCCGCGCTGCCTTCGACGATGAAGACGAGGTTGAGGTTGCCGTCGCCGACCTCCTCGACCCGCCATGTCTCCGGCGCTCCGCCCACGGCATCGGCGACGGAGGCCAGATCGCCCAGACGGGCGGGCAGGGTGTCGGGCGTCAGGGGCTCGTATCGGCTCACGCAGGTCTCCACCGTCAGGGCGCCCGGGGAGGTGGAGGCCCTCCCCAAGACACCTTCCGAGCGAGCGTAGGAGGCCGCCCCGGCATTTGTCAATCTATGTTGACTTTTGTCAGGGCGCTTGCTTTGCTTTGCTTCGGGAGGCGTCATGGACCGCAGCTTTTGCCGCATCAGAGGCTTGACCAAAGCGTTCGGCGACACCCTCGTTCTGCGCGGTCTGAGCCTCGATCTTCCGGCCGGTCAGGTGACCGCGCTGATGGGGGCGAACGGGGCGGGGAAGTCGACGCTGGTGAAGATCCTCTCCGGCGTCTACAGCCGCGACGGCGGGCGGATCGAGTTCGGTGAGCAGGACTTCGCGCCGGCGGGCCCGGCCGAGGCGATCCGGGCTGGCATCGTGACCGTGCATCAGTCGATCAACGACGGGGTGATCCCCGATCTCGACGTCGCCTCCAACCTGATGATCGACCGGCTGGCGGAGACCGATTACGGGTTCTTTCTCAAACGCAAGGGGCTCCAGCGCGCCGCCCGCGAAGTGGCCGCGGCGATGGGGATCGACGTCGATGTGCGCCGCCCGGTCTCGGAACTCGGCGTCGCCGACCGCCAGCTCATCGCCATCGCCCGGGCGATGGCCCACGCGCCCCGGCTTCTCATTCTCGACGAGCCCACCTCGTCGCTCTCGGCGGCGGAAGCCGAGCGTCTCTTCGGCCTCATCGAGCGGCTGAAGGCGCAGGGCGTCGGCGTCCTCTACATCTCGCACCGGATGTCGGACATCCGACGGATCGCGGACCGGATCGTTTCGATGCGCGACGGGGAGATCTCGGGTGTGTTCGAGGGCGCACCGCTCGATTACGAAGGCGCGGTGACGGCGATGCTCGGCCACGGTCTGACCGAGGCCGATCTGACCCCGGTCGCCCCCGGGCGGCCCATCGCCGAGATGGCGCGGATCGCCCTGCGCCCGGGTGCCGCCCCCTTCGATCTGACGTTGCGGTCCAACGAGGTCGTCGCGGTCACGGGGCTTCTTGGTAGCGGCAAGACCGCCCTTGCCCGCACCTTCTTCGGGCTGCATCGGCCGGCGGCGGGGGAGATGCGGATCGACGGTACGCCGTTCGCGCCCGAAGGCCCGGCGGCGGCGATCCGGGGGGGTGTGTTCATGTCCGCCAAGGACCGGGCGAGCAACGCGGTGGTGGCCGATTTCGACATCGCGCGGAACATGTCGGTGCCGTTTCTGGGGGCGTTCTCGGCCCTGTCGTTCATCTCGCGGAGCCGCGAACGCGCCAGCGCCCAGGACCTCATCGGCGCGCTCGACATCGTCTGCCGGTCCGACCGCGACGGCATCCTCACGCTTTCAGGGGGCAACCAGCAAAAGGTGATGCTCGCCCGCTGGCTCTCGCGGTCCTGCCGGCTTTTGGTGCTCGACGAGCCGTTCCAGGGTGTCGATATCCGCTCGCGGCGCGATATCGGCGCGAAGGTGCGGGGCACCGCGCGGGGCCGGGCGACGCTTGTCTGTGTGGCTGAACTCGACGAAGCCTTCGAGATCGCCGACCGGATATTGGTGATGCACGACCATTCGGTGACGGCGGAGTTCCGCAATTCGGATATCGATGTCGGCGCGGTGCTTGCGGCGGTGACCGGCCCCGGGGCCCGGGCCGCATGAGCGCCGAGGCCGACCGCCCGGCGGTGGCGCCGGTGGCCACGGGCCAGCCCCGGAGCGGGCTTCTCGATCTGGCGATCCGCTACGGGTTTCTGGCTCTCCTTCTGGGCCTCGTTCTCTTTTTCTCGGTTTTCGCCGAGGGGTTTTCGGGGCCGCGTTCGGCGGTGTTCATCTTCCAGTCGGTGGCGATCACCGGCATCCTCGCCCTCGGGGTCACCTGCACCCTCGTCGTCGGCGGGTTCGACCTCTCTATCGGCTCGGTGGCGACCTCGGCGATGATGCTGTCGGCCTATGTAATGGTCGTCCTTGAGATGGGCGCCGGCGCGGCAATTGTCGCCTGCCTCCTGATGGGCGCGCTCATCGGGGTGGTGAACGGTCTTCTCATCGTGAAATTCAAAGTGCCCGACCTTCTGGCCACACTCGGCATGATGTTTCTTCTCGTGGGTCTTCAACGCATCCCCACCGAGGGCCGGTCGATCTCGACGGGGATGACGATGCCCTCCGGCGAGACGGCGAACGGGGTGTTCTCCCCGTTTTTCCTCGCCATGGGGCGGCACCGGTTCGACGTCGTCCTCGACAACCTGGTGCCGATCTCGGTGGTGTTCCTCATCGTCATCGGCATTCTCGTCTGGTGCTTTCTCGAACTCACCCGCCACGGGCGACTGATGTATGCGGTGGGCTCGAACGAACGCGCCGCCGCGCTGACGGGGACCAACGTCAACGGCTACAAGGTGCTGGCTTACGTGATCTCGGGGGTGCTCGCCTCGGTCGGCGGTATGCTTCTCGCGGCCCGGCTCGGGCGCGGCGACATCGCCTCGGGGACGAACCTTCTCCTCGACGCGGTCGCCGCCGCGCTCATTGGGTTCGCCGTACTCGGGGCGGCGAAGCCCAACGCCTTCGGCACCGCCATGGGCGCGCTCTTCGTCGGCATCCTGCTGCAAGGGCTGACGATGATGAACGCGCCTTACTACACCCAGGATTTCATCAAGGGGGCGGTGCTCGTCGTCGCCCTCGTCTTCACCTTCGCTTTGTCGGCCCGGCGGGCCGGGGGCGACGGGTAACGACAAAAAGGGAGGAAGAACCATGAACACAACACGCAGAACGGCGCTGGCCATGGTGGCCGGGCTCGCACTGGCCGGAACGGGGACGGGCGCCGCCGCCCAGGACATGCCGGCGCCTTTCGACAACCCGTCAGAGGTGCGCATCGCACTCGTGCGCTATCTCTCCACGGGAGATTTCTTCCAGGCCTATCTCTCCGGCGTCGAGCGCCAGGCCGAAGCCCTCGGGGTGGATCTCAGGGTCTTCGACAGCCGTCAGGACGCAGCGCTTCAGGCCGATATGGTCGATCAAGCCATCGCGCTCGGGGTCGACGGGATCGTCATCCAGCACGGGCTGACGGAATCCATGCGCGAGGCCGCCCAGCGGGCGGTGGATGCCGGGATCAAGGTCGTCGCCTTCGATGTGAACGTCGAGAACGAGGCGA
Organism: Paracoccaceae bacterium; assembly: GCA_030066905.1. Classification (GTDB taxonomy): domain Bacteria; phylum Pseudomonadota; class Alphaproteobacteria; order Rhodobacterales; family Rhodobacteraceae; genus JASJAR01. The sequence goes on along the minus strand of JASJAR010000007.1, from coordinate 29,097 downwards.
TCCCCCAGATCGAACAATCCGACTTTCTCCTCGGCAAGCTCGCCCTCGAACAGGCCATCGAGGACAACGGCGACAGCTGGGATGCCGGCTACGTCTACGTCCCGGGCATCGCACCCCTCGACCGGCGCCACGCCGCCTGGGAGGAGATCAAGGCAGCCAACCCCGGCATTCGCGAAGTCGCCCAGATGGGCACCCTCGACAACCCGATCGCCAATTCCAACGCCAACCAGGCGCGCTCGGTCCTGCAAGCGAACCAGACGATCAGCGTCTTCTTCGCGCCCTATAACGAGTTTGCAAAAGGCGTGAAGATCGCCGTCGACGAGGCGGGGCTCAATCAGGACGTCTCGATCTATTCGGCGGATGTCTCCACCGCCGACATCGCTGCCATGCGCGAGCCAGACAGCGCCTGGAAGGCCACGGTGGCGACGAACCCGGCGGTGGTTGGCGAGGTCTCGGTGCGCGCCCTTGCGATCATGCTCGCCGGCGGCGACCCGGGCGCACAGGTGATCGTCCCGCCGACGCTCATCACCCAGGATTTCCTCAACGAGAACGACATTACCAACATGGAAGACCTCTCGGCGAAGATGCCGCAGTTTGCCCATGCCGATGTCGCGATGACGGATTGGATGCCATTGCCACCACGTTAACGGCATCCACCAAAGACCGGGGCCGTCGCTCCTCTCCCGCGGCCCCGGTCGCCAATTCCGGGGGTATCCCATGCTGAAAACCATCGATTCGCGGATTACGCCGGAGCTGATGGATTGTCTCATTCGTCTCGGGCATGGCGACGAGATCATCATCGCCGACCGCAACTACCCCGCCGCCACGACGGCATCCACGTGCGTGCGGAAAGAGGTGATCCGGATGCCCGGGTTCACCGCGCCGGAGGTCGTGGCGCTCATCACCGAGTTGATGCCGATCGATGATTTCCACGACTACGGTGCCCTGCGCATGGAGGTCGACGGGGCGCCCGACCGGGTCGACGACGTGCACCGCGAGGTGTTCGAAGTGCTCGAAAAAGTCGGGCCCGAAGGAGCCCGTCGCGGGAGCATCGAGCGGCAGGCTTTCTATGCCCATGCAGAGGGCGCATTCGCGGTCGTCGCCTGTTCTGAGAGCCGGCCCTACGGGTGCTTCATCCTGCGGATGGGGGTTGTGTTCTAGCGGCTGGGCGTCGCGGGGGTTGGACTGTTTGGCCTGGAGCGGTCGTTCATTCTGCGCGCCCCGACCCCAAGTAACCCGCGTCCCGGGCTTGACCCGGGACCTCGATAGTCTTGGCACTCCGGTGGATCGAGGCCCCGGATCAAGTCCGGGGCGTGTTTCGCCAAGGGCTACCGGAGCAAGACCCAAACGCCCGCTCAAGGCCAGAAGCGACCGAACGCGCCCCGTTGATGCCTTTATCGGCCACCCCCCGCCGCCTCCAATGCCTCCCGCATCGCACGCACCGCCTCGCCGATCTTCTCACGGTGCCGCAGGAGACTGCCGCCTAGGAGATAGACGACGTCCGGCCCGTACATCGCCGCCATGTCGGGGGCCCGCTCGACGCTCATCCCGCCCCCCGGCGAGGGCAGGATCGGGGGGCCGAACCCGTCCGGATCGCGGCAAGCCTCGGCAATGGCTTGGCACTCCTCGGCGGAAAAACCGAACCGTCCGCCGACATTGGGAAAGACGGAGATGTCCGCCCCGGCGATCCGTTGCAGCGTGCCGTAGAGCACCCCATGGGCGATGCCGGCCTCGGGGGACTGGACAAAGCCGCCGGTGAAGGCGGGGTGGGTCATGATCGGCAGGTCGAAACCCGGGTCGCCGGCCAGCGCCGCGACGGGCCCGAAGCCCAAAAGCCCCGGCATCAAAAGCACGCCCGAGGCGCCAAGCTCCTTTGCGCGGTGGGCCTGGGCAATGGGGTCGCCGCCGGCGCCGGTGACATTGGCAATGTAGAGCGCCAGCGCGCCATGTTTGGCATTGGCCTCACCGACCGCGTCGGCGACGGCGGCCACCCGCGCCTCGAAAGGCGCCATGGGCTGGTTGGCGAGCCCGTGGTCTTCCTTGATGATGTCCGCCCCGCCTGCAACGGAGCGCCCGGCGATGGCGGCAAGTTCCGTCGCAGATGAGCCCTGGGGCTTGATCACCGGTGCGATGAGCCCGCCCTCGGGACGACCTGCGCGCGCGCGCAGGCCCGCCACGCCGAAGCGGGGGCCGGGGAGCCGGCGGGCGATCTCGGGGCCGGGCTCGACCGCCACCACCTTGATCCCCGCCTGAAGCGAGGAATTGCCGAAGACGACGTTGATGAATTGCAGAACCTCGTGGCCCACGCTGTCGGGGGAGTAGGAGATCGCCGTCTCGAACGCACCGGGCCCAGCGGGGGCAAGGGTCTCCACCCGGCCGACGATTTCGTCCCGAATGTACCCCTCGGGTACCACGTCGCCCGGGACTTCCACCGTTTGTTCAAGGGCGATCCCAAGGGCGCGCGCGCGCGCTTCCCCTACGTCGGCCGCCGCAATCCGGTAGGTGACGCGGACCCGGTCATCGCTCGCCATTCAGAGCGCCTCGGCCTTCACGCCCGAATGCACCGCCTCGACCCGGGCGGCGGCAAGGTCGTCCTCGGCGATGCCGGTCTTTTCGCCCAGAAGCTCCTCGATGCCGGCCAGAAGCGCCGTGGCGTCGAGCCCGTAATGCTTCATGAGGTAAGGCCGCGACCCGCCGTGGGCGAAGGTGTCGCGAAGCCCCAGGCGGACGAGGCGCTTGCCCGATCCGGCCTCGGCCATCATCTCAGCGATGAGCGAGCCCACGCCGCCATCGATCACGTGGTTTTCGAGCACCACGACCCCTTTCGACACCGCCGAGACATGGTCGAGAAACGCCGCCCGGTCGAACGGCTTGATCGTGTGGATATGAAGATGCCGGAGGGACACGCCCGCCCCCTCAAGAGCGGCCCGGCAGCGCAGCGCCTCCTCGGTGGCGATGCCGGAAGTGACCACCAGAACGTCCTTCCCAAGGGCCAGTTCCCGCATCCGGCCAACCTCTATGGGCGTGTCGAAGAGCCGGGGGACCCCGCCGCGCAGAACCCGGCAGTAGACCGGCCCGTCGATACTGTCGGCAGCCGCGCAGATGCTTTCGACCTCGGTGGCATCGCCGGTTTCCAAGACCGTCATGTTGGGGATCGAGCGCATCACCGCGATGTCTTCGATGGCCTGGTGGGTCATGCCGCCCGGTGTGGTGATGCCCGGCAGAAACCCCATCAGCCGCACCTTGCGGCGGGGGTAGGCGACCGAGGCGATGAGCTGGTCATAGGGGCGTCGGTAGAGAAAGACGCCGAAGGAGTGGAGGAACGGGCGGTAGCCCGCGAGCCCGAGCCCGCCGGCAAAGCTCATCATGTTCTGTTCGGCCATGCCGAGGGAGACGAAGCGGTCGGGGTGGCGGTCGCGGAACCCGTCGATCTCGCAGGACGAGGTGAGGTCGGCCGAAAGGCAGAGCACGTCCGCATTCGCGAGTGCGTGTTTCTCGAAGGCGGCCGCATAGGGGCGGTTGACCATTTCGACCATGTCAGTGGGCCTCCGCTTCGAGGTCGACCGGGGGAACCCCGAGTTCTTCGGCGATGGCTGTATTCATCTCGGCGCGTTCTTCGGTCGATTTGAACCGCACATAGTGAAGGCGCGGGAAGCGGCGCTGGAGAAACGCCATGCCCTTCGTCGGCGAAGACCGCGCAAGAACGACAAGCGGCGCGCCCTCGTGCGGCGTCGCCTTGGCCGCGCGCAGGGCGTCGAGATCATGGGCATCGACCTCCACGCAGACCGCGCCGAAACTTCGGAACTTCGCCACCAGGTCGCGCACCTCCATCACGTCGCCCATCGCCCCGTCGCATTGCTGGTCGTTGACGTCCATCAGCGCCCAGAGGTTGTCGATGCGGTGGTGGGCGGCGGCCTGCACCGCCTCCCAGGTCTGGCCCTCCTGGACCTCGCCGTCGGACATGAAAACGCAGACCTCGCCCGCCTCTCCCCGGCGCTTGCGCCCGAAGGCGAGGCCTGCGGCGGTGGAAAGCCCGATCCCGAGGGTGCCGTTATGGACCTCCATGCCGGGGGAGTGCTCGGCGCCGATCATCTCCACCGAGGAGCCGTCGCGGTTGAACATCTCAAGCCCCGCCTCGTCCATCCGGCCGGTCTCGATGAGCGCGGCATAGGCGACGAGCGCGTAATGGGCCGGCGCGATGAAGAGCCGGTCGAATTCGGGGGCGGCGGGGCCGTTGTAGCCGGCCCCGGTGACGTAGTCGGGGTTGTCGGCCGAGGGCACGCCAGCGAAGGGGCGCGGGACAGGGGGCAGGGTGGGGGCGCCGAGGGTGAGGGCTTCGTTGTAGAGGAAGGCCAGTTGCTCGGCCGCCGAACAGGCCTGGCTGAGATACCCGCCATTGTTCCGCATTGCGTGGACGAAGACGCGGCGACGGATGCCGTCGGCGATCTCGGCGGTGGTCTTGGCGTTTTCCATGCCGGTCTCCGGGGGTGTCTGGGCGTCTCTCATGACAAATGTCAGGGACCGCTGTCATCTGCCAGCATACGGATCGCCAAGGCACGCGCAAGCCGTCCCCGCGCGGTGGGTCACTCGGGCTTGAGAACCTCGGCGCGGGTCGGGATCGGCGCGGTGGCCCCGAGCCCGCAGACGGTGCCGGCGGCGACCCTAACGGCGCGGGCGGCCGCAAGCCCCGAGTCGCCGGTTTCGATCAGGTAGGCGAGGAATGCGCCCGCAAAGCTGTCGCCCGCCCCGGTGCTGTCGACGGGTTCGACCTTCGGGGCGGCGATCTCGTGGCGGCCCGTCGACGTGGCGAGCACCACCCCCTTGGCGCCACGTTTCAGGACCACATGGGCAGCCCCGTGGCGGCCGAAATGGTCGAGGATCGCGCCAGGGTCGTCCTGGCCCGTCAGCAGCGCGGCCTCGTCGTCCGATGGCAGGACGATGTCGGCCAGCGGCAGGAAGGCCTCGATGGCGGCGCGGGCCTCGTCGAGGCTCCAGAGCGCGAGGCGGAGGTTGAGGTCGAACGCGACAAGCCCCCCGCCTTCCCGGGCGGTCTCGGCGGCGGCAAAGGCGGCGGCGCGCATTCCGGGGCTGATCGCGAGGGTGATGGCACTGATATGGAGCACCCGGGCCCCGGCGATCGCCGCCTCGGGGAGGTCCCCGGGTCGGTAATGGCTCGCCGCAGAGCCCCGCCGTGCATAGAAAAACCGGCGCTCCTGGGGGTCGGGGTGGATGAAACAGACGCCGGTGGGGTCGCCGGTCCGAACCGCGATATGGGCGGTGTCGATGCCCTCTTCGGCGGCGAATGCGGTGATCGCCTCACCGAAAGGATCGTCCCCGACGGCGGTGAGGTAGCCCGCCCGCGCCCCCTGCCGGGCTGCGGCGACCATGGCGTTCAAGGTATCGCCACCGACGCCCTGGGCATAGACGATGCGGCCGTCGACAGGGTCGTCGAGGCGCAGAAGTTCGATCAGCGGTTCGCCGAGGGCGAGGATGTCCGCGTCTGCCATGGGGCTTTATGGCGGCGGGGCAGCGGCGATGTCGAGCGGGCTTGGTGTCGGAAGGGTTTCGGGGTAACCCCGCCCGGTGAAGACAAAGGGGGGTGCGATGCGGGGTCCGACAAACCGGTTCAAGTCGGCGCTGAAAGAGGGCCGGCACCAGCTCGGCATCTGGAACTCGATTGGCGGCAACACGGTGCCGGAGCTCCTCGGCGGGGCGGGGTTCGACTGGGTGCTGATCGACTGCGAACACGGGCCCATCGAGACGGTCGAGGTACTGCCCGCGCTTCAGACGCTCGCCGCTTTCCCCGAGGTCTCCGCGGTGGTGCGGCCGGCGGCGAACGATCCGGTGCTCTTCAAACGCCTCCTCGACATGGGGGCGCAATCCTTGCTCGTTCCTTACATCCAGTCCGCCGAGGAGGCCCGGGCGGCGGTCGCGGCGATGCGCTACGGACCCCGCGGCATCCGAGGCATGGCCGGTATGACCCGGGCGACCCGGTATGGGCGGGTGGAGAACTACTTCGCGGAGGCCGAGCGCGAGCTTTGCCTCATCGTCCAGATCGAATCGGAGGCCGGCGTCGAGGCGTTCGACGAGATCGTTGGCGTCGATGGGGTCGACGGGGCCTTCGTCGGGCCGACCGACCTTTCCGCCAGCCTCGGCCATCCCGGCGAGGTGAGCCATCCCGTGGTCACCGACGCCATCGATCATGTCTTCGCCCGCGGGGCCGCACTTGGCGTGCCGGTCGGGCTGATGGCGCTCGAGGAGCCGGTGGCGAAGGCGCGGATCGCCGGGGGCTCGGCCTTCACCGCCGTCGGCGTCGATCTGGTGCTTTTGGCCGAGGCGGTGGCTCGGCTCAGGGCGGCGTTCTAGCGGCCCGCCGATGGGCGCGTCGACAGGATGGTCTCGAAACTTCTCGCCATTCGGGTGGGGTCGGGACGGTGGCCGGTAATGAGCTCAAATGCCCCCACGGCCTGGCGCACCGCCATTGTCTGCCCGGTGATCACCGTTCGCCCGAGCGTCTTCGCCCGCACGACAAGTTCGGTCTGAAGCGGCACATAGACGATGTCCACCACCCATGCGCTTTCGGGGAGATCGGCGGGGTCGAAGGCCATTCCGGGGCGTGCGGCCATGCCGATGGACGTGGCGTTGACGGCGCCGGCCACCGCCCGCCAATCGAGGTCATCGGGCGAGGTCTTGGCGCGCGCTGATCCGGGCCGCACCGCGTTCAGGAGTGCGGCGGCCCCGGTGGCCTGGCCGGGGGCGGGATCGATGAGCGTGACTTGGGCCCCAGCCTCCAAGAGGGCCAATGCAGTGGCCCGCCCCGCGCCGCCTGCGCCGAACTGGACCACCGATGCCCCCGGCGCCAAGGACGGCAGTTTGCTCAGAGCCGCCGTAAAGCCCGAAGGGTCGGTCGTATAGCCCTCCCGGCCTGTTGCCCCAAACACCACCGTATTGACCGCGCCCAACACCGCCGCCGCCCCATGGACGCGGTCGAGAAGCGGTACGACGGCCTTTTTGTGCGGATAGGTGATGTTGAGCCCGGCATAGCCTTTTCCCTCCCCCCAATCGAGAACCGCGTCCAAGCTCCAATCCCGCCACCGGTCTGCGGCGGTGTCGATCCGGTCGTAGCGGTAGTCGAGCCCCAGGGCGCGCCCTTCGGCCTCGTGCATTTCCGGCGTGAGGGAGCCTGCGATCCCGGCCCCGATCAGCGCCGCCTTCATCCGCCGTAGCCAAAGAGCCGGGGCAGGAACAAGACCAGCCCCGGAAAGAGGATCATCGTCAGGAGTGCCGCGAGCAGCACCGCGAGGAAGGCCCAGACCTCGCGGATGATCTCTCTGAGAGGAATGCCCGTCACCGCGTTGATCACAAAGAGCAGAATCCCGTAGGGCGGGGTGATGAGCCCGATCATCGAGTTCACCACCACCAGCACCCCGAAATGGACCAGATCGATCCCCAGCGCGTTGCAGGCGGGGATGAAGAGCGGAACGATCACAAGGATGATCGTCGTCGCATCGAGGACGCAGCCCAGGATCAGGATCAGGAGGTTGACGCCCAAAAGGAACATTAGCGGGTGGATATCGATGTCGGTGAGATAGGCCGAGACCATCCCCGGAATGTTCTCCGAGACCACGATGAAGTTGAGGATGAGCGCACCGCCGATCACGATGCCGACGGCGGCCGAGGACCGCGCGCTTTCGACGAAGATGCGGTAGAGGCTGCCCAGCGTCAGCGCGCGGTAGAAAAGCCCGGCCAAGAGGAGCGCATAAAGTGCTGCAATCGCGGCGGCTTCGGTCGGCGTCGTAACCCCGCCGTAGATGCCGTAGAGCAGGATCACCGGCATCAGGAGCGCGGGGAAGGCATTGGCGGTCTTCCGCGGCAACTCCCGCAGCGGTACCGGTTCTTCGATGGCAAAGCCGCGCCGCCCGGCAATCCAGGCGTTCATGCTCATCAGCACCGCCCCCATCACGAGGCCGGGCACGATGCCGGCGAGAAAGAGCGACCCGATGGAGGCGTTGGAGACGAGCGCGTAGAGCACCATCGGGATCGAGGGCGGGATGATCGGGCCGATGGTCGCCGAGGCCGCCGTGATCGCGGCGGCATAGCCGCGCCCGTAGCGGCCGTCCTTCGTCATCATCTCGATGACGATCTTGCCGATCCCGGCGGCATCGGCGACCGCCGAGCCCGACATGCCCGAAAAGATCAGAGACGCCACGACGTTGACATGGCCCAGCCCCCCCCGAAACCGGCCCACCGCGGCGACGCAGAAGTTCAAAAGCCGTTCCGAGATCGTCCCGGCATTCATGATGTTGGCGGCCACGATAAACAAGGGCACGGCCAGAAGCACGAAACTGCCGTAGAGCCCTTGGAGGATCTTCTCGCCCGTGAGCGCGACATCGAGCCCGGCGGTCGAGAGATAGACGATCGAGGCCAGCATGATCGCGTAGCCGACGGGCGTACCGATCCCCGCCAGCAGAAACAGCGTGAGAAGGCAGAGCGCCAGTTCGACGCTCATACGACCTCGTCCCCCTCGCGGATTGGTGGCGGCCCGTGGTCGTGGCCCGGAAGCTCATGAGCATCGTCGGGCGGGCCGTTCCTGATCGTGTCGATGAAGCGCCAGGCGTAGCGGAGGATCACCGCCACCATGAAGATGCCGTAGATCGAGAAGATCGTCCGCATCGGGATCTTCTCGCCTGAAAGCGGGTTCCGCACCGTGGTCGTGCGGCGGATCTGCATCCAGTCGATGTAGTCCCAGGTGGGCAGGAACGCATAGATCATGCCGGCGACGATGGCGGCGGCCGAAATCAGAGCGAGCCCCTGCCGGAGCCGCCGCGGCGCGGCGAGATAGAAGATATCGAAGCTCACATGGTCCTTCTCGCGAACGATGAAAGCGTTGCCGACAAAGACGATCCAGACCCAGAGAATGAGGCAAAGCTCCAGCGTCCAGCCGAACGGCATCTGGAGGACGTAGCGCGAGAAGATTTGCAGAAGGAAGGTGAGAAACATCGCCGCCAGAAGCGCGGCGGCGATGGCTTCGGCGCTGCGGGAGAGCCAGGCCAGACCGGCTTTCATCTCGCTCTCCCGCTACTTGGGGCGATCAGTTGCCGAGTTCGTTGATCCGCTCAAGGACGCCTTCGGGCCAGCTCGCGGCGACCTCGGAGCCCACATATTGCGCCTGCACATGGGTGCGGAAGGCTTCGAGATCGGGGGTGTAGATCTCCACCCCCTGAGCGCGGATGAAGTCCGCGAGGCTGTTTTCCTTGTCGAGCTGCTTCAGCCGCCCCCAGGCCGCGGCGGCATCGGCGGCCCGCTGGACGGTGAGCTGCTGGTCGGGGGTGAGCCCGTCCCACACTTCTTTCGAGAACGCGATGTAGTTGAGGTCCACCAGGTGCGAGGTCAGAGCGATCTGGCTCGTCACCTCGTAGAATTTCGCATCGACCACGGTCGGCAGCGGGTTGTCCTGCCCGTCGACGGCACCGGTCGAAAGCCCGGTATAGACTTCGGTAAACGCCATCGGCGTCGGCGAGGCGCCAAGGGCCTTGCCGAGGAATTGCCAGGCATCGGTGCCGGGCATCCGAAGGTTGACGCCGGCGAGGTCCTCCGGCGTCTGCACGTCAAGCTCTTCGCGGGTCTGGCGGAGGTTCACATGGCGCCGGCCGAGATACATCACCGACAAAAGCTTTACCCCAAGCTCGTCTTCCACCTTCGCTTCGAACGGGTCCATCAGCGGGTCGTTGAAGACGCGCACCTGGTGGGCGGCGTCCTGGTGGACGTAGCCCGTCGCGAAGATCGAGAACTCGGGGAAGAACTGGGCAAGCTCCTGGGCCGAGGCGATGGACATCTCAAGGTTGCCCCGGCTGATCGCCTCAAGTTCGGTGCCCTGGGCAAAGAGCGTGGCGTTGTAGCCCGGCTGGTAATCGGCGAACTCGGCGACCATCGGCGCGAAGACCTGGGCCATGGCGACCGAGCGCTGGTCGGTCTCGGAGCCTGCGGTGGCGAGGCGCAGCGTCAGCCGGTCCTGGGCGAGGCCGGTGGTGGCGGTGCCCGCGACGAGCCCGGCGGCAATGGTGGCGGTCAGCGCCGCCCGGCGTGTGAGTTTGAGCATGTGGTCCTCCCTGAGGGTCTTTTTTGGTTTGTCTCTCCCATCCGCGATCATGCGTGGATCGGGGCGGCGTTCAAGATTAATCGTCGGATATCAGGGATTTCTTGTCGGTTCTGCATTCCTGTGCAGGTGTTGGGCTCACAGCGTGACGGATGCGCCGGTCCTCGCCGAGCGCGCGATGGCCTCGATCGCGGCGAGGCTCATGAGCCCTTCGCCCGCCGGCACGAGCGGCGGTGAACGGCCCGCAATGACCTCGGCGAAATGGCCGATCTGGGCGACGAGCGGGTCGGCGGGGGTATAGGCGAGGGTTTTCGGTGTAATCGGCGCCCACCAGTCGCGGTCGCCGCTTCCGTAGCTCCAGAGCCTCAGGTCGGGCAGCGACAGCGCACCGTGGGAGCCGCCGATCTGGCAAAAGCTCTGCCCGGTGACGGGATAGACCGGGTATTCCCCCGCCGTGAGCTCCCAGCTCCAGGGGGCGACGATGCTGTCGGAGACGGTGATCGTCCCGACGGCACCGCTGTCGAATTCGAGGAGGGCCCCGGCGATGTCTTCGTTATCGTACCCCCGCCGCGACCGTCGGGCCACCGCCTGGACGCTGGCGATTTCGCCGCAGAGATGGCGCAGAAGGTCGATGTCGTGAATGAGGTTCACCGCGAGGGGCCCCGCGCCGGGGCGTTTGCGCCAGTCGGCGGCATCGAAATAGCTGTCGGGCTTGTAGAACCATGAGGTGGCCTGCACCGCGCGGATGGCGCCGATCTCGCCGGCGTCGATGGCCTCCTTGGCCGCGGCGATGAGCGGGTTGTGGCGGCGATGGTGGCCGACGAGCACCGGCACGCCGGCAGCGTCGGCGGCGGCGACGATGGCCCTGGCCTCGGCCGTATCGGTGGCGATGGGTTTTTCGATGAGCACCGGCAGGCCCCGGTCGATGGCCGCGAGCGCCCCATCGGCGTGGCGGGTATTGGGCGTGGCAAGGATGAGCCCGTCGGCCGCTCCGGTGCCGAGAAAGCCCGTGAGATCCTCAAAGCAGCGCACGCCGAGCTCTGCCGCCTCGGCCCGGGCCGCCGCATCCGGCTCGATCACGCCGGCCAGCGCGACGGCCGCGCCTTCGGCCATCGCCGCGGCATGGCGACGGCCGACAAGCCCGTAGCCGGCGATGGCGATGCGGCATGTCCTCGGCATGATACCCCCCGGCCGGAACCCTAGCGGAGGCGATGACCGAGGGGGAGCGCAATTCGAGCGTAACTTGGCCTTAAGTGGGCGTCCGGGTTTTGCTACGGCAACCCTTGGCGAAACACGCCCCGGACCCGATCCGGGGCCTCGATCCACCGGAGTGCCAAGCCTATCGGGGTCCCGGGTCAAGCCCGGGACGTGGGGCCCTAGATTTGGGGTGTGCAGCATGAACGTCCCCTCAAGGCCAAAACCCACCGCGTCCCGCCAGAGGCCCCGTTGTCACCGCGCCGCAAATTGCCCATAGCCATGCCCATGCCCATGCCCGCAGCACCGGAGACCAGAGCGATGACCGACATCCCCCACCTGCCGTTCAACGACGGCAATTCCATCCCGCAAGTCGGCTTCGGCATCTGGAAAGTGCCCCCCGAGATCGCCGCCGACGCCGTGGCAAGCGCGCTGAAGACAGGTTACCGCCTGATCGACGGGGCCTATCTCTACATGAACGAGGCCGGGCTCGGGGAAGGTCTCCGGCGCTCGGGCCTTCCCCGCGAGGAGGTCTTCGTCACCACCAAGGTCTGGAACAACGAGCACGGCGCGACGAAGGCCCGGGCCTCGGTCGAGCGCAGTCTGAAGACCATCGGGCTCGACCGGCTCGATCTGGTGCTCATCCACTGGCCTGTGCCGAGCCAGGACCTCTATGTCGAGACGTGGAAAGCCTTCATCGAGATGCGCGACGAAGGGCTCATGCGCTCCATCGGCGTGTCGAATTTCAACGTCGACCACCTCGAGCGGATCATCGGCGAGACCGGCGAGGTTCCGGTGCTGAACCAGATCGAATGCCACCCGAGGCTCGCTCAGCCCGAACTCCGCGCCGCAAATGCCCGCCACGGCATCGTCACCCAGGCCTGGACACCGCTCGGCCAGGGTCAGACCTTCGAGGCGGAGGCGGTTGCCTCGGCGGCGCGCCGGGCCGGGAAGAGCCCCGCCCAGGTCGTGCTCCGCTGGCATATCCAGAACGGCACGGCGGTGATCCCGCGTTCGGTGAACCCCGCCCGGCAGGCCGAGAACCTCGACCTGTTCGACTTCGACCTCACCGAGGCGGAGATGGCGGCCATCGCCGCACTCGATGTGGGCGTGCGCACCGGCCCCGACCCCTCGGTCTTCAAGATGCTCTGAGGAGCCGCAGCGCGTCGCGGGCGATCTGGCGTTCCTCGTCCGCCGGGACGACATGAACGGGCAGCGGGCCGAGGAATGCAAGATGCGTCGTGATACGGTCGCGGATCGCCGGAGCGTTCTCGCCGATGCCGCCGGTGAAGGCGAGCGCGTCGACCCCGCCCATCGCCGCCACCGCCGACGCCCCGTGTCGCGCGGCCCAGTAGCAGAAATGCGCGACCGCGAACCGGGCCTCGGGATCGTCCCGACCGAGCAGGGCTTCCATGTCGCCGGTGCCCGCGAGGCCCTTCAGCCCGCTGTCGCGGTTGAGAAGCCGCGCCGCACCGTCGATCCCGTTGTCCTCGGCCAGCCGGAGGACGGCCATCGCGTCGATCGCGCCCGACCGCGTCGCCATGGTCAGCCCGTCGAGCGGGGAGTAGCCCATCGAGGTGGCCACGCTCGCTCCCTTGCGGATCGCGCAGAGCGAGGCGCCGCCGCCGAGATGGAAGGCGAGCAGGCGGTCCGGCAGGTCGGCGCCGAACCCCTCGACCATCCCGGCATAGGAGAGCCCGTGAAACCCGTAGCGCCGGATGCCCTGGGCGCGGAGCGCCCGCGGCAGTGCATAGGCCGTCTCCACCTCCGCGTTTGTTGCGTGAAAGCCCGTGTCGAAGGAGCCGAATTGCGGCAGGCTCGGCGCCCGCTCGGCGAGCGCGCGGATCGCAGCGAGGTTGTGGGGGTTGTGGAGCGGGGCGAGGGGGATGCATCCTTCGATCTCGGCGAGCACCGCCCGCGTCAGCCGCGCCGGGGCGGTGAGCGCGGCACCGCCATGGACGATGCGGTGGCCCGCGGCCGCCAGATCGGGCGCGCCGAAGCCCCGCCGCGCCAGCCCCGCCAGCAGACGGTCGAGTGCGGCCCCGTGGTCCGGCGCCTCCACCGGTTCGGAGGCATCGTCGAAGGCCAGTGTCCCAGCCCCCCCGATCCCCGCGACCGCCCCGGTCAGAAGCGAGGCGAGATCGGCGTCGAAGAGCTCGATCTTGATCGACGACGACCCCGCGTTGACAATGAGGATCATCCGCCTCTCACCGCGGCGCGACGATGGCGCTGAGCGCGGCGGAGGCCAGCCGGGCGGGCGCGTCCTGCGACCGCGACGTCAACAAAAACGGCACCTTCGCGCCAAGAACGATGCCGCCGGCACAGCAGCCCATACCGAGTACCATCAGCTTGAAGACGGCGTTGCCTGTGGTGATGTTCGGCGCAACGACGATGTCGGCATCGCCGGCCACGGGGCTGTGGTAATCCTTCACCTCCGCGGCCGCCTTCGACCAGATGAGATCGAGCGCGATCGGCCCCGCGACATCGGCATGGGGCAGGGCCCCGCGCGCCCAATGCTCGATGGCCGCCGCTTCCATCGTGTTCGGGATGGTCGGAATCGCGTCTTCGGTCGCCGCGAGAAGCGCAGCCCGGGGACGCGGGATGTCGAGCTTCCGGGCGAGCTCTACCGCCAGCGACAGGCAGGTCATTCGGGTCTGCACGTCGGGGTTCACGTTGAGCGCGGCATCGGTCAACAAAAGCGGGCGTTCCGAGTGGGGTGCGGTGATGTGGAAGACATGGGCGCAACGGGTGCCCTTGTCCCTGAGCCCCGCCGCCGACGGCAGCAGCCCCTTGAGAAAGACGGAGGTATGGACCTGGCCTTTCATGATCGCGTCAACCTCGCCCTCGCGGGCCAGTCGCGCGGCCTCATGGGAGGCGGCGGCGCGCGGAGCATGGATGACGCGCAGGCCCGAGATGTCGTAGCCGATCTCCTCGGCGGCGGCCTCGATCTTGGCGGTATTGCCGATCAGGATCGGTTCGGCGAGCCCGTGTTCGGCGGCCTCGCGCATGCCCCGCAGCGGCATCGCCGCACCGGCATTGACGAGGGCTACCCGGGGCGTGTGGAGACCCCGCGCCCGGTCGAGGAGCGATTGCGGGGTCCGTGGCGTCATCGGAGACAGGAACGGGAAGGGATCGGCCATGGGCACAATTGAGCATCCCGCGTGGAGCCCAGCAAGGCGCAAACGGACCAGGGCCCGGGGGTAGTCGAGGGGCGGCTCTTGGCCTGGAGCGGACGTTGGGTTGTCCGCCCCGATCCCAAGGCCCTCCCGTCCCGGGCTTGACCCGGGACCTCGATCGACTTGGCACTCCGGTGGATCGGGGCCCCGGATCGGGTCCGGGGCGTGTTTCGCCAAGGGCTGCCGGAGCAACACCCGAACGGCCGCTTCAGGCCAGAATCAACGCCCGCATATCATTGAGCGCTCGACTGCCGGTCTCCGCAAAGCTCGGACCTCGTCAGGTCGGACGGCTGTCTGGTCGGCCGCAGATACGCGCGCGCCGCCGGCCGGCCCCCGGCGGTGCGCCCAACGCTATCGTGCCCGGTCAATCCCCCACGCGCGCGGGGGCATGCGGATGGCAATCCAGAACGCCGCTGCCTCTCTGGTTGTGGCTTCTCGCTTGGCTGCCTATTTTCCCGCCAATCGGAGGAGGACGACGGCCTTGGCGGACACGCCGTATTCGAAAGAAGAGCGGGCGCGCTCGAAGAACGTCAGGGCGCTGGCCGCGCTCTGGCCGTTTGTGCTGCCCTACCGGCTGCTGCTGTTCGCCGCGGGCATTGCCCTCGTCGCGACGGCTGCGGTCTCGCTGGTGCTGCCCATCGCCGTCCGGCGCGTCGTCGACGGGTTCGAAACCTCGGCCGAGGCCCTTCTCGACGGCTATTTCCTCGCCGCCCTCGCAATTGCCCTCGCCCTCGCGGCGGGCACCGGCCTCCGATACTACCTCGTCACCCGGCTCGGCGAGCGGGTGGTGGCCGACATCCGCAAGGCAGTGTTCGACCGGATGATCCGGATGAGCCCGGCCTTCTTCGAAAACATCATGACCGGCGAGGTCCTGAGCCGGATCACCACCGACACCACGCTCATCCTGTCGGTGATCGGCTCGTCGATCTCGGTCGCCTTGCGCAACATCCTCATCCTCCTAGGCGGGCTGGTGCTGCTCTTTTTCACCGCGCCGAAGCTCGCCGGCATGGTGCTGCTCCTCGTCCCGGTCGTGATCGTCCCCATCGTCGTGCTCGGCCGGCGGCTCCGCGCGCTCAGCCGCGAGAGCCAGGACTGGATCGCGGCGTCCTCGGGCAACGCCTCCGAGGCGCTTCTCGCGGTGCAGGCGGTACAGGCCAACACCCACGAGATGGCCTCGCGGGACGCCTTCGACGGCGTGACCGAGAAGTCCTTCGACGCCGCCAGAAAGCGGATCGGGACACGGGCGATCATGACCTTCATCGTCATCACCCTGGTCTTTTCGGGCATCGTGGGGGTGCTCTGGGTCGGCGCGCGCGACGTCCGGGCCGACGCGATGACCGTCGGCGAACTCGTCCAGTTCGTCATCTACGCGGTGATGGTCGCCGGCTCGGTCGGTGCCCTGTCGGAGATCTGGGGCGAGCTTCAGCGGGCCGCGGGGGCGACCGAACGGCTCGTCGAGCTTCTCGAAGCCGAAGACAGCGTCACCGACCCCGCCGCCCCGGCGGTGCTGGCCTCTCCGGTGGAGGGACGGGTGGCGTTCGACGAGGTGCGCTTCACCTATCCGTCCCGCCCCGAGATCGCCGCACTCGACGGGGTGAGCTTTGCCATCGAACGGGGCGAGACCGTGGCCCTCGTCGGCCCGTCGGGGGCCGGAAAGACCACCGTCATCCAGCTCCTTCAGAGGTTCTACGACCCGACCTCGGGGGTGATCTCCATCGACGGGCAGGACCTTCAGGGTCTCAGGCGCGCCGAGTTCCGCCAGTCCATCGCACTGGTGCCCCAGGACCCGGTGATCTTTGCCGCGACCGCGCGGGAAAACATCCGTTTCGGGCGCCCCGACGCCTCGGACGGCGAGGTCGAGGCCGCAGCACAGGCCGCTGCCGCACATGGGTTTCTCGCGGGCCTCCCGAACGGCTACGACTCCTATGTCGGCGAACGCGGCGTGATGCTCTCGGGCGGCCAGAAACAGCGCATCGCCATCGCCCGGGCGATCCTCCGCGACGCGCCGATCCTTCTGCTCGACGAAGCCACGTCGGCGCTCGACGCCGAAAGCGAGCGGGCGGTGCAGGAGGCGGTCGAACGCCTCGCCGCCGACCGCACGACCATCGTCGTCGCCCATCGTCTCGCGACCGTGAAGAAGGCCGACCGTATCCTCGTCTTCGAGGCGGGCAAGGTGGTCGCCACCGGCTCTCACAATGAGCTTGTGGGCCAGGGCGGGCTCTATGCGCGTCTCGCACGGCTGCAATTTACCGAGGGCCTCGCCGCCGAGTGAGCAGGCCCCGTAACGCAGCGTCGCGGCTTGCCGAAACCGCGTTCGCGAACGACATAGACCGGCAGGGATGAGGAGGAGAGACGACGCATGCGCAGGTTCGCGACGCCCGCCGATGTGAAGGCGCTCGAAGACGAGGGCTCCTGGGAGACCCGGGACATTCCCCGCACCACCCACGGGCTTCTCACCCGCGTGGCCGAACGTTACGGCGACCGCCCTGCGATGACCTTCCAGCTCACCTCCGGGCCGAAAGACCCCGCCGAGACGCTCACTTGGTCCGAGGTTCAGGCCGAGGTCCACCGTACCGCCAACCTTTTTCGCGACCTCGGCATCGGCGAGAGCGATGTCGTGGCCTTCGTCCTGCCGAACGCCACCGAGACCTTCCTGACCCTTATCGCGGGGTCGATCGCCGGGGTCGTCAACCCGATCAATCCCTTGCTCGACCCCGAGCATATCGGCGGCATCCTGAGAGAGACGGACGCCAAGGTCGTCGTGACGCTGAAATCCTTCCCCAAGACCGACGTCGCCCAGAAGATGGCCAAGGCCATCGCGCTCGCTCCGAATGTCGAGACGGTCCTCGAGGTCGACCTCCTGCGCTACCTGTCGCCGCCGAAAAGCTGGATCGCGGGGCTGATCCGGCCGAAAAATCCCGTGGCGCACAAGGCCAAGGTCCTCGACTTCAACGCCGAGCGGAAGAAACGCCCGACGACGCTGAGCTTCACGCCGGGCACCGACAACCGCATTGCGGCGCTCTTTCATACCGGTGGCACCACCGGCCTGCCGAAGATCGCCAAGCACCGGTTCGACGGGATGATCTATCAGGCCTGGCTCGCCTCCACGCTAATCTTCGACGAGACCGACAACCTGATGTGCCCGCTGCCGCTCTTTCACGTCTTCGCCGCGCAGATCCTCACCAATGCGGTGCTCGCCTGCGGTGGTCATCTCGTTCTGCCCACACCGCAGGGGTACCGGGGCGAGGGGGTGTTCGACAATTTCTGGAAACTCATCGAACGCCATAAGGCGACCTTCATCATCACCGTGCCCACGGCGGTCGCTGCACTGATGCAACGCAAGGTCGATGCAGACGTATCCACCGTCCGCTCGGCGATCTCGGGCTCGGCCCCGCTGCCGCTGGAGCTTTTCCGGCGCTTCAAAGAGGCAACCGGCGTGGAGATCATGGAGGGTTACGGGCTGACCGAGGCCACCTGCCTTGTGTCCTGCAACCCCTACGAGGGCACGAAGAAAATCGGCTCAGTGGGCATTCCGCTGCCCTACACGGATGTGCGCATCCTCGTGCATACCTCCGACGACGGGGTCGCCGAGATGCCCGCCAACGACATCGGCGAGATCTGCGTGGCCAACCCGGGCGTCAACCCGGGCTCGATCTACACCCAGGAAGACAAGAACCATAACCTCTTTCACTACGACGTGTACCTGCGCACCGGCGACCTCGGCCGGATCGACGAGGACGGCTATCTCTGGATCACCGGCCGGGCGAAGGACCTCATCATCCGCTCGGGCCATAACATCGACCCCTCGCTGATCGAGGAGGCGTTGGTAAAACACCCCTCCGTGGCGATGTCGGGCGCCATCGGCCAGCCCGACGCCTATGCCGGCGAACTCCCCTGCGCCTATGTCGAGCTTGTGGGCGGCGCGAGCGTCTCCGCAGAAGAGCTGCGCAGCTTCGCCGCCGAGAACATTCCCGAAAAGGCGGCGGTGCCGAAACATGTGGAGGTGCTCGACGAATTGCCGAAGACCGCCGTCGGCAAGGTCTTCAAGCCGGATCTGAGACGGCGGGCGATTACAAGGGTGCTCGACGACGCCTTCGACGAGGCCGGTCTGAAGGCACGGGTCGCCGAGGTCGTCGAGGATAAGGTGCGCGGCTTGGTGGCCCGAATCGACGCCGGTGCCGACGAGGCG
This sequence comes from Paracoccaceae bacterium, assembly GCA_030066905.1. GTDB lineage: Bacteria > Pseudomonadota > Alphaproteobacteria > Rhodobacterales > Rhodobacteraceae > JASJAR01. The sequence continues at coordinate 10,442 of JASJAR010000007.1, read as the reverse complement.
GGGGACGTGGAGAAAATCATGGGCAGTTACACCATTCCCTGGGAGCGCGCCGCCTGACACCGCTGCCCCGCCGGTGGCACGCGGCTGCCCAAATCGCGCCATAATCGCAGCCTAGCTTCACGCCACCGTCGATGGAGGACGCATGGCCCTTGGCTATCTCGGCATCGGAACGTTGATCGGCTTCCTCGCCGCGCTGGCGCTGGCGCTGACGGGGGGTGGGCTTGTCCTCGCCCTCGGAACGCTGTCGGCTGTCGGCACGCTGAGCGTTCTCGCGGCGATGGTCGCCGGTGCCCGGTGCCCGTCCGCCAAGGTCCGCGCCGAAAGCACGACCTGACCCCCCTCGGCGGCTTTCAGCCGATCCCTTCATCAATAAAACCCAAGCCGCGGCTGCATGTTATGGTGCAGCACAGCCATTTTGCCGCAGCGGGGGGCCGTCGGTGGGGTCGGACGATCGGGATTTTCTGACGAGGTTGCATGCCGCGGCGCTGCGCGCCCGGGCGTCGGGGTTCACCGGCACCGCAGAGGCCATCGAAGAGATTCTCAACCGCGAACTCGTGCGGCAGGGCGGCGAGACGGACGTGGAGGCATCCGACGCCGCCGGGGCGGCGGAAGGCAACGGCACCAGACCGTAAACAGACAATTTCCCTCAAAATGTCACAGGCTGAGACCGAATCCACCGCAATGGCCGGCCAGATTGCGCTCAGGTTAACAAGTGGAGTGGCCGAGGATGGTCCCTGTCGACGAGTTCCCGAGCGAGCGCCTGCGCTGGATCGACGATCTTCTTCTCGAACTGGAGAAGTTCGCCGCGCGCTACGACCTTCCCGAATTCCGCGGCGATGTCGTGGCTGCACGGCGCACGCTGCGCTCCGAGGCCGAGCGGGTGAACCGCCAGCCGAGCCACCCGATCCACCATGTCCGCGGTGTCCGCGACAATTGAGGCTGCAACCGGAGCTTGTCGGGGGCTTTCTATCGGGTAACGTCCGGTTCGGAGCGTGACGAATGGCGCGCCCCGTTTGGTGTAATCGTTGCCGGAGAACCCTGATGGTCCTGAGATTTGCCCTTGCCGCCCTCTGCCTTGTCGCCACGCCCCTGGCGGCCCAATCGCTGACCCCCGAAGAACTCAGGGCCCTCGTAGACGAACGGGTCAACGCGCAGAACCCCTTTGCGGAGCTTCTCAACGACCCGGACCCGGCCCGGTCGCTTGCGGCGATGGAGATCATGCTCGAAAGCGGCGACCGCGATCTCACGCGGATGGCGCTCGAATTCGGGCTTTTGTCGACCAATCCGACCGTCAGGCGCACCGCCGTCGAGGCCTTTCTCAAGAGCAAACCGGTCCTGTCGCTCCGGTTCGACGGTGCTGCGGCGAACGAACGCTACTTCACCCAGCGGATGACCGGGGCCAACGCCACGATCACGGCAGAGCGGATTGGTTTCTGGCGGATGCAGGTCGGCGACTACAACCCCGAGCGGGGCTGCTACATGCTGGCTTCGGGCAAGGATTGCTTCGTGACCGTCAACAGCGACGGCATCATCCTCCAGAACGAGGGCTGGATGACCGGGCGCGTGGTGCCAGGGGCCACCGGCGCACTCGAAGGGTCGGCCACGCTCTATCAGGTGCCCGAGCCCGTGCCGCTGACGGTCAAGCTTCTCGACTAACCGCCGAACCCGCCTATCCGGTCGATCGCCGTCGGCCCGCCGCCCCAGGTTTTGAAAACGGTGAGCCGCACGAACTTCATGACGCGGCCGGAGCCGTCGCCGGTGTCGAGCACACCGTCCGGCGCCATCTGGTAGGTGCCGGTGCCGAAGCGAAACCATTGCCGCAGATCCGAATAGGGCGGGAACCGACCCTCGTCGTTTAAGCCGAGCCCTTCGCACCCTATCCCCCGAACGCGGCGACGGCTCCGATGGCGACGGGGTTCTCCCCCCAGACGTTCAGCACCGTCAGGCGGATCGCCCGGGCGTTTCGCGGCTGGATCGCGCCGGTATCGAGCACCCCGTCGGCGGCCATCTGAAACGTCCCGAAGCCGAACCAGCGGCTGCCATCGGCGAACGGGCTGAACTCGACCTTGATGTCGCGTGGAAAGCCGTAGCCGGCATCGGTCGGCGCGGTGACGAGAAGGCGCGACAGCCCGACGCTGGCTTCGGCCACGATCCGGAACGTCAGCTCCAGCGGCCGGCTCGCCTCGAAGACGAAGAGCCCCTGGCCGAGCACGGCTTCGGCCGGGAAGGCCGGGTTCACCGGCGGCAGGCTGGAGGTGTCGAGCAGAAGGGGCAGGCCGTCCGTCCCCGGGGCGGGCAGCGCCGGAGCCGGGCTCGTCTGAAACACCGTGCCATGTTCGGAGAGATAGCGCTCGACATTCATCGCGATCTCCTCGATCCGCATAAACTCGGCGCGGCTGTCGTCGTCGGACCGGATCGCCATACCGATGGGCGCGTCGCCGACGAACGCGAAGGCGCCCGACGTGCCTTGGGCGATGTCGGTCTCCCCGGTATCGACCCCGGCAAAGAAGCGCAGATACTCGCGGTCCTGAATGGTGATCGGCGTGCGGTCGATTTCGCCGGTGTCGAGCACCCGTTCGAGTTGCGCCCGCGTCGCCCGCCGCGCCGTGGCCGGGGCCCTGAGCCGGTCGATGGTTTCGACGCAGCGCGGCACGATCCCGCCGCGCGCGACGGCCAAAGCCAGATCGATCCCCTCCCAGAACGGCCGGATCACCGTCGCGCTGCCGTTGGCCACGGGAGCCGCGGTGCGCAGGGTCAGGAGAAAATCCGTCTCCGGGTCCCCCGCAACATGTTCCGGCAGCACCACGTAACAGGTCCCGCGATGGTCGAACATCCAGCCGAACCCGAACTCGCCGGACTGGTTCTCGATCCGCACCGATTGTGCCGACACCAGATTGGCGCAGAAGAGAAAACCCGCTAGGCTGAGCGCAAGTCCAAGGTGGTTCGGGAACGGTTGAGGCACGATGTACATTCTCCCTGTCGCGGTTCTGGCAGCCCTGATGGTCGCAAGCCCGGCCGGCGCCCAGAGCTTGGAACTCGTCGGAACCGAGTTCAACGAGACTTTGCGGGACAGTGCGGAAATCTCGGGCGCCGTCGTCGTGGGGGCCCAGATGCATTGGAAACGACCCCAGGATATGGGCTTTGCGGCTCTTCTTCCGAAGCTCGAGGCCGACGAGCCGGTCTGCATCCGGGTCGTGACCGCGAACGGGCTCTACGACGCGGAGAACCCCTACACCTACAACCCCGGGGACGGCGGGACGGGGGCGGGCGATCCAATGTCCGAGGTGGTCTATCCCACCGAGCACGACGCCTTTCTCGCCGAATTGTCGGGCTACGAGATCACCGCCTCCATCGCCCGGGGGGACTGCGATACCCGGTCGGACACGTTGATGGTCGCCAACTGGGCCGAAGAACGGGCCAGCAACGTGACGTTGCTGATCAATTCCTTTCGTGCCGATGCGGTATTTGTCCAGCTCCTTGACAGCGGTGGCTCGGTGCGCTGCGAGCCGGTCGAGATCGAGGTGCGTTCGGCCTATGACACGATCTGCGACCTGCCCGTGGGCGGCGAGACGGGGGAACTGGACCTTCTTATTCATCGCATGATCAACCGCCAACCTGCGCCTGAGACGGCGATCACCCTGTTCCTGCCGGCCGGCTGACCGGGGCGATGGGGCGGTTCCGATTTGCGGTCCTGGCGATCCGGCGCATCGCGCGGTCGCCGGTGGTGCTCGCGGCGCTGCTTTTGTCGCTCGTTTTTGCCGTCGCCGGGATGGTCTTCGTCGAGCGGAGTTTTCTGGTCGAAGCCGAGACCTCCTATGCGGAGCTTGCCTTCGGCGGCGACGCCAATACCTGGAACTTTCCGAAGGCCACGGTCTGCAACCCGCTGGAAACACCGGATTTCACGGCGACCGGGTCGGGCCAGGATGCGGCCCCGCCGGTCTGCAATCCGATGCTCTTCGAGACACCGGTGGAGGCCGGCGGCGAGGTCACCCTCACCTGGTCCTGCGGCGCGCGGGTCTCGGTTCAGAGCGATGTCGATGGCGCGCTCGTCGTGTCGGTCCTCGAGCCGGCCCCCGAGGAGGACCGCGCGGAGCGTTGCGAACGCGAACCGTCAGTCCCCGCCGATGCGCATGGCATCGTGCCGGGGTCGGTCATCGTCGTCGCCGACGCTGACTGGCGGGCGACCGGGGCGCTCCCGTTCCAGGCCGCCGCAACGCTTGGCGAAGACATCGGGCCGGGTTCGGTTCACTACCTGCAATCGGGCCGTTGGGAAGCCCGCCAGACCTCGCCGGTCTACGACTACATTCCGCTGCACAGGATCACCGAAGTCGTCAAATCCGGCTCGTTTTCCCTTGGCGCGGAGGTTCAGGTGACCGATTTCCGCCTCGGGCGGCCCGCGCTCGTCTGGGGCCATATCACACCGACCGCGGAGGACTTCGACAACTCGCTGGCCGGCTTCTCGGTCGTCATGGTCTCTGCACCGGGCAAGACCGAACTCCGCCTGGCCCATTTCGGCCTCCGCGAGCCCGCCACGATCCGCCCCGACTGGGTCGATACCGCAATCACGAGCCCGCTCTTTCTCGCCGTCTTCGCAATTCTGAACCTCATCGCGGTGATCCTTCAGATCCTCAACGATGCCAGCGGTCTCCGACGCGGCGAGGCATCGGGGGGTGGATCGGGCGACGCGGCGATTGCCAAGGCGGAGCCTCGCGCAGGGGAGGGGCCGCACCCGGTCCCGCCCCGCCCGCCGGACGGTGGCGGTCCGTCCGGGCAGAAAGGTGCAGGCGAAAAGCCCGACAGGGACACCCCAGGGCCGCAATGACCCCGGGAACGTATGGTGCGGGCGCGAGGAAAAACCGCAGCCATCCACGGCCTCAAACGGCCGCAGGCCATCGGCCAACGGAAACGGCCCCGAGTAGCAGCGGGCGGTAGGCCGACGGAAACGATGGCCTCAGGCAGCCGCTAGCGGTAGGTCAGTGTTCGCTGGTGCCCCCAGAGAGACTCGAACTCCCGACCTTACCCTTACGAGTGATGCTCCATCATCGCTTTCACCTATTCGTTTCTGACACTTGCGACGTTTCGACCGGGCGCTCTGTACCGGATTTGTACGAGAGCTTCGCACAAGGTCTTGCGCGTTCCTGCATCGTTCTACAGGTTTTGGCGCGGACGTCGTTTCGGAATGTTCGGCAAGGCTCTGTTTTTTCGGGTAAATCTGGTGCTGCTGGAGAGAGAAAGTTTGAACTCTCTCCTTGATACTCTGGAAGAGTGGGAACGCCATCTCGCATCTATAGACTCTACGAGTCTGAGGTGCGGCGATGACGAATTTAAGCCGTAATTTCAGTGCAGTAGCGCAAGTTCAGCCAACCAAGCCGGATAAGAAGAAGTATCCGCCGCCCTTTTCGTTGCGTCTGACCTATGAAGAACGGGCCAGACTGGAGCAGGATGCTGCGGGGCGGCCCTTGGGGGCCTATATCCGCGCGCAGCTTTTTGGTGAGAATGTCTCACCCCGCAAAAAGAGTGGCAATCGCCCTGTGCAGGACCAGGAGGCGCTTGGACGCGTTCTGGGGGCTCTGGGCGGTTCGCGGCTGTCATCGAACCTGAACCAGCTCGCAAAGGCCGTGAACACCGGATCGCTACCGGTCACACCGGAAATCGAATCCGATCTTCAGCAAGCCTGCCGCGATGTCACAGCGATGCGCAAAGAACTGGTTCGGGCGCTCGATCCAAAGCGCGGAGGTGAGCCGTGATCATCAAAGCCAAAGAACGGGGCGATGCCCCCCAGCTTGCGCGTTATCTGCTGGCAGATCGGGATAACGATCATGTCGAGCTGCATGACGTTCGCGGTTTTGCCAGCGATGATCTGGTCTCTGCCTTTCAAGAAGCCGAAGCAATTGCCAGCGGCACGCGCTGTCATAATCATCTATTTTCGATCAGTCTGAACCCGCCTGAAAATGAGCAAGTCAGCGCGGCTGCTTTCGAGCGTGCGATTGCAGAAGTCGAACGCAAGATGGGCTTAGAAGATCAGCCCCGCGCCATCGTCTTCCATGAAAAGGACGGACGCAGGCACGCCCATGCCGTCTGGTCAAGAATCGACCACGAAAAGATGCGAGCAATCAATCTACCGCACTACAAAATGAAGCTACGCGATGTGTCGCGTCAGCTCTTCCTGGAACACGGCTGGGACATGCCGCGCGGCTTGCAGGATCGCGCTCTACGCGATCCGCTGAACTTCACGCGCGAGGAATGGCAACAAGCTAAGCGCGCAGGTGTCGATCCCAAAGAGATCAAAGCAGTCTTCCAGCAATGCTGGAACGCGTCGGACAATCGCGCTTCGTTAGAGCGCGCCCTGAAAGAACGGGGCTTCTGGCTGGCCCGAGGTGATCGACGCGGGTTCGTTGCTGTCGATTATCGCGGCGAGGTCTTTGCGCTTGCCCGCTATACCGGCGCAAAGACAAAAGACATCGAAACAAGGCTTGGTGATCGCAATCAGCTGCGCTCACTCGATGAGGTCAAGGCCGAGATCGCGAACGGCATGACCGAAAGGCTCAAGGCGTTCATCACCGAAACTGAGCGGGACTCAAAACAGCGCCTGGCGCTGATGGCCTTCCGCAAGACGGAACTGGTCGCACGCCAAAGAGCGGAACGCGAAGAACGTTGGGCGCAGATCGATCAGCGCTGGCAGGCAGAAACCAACATACGGTCTGCCCGTCTTCCCAAAGGCTTCTCGGGTATCTGGCACCGGATCACCGGACGCTACGCCAAGGTCAAAGCACAAAACGAACGCGAGACCCTGCAAGCCTACCAGCGTGACCGCGCAGAAAAAGATGCGCTCGTCTTCAAGCAGCTCGAAGAGCGGCAAGCGTTGCAGCGCGAAATCAAGGCGCAGCGCGTAGCTTCTCGCTCAGAGCTGTTGCGTCTGCGTGCGGACATTACGCAATATCAGATGCCGCAGCGCGAGGAACGCGAAGAGCGGCGCGAGCGCGTTCGTGAGCGGCGACGTGAGGAACGGCAAAGCCGTAGGCGTAACCGTGATCAGCGAAACCGCCAGAGGCGGGATTTCGAGCCTTGAGTAATGATCGGGCAAATAATTAATCTCTTGATTTTCGGCGTTTAATTCAATAAATTCGGATCCTTATTAAAAGGAGGAATTTATGAACATCAAAGATTACTTTAATAGAAGTAGTTTCGGAAAGAGCGGGCCCGGATGGAACGCAACTATGGGGGCAGCATTGTCGGTCTTTATGCTTTCTACTGGCTCGCTGCCCTTCGCTGCATTCGGACTGGTTATGGCGGGGTACACGGCCGGTCAGGTCAATCGTTGGCAGAATGCGGCAAAAGGGCAACCGATTTGGAAGCCGCGGTTTGAAGCGCTAGGCCTATAAGTTAAGCTGGCGTGCTTTCGCTCTCCTTGTTGTCGCAATTACATAGTTCGTTGAGCAAGCCGGATAATATGAACCATGTGCCTGTGGCAAGACCGAGAGTTCCAAATTCGGCAAGAATAGATACAATAATCAATATGCCGCGAATTAGTAATGACCAGTTATCGGTCTTATCTTTCCAGTTGCAGTAGTCGAGTTCCACGCAAATTCTTTGGTAAAGATAGTCTCTATTATCGGCGATGAATTTGCGCGCCGTTTCCTTAAATTCCTCCTCCGGTGGAGGGCCGCTCTCCGGCTTTTCGCCGGTCATGGTTTCGGTCAGTTCAATATATGCCTGTTCATAGACACGGGCGTATCCTCTCTTTTGCGCCTCGGTAGCCTCATTCGTTTCGGAGAATATCTGCTTAAGCAATTCGTCCAGCGATAGCTTAGCAAAATCAGTCGCGTTTTCTTCTTCTTGGCTCATCTGTACCTCGATTCATGCGCTGGAATTATAGAAACAGTAGCGATGCTGCGGTAGCCCGTCCAGAATTAGAACCGAGGGGCGCTAGGCGCGGCCCTCTTTCTTCTCTTCGGGCGTATCTTCCAGCGGCTCCCTCAGGACGATCCGGCCATTGATCGGGCAAGTCTCAAGTTGCAGCGTGTAGCCCTTGCCGTCTTTGTGTACCCATGCCGCACCGACCTTGTTCCAGAAGGCCTTCTCACCTTTTTGCGTGACGTGCCAGGCCAGATAGTCGGGGGCGCTCGGTTCGTGCTGGGTCGTATTTGTGTTTTCGCGTGCCATGTTCTCATCTCCTTTGTTTGGGGTGGCTTGCTAACGCCCTCCCTTCAGGCCGGAGGCTTCAGGCGCGCTCTTCATGGTCAACACGGTCGCTTGGTGCGAGCAGGCCATTGAGGAGCGCGCCGCGTTCGGCCAGGGAACTCGCGGAGCGAGAATTGGCGTCCTCATGCAAGCCGCTCCGATCAAAGCGGTGAGATTCACGCGGTCAGAAAGTGGACAGACCATCGCCAGCCGCATCCGGCGCAACCGACCGCACAGCTGCCAGCTTGTCAACGCCGGTTCAAAAGTGCCCCGTTTGGCCGTTTGAAACGGGACCCACCTAGGCGATTAGCAGGCTGGGACGCGCGGAGACCTCAAATATCTCAAGCGTGGCCCAGCCTGCGGCGGTGGGTTTAGGCGGCGACGGTCTCCTTTTTCCTTGCGGGTCCGACGATGCCCGCTTTGCGCTTGTCTTTGAGGCGATAGCTTTCGCCCTGGATTTGGATGACCTGGCTGTGATGCAGGAGCCTGTCGAGCATGGCGGCTGTCAGGACGCGGTCGCCGGCGAAGGCCTGGTCCCAAGCACCGAAGCTGAGGTTCGAGGTCATGATGGTCGAGCCCTTTTCGTAGCGGGCGGCGACGATCTGGAAGAACAGGTGCGCCTGTTCGCGGTGCAGCGGCAAGTATCCGATCTCGTCGATGATCAGGAGGCTCACCCTGGTCAGGTTGCGCAGCACATCCGACAGACGCCCCTGCCTCTGCGCGGCCTCCACCTTGAGGATCAGATCAGCGGCTGTGGTGAACTGGGTCTTGATCCCGGCGCTGGCCGCCTTGTGGCCCATAGCGATGGCGAGGTGGGTCTTACCGACGCCGGAGGGCCCCAGGAACACAGCGTTTTCCTTGCGGGAGACGAAAGCTAGCGAGGCGAGCTGCTCGATCTGCCGTTTGGGGGCGGCGCTGGCGAACCTGAAGTCGTAATCTTCCAACGTCTTCACCGCCGGAAAACCCGCCATTCGGATCAGTGTGGCGGCAGAGCGTGCGCGCCGGAAGTCACGTTCGGCTGTCAGCGCATTCTCGAGGAAGTCCGTGAAGCTTTGCTCCTGTTCACTCGCGGTGGCGGCCAAGGCGGCATAGGCGTCAAGGATGCCGGGGAGCTTCAGATCTTCGCAGAGCTGAGCGACGCGGTCATGGGACAAATCGGTCATACCATTCCTCCCACTGCGTCATAGATCGACAGATCATGTTGAGGCACGGTGATGTCGCGCAGGTCGGCCGGGATCGCCGGGGCCAATGCCTGCCAGGCCGGGCCACGCGGCAGAAGATGGGCGACGTCTTTGGGCAGCCGATCAATGGGGCGCGCCTTTGTCTCGGCGTGGAGGCGCGGGTTAGCGACGTCGCGCAACCAGGCGCCGACATGCGCGTTGGCGGTGGCAGCGTCCAGGATCAGCCCTTGCCCCTTGAGGCGGCTCTCCAGCGGCCAGACGAAGCTGTGCTTCAGATACTGGATGAAGCGCTCGACCTTGCCCTTGGTCTGGGCGCGATATGGCGCGCACATGCGCGGGCTGAACCCGTGATGCTTGGCGAACTCGCGGAAGCCCGCGTGGAACCGATGCTGACCGGGGCCGTAGGCATTCCGGTCGATCAGCACCGTCTTCATGTTATCGAAGAGGATCGTGTGCGGCACGCCGTCAATTGCATCGAAGAACCGCTCGTGGCAGTCGATCAACGTCTCAAACTTCTCATCGCCCGCGAACCAGACGAAGCTGAACCGGCTGTATCCGAGGGTGCCGACGAAAGCCGACAGCTTGTTCTTGCCACGCCGGATCGCCGTCCAGTCCACCTGCGCCTGCCGCCCGGGCGGCGTCTCGAACCGGATGATCTCGGGCGCGGGCTGTTTGGGATATTGATCCGCCAGCCAGAGCTTCAGGATCGTGATCCCACCCTCATACCCACGTTCCTTGATCTCCCGCAGATACACCGTCGCGGGCAGTCTGCGCGGCGCAGCCTCCGCCATCCGCATCTTCAGATAACCCTTGAACGGATCAAGCTTCGACGGTCGCGGGGCCCGGGTCCGGTAGACCGGCGCCAGCTCGGACTCACGCAAATACTTCCGGACCGTCTTCCGGCTCATCTTCAACTCCCGGGCAATGGCACGAATGCTCATGCCCCGGCGGTGCAACACCCTGATCTCCATGACTTCTTCTCCTGTTATCATCTGCTCCCCCGTCTTTTGGGGGAAACGTAACAGGTGGGTCCCTTTCTAACCGACGACCCGGGTCACTTTTACATCGGCGCTAACAGCC
>JASJAR010000006.1 GCA_030066905.1 Paracoccaceae bacterium | reverse complement strand
GCGTTCTCGATCTCGTTGTGGCTGATGCCGTCCTCGCAGGGCACGAAGATCATGCCGGTTGGTGCGATGCCGGCCATGTAAACGGCGTCGTGGCCGGCGCCGCTGACGATGTCGCGGTGGGTGTGGCCGTAGCGCTCGGCACCGGCACGCACCGCCGCGATGCAGTCCGGATCGAAGGGCGTGGCGTCGAACTGCCAGATCTGCTCGAGCTTCAACTCCAGCTTGCCGCGCTTAGCGACCGCCTCGGCGGTGTGGCGCAGGCTCCAGTCCATCTCGGCCAACACCTCGTCATCCGGGTGGCGGAGGTCGACCGTAAGGAAGACCCGGCCGGGGATGACGTTGCGGCTGTTGGGATAGACCTGCATCATGCCCACGGTGGAGCAGGCGTCGGGCTGAAACTCGTGACCGATGCGGCTGACCGCCTTGGCGATCACCGAAGCGCCGACCAAGGCGTCGCGCCGCCGGTTCATGGGCGTCGGGCCGGCGTGGGCCTCCTGGCCCGTCAGTGTGATCTCGTACCAGCGCTGGCCCTGGGCGCCGGTCACCACGCCGATCGTCTTGCCCTCGGCCTCGAGGATCGGACCTTGCTCGATGTGCGCCTCGAAATAGGCGCCGACCGGCCGCCCGCCGCAGCCCTCGCCCTTGTAGCCGATGCGCTCCAGCTCGGCGCCGAAGCTCTTGCCTTCGGCATCCTCGCGGGCGTAGGCCCAGTCCTGTTCGTGAACGCCCGCAAAGACGCCCGAGGCGAGCATGGCCGGAGCAAACCGCGTCCCCTCCTCGTTGGTCCAGTTCGTCACCACGATCGGGTGTTTGGTCTTGATGTCGAGGTCGTTGAGCGTGCGGACGATCTCCAGCCCGCCTAAGACCCCGAGCACCCCGTCGTACTTCCCCCCCGTGGGCTGGGTGTCGAGATGGGAGCCGACATAGACCGGCAGGGCATCGGGGTCGGTGCCGGGGCGTTCGGCGAACATGTTGCCCATCTCGTCGAGCCCCATCGTGCAGCCCGCCGCCTCGCACCAGCGCTGAAAGAGTGCGCGCCCCTCGCCGTCTTCGTCGGTCACGGTCTGGCGGTTGTTCCCGCCCGCGACGCCGGGGCCGATCCTGGCCATCTCCATCAGGCTCTCCCAGAGCCGTTCGCCGTTGATCCGAAGGTTCTCGCCGGGGGCTGCCATCTTGTCTTTCGTCCTTCGCGCCCCGGGGCTAGACCCGGGGCGGGTTGGGCTCAGTCGAGCGTTTGAAGCACCTCGCGGAGCGTCTCCACGATCTGGTCGATATGGGATTTCTCGATGATGAGCGGCGGCGACATGGCGATGATGTCGCCGGTGGTGCGGATGTAGAGGCCCTTCTCATAGGCTTTGAGGAAGGCCGAGAAAGCGCGTTTGGTGGGCGCGCCGGGGATCGGGTCGAGCTCGATGGCGCCGATGAGGCCGAGATTGCGGGTGTCGATGACGTTCGGGCAATCGGCGAGGCTGTGGATCGCCTCTTCCCAATAGGGGGCCATCTCGGCGGCGCGCGCAAAGAGCCCCTCCTCGCGGTAGACGTCGAGCGTCGCGAGGGCGGCGGCACAGGCCAAGGGATGGGCCGAATAGGTGTAGCCGTGGAAGAGCTCGATCATGTGCTCGGGGCCCGTCATGAAGGCGTCGTGGATCGCGCTTGAGGTGAAGACCGCGCCCATGGGCACCGTGCCGGAGGTAATGCCCTTCGCGGTCGTCATCATGTCGGGGACGACGCCGAATTTCTCGGCGGCGAAGGCCGCGCCGAGCCGCCCGAACCCGGTGATGACCTCGTCGAAGATGAGGAGAATGCCGTGCCGGTCGCAGATCTCGCGGAGCCGTTCGAGATAGCCCACGGGCGGCAGGATCACGCCGGCCGACCCCGCCACCGGCTCGACGATACAAGCGGCAATGGTCTCGGCGCCGTGGATGGCGACCATCCGTTCGAGCTCGTCGGCAAGATGCGCCCCGTGCGGCGGCTGCCCCTTGGCGAAACGGTTCTCTTCGAGGACCGTCGCCGGGAGATGGTCGACCCCGGCGAGAAGCTGGCCGAAGAAGCGGCGGTTATTAGTGATCCCGCCCACCGAGATGCCGCCGAAATTCACACCGTGATAGCCCTTTTCGCGGCCTATCAGCCGGGTCCGGCTGCCCTCGTCCCGCGCCCGGTGATAGGCGAGCGCGATCTTCAGCGCCGTCTCCACGCTTTCGGAGCCGGAATTCGTATAGAAGATGTGGTTGAGCGGTTCGGGGGCGAGATCGGCGAGCCGGGTGGCGAGTTCGAAGGCTTTCGGAAACCCCATCTGGAAGGCCGGGGAATAGTCGATCTCGGCGGCCTGTTTCTGGATCGCCTCGACGACCTTCGGCCGGTTGTGCCCCGCATTGCAGCACCAGAGCCCCGCCACCGCATCGAGCACCTCGCGGCCGTCGGCGGTGGTGTAATGCATGTCCTTTGCACCCACGATCATCCGCGGGTTGGCCTTGAACTGCCGGTTCGCAGTGAACGGCATCCAGAAGGCCGACAGGTCGTTCGGGGCGGGCTTGTCGAGGGCCATGGCCGGGCCTTTCGCTCTTACATGTCAAAAGGTTTGACCAATTGGTCCGGGGAACGCTAGCAGAGCCCCTAGGGCAGTCAAGGACTTCGCCCGGAAGGGCCCGCCGATGACCGACGACAAACCCGAAACGCGCATCCAGAAGAAGAACCGCGAGGCGATCCTCGACGGCGCGCTCGACGTGTTCTCCGCCCAAGGTTTCAAGGGCGCGACGGTGGACCAGATCGCCGAAGCCGCCGGGCTGTCGAAACCGAACCTCCTTTACTACTTCGCCTCGAAGGAGGCGATCCACCGGGCGCTGATCGATGCCACGCTCGACGACTGGCTGGCCCCGCTGACCGCGATCGACCGGGACGGCGACCCGGTTGAGGAGATCGTGGGCTACGTGATCCGCAAGCTCGAGATGTCGCGCGACATGCCCCGCGAAAGCCGGCTCTTCGCCAACGAAGTGCTCCAGGGGGCGCCCCATATCACCGACGTGATCGGCGGGCGGCTGACGGAGCTTGTCGATCTCCAGGCGGCGCTGTTTCAGGATTGGATCGATGCGGGGCGGCTTGCCCCGATCGAGCCACACCACCTCATCTTCTCGATTTGGGCGACGACGCAGCACTACGCCGATTTCGAGGTCCAGGTGGCGGGGATCCTGGGCGGGACGCCGGAGTCTCGGTTCGAAGAGGCGCAGCAGTTTCTCGGCACGTTCTATCGCCGCGCCTTAACTCCCGGTTAGGGATTTCGCGGTAGGCCGAATCCCGGTGGGGGCTCCTTTTTGAAGGAGCACAGAGATGACACCGCTTGGACCTGCGGGGGCGACAGCACCGCTCAGACCGTCCGGCGACGCCCAGCCTCCGCCGGACGCGGCGGCGAACGTGCCGAGTGCGGTTTCCGGCTCGGTCGGCAATGCCGCTGCGGCGGCCGATGCCGAGACCAATGTCGCCGTCGATCCCCTGGCCCAGTCCGCCGCGGCCGTTCCGCCGCCGAAGGACGAGACCAACGAGGCCGCGAGCCTGTCGCGCAGCGTCGTCGAACCCGCCCGGGCCGATGCCGAGATGCTTCTGGCCGCCGCGCTCGACGAGGACACGTTGGCCGGCCCGCCGCCGACCTTCGATCTGTCGATCCTCGAAAAGACGCGGGCGCTCGGCAGCGAGGCACCGTCCCCGGCACCTGAAGGCTCGGCTCCGCCGGCGCCCCAGCCGCGGCAGGCCACCGAGGCGCCGCCGGCTGAACCCGCCGTGGAGGCGGCGCCCGTGGAGATCGCCGCACCTGCCCCAACGCCGCCCGAGCCGCAGGCGTCGGCTGAACCGGCCGAGGCGACCGTCCGGCCCGATCCGACGCCCCGTGGCGCACCGGACCGGGAGCTGGTGCCCGGCGAAACGGCCTAGGCGCGACAGACCTGACCCCAGGCGGCCCCGCCTCAGGGTCCGGAGAGCTTCACTCCGCGGCCTGCGCCGACGGGTTGTTGGGGTGCGTCGTCCAGTTGGCGTATTCGGCCTCGACGACCTTGCCGGTCCGCGCATCGACCGTGCCGGGCGTGAGTTCCTCCATGGTGATGCAATTCTCCACCGGGCAGACGTTGACGCAGAGATTGCAGGCCACGCATTCCTCGTCGATCACGTCGAACACCCTCTCGGGGCTCATCGAAATCGCCTGGTGCGAAGTGTCCTCGCAAGCCGCATAACAGCGGCCGCATTTGATGCAGAGGTCCTGGTCGATCCGCGCCTTGGTGACGTAGTTGAGGTTGAGATACTGCCAGTCGGTGACGTTCGGCGTCGCGCGCCCCACGAGGTCGGAAAGGCTCATCTCCTTCTCGTCGAGGTAGGACGACAGCCCCGCCGCCATCTCCTCGACGATCTTGAACCCGTAGGTCATCGCCGCGGTGCAGACCTGGACGTTGCCCGCGCCCAGGGCGAGAAACTCCGCGGCATCGCGCCAGGTCGTCACCCCGCCGATGCCGGAGATCGGCAGGCCCGCCGTCTCGGCGTCCCGCGCGATCTCGGCGACCATGTTGAGCGCGATGGGTTTGACCGCCGGGCCGCAATAGCCGCCATGGGAGCCCTTGCCGTCGATGGAGGGTTCGGGGCTGAAACTGTCGAGGTTCACGGATGTGATCGACGAGACCGTGTTGATGAGCGAGACCGCATCCGCCCCGCCCGCTTTCGCCGCCCGCGCGGGGTAGCGGATATCGGTGATGTTGGGCGTGAGCTTCACGATCACCGGCATCCGCGTGTGCTGTTTGCACCAGCGCGCGACCATCTCGATATATTCCGGCACCTGGCCCACCGCCGAGCCCATGCCGCGCTCGCTCATCCCGTGGGGGCAGCCGAAGTTGAGCTCGACCGCATCCGCCCCGGTCTCCTCGACCATCGGCAGGATTTTCTTCCAGGGCTCCTCTTCGCAGGGCACCATGAGCGACACGACCATCGCCCGGTCGGGGTAGTCGCGTTTGACCGCCTTGATCTCGCGGAGGTTCACCTCCAGCGGCCGGTCGGTGATGAGCTCGATATTGTTGAGCCCCAAAAGCCGCCGGTCCGCCCCCCAGATCGCGCCGTAGCGAGGTCCGTTGACGTTGACGATATGGGGGTCGAAGCCGAGCGTCTTCCAGACGACGCCGCCCCAACCGGCGTCGAAGGCCCGGCGGACGTTGTACTCCTTGTCCGTGGGCGGCGCCGAGGCCAGCCAGAACGGGTTGGGGGATTTGATCCCCACGAAGTCGCTTGCCAGGTCAGCCATTTCCAACCTCCCTCGGTTTGGCATGGGCTTTGAAGAACGTCGTCGCCCGATCTATCCCATCTTGCGACCGGGAGTGCCGGCGCGCAATCCGCACCAGTTCCTCCCAGGCGTCTTCCGGCACGCGGCGACCGAGCTTGCGGCGTATCATGGCCTCAAGGTCGCCCATGGTCAGAACCGTTTGTGCCTCTTTGGCAGTGATGTCGATCTTGAACGACCGTTCGACATCCACAACCAGTTCCACTTCATCAAGGTCACCTCGCAACCCTATGGTGTTGTAGCGTTTCGTCCCGAACGGGCCAAAAACCGCCGATCTAAGCCAAGAGAGCACGGTGAATGTCCTCGGCCGCATCGCGCCCCTCGGCCACCGCCGTCACCGTAAGGTCATCGCCGCCCGTCGCGCAATCGCCGCCGGCCCACACGCCGTCGCGGCTGGTGCGCCCCTTACCGTCGACCCTGATCTTGCCGCCGTCGAGGACGAGCCCTTCCGGCGCCCCGTCGAGTTTCTGCCCGATGGCTTTGAGGACCTGATCGGCCGGGAGCCGGAACGTTTCGCCGGTGGGTTCGAGCCCCGAGGGCCCGGCATGGACATAGGCGAACTCGATCTCGGTCACGGCGCCGTTGCCGTGGACCGCCACGGGCTGGGCGCCGGTGACGATGCGCACGCCTTTCGAGGCGGCGAGATCGAGCTCGTACTCCGAGGCCGACATCCGGTCGCGCGTCCGGCGGTAGACCATGGTGACGGTCTCGGCTCCGAGAAGCTTCGACTGCACCGCGGCATCCACCGCCGTCATGCCCCCGCCGATGACCACCACGTTCCGGCCCACCGGCAGCGTCGCATAATCGCCTGTTTGGCGGAGGTCAGAGATGAAGTCGACCGCATCGCGGACCCCGTCCTTGTCATCGCCCGATGCCCCGAGGGCGTTCACCCCCTGAAGGCCGATGCCGAGGAAGACCGCGTCGTACTCCTCCGCGAGCGCGTCGAGGCTCAACCCGGCCCCGAGCCCCTGGCCATAGCGCGTCTCGATTCCGCCGATCTTGAAGAGCCAGTCCACCTCGGCCTGGGCAAAGCCGCCGACGGTCTTGTAAGTGGCGATGCCGTATTCGTTGAGCCCGCCGGGCTTCGGTTTGGCATCATAGAGAACCACGTCATGGCCCTTCATCGCCAGCCGGTGCGCGCAAGCAAGCCCCGCCGGCCCCGCGCCAACGACGGCGACGCGCTTTCCCGTCGGCCCGCCCCGCGTAAACGGGTGCTCGCCCTTTTCCATCACCGTATCGGTCGCATAGCGCTGGAGCCGCCCGATCTCCACGGGCTTGCCCTCGGCCGCCTCGCGCACGCAGGCCTCCTCGCAAAGCGTCTCGGTCGGGCAGACCCGCGCGCACATGCCGCCGAGAATGTTCTGGTCGAAAATCGTCTTCGCCGCGTTCTCCGGGCTCCCGGCCGCGATCTGGCGGATGAAGAGCGGGATGTCGATGGCCGTGGGACAGGCCGTGATGCAGGGCGCGTCGTAGCAGAAATAGCACCGGTCCGCGGCGACCGTCGCCTCATGCCCATCGAGCGGCGGATGGAGATCGGCGAAATTCGCTTCCAGCGTCTCCTCGGGCAGCCGCGCGGCGGCGATACCGGGGGTCATCGGGGAATTGGCCATGGCAAGGTCCTTTGGCGTTTGAAGCCCGAGACTGCCATGTCGGGCTTTTTTATCAACTGGTAAATTCTCGTCCCCGCGATTTTCCGCGAGCGCTTTCCTATCCGAATCGCACCTCGTATAAGCCTTGACCAAACGGCAGAGGAATTGGGGACAAAATGAGCAAGCCGACCCATGAGGCAGATGTGGCCTTCATTCAGGCGCTCGCGGAATTGTTGCGCGAGAATGACCTCTCCGAGCTTCAGGTGAAGCGGGAATACGGCGAGGCCGACAGTCTCAACGTCCGGGTGAGCCGTCTCTCCAGCGTCGCGGCCCCCGTGGCCGTTCCCGCCCCGCCGCCGACCCCGGCCACTCCAGCCACACCCGCGCCGCCGGCCGCAGCCGAAACCCCGGCCGCCCCGCCGGAGGACCCTGCCGCCCATCCCGGTGCCATCACCTCGCCGATGGTCGGCACCGCCTATCTTTCCCCCGAACCGGGGGCGGCGGCCTTCGTGAAGGTCGGCGACAGCGTCGAGGAGGGCCAGACGCTCCTCATCGTCGAAGCCATGAAAACGATGAACCATATCCACGCCAAGACCGCCGGCACTGTGAAACGGGTCCTCGTCGAGGACGGGGCGCCGGTGGAGTTCGGCGCGCCTTTGATGATCGTCGAGTAAGGCGCGCCCCGATGTTCGACAAAATCCTGATCGCCAACCGGGGCGAGATCGCGCTGCGGGTCATCCGGGCCGCCCGGGAGATGGGGATCGGCACGGTCGCGGTCCATTCCACCGCCGACGCCGATGCGATGCATGTGCGTATGGCCGACGAAAGTGTGTGCATCGGCCCGCCGCCGTCATCGGCGAGCTATCTCTCCATGCCCGCGATCATTTCGGCCTGCGAGATCACCGGCGCCCAGGCGATCCACCCCGGATACGGGTTTCTCTCCGAGAACGCCGCTTTCGTCCAAGCGGTCGAAGACCACCAGATCACGTTCATCGGCCCCCGCGCGGAGCATATCCGAATCATGGGCGACAAGATCACCGCGAAGGACACGATGAAGACCCTCGACGTGCCCTGCGTGCCGGGCTCCGACGGGGGCGTGCCGACCCTCGAAGAAGCCCGAAAGGTTGCCGGAGAGATCGGTTATCCGGTGATCATCAAGGCCACCGCCGGGGGCGGCGGGCGCGGCATGAAGCTCGCGAAATCCGTCCAAGAAATCGACACCGCCTTCCAGACCGCCCGAGCCGAGGGCAAGGCCGCCTTCGGCAACGACGAGGTCTATATCGAGAAATATCTCGGCGCGCCGCGCCATATCGAGATCCAGGTCTTCGGCGACGGCAAGGGCGGCGCGGTGCATTTGGGCGAGCGCGACTGTTCGCTCCAGCGCCGCCACCAGAAGGTCTTCGAAGAGGCCCCGGGGCCCGCGATCACGGCCGAAACCCGCGCCGAGATCGGGGCGGTCTGCGCCGATGCGGTCGCCAAGATCGGCTATGCCGGGGCGGGCACCATCGAGTTTCTCTACGAGAACGGCGAATTCTACTTCATCGAGATGAACACCCGGCTCCAGGTGGAACACCCGGTGACCGAAGCCATCTTCGGCGTCGACCTCGTGCGCGAGCAAATCCGCGTGGCCGCCGGCGAGCCGTTGTCGTTCGCTCAGGAGGATCTCGCCGTCAACGGCCATGCCATCGAGGTCCGGCTCAATGCCGAGAAACTCCCCGGCTTCACCCCCTCGCCGGGCCGCATCTCGCAATACCACGCCCCCGGCGGGCTCGGGGTGCGGATGGATTCGGCGATCTACGACGGCTATTCCATCCCCCCCTATTACGACAGCCTCATCGGCAAGCTCATCGTTCACGGCCGCGACCGCCCCGAAGCGCTGGCCCGGCTGAAGCGCGCGCTCGGCGAGCTTATCGTCGACGGGATCGACACCACCGTCCCGCTCTTTCACGCGCTCCTTGAGGAGGACGCGGTGCTGACGGGGGACTACAACATCCACTGGCTCGAGCGTTGGCTCGAGTCGCATCTGTCCTGACGGCGCCGCGAGGTCCGGCGGTGACAGCCCCTCGCCTGACCGCCGCGATGCTCCTGCGCGGCTATGCCTCGGGCATCTTCCCGATGGCCGAAGCCCGCGAAGACCCCGAGGTGTTCTGGGTCGATCCGCGCGAGCGCGGTGTCCTGCCGCTCGATGGGTTTCACATCTCCCGTTCGCTGGCCAAGCGCATGCGGTCCGGCGTTTTCCGCGCCACCGCCGATCTCGCCTTCGAGGCGGTTCTCGAAGGCTGTGCGGACCGCGACCAGACCTGGATCAACCCGATGCTCCACGACCTTTATCTCGACCTTTTCGAGATGGGGGCGGGGCATTCGGTCGAAGTCTGGGCGGGGGAGAAGCTGGTTGGGGGAGTCTACGGGATCGCCATGGGCGGTGTGTTTTTCGGCGAAAGTATGTTCAGCCGCCAGACCGATGCCTCGAAAGCCGCGCTCGCCTGGCTGGTGGACCGGCTCCGCACGGGCGGGTTCGCGCTCTTCGACGTTCAGTTCCTGACCGAGCATCTGGCCTCGCTCGGGGCCGTCGAAATCCCCCGCGCGGCCTATCGCGAACGGCTGGCGGAGGCGCTGTCGGAAACCGGAAGCTTCGGCGGCCCCGGCGATCTGCCCCCCGCTCAGGCGGTCGTGCAGCGGATCACCCAGACGTCGTAGCGCGGGTGATCGAGGGCCGAGAGCGCGGGGCTCGAGGCCAGCATCCAGCCCGAGAAATCCATCTCCTCGCGGCCCCGGGTGCGGATGTCGAGCCAGGCGAAGGCCTCGCCGGTGGGGTTGTTGACCGGGTAGCGGCAATCGCCGAGGGCGACTTCGAGCCGGCCGAGCACCTGGCTTTGTCCGGGGGTGAGTTCCACGTCGCGCACCTCGCCCGAGACCTTGTCGAGCCAGCGCAGCACCGCGCCCGATCCGGCCTCGACCCGCATCCGCGGCTCGGCGACGGCAGGGGCGTCGCGCCCGAGGCCCTGCCCCGTCAACGGCGAAACGAGGACATTGGGGTCGGGCTCCACCGTGCCCACGAGCCCGTTGAGATCGAGCCCGGGATCGATCGTCTCCACCGTACCCTGCGCCGATGCGGCCCCGGCCCAGAATGCCAGACATGCGGCGAGGCGAAGGATCATTCGTCGCCTCCCGTGGCAAAGCGCAGGAGGAGCTGGATGAGGCTCACCGCGCTCTGGGTATCCACAAGCTCGCCGCCGGGTTCGAGGTTGAAGGGCGAGCCGCCCGGCAAAAGCTCGACGAAGGTGCCCCCGAGAAGGCCCTCGGAGGCGATGATGACGGCGGTGTCGTCCGGCAGGACGATCTCGTCCTCGATGGAAAACACCGTCTCGGCCATGAAGGTCTCGGGGTTGAGGTCGAGCTCGGTGACGGTGCCGACCTTCACCCCGCCGAGCCGCACATCGGTGCCGACGACGACGCCCTCGACAGAGCGGAAGGAGGCGGTGAGTTCATAGGTCCCCGCCCCGCCCCCGCCGATATCGGCGAACTGCGTGGCATAGACCAAAAACCCGCCGGCGGCGGCGAGGACGAGCGCTCCCGTGGCAACCTCGGTGATCGATTCCGCCATCGCCCTACTCCGGCGCCCAGGCGTCGTAGTCGCGGCGCTCCTCGGGTGCCGCGCGCCGGATCGACCCGGGCGGCGCATAGGCGGCCGCCGTGCCGGTCAGGTTTTCCTGATGCGGCTTTTCCCAGGATTTGTGCTTGATCGGCGCCTTCGAGGGCGGCTCGTCCCAGGTGTGGTGGAGCCAGCCGTGCCAGTCCGGCGACACCCGGCTCGCCTCGGCCTCGCCGTTGTAGATCACCCAGCGGCGTTTGCCGTCGCGGGTCTCGTAAAAGGTGTTGCCGGCCTCGTCCTCGCCGACCTTCACCCCTTTCCGGGCGGTGTAGAGCGACGTACCGATCGTCGACCCGTTCCACCAGGTCACCGCGCGCAGAACCGTGTTCATCAGACCCATGGAGACGCTCCGAAATCACTCGCAATCGTGTATGGCAGGCAGGACCGGGACAGTCCAGAACGGAGCGATGAGCGAAAAGGCCCGGACCCTCACCTTTCTGCTGATCGCCTCCGGTGCGGGGATGTGCCTTTGGTTCATGACCGCCGCCGTGCTGCCCGACATCGCCGCCGAACTAGCCCTGCCCCAGGCGCAGCAAACCGCGCTCTCCTCTGCGGTACAGGCGGGCTTTGTGGCCGGCGCGCTATTCATCGCGGTCACCGGCCTTGCCGACCTCATCGACCCGCGGCGCCTCTTTGCCGCCTGCGCCTTCGGCACCGCCGGGGCCAATGCGCTCCTGCTCGCGGCGCCGCTCGACGGCGGGCTGGCCATCGCGCTCCGGTTCCTGACCGGTGCGCTGATGGCCGGGGTCTACCCGGTGGGGATGAAGATCGCGGTGGGCTGGGGCACGGCGGACCGGGGGCTCCTCGTCGGCGCCCTTGTCGGTGCCCTGACGCTCGGCAAGTCGGTCCCTTACGGCCTCGCCTGGCTCGGCGGGGCGGATTGGCGGGCCGCCCTCGCCACCGGCTCGGTCATCGCCGCGCTCGGGGCGGGGCTCGTGCTTTTCACAGCACTTGGGCCGCACCACCGGTCGGCGCCGGGGTTCCGTCCGGGGGCGATCCGCCTGGCCTTCACAGACGCCCGCATCCGCAGCGCCTATCTCGGCTATTTCGGCCATATGTGGGAGCTTTACATCTTCTGGGCCTGGGTCGGGGCGGCGGCCACGGCGTCCTATCTCGCCGCCGGCGCGGCGGACCCGGTGAGCCTTGGCAAGCTCACCGCCTTTGTTGCCATCGCCGCAGGCGCTCCGGCCTGCGTGCTGGCTGGCCGCTGGGCCGACCGGATCGGCAAGGCCCGGGTGGCGCTCTGGGCGATGGCGTCGAGCGGCACCCTCGCGCTTTTGACGGCGGGGAGCTTCGGTGCCGCCCCCGCACTGACCTTCGCCCTCTTCGTGCTCTGGGGCATCGCGGTGATCCCCGATTCAGCGCAATTCTCCGCCCTTGTCGCCGATTACGCTCCACCCGAATGGGCCGGGAGCCTTCTGACGTTCCAGACGGCACTTGGGTTTCTTCTCACGGTGGCCACGGTCGGGCTCGCCCCGCTCGTCGCCGACCTCTTCGGCTGGCAGGCGCTTCTCGCCGGTCTCGCTATCGGCCCGGCCTTCGGGGTGCTCGCGATGCGCCCTCTCGTCAGGCGTCACGCGGCAGATGCGCGGTGACCTCGATCTCGATCTTGTCCCGCGGGTCGAGGAGCTTTGCCTCGATCACCGTGGATGCCGGCGGGTGATCGCCAAACGCGGCACGAAGGGTCGGCCAGCACGCCTCGAACTCCGTGATATCGGGAAGGTAGTAGGTCACCCGGACGACATGGGCCATGTCGCTCCCGGCCTCTTTGAGCGCCGCTTCGATGATCGCGAGAGCGGACGCGCATTGCCGGACGACATCTTCCGACGGCGGGTCTTCCTGGGTGCAGGTGCCTGCAACATAGACCGTGTCGCCCGCGACCACGGCGCGGCAATAGCCGACCTTTGCCTCGAACGGGCCGCCTGAGCGGATACGTCGGATCACCGAGACAAACCGCCCGTCGACGGTCGGCGGGGCGCGGTTTCGAAACCGCGACCCTTAGCTTGCTGTCGCCTTGTCCTTCTTGGCATCGGCGAAAATCATCAGCGGTGCAGAATCTGCGGTCACCGATTCCTCGTTCACGACCACCTCTTCGACGTTCTCCATGCCAGGCAGGTCGAACATCGTATTGAGGAGGATATCTTCCATGATCGACCTCAGCCCGCGCGCCCCGGTCTTGCGGGCGATGGCGCGCTTGGCGATTGCGTGCAGCGCGTCGTCGGTGAAGGTGAGCTGAGCGTCTTCAAGCTCGAAGAGCCGCTGGTACTGCTTCACAAGCGCGTTCTTTGGCTGGGTGAGGATCGTCACCAGCGCGTCTTCGTCGAGGTCCTGCAAGGTCGCAATCACCGGCAGGCGGCCGACGAATTCGGGGATAAGCCCGAACTTCAGAAGGTCCTCAGGCTCAAGCTCGGTGAAGAGCTCGCCCACGCCGCGCGCGTCGGGGTCCTTCACATCCGCGCCGAAGCCCATCGCCGAGCCCTTGCCGCGCTGGGCGATGATCTTCTCGAGCCCGGCAAAGGCGCCGCCGCAGATGAACAGGATGTTCGTCGTGTCGACCTGAAGAAATTCCTGCTGCGGATGCTTGCGACCCCCCTGGGGCGGCACGCTCGCCACGGTGCCTTCCATGATCTTCAAAAGCGCCTGCTGCACGCCCTCGCCGGAGACGTCCCGCGTGATCGAAGGGTTGTCGGACTTCCGGGTGATCTTGTCGACCTCGTCGATATAGACGATGCCGCGCTGGGCGCGCTCGACGTTGTATTCGCTGGCCTGAAGGAGCTTCAGGATGATGTTCTCGACATCCTCGCCGACATAGCCGGCTTCTGTCAGCGTGGTCGCATCGGCCATCGTGAAGGGCACGTCGAGGATGCGCGCCAACGTCTGCGCGAGCAGCGTCTTGCCGCAGCCCGTGGGCCCGATGAGCAGGATGTTCGACTTCGCAAGCTCGATATCCCCGGTCTTCGCCGAGTGATTGAGCCGCTTGTAATGGTTGTGCACCGCGACCGAGAGGACCCGCTTGGCGTGCGCCTGGCCGATCACGTAATCGTCGAGCACATCGCAGATTTCCTTAGGGCTGGGCACCCCGTCGGAGGCCTTCAGCCCCGAGGTCTTGGTCTCCTCGCGGATGATGTCCATGCAAAGCTCGACGCATTCGTCGCAGATGAACACGGTCGGCCCGGCGATCAGCTTTCTGACCTCGTGCTGCGATTTCCCGCAGAACGAGCAGTAAAGCGTGTTTTTGCTGTCGCCTGTGCTGTTTGCCATCGCTATTCCCCTGCGGCGGTCTGCTCGGACGGGTTACACATCACAATTGTGACCGGAATATGCCCTGGGCTTAAGCCTAGGGCAGACGATTCATGGGCACAACGCCAAAAGCGCGGCGTGGTTATCACGCTTCCGCGTCGTCGGTCTTGGTGCGGTTCTCGACGATTTCGTCGATATGGTTCCATTCCTTGGCCTCTTCGGGCGACATGAAATTGTCCCGCTCAAGGTCGGCCATGACCTTCTCGGCCGAATGCCCGGTATGCTTGACGTAGATCTCGATGAGCCGGTCCTTGACCTTCTGGGTCTCGGCGGCGTGGATCATGATGTCGGTCGCCTGGCCCTGGTAGCCGCCCGAGGGCTGGTGCACCATGATCCGGCTGTTCGGGAGCGAAAACCGCATCCCCGCCTCGCCGCCGACCGACAGGAGCGAACCCATCGAGGCAGCCTGGCCGACGACCAGCGTCGAGACCTTAGGGCGGATGTATTGCATCGTGTCGTAGATCGAGAGCCCTGAGGTCACCACCCCGCCGGGGCTGTTGATGTACATCGAGATTTCCTTCGACGGGTTCTCGGCTTCGAGATGGAGAAGCTGTGCGACGACGAGCTGGCTCATCCCGTCATGGATCGGGCCGTTGACGAAGATGATCCGCTCCTTGAGGAGCCGCGAGAAGATGTCGTAAGCCCGTTCGCCGCGGCTCGTCTGTTCGACGACCATGGGGACGAGGTTCATGTATGTGTCGATGGGGTCTTGCATTACCGCCTGCCTCAATGTCGTGGGGGTGAATACCCATTCAGGTGTTGCCAGAGTCTTAGTTCTGCGTTCCGGGGGCTACAAGGGGGGCCGGACCGGCGCCGCCCCGAAGGCTTGACACGAATGTAAGTACTGACTTACCGTAAGTCATGACTTACGCAACCCCCAATGCAACCTCGGCCCCCGGACCCGACCCGGTGATCGCCGCCCTCGCCGACCCCACACGGCGGGCGATCGTCGAGCGGCTCGGCACCGCACCGGCCTCCGTAAGCGCCATCGCGGCGGGGTTTCCGGTCTCCCGCCCGGCCATCTCCCAGCACCTGAGGGTTCTCGGCGATGCCGGCCTCGTGACGGTCCGCGCGGAAGGCACCCGCCGCATCTACGCGCTCGCCCCCGACGGGGCCGCGCCGTTGCGCGACTGGCTCGACCGGCTCTGGGACGACGCCCTTCACGCCTTTGCAGAAAAAGCCAGAGAGGAAGCCAGCACATGACCCTGATCGTCGAGAAATCCGTATCCGTTCCGCTTCCGCCGGAGCGGGCCTTCGACCTCTTCACCGCGCGGATCGCCGAATGGTGGCCGCTGGAGACCCATTCGGTCTCGGGCAATTCGCCCGATCTCGACCCGGCAAAGGACCTCAGCTTCGACCCCCGCCTCGGCGGCAAGGTGGTCGAGACGCTGGCCGACGGCAGCCCGAGCCACTGGGCCACCGTCACCCGCTGGGACCCGCCGCGCGCCTTCGAACTCCGCTGGCACCCCGGAGAGACGCCGGAGGCGGCGACCCGCGTCGAGGTGGCGTTCCGGCCCGAAGCCGACGGCACGCGGGTCGAGCTTGTCCATGACGGGTTCGAAATCCGCGGCGCAGCGGCGGAGACGACCCATGCGGGCTACGACAAGGGCTGGGGGGGCGTACTCCACAGGCTGGCCCAGGGCGCCAAGGTCCCGGCCTAACCCGCCCGGGACCCGATCCGGGGCACCGATGGACAGTGGACCTCAGCACCCCACGCCCCGGCCCCCGAGCCGGGGCCTCACGCCAACCGCCCCCGCGACACGTACCTTGGCGGGTGTCCCTCGCCCTATGCCGCCCTAGATCGCCGCCCATGCGACCCGATCACCCCCCGACCCGCACCGAGGCGCTCAGCCGCCTGCAAGACTTTCTCCCCCATGCGGGGCGCGACTACGCCGCACGGCGCAACTACGACCTTGCGGGCCACCCCAATGTTTCGGTCCTGTCGCCCTACATCCGCCACCGGCTGATCACCGAAGAGGAGGTGCTCGCGGCGGTTCTGGGCCGTTTTGCGCGCTCCACGGCGGAGAAATTCATTCAGGAAGTGTTCTGGCGCACCTACTGGAAGGGCTGGCTGGAGATGCGCCCGGGCGTCTGGTCGGACTATCGGCGCGGGGTGCGCGCCGGGCTCGACCGCGTGGCCACCGAAGCCGGGCTCCGCGCGCAATGGGAAGCCGCCTGCAAAGGCGAGACCGGCATCGACGCCTTCGACCATTGGGCCCGGGAGCTCGCCGAAACCGGCTATCTCCACAACCACGCCCGGATGTGGTTCGCCTCGATCTGGATCTTCACGCTCGAACTGCCCTGGGAACTCGGCGCGGATTTCTTTCTCCGCCATCTTCTCGACGGGGATGCGGCGTCGAACACGCTCTCATGGCGCTGGGTCGCTGGGCTTCAGACGCGCGGCAAGCACTACCTCGCCCGTGGCGCGAACATCGCCAAATACACCGAAGGCCGCTTCAATCCGGGCTACCAGCTCAACACCGGGGCCCGGCCGCTCGAAGGACCGCCGCCGCCCGAGCGCAGCGCGGCCCCGAAAGGCGGAAAGGTCCCGCAGACAGGGCGCATCGGCTGGCTTCTGACCGACGAGGACCTCTCGCCCGGCCCCCTTATCGGCGAGGGACCGGCGGCCGCCACCCTTTTCGTCACGAGCGCCGATGCGCGAAGTCCCCTGACCGTCGCGCCCGGCGTGTCGGCCTTCGCCGACGGGGCCTTTGCCGATACCGCCTCCCGCTACAGCGACCGGCTCGGCAAGGTCACCGGGCCAGTCCGCCTAGAAGACCTCCCCGATAGCTTCGAGGCATGGATCGACGACCATCGCCTCGACGCGGTCGTGATGCCCCATGTCCCGGTCGGCCCGGCCGCCGACGGTCTTGCCGGCCTCATCGCCGTCGGTCGGATCACGCCGGTGCTGAGGCCCTACGACGCCATGTGCTGGCCCAATGCGACGGTGGGCTTTTTCGGGTTCAAGAAGAAGATCCCCGCCCTCCTCGACGGGCTCGGGCTCGTTCCGGCGGCCTGATCACTCGGCCGCGAACTCGTCCCGGGCCAGGACCGGGCGGAAGCGGTCGAGAAGGTCGGGCGTGCAATGGACGAGGACCCCGCCCGCGATCGTCCCCGCAACGGCGAGCGAGGACGGATCGACGATGGCGATATCGGCGCGTGTACCCTCGACAAGCCCGCCGCGATCCGCCCGGCGCAGGATCCCCGCCGGGGCCGAGGAGATCAGCGCCCAGGCATGGCCGAGCGGCATCCGTCCGCTGTCGACGAGCGCCTTGACGACCTTGCGCGGACCGCCCGGGTCGCCGAACGCTCCCAGCGCGTCGCAAAGCCCTTCGGCGAGGAGCAGTGCCCCGAGGCCGCAGCCGATCTCGGCACCGTCGAGGATGTCGGAGGCAGCGAGCACCACCGGCTCGGCGTAGGCCCGGGCCGAGGCTGCAGCCCCCCGCGCCGCCGGCCGGAGCGCCATCCGCGCGCCGATCATCGAAAAGCGCTCGCGGGTTTCGCCGTCGGGGTCGGCCTCGGTGCCGTAGCGCAGGCCGAGGTCGTCGAAGGCGCTGGCCAGCGAACAAAGATGGCGTGCCAGCGCCCCCGCCCCGCCGAGCTCGTCTTCGACCGCCGCGCGCCGCGCCGGCGCGGCATGGCGCAGCATCAGCAACGGCTGCGACAGGCTGGGAAGGGCCTCAAGCAGGTCGCCGCTCGTCGCAACGCCGTGGGTGCTTACGGACAGCCGGATGCGCAGATCCACCGGCAGGTCGGCGGCAATGGCCCCGAGCGCGGCGAGAACCCCTCGGGTTTCGGCCACCGCTCCGGGGCGTTCGGGCCAGTCGACACCGACCCAGAGCGACGTCGTGCCGGCCCGGGCGGCGGCCGCGGCGTGGTCCTGCACCGCCTTTGCAGCGGGGGGGCCGGAAACCCGCGCCCCGCCCATGTCGACCGCCCCGGGCAGGAGCGCAAAGCCCGACAGGTCCACCGACGTGCCCCCGGGGCGCGCGATCCGTCCGTTCGCCAGACCGAGCACACCGGCGCGCAAGCTGCCGCCGGTCAGAAGCTCGGCGCCCTGGCAGGCGAGAGGCGGAAGGCCGCGTTTCATGGCTCGGAATCCTCGTTCGGTTCCCTGTGGATAACTTCTCAACATGGCAGCCCGGTGACAATTGTCACAGGCGACCCCAGATTTCTTTGCAGCACATGTCGGCCGCGCCAGCCCTGTCTTGAGATCGGCGCCGCAATCGGCCAGAACCCGGATCGAAGAGGACCCCATGCCCGCACCGGCCACACTTCCGCGCAACGAGACCGGCATCGCCGCCGCGCTGGGCATCCTCGCCCAGCGTTTCGGGGAGCGGTTCAGCCGGGGCGAGGACATTCGCCGCCAGCACGGCCACACCATGACCTGGCTCGCCAACCAGCCGCCCGACGCGGTCGTCTTCGCCGAGACCACCGAGGAGGTGGCCGAAACGGTGCGGATTTGCGCCGATCATGGCGTCCCGGTCATTCCCTTCGGCACCGGCACCTCCCTCGAAGGCCACCTCAATGCCCCGGCGGGCGGTGTGTCGATCGACCTTGCGCGGATGGACCAGGTCCTGCGCGTCAACGCCGAGGACCTCGACGTCGTTGTCCAGCCCGGCGTCACCCGGCGCCAGCTCAACGAATACCTCCGCGACACCGGCCTCTTCTTCGCCGTGGACCCCGGCGCGGACGCGAGCCTCGGCGGCATGGCCGCGACCCGGGCCTCGGGCACCAATGCGGTGCGCTACGGCACGATGCGCGACAACGTCGTGGCCGTCGAGGCGGTGCTCGCGGACGGCACGGTGATCCGCACCGGCGGGCGGGCCCGGAAGTCCTCGGCCGGCTACGACCTCACCCGGCTCCTCGTCGGTTCGGAAGGCACGCTGGGGATCATCACCGAACTCACCCTGAGGCTCCACGGCATCCCCGAGGCGATATCGGGCGCGCGCTGTTCGTTTCCATCGGTGGAGGCGGCCGCCGAAGCGGTGATCATGACAATCCAGATCGGGCTCCCCGTCGCCCGGATCGAGCTTCTCGACGCGATGGCGGTGGGCGCGATCAATGCCTATTCGAAGCTCGACCTGCCCGAGACGCCGCTCTTGTTGCTCGAGTTCCACGGCTCCGAGGCCGGCGTCGCCGAGCAGGCGGAGACCTTCCGCGAGATCGCCGTAGATGCCGGCGGCACCGGCTTTGCCGCGTCGGCGGATGCCGAGGAGCGGGGCCGGATCTGGCGCGCCCGGCACGACGCCTACTGGGCGCTGCGCGCCCTCGAACCGGGCAGCGACGCGCTCTCGACCGATGTCTGCGTGCCGATCTCGCGGCTGGCCGAGATGATCTCCGCGACGGCCGAGAAGGCCCGCGAGATGGGGATCACCGCGCCGATTCTCGGCCATGCCG
This sequence comes from Paracoccaceae bacterium, assembly GCA_030066905.1. Lineage (GTDB taxonomy): Bacteria > Pseudomonadota > Alphaproteobacteria > Rhodobacterales > Rhodobacteraceae > JASJAR01. The sequence continues at coordinate 166,407 of JASJAR010000006.1, read as the reverse complement.
GTGACGGCAACTTCCATGCGATCTTCCTCCTCGACCCCGCCGACCCCGGTGCCGCGGCCCGTGCCGAGCGGCTCATCGGCTGGATGAGCGAGACCGCCATCGCCATGGAGGGCACCGTGACCGGCGAACACGGGATCGGACAGGGAAAGGCGGCCTATCTCGACCGCGAACTGGGGCCCGCGACGGATGTGATGCGCGCCATCAAACGCGCGCTCGATCCGCAAGACATCCTCAACCCCGGCAAGATCGTGCCCTGACGATGGCCGCACCCCGCGCCACGGCGACGGCCCTCGACCGCCCGGGCGGGACGGCGTGAGCGGGCCCGCGCCCGAGCCGCCGCCGCCGGTCCCGGGCATGGAGGGCATCACGCTACGGCTCATCGACCTTGCCGGGCAGGACCGGGTGAGCGTGGCCGATATCCTCGAAGGGTTCGGCGAGGCGAGTTTCGTGCCGCTCCTCGTGGTGCCGGCGCTGATCGTGGTCACGCCGCTCTCGGGCATCCCGTTTCTGCCGACGATCCTCGGGGCGACGATTGCGCTCGTCGCACTCCAGATGGCCGCGCGACGGCGTCATCTCTGGCTGCCGGGCTTTCTGAAGCGGCGCACGATCTCGGGGGCGCGGCTTGCGCAGGCCGTCAGCCGGGCGAGCCCGATGGCGCGGTGGATCGACCGGCATTCGCGCAACCGGCTGCACTTCCTCGTCGCCGAGCCGGTCGCCACTTTCGCGCGGCTCGCCTGCGCCTCCTGCGGCATGGCGATGCCGTTTCTGGAACTGGTGCCGTTCTCCTCGTCGATCCTCGCCAGCGCGGTCCTGCTTTTCTCGGTGGGCTTTCTCGCCGCCGACGGGCTCTATGTGCTCCTTGCCGCCGGCGTCATGTGCCTCGCCGCGTCGATCCCCATCGCCCTGCTCTTCTGAAGGCGTCTGGTGTCAGCAAGGCTGTAACGAGATCGGAGCGGGGCGCGAATACCGGCCACAACGGCAGACCGGCAGGGCGGCGAACGACCCCGTCCCGGGCTTGACCCGGGACCTCGATAGGCTTGGCACTCCGGTGGATCGGGGCCCCGGATCACGTCCGGGGCGTGTTCTGCCAAGGCTTTGGAGCGCGCGCCAACCGTCCGCTCCGGGCAAAGACCAACGCTTCGCTTCAACACCGGCCATCCGCGTCCCCAACGCCGTTTGCCGCCGGCCCGGGGTTTGACGGGGGCGGTCTGGGGCTGCCGTATGGCGGGGTATGGAGCGGTCGGGTCCCATGAAGCAGTGGATCCACTGTCACCGGTACCGCCCCGGGCCGGTTTTTACCCGGGTCCGGGACGGCCCGAGGGCCGTCTGGCGATGCGCATCGCGGGGTGAGGTATCGCCCGGAAAGGTTGACGGAGGGTAGGACCACCGTGCGGTGGTTCGGGGTACGGGGCAAGCGGGACGATCCCGAGCGGGGTTGGAAGCGACTGAAGCTGGGCGTTGGTTTTGGCCTTGACGGGGACGTTCATTCTGCCCGCCCCGACCCCAAAAACCCGCGTCCCGGGCTTGACCCGGGACCTCGATAGGTTCGGCACTCCGGTGGATCGGGGCCCCGGATCACGTCCGGGGCGTGTTTCGTCAAGGGCTACCGGAGCAAGACCCGCACGTCCGCTCCAGCCCAAGAGCCCAACCTCGCGGTTCGGGCACGCAACTGCGGCAACGCGACCCCTACCCCGCCGGAAAAGGGTCCGCGACCACCGTGAACCCCGACACATCCTGGGCCGCGATCTTTTCCAGCACCTCGATCACATGGGCCACATAATGCTCCGCCGTCGCCCTGCCCTTCTCCGCATCGGCAAGCTGGGCCTCCCCGGCCACGCCGACGGGATGCACATCCGAGGCGATCCAGCCATGGGCCACACCCCCCACTGGCGGGATGTCGCCCTGGCTATGGGTCCAACGGAAATCCTCGGCCTTCGACATATCCACCGTGTCGGGGCGGAAATGGAGCATGAGCGAGGTCTCGTTGTCCCCGCCATGGATGCCCTGGGCCAGCTCCTGCGCGCTGAAGAGCCCCTCGGGCACCCCGCCCGCCCCCCAGCCCATGCGCACGCAATACATCCCCGCCTTAACCCTGAGCTCTCGCGAGACGATGGAAATGAGATCGGTGTTCCCGCCATGGGAATTGAGGATGAGCATCTTCTTCACCCCGGCGCGCGCGACCGAGAGCCCGATCTCGGTCCAGGCCCGAAGCGCGGTCCCGGCGGTGAGCGTCAGCGTGCCGGCGGCCCAGAGATGCTCGTTCGACTTCCCCACCGCCTGGACGGGCAAAAGCCGGATGTCGAGGGCCTCGGGGCAGCGTTCGGCCAGAAGCGTGCAAAGCCCCTCGTTGATGAACGTGTCCACCCCCACCGGAAGATGCGGCCCGTGCTGTTCGACCGCCGCCGTCGGCAGGATGGCGATCGTTCGCTCTGGGTCGATCTTGAGATCGGTGGCCCGGTAGTCCATCCAGTAACGGCTCATTGGGCGGGCACTCCGTTGGGCTCGGGGCCGCGTCGCGCGCCGATGAGCTTGTCGGTCTTGGCCGCGACCTTCTCAAGATGGGCCTCCAGGGCGGGCCGGGGGGCCGAGTCCATCAGGTAATGGGCGGCGAAGACCTTCCGCGCCCCGGGCGCCAGCAAAAACCCCACCCCCCGCATCAGCGTGCGGCGGCCCGGCGCGCCGACGAGCCATGTGAGCCACCGGCTCGCGCCGCAGGTGGTGAAGACCCCGAGGCGTTCGATGTGGTGAAGGCCGGGTCGGATCGTCTCGCCTTCCGCTTTCGGCATCAGGAAGGCGACGTCGGGCAGGAGCACCCGGTCGAGCCAGCCCTTGAGCATCGCCGGCAGCCCGTACCACCAGGTCGGGTAGACGAAGATCAGCGTGTCACACCATTCAAGGTCGGCGACATGGGCCTCGACGGGGTCGCGGTTCTGGGGACAATCGAGATAACCGGTCCATTCGCGCCCCGTGAGCACCGGCTGGAAGCCTTCGGCGTAGAGGTCTCTCAGCCGCGTCTCGACGCCGGCCGCCTGAAGCCGGCCCAGCACCCGGTCGCGCACCGCAGAGGCGAAGGACCCCTCCTTGGGGTGGCAGTAGACGACCAAAGCGCGCATCTCAGAACGCCTCCATCTCTTCGCGGACCCGCGCGAGGAACGCGCGACACCCTTCCGGCGTGATGTTGTTCATATCGTATTGCGCGATGTAGCGCATCTTCTCGGGCCTGACCGTGCCCCAGACCGCGCGTTTGAAGAGCTTCTTCGGCGGGTCGCCGGCAAGAAAGGCGCGCAAGGGGGTCGAGCCGTAGGTCGTCACGGCGGCGGCCTTCTTGATGTTGTCGAGGCAGGGGACGAGCTTGCCGTCGGCGAGGTGGAACACCACGCCCGGCAGCATCACCCGGTCGAAAAACCCTTTGAGGATCGCGGGGTAGCCGAAGTTCCAGACCGGATTGCAGAATATCAGCGCATCGGCCGCCCGGAGCCGGTCCACGTAAGGTTGCACGGGTTTGGCGTTGATCGCGGTGTCATGGTAGTTCCGCCGCTCCTCGGTGGTGAGCACCGGGTCGAACCCTTCGGCGTAAAGATCGCAATCGTCGACCTCCCAGCCCCGGCCCTTGAGGGTCGCGACGACCACCTCGTGGGCGGCCGCATTGAGGCTTTCGGGGACGGGATGGGCGAAGACGACAAAGGCGCGGGGCATGGGCTAAAACCTGAAACCGGGGGCGTAGATGTGGAACCCGTCGAAATCGACCTTGCCGAGTTCCGCGCCGCCGGCGCGGAGGATCGAATAGGCCGTGGTGAGGTGGAAGAAGAAGTTCGGCAGCGCGAAGCGGGTGAGGAAGGCGAGGCCCGGAAGGACGATGTCGCCCTGCCCCGCCTCGTGGCGCACCTCACGGGTCGCGGCGGCGTCGAGTTCGGCCTCGGACACCTGCGCGAGAAGTTGGTCTATAGCGGCGGTCCGCGCGGCAAGTCCGGCCGGTCCGGGGGCTGTGTCCGGCAGCGCGGGGAGGTCCCGGCCCAGGGTCGGAAAGACCGCGCCGAGGGCGAAGTTCTGCGCCGCGAAGGCATGGCCTCGGGCGGTGAACCCGCCCTCGGTGAGCCGCGATTGCCAGAGGGCCTCGGGCGCGTTCTCGATGAGATGGGCCAGCCGTTCGAGGTAGTGGCGCAGCACCGGAACGGTCACCGAATAGAGACCCGTCATCACTCGGCGGCCGCTTTCGGTTTGAGGCCGGGATAGGCGTACATCTTCTCGTAGGCCCAATTGGGGTCGTCCCAGGCGATCATCTTGCCGGGGTTCAATAGCCCCTTGGGGTCGGCCTCGCGCTTGAATTCGAGCTGGCGTTCGTCGACCGCCTGGCGCCCGCCCTCTTCGAGCGTGTAGCGGTGGGGGTTGAAGTTCATCGCCCCCATCTCTTCATGGATGGCGATGATCTCGTCGAGCCGCTCCTCGGTGGTGTATTTCACCAGCGTCAGGGAGCCCATGGCGACCTTGCCGTTCGCCCGGGTCACCTCGACGTGCTGGAGGACCTCCGGGTAGAGCCGCTCGCGCACCTTGTGGACGAGCGCAATGGGGTCGTCGGTGCCGTAGGCGATCTGAAGATACGTGATCGAGGGGTCGACCTTCAGCGCCCGGAGCGTCGTGTGGTTCCAGCCGTATTCGAAGACCGGCCCCGGGTCGCGCTTCCACTCGGTTTCGCCCTGGATATAGATCACCTTCGCGCCGGGGTAGTCGGCGGTGAAGGTCTCCCAAGGCGCCATTGCATGGGGGGCGACCATGAGGCCCACGAGCGCGTCGGCTTCTTCCACGTAGGGGGCGACGCGCTGGAAGTAGTCCTTCGCGATGGGGGCCTCATAGACCGAGGCGAGCTTGATCAGAAGCCCGTCGCAGGCGGCAAGATCGTAAGAGTAGCGCAGCGCCTCGTCGAAATCGGAGAACGCGATGAAGATGCCCTTCCAGTCATAGGCGGGCGCGAGCGGCAGTTCGAGTTCGGTGATGATGCCGTTGGTGCCATAGGCGTGGCTCACCCGGTGGAGGTCGTTGCCGGTGATCTCCAGGACCCTCGGTTCTTCCTCCATCGTCACCACCTTCAGGCGCAGGATGTTGCCGGGGTCTCTCAGTGCCCCCCAGCGCACCGAGCCGATGCCCCCCGAGCCCCCGGCGATGAAGCCGCCCACGGTCGCCGTCGCCCAAGTGGACGAGAACATGCGGATTTCCTGCCCCGTCTCGTTGCAGGCCGCATCGAGGTCCTTGAGGAGCACGCCCGGCTCGCAGATCACCCGGCCAGGGTGGATTTCCTTGACGGTATCCATCTTATTGAGATGCAGAATGCAGCCCCCCGCGAGCGGGATCGCCTGGCCGTAATTCCCCGTACCGGTGCCGCGCGTTGTGACGGGGACGTCCTCGGCGTAGCAGACCCGCAAGACCTCGATCACCTCGGCCTCGGATTTCGGCGTCGCCACGAAGTCGGCCACCACATGGTCGAGCCGGTCTTTCAGCACCGGGGAATACCAGAAGAAATCCCGGCTCTTGGCCTTCACGCTGGCGGGGTTGAGATCGATCTCGATGCCCTTGTCTTTAAGGGCGGCGATTGCGGCTTCGGTGCTCATATCGGCTCCATCAGATGGTCAAGCTCGGCGTAATCCGGCAGGGTGCGTTCGATGGCCCGGCCGGCGCGCAGCACGATACGGTCGGTTTGCGGGCGGGCAAAGAGCTCGGTCCAGGACCGGGCCTTGCAGATCACGAGGTCCGCCGGCGCGCCGGGGGCGAGGCTCGGGGCGGCAAAGCCGCAGGCGGCGGCGGGGTTGGTCAGGAAGGCATGGGCCCAGTCGGGGTCCGCATGGTCGAGATGCCCAATCCGCGTCGCCTCGCGCATCACCTCGATCATGTCCATGTCGCCATAGGCGTAGAACGGGTCTCGGGTGTTGTCGGAGGCAAACGCGACGTTGATGCCGCGCGCCTTCATCTCATGGACGAGGGTGATGCCGCGATTGCGCGGGGTGCGGCCCCCGTGACGGTCTTGGAGGTAGAGGTTGCACATCGGCAGGCTGACGGCATGAAGCCCGGCTTTCGCCACAAGATCGAGGGTGGAGAGCGCTTCGGCCTCCGGCATGGTGGAAAGCGAGCAGAGATGGCCGACGACGACGGGGGCGTCGAAGCCGATCTCGATCACTTTCGCCGCGATGTCGCGTAGCGTGTTGACTGCGGGGTCCATGGTCTCGTCGACATGGAAGTCGACCGACAGGCCCCTCTCAAGGGCTGCGGCGAAGAAGCCGTCGATCTGGGCGGGGAGGTTCGGGGTCGGGTAGGTGACCATGCCGAGCACGCCGCCCGCGGCCGCCACCCGGTCGGCGGTGGCGTGGAAGTCCTCGGGCGTGTCGAGATACTCGCAGGAGACAAGGCAGGCCGCTTGCAGCGCGATTCTGTCGGCCCATTCGGCGCGGATCTCGGCGAAAAGCGGCCAGGAGATGCCGTCCTGGGGCGCGTGGCTGTCGAGATGGGTGCGGATGGCGCCGGTGCCATGGGCATAGGCCGACCGCAGGGCGAACTCCATCCGCGCGCGCAGGTCCTCGGCATTCCACCGCGCCGGGGCGTCCTCGCGCACCGCGTTGATCGCCCCGTCGAACGTGCCGTCGAGGTTCGGGCTTCGCGCCCAGATATGGCCCTTGTCGAGATGGGTGTGCATGTCGACGAAGGCGGGAAAGACCATCGCCCGGCCCACATCGACCGCCGAGGCTGCGGGGTCGCCCTCGACGATATTGCCGCCTGCGAGCGTGAGCGAAGCCGATACGAGACTCTCGCCTTCCCCCACCAGACATCCCGGAATTGTGAGATTTTCCAACCGAACCGGGCCGGCGTCAGGGCCGGCATCGGGCAGCGCCATGAAGTCCATGTCTCTAGTCTCGTTTCAGCGCCGATTCGTGCCACTTCCTCAGGGCAAGATGGGCGATCAGCGATGTCGTGGCGTAGATGATCACCCCGGTCACGGCGATCAGAATGAGCGCGGCAAACATCCGCGGGATTTGCAGGCGATACCCCGCTTCGAGAATGCGGAAGGCGAGCCCCGTGCCGATCCCGCCGGTCCCGGCGACATACTCGGCGACCACCGCACCGATGAGTGCGAGGCCCCCGGCGATCTTGAGCCCGCCGAGAAAGTAGGGAAGTGCGGAGGGGAGTTGCAAGTAACGCAGCCGCTGCCAGCGATTGGCACGGTAGATCGTCATCAGGTCGCGGAGGTTATGGTCGGCGGACTTGAGGCCGAGCGTGGTATTGGCAAGGATCGGGAAGAACGCCACGATCCAGGCGCAGAGCAACAAGCCCACCATCCGGCTTTCGATGTAGATGAAGATCAAGGGCGCGATCGAGACGATCGGGGTGACCTGCAAGATCACCGCAAAGGGCGAAAACGACATCTCCGCATAACGCGACAGGGAGAAGATGATCGCCAGCCCCACCCCGCCGATCACCGCCACCCCGAGGGCGAGCCCGGTGATTTGCAGCGTGATGAGAAGCGAGGCCGAGAGTGTGCCCCAATCCTCGATGAGCGTTTGCAGCACCAGCCCCGGGCGCGGCAGGATGTATGGCTCGATCTCGTTCCAAACGACGATCCGGTCCCAATACCAGATCGCAATCGACATCACCGCCAAGGGGATCACGTATTTCGCGATGCCCTCGATCCGCTTCTTGCGCGCGCGGCGCTCTTCGTCGGCATCGAAGACGGGGCCTTGGCCCGCGTCGCTTCTGGCGGGGAGTTCGGTGGTGTCGGCAATCGTCATTCGGCGGCCTCCGGGGCAAGGGCTCCGTGGAGCGTGTCGGACGTCTCGCGGGCGATTTCGCCGTATTCCTTGGCGGTGCGCCATTCCATCCCGCGCGGATAGGGCGCGTCGATCTGGAACTCGCGGATCACCCGTCCGGGGCGGGCGGCCATTACGAGGATGCGGTCGGAGAGAAAGACGCTTTCGAAGACGGAGTGTGTGACGAAGATCACCGTCGCCCCGGTCTTGGCCTTGAGCGAGAGCAGGTCGTCGTTGAGCTTCTGGCGGGTGATCTCGTCGAGGGCGGCGAAGGGCTCGTCCATCAGGATGAGCCGGGGCCGGGTCACCAGCGCGCGCGCGATGGAGACCCGCATTTTCATCCCCCCCGAAAGCTCCCGGGGGTAGCTTTTGGCGAACTTCTCAAGGCCGACGAGCGCGAGCGCCTCGACGATCTTTTCGCGCACCGAGGCGAGCGACTGGCCGCGCAGACGGAACGGCAGCCAGACGTTTTGCTCCACCGTCGCCCAGGGCATGAGCGTGGGTTCCTGGAACACCACGCCCAAATCGCCGGCCCCCTGGCCCCCTTCCCACTCGATGCGCCCCAAAGTGGGCGGCATCAGCCCCGCGATCAGCCGCAGAGCCGTGGACTTGCCGCAGCCCGAGGGGCCAAGGAGGGAGATGAAATCCCCTTCATTGACCTCTAGAGACATGCGCCTCAGCGCCACGACGCCACCGGTGAAGGTCTTGTCGATCTCCCGCATATGCAGGATCGGGGCGCGCTGGCCGAGGGGGGCGACGCTCATGGTGGAGCTTACTCCGGGCGAAGTTCGAGGCCGAGGCCCTGGTTGATGAAGCTCAGGTCGTAAGCCTTTGCAAAGTCGAGACCTTCGGGTAGAACGCCGGCTTCGACCATATCGTTGTAGAACGATTCCGAGCGCTCATCGGTCATCGCGCCGACTCCCAGTTCCAGCGCATCGCCCGAGTCCACGATCCCCTGCTCGATCATCGCCGCGATGGCGAAATCGATCTTGTCCTGGGTCATGTCGGGGTTGTCGGCGAGGATGAGGGCGTTGGCCGCGGCGTTGTCGCCGTAAAGGTAGTTGTACCAGCCGAGGATCGAGCCCTCGACGAAGCATTTCACCACCTCGGGTTGCTCGTCGATCACGTCCTGACGGGTCTGGATCGTGGTCGAATAGGCGTTGTAGCCCGCATCCGCGATCAGCCACACGTCCGGCGCCCAGCCGGTTTCCTGGGCGATGGCGTAGGGTTCGGAGGACAGATAGCCCTGCTGCGCGGCGTCCTCATTGACGATGAAGGGCGCGGAGTTGAACGTGTAGGGCTGGCGCTGTTCGTCGTTGAAGCCGTAGGCCGCCTTCATCCACTCATAATAGGTCGCGGCATCCTGCACGATCATGGTGAGGTCTTTCAGCTCCTCGAAGCTCTCGACCTTGCCGGGGTGGGACATGATGACCTGGGGGTCCTTTTGGAAGGACGCCATCACGTTAACGAGCGGCAGGCCCTCCTGGACGGCGAAATAGGCGTCGAGATGGCCGCCCATGAAGAATTCGATTCGGCCGGCGAGCATCAGGGCGGTGTTGTTGACCTGGGGGCCGCCGGGCAGGATCGTCACGTCGAGCCCGCAGGCCTCGTAGGTGCCGTCGGCGACCGATTGGTAGAATCCGCCGTGTTCGGCCTGGGCGACCCAGTTGGTGCCGAAGGTCACTTCGGTGAGGTCCTGGGCGGTCGCGGCCTGCCCCGCACCGACGAGCGCGGTGGCAGCCGCACAAAACACAGTAACTCGCTTCGTCATATCATCCTCGCGCTGTTGATGCCTGACCTGAGGCCAGGCGCTGGAAGTTCTCAAGCATGGCCCGGGCGGTTCCTCCCGCCCGGCGTTGGGCCGTCCATTTCCTACGCAATGGACGGCATGCCTGCTGATTTTTTGGGCGTCTGTTGGCCAGAGCGGCGGACCGACCCGCCGGACGGACCGGCGCCCGCCCGCGAAAGTTCGGCCTTGAACGAGAATTCGACCGCCACCCTGCTCCCTCTCAGTTCGACTGCGGCAGCCCCTGTCCTTTCGGACCGAACGGGCCCCTCGGACGGTCTGGGATGCAGACAACGCCCTTAGTACCAACGGCCCGTGGGGCCGGCAAGCCCGGACGAGCCGCGCAAGGGTCCGGCAGGCGGTGAGGCGGGGTTGAGGGGAAGGGGCAACTTGCTGCGAAAAGGGCGGAGGTGCGCTCTCGTCTTCCGGGGGTATTCGTCACCCCGCCGATGACTGACGCAACCCCCGTCCCGGGCTTGACCCGGGACCTCGAAAGGCTTTGCACCCCGGTGGATCGGGGCCCCGGATCACGTCCGGGGCGTGTTTCGCTATGACTTTCGGGCGCAGACCAATGTCCGCCTCAGGCCAGGACCAAGGCTCCTGCCCGTCACTACAAACGGCGCCGACGCCTTCTGCCGCCGGCCCGGGCGTTTCCGGGGGCGGTCTGGGGCTGCCGTTATGGCGGGGTATGGAGGAGCCAAGACGTGAAGCAGTGGATCCACTGTCACCGGGTACCGCCCCGGGCCGGTTTTTGCCCGGGTCCGGGACGGCCCGAGGGCCGTCTGGCGATGCGCATCGCGGGGGAAGGTATCGCCCGGAAAGGTTGACGGAGGGTAGGACCACCGTGCGGTGGGGGCGGCGACGACTGGCAGGAATACCCGTCCCGGGCGCGACCTCGCCTGCCCCGGACGCGATCCGGGGGACCCAGAGCCCCTGAAGCGCACCCGCTCATCGCGGTACGGGGCGGGTACGGCCCTGACACGCCGGCACATGCCCAAAGGCCCGACCAAGGTCGGAACCCGCCGACGGCCGGCCGGCACTCAAACCTCCTGCCCCGCCAGGTCGCTGAGGATCGGGCAGTCGGGCCGGTCGTCTCCGTGGCAGGTCGCCACGAGGTGCGCGAGGGTCCGGCGCATCTGCTGAAGCTGGGCGATCTTGGCGTCGATGGCCTCGAGGTGCTCTTCGGCAATCGCCTTGACCTGCGCGCTTTCGCGGCCCTCGTCCTCGTAGAGCCCCAAGAGCGTGCGGCAATCCTCGATGGAAAATCCCAGGGTCCGCGCCCGGCCGAGGAAGGCGAGTTTGTGGAGGTCGCCCTCGGCGAAGCTCCGGTAGCCGTTGGCACTGCGCCGGGGACGGATGAGACCGATCTCCTCGTAGTAGCGGATCGTCTTCGCCGGCAGCCCCGACCGCGCCGCCACGTCGCCGATGTTCATCCCGCCTCTCCCCTCATTCCGCCGGCTGCGGCGCGGTGCGGGCGCTGGAAGCCCAGCCGCCGCCCTTCACAGCAAGTGCCGGTGCGACCCGCCGCAGCCTCAGCGCGTTGGTCACCACCGAAACCGAGGACAACGCCATCGCCCCGGCGGCGAAGATCGGCGACAGCAACACCCCAAAGGCCGGATAGAGCACGCCGGCCGCCACCGGAAGCAGCGCCGCATTGTAGCCGAAGGCCCAGACGAGGTTCTGGCGAATGTTCGCCATCGTCCGCTGCGAGACCGCAACCGCGTTCACCACGCCCTGAAGGTCGCCCGACATCAGCACCACATCGGCCGCCTCGATGGCGATATCGGTGCCGGTGCCGATGGCAATGCCGACATCGGCGGCGGCAAGGGCCGGGGCGTCGTTGATCCCGTCGCCAACGAACGCGACCCTCGCACCGCCGCGCCGGAGTTCCTCCAAGGCGGCGACCTTGCCGTCCGGCAGGACCCCGGCGACGACCCGGTCGATCCCCACCTGTTGGGCGATGGATTGCGCCGTCTCGGCCGTGTCGCCGGTGATCATGGCGACGTCGATGCCCCGGGCCCGCAATGCGGCGATGGCAGCGCCGCTCGTCGGCTTCACCGGGTCGGACACCGCCAGACGTGCGGCCGGCGCGCCATCGACGGCGAGGTAGAGAACGCTGCGCCCCCGGCACGATTGGTCTTCCATGCCCGCCGCGAGCTCGCCGGTCTCGACGCCCTCCCGCGCCATCAGCCGGCCCGACCCGATGACGACCCGCCGGCCGTCGACCCGGCCTTCGGCCCCGAGCCCCGTCAACGAGGCGAAGTCCTCCACGGCCGGCGGCGACAGACCGTCGGCGCGGGCTCCCCTGAGGATCGCCTCGGCGATGGGGTGTTCGGAGCGGGCTTCGACGGCGGCGGCAAGCGACAGCACACGCGCCCGGTCGAACCCCGGGGCGGTGACGAGGCCGGTCAGTTCCGGCCGCCCCTCGGTCACGGTCCCGGTCTTGTCGAGGGCGATTGTATCGACCTCCGCCAGCGCCTGAAGTGCGGCCCCCTTGCGGAAGAGCACCCCCATTTCGGCGGCCCGGCCGGTGCCCACCATGATCGACGTCGGGGTCGCCAGCCCCATCGCGCAGGGACAGGCGATGATCAGGACCGACACGCCGGCCACAAGGGCCAGCGTGAGCGCGGGGTCGGGCCCGAACGCAAGCCAGGCCGCCACCGTCAGCAGAGCCAGAGCGATGACGGCGGGCACGAACCACAGCGTGACCCGATCGACGAGGTTCTGGATCGGCAGTTTCGCGCCCTGGGCCTCCTCGACCATCCGCACGATCTGGGCAAGCGTGGTGTCGGCCCCGGTCCGGGACACCCGAAGGGTGAGGCTTCCGGTCCCGTTCACCGTCCCGCCGGTCACGACGCTGCCCGCCGCCTTCGAGACCGGCAGCGGTTCGCCGGTGACCATGCTTTCGTCGACCGCGCTCGCCCCCTCGATCACCGCACCGTCGACCGGCAGGCGCTCGCCGGGGCGCACAAGAACCACATCGCCGACGGCGAGCGTGCCGACGTCGACGACCTCGGTCCGGCCGTCGCGGATGACCCGGGCGGTGGGGGGTTCGAGCGCCAGAAGGGCCTCGATGGCCGCCCCGGTGCGCCCCTTGGCACGGGCCTCGAGCCAGCGGCCGACGAGGATCAGAACGACGATCACGGCGGCCGCCTCGAAATAGACCGCCCGCACCTCCGCCGGCAGGAGGCCCGGCGCGAGCGTGGCGATCACCGAATAGAGCCATGCCGCGCCGGTGCCCACCGCGACGAGGCTGTTCATGTCCGGCGCGGCCTTCAAAAGCGCGGGGATACCTTTCTGAAAGAACATCCGGCCGGGGCCGAAGAGCACAAGGCTCGTCAGGACAAGCTGGATCGTCCAGGAGGCGGCCTGCCCGATCGTCTGATGCACCGCCATGTGGAAGGCGGGAACGAGATGGCTGCTCATTTCGAGAACGAAGACCGGCAGGGCGAGGGCGCCGGCCAGAAGCGCCTGGCGCCGGAGCGCGTCCGCCTCCTCGCCCCGGCGTTCGGACCGGGTCGCCGATGCCCCGGCCCCGGCCACGCTGGCGGGATAGCCGGCAGCACCCGCCGCGTCGGCAAGGTGCGACGGCGTCGTGGCCCCGCCGAGATAGTCAACCGTCGCGGTTTCGGCGGCGAGGTTGACCGAGGCCGAGACCACGCCGGGCTCGGCCAGAAGCGCGGCTTCGACCCGCCCCGCGCAGGAGGCGCAACTCATGGACCGGACGCTCAAAGTGACCGTCGCGGTGCGCGCGGGGTAGCCGAGCGCATCGAGCGCCCCGGCGAGGACGGGCGCCCGCAGGGTGCGGTCCGCGCGGATGCGGGCCGTCTCGGAGGCGAGGTTCACCGAAGCGTCCTCGACACCCTCGACACCGGCCAGCGCCCGTTCGACACGGGCCACGCAACCTGCGCAGGACATTCCCTCGACGCCGAACGTCAACTCAATGGCGGATCCCATGGGACGACTCATCTCATCTGCAATGCCCTCCATATAGGGCTTCCAGCGACTGGAAGCTCAAGAGCGGCCGGACGTTTCCGCTTGCAGAGCGTCGAGCGCGGCATCGTCGAGACCGTAGACCTCCCGCGCCTCCCGGGGCGAAACATAGCCCGCCTCGAGATCGGCCAGCACCTCGGCGCGGGCCCGCTCTTCGGGCGCGCCGTAGCCGCCGCCCCCGGGCAGCGAGAGTTTCAGACGTGCCCCTTCGCCGATCCGCTGCCGGCCCTTGGCGCGAAGCTGCGTCCCGTCGGCGCGCTCGACCTTGCCCGGCGCTCCCGGGCCGCCGCCCTCGCGGCCCCGGGCGGGGTTGTCGACCCGGTCGAACATCGCGTTGAAGTGGAGCTCATAGCCTTCGTTGGGCGCGATTTCGATGATCTGGCCGAGCCCGCCGCGCTGGCGCCCCGCCCCGCCGGAGCCGGGCCGAAGCTCCTTGCGCCAGACCGTGATCGGCCCCACCGCCTCGGTCGCCTCCACGCTCATCGTCGATACGCCGGAGGGAAAGGCGGTGGCCGACAGCCCGTCGCGCAACGGCCGGGCGCCGGTGCCTCCGGAGTTGAACATCAGGACCTCCCCCGGCGGCAGCCGGCTCGCCGGATCGGCCGGGCGGGCGCTGATCTGGATGTTCCACAGCGCGGAGGCGCCTTCGGCGGGCACGATGTCCGGCAGAGCCCGATGGAGCGCGCCGAGAACCACATCGGGCACCAGATGCCCCAGAACGTGGCGCACCGAGACGGCCGCGGGGCGGGTGGCGGCCAGGATCGAGCCCTCGGGCGCGGTGATCTCGAACGGCGCCAGCGACCCGGCATTGTTCGGCACCTCGGGCGCAATCGCGCATTTCAGACCATAGCACGCATAGGCGCGGGTATAGATTTCGGGTACGTTCACCCCGAACGCGCTCATCGCCGACGTGCCGGCGAAATCCGCCACCAGCCGGTCGCCGTCGACCGAGAGCGCCACCCGCATCGTGACGGGCGCATCGTAGCCGTCGACCCGCATTTCATTGACGAACCGCCCCTCCGGGAGGGCCTCGATCGCCGCCCGCGTCGCCCTCGCGCTCGTGTCGACGATGTAATCGGCCAGCCCGTCGATAACGTCGACGCCGAACTCGTCGAGCATGGCCTGCAACCGGCGCTCGCCGGCATCGTTGCAGGCGGCGAGCGAATAGATGTCGCCGACGGTCTGGTCCGGCGTGCGGACATTCGCGCGGAGGATGCGCAGCAGCGTCTCGTCGACCCGCCCGCGCTCGATGAATTTCGAGATCGGGATGAGAAGCCCCTCTTCGTAGACCTCTCCGGCATCGGGCCCGAAGCCGCGCCCGCCGATATCGACGACATGGGCGGTCGAGGCGAAGTACCCGATATGGACGCCCTGCCGGAACACCGGGGTCACCATCGTGATGTCGTGAAGATGCCCGGTGCCGAGCCAGGGGTCGTTGGTGATGTAGACGTCGCCCTCGAAGATGTTCTGCGGCCCGATCCCGCGCACGAAATGGGCGACGCTTTCGGCCATCGCGTTGACATGGCCCGGGGTCCCGGTGACGGCCTGGGCGATCATCCGGGCCTGGCGGTCGAAAAGCCCGGCCGAGAGGTCGCCCGCTTCGCGCACGGAGGTCGAGAAGGCCGTGCGCACCAGCGTCATGGCCTGTTCCTCGACGACCGCGATGAGCCGGGTCCACATGATCTGATAGTCGATGGCCGAAAGGCTCATGGGCGGTCCTCCCGGCGGCTGAGATGGAGCACGCCGTCGGTTTCGCAGACCGCCCGGAAGCCGTCCGGCACGATGGTGGAGGTCTCGGCTTCGGCGATGACGGCCGGGCCGTCGACCGCCATCCCCGGTGCGAGATCGGCCCGGGCGACCTCGACGGCCCTGACCTCGCGCCGGGCGCCGGGGTCGACGAGCAGCCGGTCTTTGCCTTGGGATGCGAGCGCCGGCGCGGAGCTCGGGGCGACCGGGGCAACCGGGGCAACCGGCGGGGTCGGACCGGCGACGCGGAGCGACCAGTTCGTCACCTCCACCGCAAGGCCCTCGATGGTCCGCCCGAAGAGGCGGGCATAGGCGTCGGTGAAGGCCGCGCGGAGCGGTCCGGGGTCGTCGGACAGCGCCGCCACCGGGCCGAGGCGGACGGGGATTTCCCAGCCCTGCCCGGCATAGCGCATATGGGCCGTCAACGCGGCACTGACCTCCACAGCCCCCGCGCCGCGTGCGACGAACGCCTCGGCCTCCTCGCGCATCTCGCCGAGGACGGCGTTGACCGTCTCGGCCTCGAAGGCGTCGAGGCGCTGGAAGAGCCCGCGCGCGGCCTCGTAGCTGAAGGGCGCGCGCAAAAAACCGATGGCCGAGCCGACCCCGGCGCCCGGGGGGATCAGGAGCCGGGCGATCCCAAGCTTCCGGCATAGCCGCGCGGCATGGAGCGGCGCGCCGCCGCCGAAGGCGATCATCGTGTAGCCCTCGATGTCGCGCCCATGCTCGACGGCATGGACCCGCGCGGCGTTGGCCATGTTCTCGTCGACGATCTCGACGACGCCGCAGGCGGCCTCGGTCACCGGGCAGCCGAGCGCGCCGAGGGCCCGAGCGAGGGCGGCGCGGGCGAGTTCGGGGGCGAGCGGGATCGCGCCGCCGGCAAAGCCCTCGGGGTCGAGCCGGCCGAGTAGGAGGTTGGCATCGGTAACCGTGGCCTCGGTGCCGCCCTGCCGGTAGCAGGCCGGGCCGGGCTCGGAGCCGGCCGAGCGCGGGCCGACGGAAATGCGGCCCATATTGTCGAGCGCCGCGACGGACCCGCCGCCCGCTCCGATCTCGACCATCTCGACGACCGGCGTGGAGACCACCATGCCCGAGCCTTTCTTGAACCGGTAGGTTCGGGCGATCTCGAAGCTGCCTGCGGTTTTCGGTGTCCCGTCTTCGATGAGGCAGATCTTCGCGGTCGTCCCGCCCATGTCGAACGACAGCGCCCGTTCGATGCCGTGGGCCCGCGCGTAGCCTGCCGCGAAGATCGCACCGCCGGCGGGGCCGGATTCGAGCAGACGGACGGGCTGGGCCATAGCCGTCTCGACGCCGATGAGGCCGCCGCCGGAATGCATCATGAAGACGGGCGCGGAGACGCCCGCCCCCCTGAGCGCTTCGGCCAGTCGCCCGAGATAGGCCGCGACCCGCGGCTGGACATAGGCATTGGCGATGACCGTGTTGAACCGTGGCAGTTCCCGCATCTGCGGCGAAACCTCCGACGAAATCGACACCGACAGGGCGGGGAACTCGGCAAGCAGGGCATCGCGCATATGCCGCTCGTGGTCGGGATTGGCATAGGCGTGGAGGAAACCCACCGCCACGGCCTCGTAGCCGCCGCGCCCGAGCTCGCCCACGAGCCGCGCGATCTCGGCCTCTGCCAGCGGCAGGAGAACCCCGCCGTCCGCCCCGACCCGCTCGACGGCCACAAACCGGTCCTTCCGGGGCACCAGAGGCTCGGGCAGAACGAGGTTGAGGTCGTATTGCTCGAAACGGTTCTCCGAACGCATCTCGATCACGTCGCGGAAGCCTTCGGTGGTCACGAAAGCGAGCCGCGCCCCCTGCCGCTCGATCAGCGCGTTCGTGACCAGCGTGGTGCCGTGGATCACCTCGACGATATCGCCCCGGGCGACACCGGCGCGCCCGCATGCCTCGGCGATCCCGGCGAGGATCGCGCGTTCGGGACGGGCGTGATCGGTGAGGACCTTGACCGTCGAGAGCCTGCCGGGATGTTCGAGCGCGATGTCGGTGAACGTCCCGCCGATATCGACACCGAGTCGGACCCCGCTCATCGCACGCCCCCCCAGAGTTGATTGGCTGCAAAGGCGAGATCGTGGAACCGCGAGGTGAGCGCACGCCGAGGCGCGGCGGCCATGTCGGTCAGCGGCAGGGGCAGTTCGCGCGGGTCCGTTCCGGTGAGCAGGTCGGCCATGGCCTGTCCAAAGAGCGTTCCCGTCGCGATGCCGCGGCCGTTATAGCCGATGGGGGTCCAGAGGCCCTCGGCCAGCCGATGGACCCGGGGCAGATGGTCCGGCGTCATCGCGATGCGCCCCGACCAGGCCGCCTCGAACCGGACCGGGCCCAGTCCGGGAAAAAGCCGCTGGAGCCGCGTCGCCGCCCAGCGCCTCGTCACCCCCTGCGCCGCCGTGCCGAAAACCCGCCCCATCGTGCCGAGGATCAGGCGCCCGGCGGCGTCGCGGCGACAGCTGAACATGATCGGCGCGGTGTCCCAGAGCCCCTCGCCGCCGGGCAGGATATGCGCCCCGGCCTGCCTCAGGGGTTCAGTGGCGACCTGGAGGTAATCGATCGTCGAGAAGACCTTCCCGAGCCCCGGCCAGAGCGCGTCTGTATAGGCGTTGGTGGCGAGCACCACCTGCCCCGCGAGGACCGGCCCGGCGGCGGTGTCGATCCGCCAGCCACCCTCCGCCCGCCGGGTGAGCTTCGACGCGCGGATGCCGGTGCTGACCCGGGCGCCCGCCGCCCGGGCGACCCTGGCAAGGCCCCTCGCATAGCCCATCGGGTTCACCGTCCCGGCCCGGTGATCGTGAAGCCCGCCGGAAAAGGCCTCGGACCCCACCTTCCTGGCCATGTCTTCGGCACCAAGCAGTTCCACCGGCTCGCCGAGCCGTTGCCAGGCGGCGTGGCGGCGCCTCAGATCGGCGAGGCCCGAGGCGGCATGGGCGGCGTGGAGCGTCCCGCTCCGGGTCACCTCGCAGCGGATCTGGTGCTTCTCGATCAGATCGAAGACATAGGCCGGCCCATCGCTGAACCGGCGCAGAAAGCGCGGCCCGTAGGTCTCCCCGAGCGCCCGGCGCACCGCATCGGGCGCCATCCAGACCGAGGCGTTGACGAGGCCGGCATTCCGCCCCGAGCCGCCTGCGCCGATGCCGTCGGCCTCGATCACCTGCACGTCGAGCCCGCCGGCCGCGCAATGGAGCGCCGTCGACAGGCCGGTATAGCCCGCGCCCACCACGCCGACATCCACCTTCGCACCCGATACGAAACCGTCCGCCTCTTCCGGTTCGGCGGCCGTGACGCGCCAAAGCGGCGGGGGGCCGGGGTCACCCACGCGGCTTTCGGCCGGGTTGGAGGGGGTCGCGCATGGCCTATCGTTGCCGCCCTGCCCGATCCATGTCAACGTGTTGAAAACGGGCGGTTTATGATCGCCGGTCGGAAGCAGGAGGCGCCAGATGGCAAAGCTCAGGATGTCTTCGGCGGAGATGGTGGCCAGGGCCCGCGCCCGGATCCGCGAAATCGAGACGCCGGACCTGATCGCCCGGCTGGGCGAGCCCGGCCTCGTCGTCGTCGATATCCGCGACATCCGCGAGCGCCGGCGGACCGGCTGGATCCCCGGCAGCATCCATGCGCCGCGGGGGATGGTCGAGTTCTGGGTCGACCCCGAAAGCCCCTATTTCAAGGAGGTCTTCGGTCAGGACGGCGCGTCCTACGTCTTCCATTGCGCCAGCGGCTGGCGGTCGGCCCTCACGGTCGCGACGCTTCAGGAGATGGGGTTCGAGGCGGCGCATCTGAGGGAGGGGTTTTCGACCTGGGCGGCCGAGGGGGGGCCGGTGGAAAGGCCGGCGGACGGCCCGTAAGCGCGTCGGGCGGTGTTGCGGCAATCGCGCCCGGCCTGAAGCGGAGGTTGGTTTGTCCTCCCCGGTCGGCGCGGCTCCGGTCCCGGGCTTGAACACAGGGTGCGTGCCTGGGGCTCGGCGCCCCGGGTCGCGTCCCGGGGCGGGGGTTGCTGTTGGCCTGAAGGGGACGTTCAGGGCTTGCTCCGGCAGGTCCTGGCAAAACACGCCCCGGACGCGATCCGGGGCCCCGGGCCTCCGGAGTGACGAGCCGATCGAGGTCCCGGGTCAAGCCCGGGACGCGGGGGACTTTGGATCGGAGCGGAGAAACGAACGTCCGCTCCAAGCCAGTAGGCTCGCGCGCAGTTCAATCGATGCCCCTCCTGCGCGCCCAAACCGGCGCAGCGGCGGCGCGGGCTACGCTCCCTCCCCCTCCATCTCGGCAAAAACCTCCTTGGCGATGGCCAGCGCCCGGTTGGCGCGAGGGACGCCGGCATAGATCGCCACGTGCTGGAAGGCCTCGACGATATCGCCGGGCGTCGCGCCGGTGCGGGCGGTGGCGCGGATATGCATCGGGATCTCCTCGAAATTCCCCAGAGCCGCCAGCAGCGCCAGGGTCAGCATCGAGCGCTCCCGGTCGGTGATGGCGTCCGAGGACCAGACCGTCCCCCAGGCCGCCTCGGTGATGAGGTCCTGGAACGGCGCGTCGAGCGCGGTCTTGGCGGCTTCGGCGCGGTCGACATGGGCGTCGCCCAGGACCTTCCTGCGGGTCGCCATCCCCTGGTCGTAGCGGTCGGGCATCGGGCGGGTCTCCTCCTCAGGCGCCGGGGCTCGGGCGAGCCATAACGGCAACCGCCGCCGAAGTCTCCCTCGGCGGCGGCGATTTGTCGGTCGGTCCTCAGGCGATGTCGAACCGGTCGGCGTCCATCACCTTGGTCCAGGCCGTGACGAACTCCCTGACGAAGAGCGCCTCGCCGTCACCGCTGCCATAGACCTCGGCGATGGCGCGAAGCTGGGAGTTCGACCCGAAAATGAGGTCGACCCGGGTGCCGGTCCATTTCACCGCGCCCGAGGCCCGGTCGCGGCCCTCGAAGACATCCTCGGCCTCCGAGACCGGGGCCCACTCGACGCCCATGTCGAGGAGGTTGACGAAGAAGTCGTTCGACAAGCGCTCCACACGGGTCGTGAGAACACCATGCGCCGCGCCGCCGTGGTTGGCGCCGAGCACGCGCATCCCGCCGACAAGCGCGGTCATCTGGGGGGCCGTGAGCCCCAGAAGCTGGGCCTTGTCGACCAGAAGCTCCTCGGCCGAGACGGCGTACTGGCGCTGCTGGTAGTTGCGGAAACCGTCGGCGACGGGTTCGAGCACGTCGAAAGAGGCCGCGTCGGTCTGCTCCTCGGTGGCGTCGGTCCGCCCCGGCGTGAACGGCACCGTGACGTCATAGCGCGCCGCTTTCGCGGCCTTTTCCACGGCCGCGACCCCTCCAAGAACGATTATATCGGCGAGTGAGATCTTCTTGCCGCCCGACTGGGCGTCGTTGAACGACGTCTGGATGCCGGTCAGGACCGACAGCGCCTTTTGCAGCCGGGCCGGCTCGTTGGCCTCCCAGTCCTTCTGGGGGGCAAGCCGGATGCGCGCCCCGTTGGCCCCGCCCCGCTTGTCAGAGCCCCGGAAAGTCGAGGCCGAGGCCCAGGCGGTGGTCACGAGATCGGAGATCGACAGCCCAGAGGCCAGAAGCTTCTCTTTGAGCGCCGCGATGTCGGCGTCGTCGATCAACTCGTGATCGACCGCCGGCACCGGGTCCTGCCAGATGAGGTCTTCTTCGGGCACTTCGGGGCCGAGATAGCGGGCCTTGGGGCCCATGTCGCGGTGCAGAAGCTTGAACCAGGCCCGGGCGAAGGCGTCGGCGAATTCCTCGGGGTTGGCGTGGAAATGCCGCGAGATTTTCTCGTATTCGGGGTCCATCCGCATCGCCATATCGGCGGTGGACATGAAGATCGGCACCTTCTTCGACGGGTCCTCGGGGTCGGGCGCCATGTCCTCTTCCTGGAGGTTCTTCGGCGTCCAAACATTGGCGCCCGCGGGGCTCTTCGTGAGCTCCCACTCGTATTTGAAGAGGACGTCGAAATAGCCCATGTCCCACTGGGTCGGGTTCGGGGTCCACGCCCCTTCGAGACCCGACGTGATCGTGTCGCGGCCCTTGCCGGATTTGTGGCTCGACAGCCAGCCGAGGCCCTGGGCCTCGATCGGCGCGCCCTCAGGCTCGGGGCCGACATGGCCCGGATCGCCCGCGCCATGCATCTTGCCGAAGGTATGACCGCCGGCGGTGAGTGCCACGGTCTCGTAATCGTTCATCGCCATCCGGGCGAAGGTCGTGCGGATGTCGCGGGCCGAGCCGAGCGGGTCGGGGTTGCCGTCGGGGCCTTCGGGGTTGACGTAGATGAGCCCCATCTGCACCGCCGCGAGCGGGTTTTCGAGAAGCTCCGAGCCGGAATCGGGCTCGGCAAGGTCGCGCCGGCCGCCATAGCGGCTTTCGGGATTGTCCGAGATCGCGAGCCATTCGCGTTCGCCCCCCCAGTAGATATCCTCCTCCGGCTCCCAGATGTCTTCGCGGCCGCCGCCGAAGCCGAAGGTCTTGAAGCCCATCGATTCGAGCGCAACGTTTCCGGTGAGCACCAGAAGATCGGCCCAGGAAATGGCGTTGCCGTATTTCTGCTTGATCGGCCAGAGGAGCCGGCGGGCCTTGTCGAGGTTGCCGTTGTCGGGCCAGGAGTTGAGCGGTGCAAACCGCTGGCTGCCCGCCCCAGCACCGCCCCGGCCGTCGCCGGTGCGGTAGGTGCCCGCCGCGTGCCATGTCATGCGGATGAAGAGCCCGCCGTAATGGCCGTAATCGGCCGGCCACCACGCCTGGCTGTCGGTCATAAGCGCATGAAGGTCGGCCTTCAGCGCCTTGTAATCGAGAGATTTGAAGGCTTCGGTATAGTCGAACGCACCGCCCGTGGGGTCGCCCGCCGGCGGGTTCTGGTGCAGCATCTTCAGATTGAGCTGGTTCGGCCACCAATCGCGGTTCGACCGGACCCCAAAGGTTGCGTGGATGACAGGGCATTTGCCCGACGAGGTGTCGTTTCCGTCCATGGCTGAACTCTCCGCTGCTGTGTGGGCGCGCGCCCGGAGCCGGGCGTCGTTTGGCGAGCGTGGTACCACCCGCGTCCGATTAACAAAAGTTGTATTTCTTGATGGCGATGATAGGAAAAACCTATGACCGGCATCACCCTGAAACAGTTGAAATATGTCGACGCCCTTGCCCGCCACAATCATTTCGGGCGGGCCGCCGCGGCCTCGGCGATTTCCCAGCCGGCCCTGTCGGTCCAGATCCGCGATCTCGAATCGGCGCTCGGCCTGCCGCTGTTCGACCGCGGCGCGCGGACGGTGCGGCTCACGGGCTTCGGCGAGGAGTTCCACGCCCGCGCCCGTGTGATCCTCGGCCTCGTGGACGATCTTGCCGACCTCGCCCGCGCCTCCCAGGACCTCTTCGTCGGGCGGCTCCGGATCGGCGTCATCCCCACTGTCGCGCCCTACCTCTTGCCGCGGGTGCTCGCCCGGCTCGGGCAGGCCTACCCCGATCTCGACGTCCAGATCCGCGAGACCGTCACCCCCCGCCTTGTCGACGAGTTGGCCGCCGGCCGGCTCGATACCGCGATCCTCGCCCTGCCGCTTGCCGAACCAGGGCTCGAAGAGACCGTGCTCTTCGAAGAACGCATGGTGCTGGTGCGCCCCGGCAGCGAGGCCGGCCGCCCGGTTCCGAGCGCGGATGCGCTTGGGGGGATGCGGCTGCTGCTGCTCGAAGAGGGCCATTGCTTCCGCGACCAGGCATTGTCGTTCTGCAACATGGGGACGGGGCTGAGGCGCGACGGACTCGACGGAAGCTCGCTCTCGACCCTGGTGCAGATGGTGGGTTCGGGGATCGGCGTGACCCTCATTCCGGAGATGGCGGTGCCGGTGGAGACGAAATCGGCTCCCGTAAGCATCGCCCGCTTCCCAGCCCCCGAGCCAGGGCGGACGGTCGGCATGGTCTGGCGCCGGTCGAGCCCGCTGGCCCAGACGCTGACCGGCATTGCCGATCTCGTAAGGGGTGCGGCAGGAGATGGGCACGCTGCGGCCTGACGGCAATGCGATGCGGGATTGGGCGATCACCTCCGTTCCTTCGAGGCTGGAGCTGGGTTGGCGCCGGTTGAAGCAGTTCGCATTTGGCAGGGAGCAGGCGTGGTTTTGGCCGGCCCGATCTCAAGACCCTCCCGGCCCGGGGTTCGACCTGGGACCTCCGTCGACCGGGCGCTCCATCGGGGCGAGGCCCCGGATCAGACCCGGGGCGTGTTTCGTCAGGACCCGTCCGCACAGCCCCCAACACGCACTTTCGGCCAAGGCCCACTTACCGCCTCGACCGAAGCCCGCCCCGCGCCGGGCCGCCGGCCACCCGCTCAGACCGTGTAGTTCAGCCCCAGCCGCCCGCCATCGGCGAAGATCGTCTCGCCGGTAATATAGCTGGCCTTCTCGCTGGCAAGGAAGGCGACGACGCTGGCGATCTCGCGCGCCGCGCCGACCCGCCCCAGCGGCGTTCGCGACAGGATCCGGGTTATCGCCTCGGGGTCGGCATTGACCCCCGCCATCATGTCGGTGTCGATGGAACCCGGCCCCACCGCGTTCACCCGGATATTGTGAGGTGCGAGGGCCAGAGCCGCGGCCTTGGTGAGCTGCGACACGCCGCCCTTGGAGGCGCAATAGGCCGGGATCGCGGGGATCGCGACCTGGGCGTTGATCGAGGAGAGGTTGACGATCGCGCCCTCGATCCCGCGCTCGATCATCGTCTTCGCCGCCCTCTGGGTCGCGACGAAGACGCCGGTGAGGTTGACGGCGATGACCCGCTCGAAATCCGCAAGATCGTAGGTCATGAAATCGCCGGGGCGCGCGATGCCGGCATTGTTGACGAGAACCGCGACCGGGCCGTGTTCCGTCTCGATCCGGTCGAAGAGCGCACCGATCTGGGCGGCATCGCCGGTATCCGTCTTTACCGCGTCGAGGGCGCCGAGGGTGCCGGCGGCCTCGCGCAGCGCCGCGCCGTCGATATCTGCGAGCACCACGCGGAACCCATCGGCCGCGAGCGCCTCGGCGCAGGCATATCCGATCCCCCGCGCCGCGCCTGTGATAAGTGCAATCGGTTTGTCGCCCATGGTCTCTCCCCCTGTCGCCTCGGCCACCCCCCGGGTCCTAGCGCGGTCGCCCCGGTCTGCGCCAGTGCCCTCGGAACGCCGGCCCCCCGACCGGGTCCTGGCGCGCCGGCGTCGCGGGCGGAGCACGGCATATTGCATCCCCGTGGATACCGAAGTATCCGACGATGCAAGGAGCCGACCATGTCCGCCCGTCCGCCGACCAATCTGTCCCAGGGCCACGAGGCCTATCTGCGGATCGTCGCCGACATCCGCACCGGCGCGCTGGCGCCGGGCGACCGGCTCACGGAGACCGATCTCGCACGGCGCTTCGGCATCAGCCGGACCCCGATCCGCGAGGCGATCCGGCGGCTCGAAACCGACGGGCTCGTCACCCATATCCCGCGTGTCGGGGCCGCAATTCGCCGGCTCGATCACGCCGAGATCTCCGAGCTTTACGACATGCGGACCGTCCTTGAGGGGACCGCGGCGAGGTTCGCCGCCCGGGCCGCTTCGGATGTCGAACTCGACGAACTCGCGGCCATCCACCGGGCGATGGGTCGGGCCGAGGGCGCGGCGGCCCTCTACGAGACCAACCGGCAGTTCCACGCCGCCCTGCTCGACGCGGCGCGAAACCGGTTCCTGATCAAGGCCGTCGAGGCGATCCATACCACCTTCCTCATTCTCGGCACATCGACGATGGAGGACACCGAACGGGCCCGGGCGGCGCTTAACGAACACGCGGTGCTCCTCGAAGCGCTCAGGGCCCGCGACGGGGAGGCCGCCGAGGCGGCGATGCGTCGCCATATCGAGGCCGCCCACCGCGCGCGCCTGCGGCAACTGAGGCACCGGTCGGGCGGCGCGATGGGTTGACCGCGGGGCGGCCCGCCGGATCGGCGCCATCGGGGCGCACGGTGCGGCGGCGGAACCGGCGCGGCCTCCGGCACGGACCGCCCCCCCTTGCCATCGCTGCCGGCGCCCCGAGCGAACGAAACGACCGTGGCGGCCGAGCGCGCCGAATCGCACCGTGCGGTGCCGGCCGTTTGCCCGGCCGCCGCACGGCAGACCCCATGCTTTTGTTTTCAATATGTTTTCCGGAGAACTCAGATGGCATCAACCGGATTAAGCGGCGGGAAAGGGTTGGTCCTTATCACCGGCTTCGAATGTCGCCCGACGGGCGTCGCATCCATTTCGATGAGGGACCGATATGAGACTTCCCAAGGTGTTCGCCGCCGTTCTCGGGGGCTGCCTTCTCGCCACCGCAGCGCCTGCTGACGACTACCGTCCGGCGATGGAACGCTTTCTCCAGGGCGAGGTGCAGCGCTGGGCCAGCGACCCCGTGCTCCTTCGGGCGATCGCCGAACAGAACGCCGCCACGAGCGGCTATTCCCCGGCCGAGATCGAGGCGCTCGATCAGGCCTGGCGTGCGGAGCTCGGCTCGGCATCGACGCCGACGATCGCACCCGTTCTGGAAAACGCCGCCGCGGATTTCCTGCGCGAACGGGTCGCCGCCGCCGGCGGTCGGATCACGGAGGTTTTCGTGATGGATGCGCAAGGCCTCAATGTCGCGGCGTCTCATGTGACGTCCGACTACTGGCAGGGTGACGAAGCCAAGCACAGCCAGACCTACGGCGTCGGTGCCGGCGCCGTTCATTTCGGCGAGCTCGAATTCGACGAGTCGACGCAGCGGTACCAGGGCCAGGTTTCGCTCACGATCTCGGACCCCGATACGGGCGAGCCGTTGGGCGCGATGACCATCGGCGTCGACGCCGAAGCGTTGATGTAAGCCCTCCACAAACGCCACCGGACCGGGATTGAACCATGCCAGAGCCTAAGAACCGCCGGAGCCTGACCCGCCCCCTGGGGTCCGTCTTCGTGCGATGCCTCATTCTCATCGCTTTCACGGCCGCCGCCGTGGCGACCGTGATTTCCTATCTCGGCATCTCCAGTGCCACCAGCGTCGCCGAGGACGGGCTGCGGACCACGGCCCGCGAGGTGACCTATCTCGCGGCGGCCGACACGGCTGCGGCAATCCGCTTCGGCGTCATCGACGATATCGAGGCCCGGATCGATACGGTGATCGCGAACAGCGGCGGAACCGCGGTGGCAGGGCTTGCAATACGCGCCGGCGGCGAGGTTCTCTCGGAGGTCGGCACCGGCGACGCCACGATCCGCGATGACCTTCTTGCGGTTGCGGCACAGGCGCTGGAAAGCGGCGAAATCGCGACGAGTGCCGATGGGTACAGTGTCGCGATCCCGGCCCTGGCCGCCGATGGCGGCGACATATCGGGGGTTCTCGCAACGCGGTGGAGCCCCGCACTGAAACTGGCGCAACTCAACGCCGACCTCGTCAGCGCGAAACTCCTCGGGGCCGCGACCCTCCTCATCCTGCTCGTGGTGAGTGCAGCGGTTCTCTATGTCAGCATCTCAAAGCCGCTCACAGGAGTCCGCCGGGCGATGGCGGGCATCGCCAAGGGCGCCTACGAGACCGAGGTACCGGGGACGAAAAGACAGGACGAGATCGGCGGGCTGGCCCGTTCGCTCAGCGATCTGCTTGAAGCGCTCGTCGCCTCGCAGAAAGCGACGCGGCAGGGCCTCTTCAAGGGCACGGGCTTCGATGCGGCCTCGGCGGCGATGGTGCTCGCCGACGCCGATTTCAACATCACCGGCATGAACGGGGCGTTCCGGCAGCTTGCCGAAAAGCGGGCCGAGGCCCTGGCGCGCGTGGCGCCGGCTTTCGACATCGACAACATGATCGGCCAGTCGATGGATGTGTTCCATCGCAAGCCCGAGCGCAACCGCGCCGTCCTCGCCGACGCGAGCTTCCCCCATGAGACCCATATTCAAAGCGACGACGTTTGCCTTAAACTCGTCGTCTCGCCGATCCTCGGCGAGGACGGCGAACGGGCCGGCTACGTGCTCGAATGGGACGACATCACCGAAAGCCGCAAGGCGGACGCGGTGCTGAGCGCGCTCGAGTCCGGCCAGATCCGCGCCGAGTTCGCCGCCGATGGCAGCTTCCAGACCAGCAACGAACGGTTCGAAACGCTGATGTCGGACCCATCGGTGCCGCGGGGCTTTGGGGACCTCATCGACCCCGCGCCGGCCTCGATGGACGACATCCGCCGGGACACCGGCGAAGGGCGGGCCTGGTCTGGTAAGATCGGCCTGCGCCGTGGCGGGGCCGGCCTGGCGACGGTGGACGCAACGATCTGTCCGATCCTCGACACCAAGGGCAGGCTCAGGGGAACGCTGCTGCTCGGCACCGATATCACCGAGACCCAACGCCGGATCGACGAGGCGGAGGCCGAACAGGCCCGCCTTCTGGACGGCCAGCGCCAGGTGGTCGATGCGCTGCGCGTGGGTCTGTCGAGCCTGTCTTCGGGCGACATGACCGCGACCATCGCCGAGACCTTCCCGCCGGAATACGAGGGGCTCCGCAGCGATTTCAACGCTGCGGTCGCGAAGCTCGACGAGGCCATGGTGGCCGTGATCGACAATGCCAGCTCGATCCGCACCGAGGCGGGCGAAATCTCCACCGCCGCCGACGACCTGTCGCGGCGTACCGAGCATCAGGCCGCGACGCTTGAGGAAACCGCCGCGGCGCTCACCGAGATCACGCGCTCGGTCGGCTCGGCGGCAAAAGGCGCCGACGAGGCCAACCGGGTGGTCGACGAGGCCCGGGGCAATGCCGAGCAATCGGGCGGCGTGGTCCGCGAGGCGGTGAGTGCGATGGGCGAGATCGAAAGCTCGTCGGAACAGATCTCGAAGATCATCAGCGTGATCGACGATATCGCCTTCCAGACCAACCTTCTGGCCCTCAATGCCGGGGTCGAGGCCGCCCGGGCCGGCGATGCCGGGCGCGGGTTTGCCGTGGTCGCCTCGGAAGTCCGGGCGCTGGCCCAGCGCTCGTCCGAAGCGGCGCGGGAGATCAACGACCTGATTTCCCGGTCCGGCTCCCAGGTCAAGCGCGGCGTGACCCTTGTCGGCGATGCCGGCGAGGCGCTCGAACGCATCGTTGCCTCGGTCGGCGATATCGCGGAGCATGTCTCGGCCATCGCCGCCTCGGCCGCCGAGCAATCGTCTGCGCTCGACGAGATCAACTCCGCGATGAGCCAGCTCGATCAGGTCACCCAGCAGAACGCGGCGATGTTCGAGGAAACGACCGCGGCAAGCCATGCGCTGACCAGCGAGGCGCAAACGCTCTCGGCGACGATGTCGCGCTTCAAGACATCGACCGGCAGCGTCGCCGCGCTGGAGCCGCCGGTGCCCGCCGAGCCGCCCGTGCGCGAGGCGCCGGCCAACGACATGGCCCGGTTCGTGCGCGGCAAGTCCACCGCCGCCCCGGCCGCAGGCGGTGCCGCCGCCCTTGCCATGGCCGAGCCCGCCGGCGCGGAGGAGGATTGGGAGGATTTCTGAGCGCTGCCCTGCCGGCAGGGTGTCGGCGGCCGGCGGTGGCGGTCTGAACCTGGCTCAGGGGGTGCGGCCGCCCCAGCGGGTGACTGGCGGTTGCGGCCCGGCTCAGTTGCCGCCGAGGCCCAATGCGGGATGCCGGTTGACGTCCTTATAGAGCAAGTAACGGAACCTCCCTGGCCCGCCGGCATAGCAGGCCTGGGGGCAGAACGCCCTGAGCCACATGAAGTCGCCGGCCTCGACCTCGACCCAGTCGGTGTTGAGCCGGTAGACGCCCTTGCCCTCGAGCACATAGAGCCCGTGCTCCATGACATGGGTCTCGGCAAAGGCAATCACGCCGCCGGGTTCGAACGTGACGATATTGACATGCATGTCATGGGAAAGATCGTCCGGCGCGACGAAGGCCTGGGTCCCCCAGGTGCCGTTCGACCGTGGCATCGGCGCGATCGGTACGTCCTGCTCGCGGGTCACGAAGCTCTTGGGAAGCACGGCATCGGCCGTCAGCCGGTACCGCTTGCGGATCCACACGAAGCTGGCGGCCGCCTCGGTCCGGTTCCACAACCGCCAGGTGGCGCCGGGGCCGATGAAGACATAAGCCCCCGGCTCCAGATCGTGCACCGCCCCTTCGAGCTCAAGCCAGAGCCTGCCGCCGGTGACGAAGAGCACCGCCTCGGCCTCCGGATCGGGCTCCGGCCGGTCGCTTCCGCCGCCAGGGGCGAGTTCCATGATCTGTTCGGCGAAGGTCTCGGCAAACCCGGTTAGCGGCCGCGCCACCACCCAGGCCCGCTGCCCCGTCCAGCCGGGAAACCGGGTGACCACGATGTCGGTCATCACCCGCTTGGGGATGACCGCATAGGCCGAGGTGAAGATCGCCCGCCGCGACAAAAGCTGGGATTGTGGCGGAACGCCGCCTTCGGGGATGGCATAATCGGACATGGCGCGGAGTTGGCCCGGATTCCGGCGCGGGCGCAAGGCCCGGCCGGCCCTTCGCGGGCGGGCCGGGGTCGGCCGAACCGACTTCGCGAAAGGCGCCGGTGACCCCGGCGCGCCCCCGCGAATGCCGGCGCGCCGCAGCCCGACCGGGTCCCGGGCTCCCCGTCTTCGGGCCTTCAATCGTGCCGGCCGGCCGCGCGAAGCCGAGCGGCATAGCGGCCCGCCTCCGCCGCACCGGTGTCGAGGGCGAAGACATAGGCCTGGGTGAGAAAGAAGGCTTCCCGGTCTGCGTCGCCCGCAGCCGCGGCGGCGTCGGCGGCCTCGGCATAAGCCCGCGCGAGGTCCCGCCCCCTGCCGGCCTTGTGCGCCGCAAGGATCCGGCGGTCGAGATCTGCAAGGTCGGGCCCGGTCACGTTCCGGCCGCATAGCGGCTGGCCACCCACCGATGGAAGAGATGGGTCGGGCCGTCCATCACCGGCGAAAACCGGCCGCCGTCGAAGAACCGCCCCGCGCGGCCACGCTGCATGCCCTCGACGACGAAGATGTCCTCTTCGAAGACCAAGTGCCAGAGCGCGCGGTTTTTCTCCCGAAGGGCGGCAAACCGCAGGCCGGTCGCCGCCTCGGGGTCGGCGTAGTAGAGCGACAGGTGTTCGATGGTCGCCGCCGGCCCCTTGGGCTCGAGGATGATCGCGAAGGCGTGGTCCCGGTGGACGCCCAGAAGCAGGTTGGGAAAGAGCGCGACATATTCGGCCCGGGTTTCCCATTCTGCGCCGGGACCGACGAAATCGGCGAAGGTCAGCCCGTCGCCCTCGAGCTGGCGGTAGACCCGCGTGCCCTGCCCCGAAAACACGCCATAGGCCTCGATGTTGTAATGGTCCTCCAGCCGGGAATAGCTGTTGAGGCCCGGATGCACCCAGGGCAGATGGTAGCTCTCGCAGTAATTCTCGACCGCGAGCTTCCAGTTGCAGCCCACCTCGAAGGCGATCCGGCAATCGGCCCCGCCGGTATGGAGCGGCACGTCGAAAGCCGCCCAGCGGGCGAGAAGCGGTGCGGTGGCCTCGGCGAAGGGCGGCGCAGTGCCCGAAAGGTTCACGAAAACGACGTCGCGCCAGACATGGGAGCGGATTTCGACGAGCGACAGGGAGGATTTGTCGATATCGGCATGGGTGTTCTGCCCCGGTCCGCCGACATGGGGTGTGGCCACCAAGGCGCCCGAGAGCCCATAGCACCACGAATGGTAGGGGCAGCGGATCGCCCCGCCGATCCGGCGCTTTTCGGAAACGAGGATCATGCCGCGATGGCGGCAGGTGTTCTGAAACACCCGCACCGTGCCGTCGCGGTCGCGCACCGCAAGGAGCGGCTGGCCCATGAAGTCGACAGGGTTGGCGTCGCCCGGCTCGGCGAGGTCATGGCCGAAACACAGCGCCGCCCAGCCGTCGAATACGACCCGGTCGCGCTCGGCGGCATAGGTTTCGGCGCAGGTGTAATGGGCGTTGGGCAACCCGGCCGCCTGCCCGGTTGGCTTAAGAACGGATGTCAGATCGGTCGGCCCCATGGCGCCTCCTTATCGCTGCTCCCGAGGGTCGGGCGATCTTGAGGGCGATGCGTGGCCGGAAGCGACATGCCCGGTCGCAAAAGCACCGTTCAGAGGCCGGCGACGGCGACCTCCGGCGGATCGGGTTCGATCCCAACGACAGTGCCGGCCGCCGCCGCCCGCTGCGCGGCAAGCCCCATCGCGACCGCCCGCGCACCGTCCTCGATCGTGACCTCGGGCGCGCCGCCGCCACGGACCATCTCGAGGAACCGGACGTGCTGGTAGAAGGTCGATCCGTTGTGGTCGCCGGCGTCGAGCAACGTCGGGTCCACGGGGATCTCAACGGCCTGGGGCCCCTTCGGCCGGCGGGGCGAGACGATGACCTTGGCCACCGGCGGCGCACCGAGATGGGTGGGCCAGAACCGGCCGGGCCCCGGCACAAAGCCCTCAATCTTGCCCTCGGGCCCCACCGCGGTGATTTTTTCCTGGTAGGTGGAGCCTTCGGCATACATGCAAAGCTCCAGCATCGCCCGGGCGCCGCGAGCAAAGTCGACGATGACATAGGCCGAGTCCCATACATCTGGGACCTCCCCGTCATAGGCTTCGTCGAGATGGTTCACCGCCTGCCCCGCCGAGGCCATCACCCGGACCGGTTCGTCACCCATGATGAGCCGCATCAGATCGAAAAAATGGCAGCATTTCTCGACAAGCGTGCCGCCGGTCATGCGGTTGAACCGGTTCCAGTTGCCGACCTTTTCGAGGAACGGGAACCGGTGTTCGCGGATCGTGAGCATCGTCACGCCCCCCGTTGCCGAATGGACCTCGTCGATGAAGGTCTGGATGGGCGGCATGTAGCGATACTCCATCGCGACCCAGATCGGGGCGGGGTAGCTCTTGCCGATAGCGGCGATCCGGGGCGCGTCGGCAGCGTCGGTGTAGAGCGGTTTTTCGATGAGAAGCGGTAGCGGACGGCGGGCGGCGACCTCTTCGAACTGGGCGACATGGAGGTGGTTTGGGCTGGCGATCAGGAGGCAGTCGAGCCGCTCGTCGGAGAGAAGCTCCCAGAGCGAGCCGCAGAGCCGGGCGTTGGGCGCGATGGCCTTGGCCGCGGCGGCCTGGATCTCGTTCGGCTCGTAGATCGCGGCGACCCGGGCGCCTTTCAGAAGTGCTATGTTGCGCAGATGCTCCTGGCCCATCATGCCGCAGCCGATCACGCCGTAGTTTATTCGCTTCACTTGCGGTGCCCTCACCTCATCCGCGCGACGTAGCGCACACGGTCCGGGTCGAACCAGGTCCGCGAGAATTCCACCGCCCGGCCCTCCTGGTCCCAACCCGTCCGTTCGACATAGCCGACCGTTTGGCCCGCAGTGGGGCCAAACGGGGCCTCTGTCCAGTCCGGAACGGGGGCGGTGCCGAGCCGGTCCTCCACCCGGCTGATCACGAGGCCGAGGCGGTCGCGGTAGAAAAGATAGAGGCTTTCGGAGAGGTCGCGGGGGGCGATCCGCTCGGCGCGCGCACCGTCGAGCCAGATTTCCTCGAGGGCGGCAGGCACGCCTCCGACCGCGCGCAGGCGGCGGATGCGGTGGGCCTCTGGGCTCGGGCCGAAACCGGGTGCTGGGCGCGGCTTTTCAAGCCGCGCGACCGAGAGCACTTCGGCGGTGGGCAACCCACCCCCGCCCTTGGCCAGCTCGAGGCGGAAAAAAGCATATACTCCGGAGGCTTCCGGCTGGTGGCGGATGTAGTTTCCCGAGCCCTGGCGGCGCTCTAGAAGCCCGCGGGATTGGAGGTCGGCGAGGGATTTCCGAAGCGTGCCCACCGAAATGCCGAGGCTCACCGCCATGTCGCGCTCGGGCGGCAGGCGCTCGCCGTCGAGAAGGCGCCCAGCGGCGATCTCGCGAATGAGCCGTTCGGCGGTGCGCTGGTAGATCGGCAGGGCGTTCGGGTCGGGCATGGGCTCGCCGGGCAAATTGATACACTATTGATGCACATCAAGGCGAATGCTACGCAAGGCCAAATGAGCGCCGCACCTCGGGGAGGGACTGAATGAGCGTTGTGCCCGTCACATCCGCCGATCTCGACGCCGTCGAGGTCAGTTGGTTCTCCGCCCTCTGTTCGGACGATTACGCCTATCTCGGCGTGCCCGACGGCGCGCTGCGCTCATCCTGGGACCATTGCCGCGACATTCTTCTCGAAGCCGAAGCCCAGGGGTTCCGCAACATCCTTTGTCCCTCCTCCTATCAGGTGGGGCAGGACACGCTCTCCTTTGTCGCCGGCTGCGCGCCGCTGACGGAGAAGATCAACATGCTGGCGGCCGTCCGCTGCGGCGAGATGCAGCCGATCATGCTGGCGCGCAACATCGCCACGCTCGACCACATGCTTCAGGGGCGCCTGACGATCAACATCATCTCCTCTGATTTCCCCGGCGAGGTGGCCGAGAGCGCCTATCGTTACCAGCGCAGCCGCGAGGTGGTGGAAATCCTGCGTCAAGCCTGGACCCGGGACGAGATCAATTACGACGGCGAAGTCTATCAATTCAAAGGCGTTTCGACCGATCCGGCGAAGCCCTACCAGCAAAACGGCGGCCCGCTGATGTATTTCGGTGGATACTCACCGGCCGCGCTCGAACTTTGCGGCCAGCACTGCGACGTTTACCTTATGTGGCCCGAACCGAAGGCGCAGATCGCCGAGCGGATGCAGGCCGCGCACACGGTCGCCGAGCGCTACGACCGGACGCTCGACTACGGGCTCAGGGTGCACATGATCGTCCGCGACACCGAGGCCGAGGCCAAGGAATATGCCGAGCATCTCGTCTCGAAGCTCGACGACGAATATGGGCGTGTCATCCGCGACCGGGCGCACGATTCCATCTCGCTCGGTGTGGCGCATCAGGCCAAGGCGCGCGAACTGGCCGACAAGTTCGGCTATGTCGAACCCCATCTCTGGACCGGGGTGGGCCGGGCGCGCTCTGGCTGCGGGGCCGCGCTCGTCGGCTCGACCGACCAGGTGATGTCGGAGATCGAGGCCTACCAAAAGATGGGCATCCGCGCCTTTATCTTCTCAGGCTACCCGCATATCGACGAGTGCAAGAGCTTTGGGCAACGGGTTCTGCCGAACCTCAAGACCTGCTCCCTGCCCCATGAATACGGCCGGGTCCCGGCCGAGACACCCATGACGCCGCTCGGCGCCGGAGAAAGACGATAATGCAGCGCATCTCGCTTACCGAAGACTTAAGCTTTTCCCAGATCGCCTATGGCATGTGGCGGCTTGATGAGGCCGAGGACACCTCGCCCGCCGCCGTCCAGGCCAAGATCGAAGCCTGTCTCGAACAGGGCATCACCACGATCGACCAGGCCGATATCTACGGGCTTTACACCGCCGAGGCGATCCTCGGGGCGGGGCTGAAGGGCACATCCTTGCGCGACAAGATCGAGCTTGTCACCAAATGCGACATCGTCGTGGGCTCGGACCGTTACCCCGATGTGCGGGTGAAGCATTACGACACGAGCCCCGAATACATCAAAGCCTCGCTCGACATGACGCTCAAAGCCGTGGGCGTCGACCATGTGGACCTTCTCTTGGTCCACCGGCCCGACCCGCTGATGCGCCACGAGGAGACCGGCCGCGCGCTCGACGATCTCGTGGCCTCGGGCAAGACCCGCAGCGTAGGCGTGTCGAACTTCCGGCCGTGGGACTTTTCGCTTCTGCAAACGGCGATGGAAACCGATCTGGTGGTGAACCAGATCGAGTTGTCGCTGAAGACCCATGAGCCCTTCGTCAATGGCGATGTGGTGTTTCTTCAGGAAAACGAGATCGCGCCGATGGCCTGGTCGCCCCTGGGCGGCGGGGATCTGATGACGGGCACGGGCCCGGTGCAGGACGCGCTTGCGGCCGTTGCGACGCGCGACGGGGTCGATGCCGCTGCCGTGGCCACCGCCTGGCTTCTCGCGCATCCCGCCGGGATCATCCCCGTGCTCGGCACCAACAATCTCACCCGGATCAAGACGTTCTCCGACGCTCTGAAGGTCGATATGGACCGCCAGACCTGGTTTGAACTCTACAGTGCCGCCCTAGGTCGTGAGGTCGCGTGACATGCCCGACGGAGGGGGAGCGATGACCCGATTTCAGCCCGGCCCGGAGAGCCAGCGCGCCTATCGCGACGCGCTGGGAAGCTTCGCGACGGGCGTGACGGTGGTGACGACCCGCACCTCTCAGGGCCCGGTCGGGATCACCGCGAACTCCTTTGCCAGCGTGTCGCTCGACCCGGCTCTCGTGCTCTGGTCGCCGGCGAAATCCTCCCGCCGGCACGACGCCTTCGCCGGGGCGCAATCCTTCGCGATCCATGTCCTCGACGCCGCGCAAGGCGCTGTGGCCGAGGCCTTCGTCAAGGACGGCGCCCCGTTCGACCGGGTTGCGGTGCGCAATGTCGCCACCGGCATCCCGCTTCTCGACGACTGTCTCGCCGTTTTCGAATGCCGCCGGCACGCCGCCCACGACGCGGGCGACCACACGATCATCGTCGGCGAGGTGATCGCCGCCGAAACCCGCCCCGGGGAGCCCTTGCTCTTCGTGCAAGGGAAATACGGACGCTTTACAGGCGCGAACTAAGCGCCGAAGGTAACGATAGAGGCCCGGCCAACGGGCCCGCTTTGGGAGGACGCGCCATGGCGCTACTGAAGGCCCTGTTGTGGCCCGTCCAGCTTTGGAACGACGTCGTTCTGGAGCTCGGGCGCTGGATCGCGGTGGTATGCATCGCGCTGATGGTTGTCTGTATCCTCCTCCAGGTCTTCTTTCGCTATGTCCTGAACGACGCCCTGCCCTGGCCCGACGAGGCCGCCCGCTTCTTCATGCTCTGGATGACCGGGCTCATCGCGCCCCTGGCCTACCGCCAGGGGGCCTTCGTCTCCATCGATCTGGCGCTTCAGATGATGCACACGCGGCTTGCGGCCTTCGTCTCGCTGATCCTCCTTCTGATCGCCGGCGTCGTGCTCTACTGGGCCATCGGGATCGGCGCGAACGAGGTGACGAGCCTCACCGCGCGCGGCAAGACGGCCTCGCTTTACATCTGGGATTTCGCCGAGGGCGGTTGGGAGAAGATGCCGAGGGGGTACGTCTTCTACTCGCTCTTCGTGGGCGTGATCCTTCTCTTCATCGTCAATGTCGAACTGATCCTGCGGTCGCTCATCACCCTTCTGGGGGCGGCCGACGAGCTGAAACCCATCGTGCCCGACACCGACGAAATCATGGCGGAGTGAGCGCGTGCTGATCTGGTTCCTCCCCGTATTCCTTCTTTTCCTGATGATCGGCCTGCCGGTCTTTTTCGGCCTTCTCGCCGCCCCCGGAATCCTGCTCTGGCTGTCGGGCCAGGAGCGCGACATCACGCTCCTTTACCGCAACGTTTACAATGGGATGGACAGCTTTCCTCTGATGGCGATCCCGTTTTTCATGCTTGCCGGGGAACTGATGAACAAAGGCGGGATCACCACCCGGCTCGTGGAGTTTTCGCAAGCGCTTATGGGCCATCTGAGAGGCGGGCTCGCCCATGTGAACATCCTCTCCTCGATGCTCTTTGCCGGGCTCTCGGGCTCAGCGGTGGCCGATACCTCGGCCTTGGGCTCGATGCTCATCCCGGCGATGGAGAAACAGGGCTATACCCGCCGCTTTGCCGCCGCCGTGACGGCGGCCTCCTCGGTGATCGGCCCGATCATTCCGCCTTCGGGGATCATGATTATCTACGCCTATGTGATGGGCGAGAGCGTCGCGGCCCTCTTTCTCGCCGGTATCGTGCCGGGGGTGATGGTGGGGCTCGGGCTGATGCTTGTCGTGCGGCTTCTGGCCAACCGTTACGATCTGCCGAAAGCCGAGCGGATCGTGAAGAAGGGTCAGGCGATTTCGGGGCGCGAATACTGGTTTTCCTTCGCACTTCTCCGGCTTAACCTCGGCTGGCTCGTCTTCGCCGCCTTCCGGGGGATAACCGGTATCGCGGGGGAAACCGTGGCCGATGACGGCGCGGTGATCGGCCCCTCCGAGCTTGAGGTCTGGACGACCTTCGGCGTGTCCGTGCTCGCCGTCCATTTTCTGCTGATGGGGCTGCGCAGAACCGTCGACCCCGACTTCCGCACCGTCACCAAGCGCGCGGTCGTGCCGCTGCAAACCCCTATCCTGATCCTCGGCGGCATTCTCTTGGGCGTCTTCACCCCCACCGAAGCCGCTACGGTCGCGGTGGCCTATGCGCTGGTCGTCGGCTTCTTCATCCTCGGCACGATGCGGCTTCGCGACATGCCCGATGTGCTCTCACGCTCGGCGATGACCTCCGCCGTCGTCCTCCTCCTTGTCGGGGCTGCGATGGCGTTCAAGACGGTGGTCTCGCTCTCTTACGCCCCGCAAATCCTCGCCGAATTCATCCTCGCACTGTCCGAAAACCCGCTGATCCTGCTCTTTTTGATCAACATCCTTCTCTTCATCGTCGGCATGTTCCTCGATGCCGGGCCCGCGATCATCATTCTGGGGCCCATTCTTGGCCCGATCTTCGTCGATCTCGGCGTCCACCCGGTGCATTTCGCGATCATCATGAGCGTGAACCTCACCGTGGGCCTCGCCACCCCGCCCATGGGGCTGGTGCTCTTTGTAGCCTCAAGCGTGTCGGGCGAACGGGTGGAGACCATCGCCAAGGCGATCCTGCCGTTTCTCGCCGTGGAGATCCTCGTGATCTTCCTCATCACCTACTTCCCGGCGATTTCCATGACGATCCCCCGGCTGACGGGGTTCGTCCAATAACCTCAACGAGCGAATGTAAAACACTGAAAGGGAGAACCTTTATGCTCAGAACCACCCTTAGGACGCTGATGGCGGCGTCGCTTCTGGCCGCCGTGCCCCTGGCCTCGGTCGCCCAGGAGTTCACGCTCCGCGCCACGGCGAACTCCAACGAGAACGACGAGGATTACGACGGGCTCACGGTCTTCAAGAACTACGTCGAACTGGCCTCGAACGGACGGATCGGCGTCGAAATCTTCATGGGCACCCAGCTTTGCGGCAACGGCACCGAGTGCACACAAGGTATCTCGGACGGGACCATCGATGTTTACGTCTCCACCTCGGGCGGCTTTGCCGGCGTCTTTCCCTACGTCCAGGTTTTCGACCTGCCCTACCTGATGGCGGACGACCGGGTGGCCGAGGCGGTGCTCGAAAACGGCACGCCGTTCATGGACCTTCTCCAGTCGAAAGTGCTTGAGGATTCGGGCGAAACCATCCGGCTGATGACCATCGGCAATACCGGCGGCTGGCGCAATTTCGCCAATACCCAGCGGCGGGTCACGGCCCCGGCCGACATGGAGGGCCTTAAAATCCGCACCGTCGTGGCCGACATTCCCCAGGTGCTCGTCGAAGCCTTGGGCGCCTCGCCGACCCCGATCCCCTGGCCCGAACTTTTCACCTCGCTCCAGACCGGCGTCGTCGAAGGCTCGAAGAACGGCATCACCGACATCATGGGCATGAAGTTCCCCGAAGCGGGCCTGCAATACGTCACGCTCGACGGGCACGCCTATATGGGTGCGCTCTGGATCATGAACAACGAAAAGCTCATGTCGATGCCCGAAGACCTGCGCCGCGTCGTGGCCGACGGCTTCTACCAGCTCCAGCAGGCGACCTTCGCCTCGCCGAAGCGAAAGTCGATCCAGGCCTATCAGGACTTCGTCGCGGGCGGCGGTGACATCTACGTGCCCACGCCTGAGGAAAAGGCCGCCTTCGCCGAGGCGGCCGCCCCGGTCTACGATTGGTTCAAGGCCAATGTCGATGGCGGCGAAGAGGTGTTCAACGCGCTTCAGGAAACCGTTGCGTCCGTCGAGGCCGAGATCGACGGCGCGCGGATGGCCGACATCCAGTAGCGCCAGCGACAGATCGATGCGGCGGGCGTCCCTCGGGGCGCCCGTTTGCCTTTTTGGAGGTGACGAAACGAGTTCGGGCCGCCCGAAACGGACGGCCCTCGCTGCACACTCGTCGCGCTCCCGTTCAGGCGGGATCGCTCAGAAACCAGTCCTTGACCAGGTGCGCCAGACTCAGCCGCCCGGCACCGTCGAACCCGTCGTCCGCGATCGGCGATTCGATCAGATGTTCGGTCGCCCGGACCTGCCTGCGCACGATAAAAAACATTGTCGCGACCCGGACCCGACGGTAGGCCGCCAGCGACGGGATGTCGTCGCCCGGGGCCGAGTTGACGTTGTCTGCCAGAAGCGGAAACCATTCCTCGTTGGTGACGAAGGGGTCCTCGTAGACTTCGGCGAAAATATTGTCGCGCATCGCACTCACTCACTTACTTCGCGGGAGACGGGCTCCCGCTTCACCGGTTACTCTCGGGATGCGCCGGGCCGGACACCCGGCCCGACGCACCACGAACTCACTCTCTACACGAAGCCTCCGACCGCTCGAAGGATCGCCACTACGAGCCTCGTTAGACAGGCCCCCCATGACGACTTCCGGGCGCGATTTTGCGCTTGGCGACGTGCAGAGGTCAGAATTATGTCAGCCCCCGATTTCCCGAACGTGGCGATTTCTGGGCCGGCTGTCAAAATCCCGAACAATCCGCCGCCCGCCCGATGCCCATTCGTGCATTTCAAGGGGTTCAACACTGAGATTGTTCGCTCCGAGGCAACAAACGGGACGTCGGGGACTACCCGCCGATGCCTCATTTTTTGTCAAAATTCGTATGTTTCCGAAACGAGAACGTTCTGTTTTTTGCAGAGTTTTATCGACCGGCGGGGTCAGGAACGGCCGTGTCGGGCACGAATCACGCCCGCAACCTATACGTGCGCCTTGTTTTCGTCACTAAACCTAACAGTAACCAATCAATTCAAAGGGTTCTAGCGGAACGGGTACATCCAGCCCTTGTAATCGTTGATAAGTGTGTTGCCCCGTTCGATCTCCTCCGCGCTCATCTTCTTGACGACCTCCTCGATCGAGATAGCCGCATCGGGGTCGCCGCCGATCATCGACAGCCCGTACCAGAGATAGGCACGCACGAGGTCGGGCTCAGGCATCCCGAGACCGAGCTCGTAATACCAGCCGACTCCGGATTGTGCGCCGGGATGGCCCTTCATCGCCGAGCGCAGATACCATTCGAAGGCCCGCTCGGGGTCGCGCTCGACCCCGAGCCCGAGGGCGTACATCACCCCGATGAGTTCCTCGGCATCGGCATTGCCGGCGCGCGCCAGTGGCAGGAAGGCCTCGCGCGCCGCTTCGAACGCGCCGGCTTCCATCAGGTCGCGCGCCTCTTCAAGCGTCGCCGCCTGAGGGCTTGCAACGCTGGAGAAGACGACGATCATGGCAAGTGCGACCCGCCGGAGAACGACCGAACCTTTGTGATGATCAAGCATGTGTTCCCTGCCCTCGGCCTGTGTCTTGCCGCCCTGCCGTCCATGGCTGCAGATCTCCCGCCGCCCATGGTGGCGGAGGATTTCGTCGCCGTGGAGCCGGGCCAGGCGAAACTCGGACAACTTCTGTTCTATGACAAGCTGCTCTCGGGCAACCGCAACATCTCCTGCGGCA
This sequence comes from Paracoccaceae bacterium, assembly GCA_030066905.1. Lineage (GTDB taxonomy): Bacteria > Pseudomonadota > Alphaproteobacteria > Rhodobacterales > Rhodobacteraceae > JASJAR01. The sequence continues at coordinate 125,646 of JASJAR010000006.1, read as the reverse complement.
CCTGCCACCACCACGACCACGGCGGCTCAGACGGGCTCTCGCTCGGGATCGGCGAAGGCGGCGCGGGGCTGGGACCTGAGCGCACCCCGGGCTCCGGCGACACACGGATCGTCAAGCGCATCCCCCGCAACGCGCCCGCGCTTTGGAATCTCGGGCACCGATCGGTCAGCGTGCTGTTCCACGACGGCCGGCTGTCGGTCTCGGAGCTTTTCGGCAACGGCTTCGATAGCCCCGCCGAGGAATGGCTGCCCGAGGGGCTCGACCATATCCTCGCCGCCCAGGCGCTCTTTCCGCTGACCTCGCTGGCGGAGATGGCCGGCACGCCGGAGGAGAACGAGATCGGCGGCGCGGTGAACGACCGGATCGACGCCGCATGGCCTATCTTAGCGAAACGGGTCCGCACGAACCCCGCATACGGGGAGATGTTCGTCGCCGCCTTCGACCATGTCGAGACGCCCCAGGAGGTCACAATCGTCGAGATCGGCAATGCGATCGGCGCCTTCATCGCCTCGGAATGGCAGAGCTTCGACAGCCCGTTCGACCGCTATCTCGCCGGCGACCAAGGGGCTCTCGGGCCGGCCGAGACCCGGGGGCTCGGGCTTTTCTACGGAAAGGCAGATTGCGCCTCCTGCCATTCCGGCCCGCTTCTGTCGGACCAGCGGTTCCACGCGCTCGGCCTGCCTCAGTTCGGCCCCGGCCGCACCCGGCGGTTCGACCCGATGCCGCGCGATCTCGGGCGGATGGGCGAGAGCGACGATCTGGCCGATGCCTACAGGTTCCGCACGCCCGCGCTTCGCAACGTCGCGCTGACGGGACCATACGGCCATAACGGGGCCTATGCGACGCTCGAAGGGATCGTCCGGCACCATCTCGACCCGGCCGGGTCCCTGGCGGCCTGGAGCCCGGATGCCGCGAAGCTGCCGTTCGTCCCCTGGCTCGAAGCGGCCGATTTCGCGATCGGTGAGGACCGGCTTGAGGCCGCGCGCCATGCCCGGCATCTCGACATCGCGCCGGTGGCACTCACCGACGCCGAGATCGCCGATCTCGTGGCCTTTCTCCATGCGCTGACCGGTGCGAGCGCCGAGGCCCGGCCGCTCGGGCGCCCCGATGCCGTGCCGAGTGGCCTGCCTGTCGATTGAGGGCCTCCGTTCCGGCCGGTGCCTGTCGGTCCGCCCCGCCTCGTTCTTTCGATGGGCATCGGGAGTCGAGGTTGGCGGTCAAACCGGGAACGGGTGTTTCCCCTGTTCCTCCGCCAGCGCACCGCTATCTAGCGGTCCGTGACCGAAACTGACCTTCCCCTCGCGCTTGAGAGCGTCACCAAGACATTCGCCGGGCCCGATGGGCCGCTACCGGTTCTCTCCGGCGTGTCGCTTGCGCTAGGCGCGGGGGAGACGCTCGCGCTCACCGGCGAAAGCGGATCGGGCAAATCGACGCTTCTGCATCTCGCGGCCGGGCTCGAAACCCCCGACAGCGGTGCTGTGCTTATCGACGGGGCGGACATCGCCGCGCTCGACGATGCGGGGCGCGCCGCAATCCGCCGCGAGCGGCTCGCGATCGTGTTCCAGCAGTTCAACCTCATCCCGTCGCTCGACGTGGCGGCCAATGTCGCCTTTCAGGCCCGGCTCGCCGGCCGCCACGACCCGGACTGGACGGCGCGGCTGCTAGAACGGCTCGGGCTTGCCGATCAGGCGCGGAAATACCCCGAAGTGCTCTCGGGCGGGCAGCAGCAGCGCGTCGCAATCGCCCGCGCGCTCGCCCCGAGGCCCGGTCTCGTCCTCGCCGACGAGCCAACCGGCAACCTCGACGAGGACACCGGCGATAGGGTGCTCGACCTCATGCTCGAGCTTGTGGCCGAGGCCAATGCGGCGCTCCTCTTGGTCACCCATTCCTCGCGTCTGGCCGAGCGGGCCGGCGCCAGGGCCCATCTTTCCCACGGGGTGCTGGCGTGATCGGCGCGAGCCTCGGCGCGCTTGTCTCCCATTGGCGGCGCCAGCCCGGCCAGTTCGCAACGCTGATCCTCGGTCTGGCGCTCGCCACCGCGCTATGGACGGGAGTGCAGGCGATCAACGCCGAGGCGCGCTCCTCCTATGCCGCGGCGGCCAATGCGCTCGGCGGGAGTGCTGAGGAGTTCGTCCGCCCCGGCGGCGCCTTCACGACAGAGGACTTCGTGACCTTGCGCCGCGCCGGCTGGCGGGTGTCGCCGGTGCTCGAAGGCTGGCTCCCGGCGGAGCGCGGCCGCGTGCGCCTCATCGGTCTCGACCCGCTGACGGCGCCGCCGGGCACCGGCGCGGCCGATGTGGCCATCGAAACCCCGCTTGAGTTCCTCACCGGCGCGGGCCAGATCCTCGCCGCCCCGCCCACCGCAGCCCGCCTCGGCTCCGGCCAGGGGGCCCCGGTCGTCGCCGTCGACGGGCTGGCGCCCGGCCTTGCCTTTGCCGATATCGGCATCGCGGGGCGGCTTCTGGGGCGCTCGGGCGAGATCGACCGAATGGTGCTCCACCCCGAGCAGGTCACCGGCCTTGCCAAGCCCTCGGGTCTCGTATCGGGGCTTGAACGCCAGCGGCCTGCCACCGCGGAAGACCTCGCCAGGCTCACCGACAGCTTTCACCTCAACCTGACCGCATTCGGCTTTCTCTCCTTCGCTGTGGCGCTCTTCATTGTCCATGGCGCCATCGGGCTCGCCTTCGAGCAGCGCAGGGTGGTGTTCCGGACGCTGCGGACCCTGGGGCTGCCGGTGCGCCTCCTCGTGATCCTGCTTCTTCTGGAGCTTCTGGCCATCGCCGTCGTTGCCGGCGGGCTCGGTGTCGGGCTTGGCTACCTCATCGCCGCCGCCCTCCTGCCGGACGTGGCCGCCACGCTCCGGGGGCTTTACGGCGCGACCGTCGAGGGCACGCTCACCATAGCGCCGCTCTGGTGGGGTCTCGGTTTCGCCATCGCCATCCTCGGCACGGGGGTCGCGGCGGCGGGGGCGCTGTGGAAGGTTGCCCGACTGCCGCTTCTGGCCCCCGCCCGCCCCCGCGCCTGGGCGAGAGGCTCGGCGACGACGATGCGGGCGCAGCTTGCGAGCTCGGCCGTTCTCGGCGCGGCGGCGCTTGTCGCAGGCCTCACCGGCGGCGGCCTCGTCGCCGGCTTCGTCCTTCTCGGCGCGCTCCTTCTCGCCGCCGCGCTCGCCCTCCCGGCGATCCTCGCCGGTGTGCTGAGCCTCGGCGCGCGCTTTGCGCGCCGACCGCTCGCCGAGTGGTTCTGGGCCGACACCCGCCAGCAGCTTCCCGGTCTGTCCCTGGCGCTGATGGCGCTCCTGCTTGCGCTCTCGGCCAATATCGGCGTCGGCACGATGGTCTCGTCGTTCCGCCTGACCTTCCTCGGCTGGCTCGACCAGCGGCTGGCGGCGGAACTCTACGTCTCTGCCGAGGACGCCCGTCAGGCCGCCGCGCTTCTCGACCATCTCGACGGCCGCGTCACCGCGCTCCCGATCTGGGGGGTCGATGCCGACATCGAAGGCGCACCGGGGGAAGTCTATTCGGTGGCCGACCATACGACCTACCGCGAGACCTGGCCGCTTCTTTCGGCCCTGCCGGGGGGATGGGACCGCGTGGCCGCCGGCGAGGCCGCGATGATTAACGAGCAGCTTGCCCGCCGCGAGGGCCTCGTGCCGGGCGACGAGGTCGCCCTACCCGGCGGGGCGCTGACGATCGCCGGGGTCTATTCCGATTACGGCAACCCCCTCGCCCAGGCCCTGGTTTCGCCCGCGACCTTCGTCGTCCGGTTCCCCGACGCGGACCGCACCGATTTCGGCCTGCGCGTCGCCCCCGAGGACGCCGACGCCCTGCGCCGCGCGCTGACCGAGGAGGTCGGCATCGACCCCGGCCGCATCGTCGATCAGGAGGCCCTGAAGGCGGTGTCGCGGCAGGTCTTCGAGCGCACCTTCGCCGTCACCGGGGCGCTCAACGTGCTCACCCTCGCGGTGGCGGGTTTTGCGATTTTGACGAGCCTTCTCACCCTTGCCAATATGCGCCTGCCGGGGCTCGCGCCGGTCTGGGCGCTGGGGCTTACCAGAGCGCGGCTGGCGGGGGTCGAGCTTTTGCGCGCGGTGCTTCTGGCCGCGCTTACGGCGCTGGCCGCGCTCCCGGTAGGGCTGCTGCTGGCCTGGGTTCTGCTGGCGGTCATCAATGTCGAGGCCTTCGGCTGGCGGCTGCCGATGCATCTTTTTCCCGGCCAGTGGGCCGCACTCTTCGCGCTGTCGCTTCTCGCCGCAGCGCTGGCCGCGCTCTGGCCCGCCCGCCGCCTTGCGCGTCGTCCGGCGGCCGATCTCATCAAGGTCTTCGCCCATGAACGCTAAGCCCGTCCTGTTCCTCGCGCTCGGCGTTGTGATGGCGCTTTCGGGCCCTGCCCGGCCCCAGGGCTTCGCCGGCCTCGGCCAGAACGCAGACGGTTTTGCCCTGCCGGCCCCCGATCCGGTCTTCCGCTTTCCCGAAGACCACGGGTCGCATCCGGATTTCCGCATCGAATGGTGGTATCTGACCGCCAATCTCTGGGACGCCGAGGGCCGCGCCTACGGCGCCCAATGGACGCTCTTTCGCAACGCGCTGGCGCCCGAAGGCGGCACCGGCTGGGACACGCCGCAGATCTGGATGGGCCATGCCGGGCTCACCACCGAAACCGACCACTATGCCGCCGAACGCTTCGCCCGGGGCGGGATCGGGACGGCGGGGGTGGTGGCCGAACCCTTCGAGGCCTGGATCGACGATTGGCAGATGACCGGTCCGTGGCTGTCGGACATCACCGTCACCGCCCGGGGAGCCGACTTCGCCTACCGCCTCGACGCCCGCTCGACGCGCCCGTTCGTGCCCCAGGGCGCGGGCGGGTATTCGGTGAAATCGCCCGACGGTCAGGCGAGCTACTATTATTCTCAGCCGTTCTACGAGGTCACCGGCACGCTCACCCTTCCCCAGGGCGAGGTCGCCGTCACCGGCACCGCCTGGCTCGACCGGGAATGGTCCTCCCAGCCCCTGTCGGAGGACCAGACCGGGTGGGACTGGTTCGCCCTTACCCTGCCCGGCGACGAGAAGCTCATGGCCTTCCGTGTCCGCCGGGAAGCCGGCGCGGATTACATCGTCGGAACCTGGATCGCGGCGGATGGCACGCCGTCGCCGTTCGACCCGGGCGACATCGCCGCCACGCCGCTGGCCACCACCGATGTCGGCGGCGGCGCTGTGCCCACCACCTGGCGGCTCGAAATCCCCGCCCGCAACCTCGATATCACGGTTGCCGCCGTCAACGCCCGGGCCTGGATGGACACCTCGATTTCCTATTGGGAGGGCCCGGTGACCTTCGAGGGCAGCCATGCAGGCTACGGCTATCTCGAGATGACGGGCTATGAGTGACTTCTTCGCGACCCTCGACGGCACGCTCGACGAGGTCTGGCAACGGCTTGCGCGCGGCGTGGCGGACCGCGATGCCCCGGCGCGACACCCGGTCCTGGCCACCGTGGGGGCGACCGGCGGGGAAGCCCGCATCGTCATCCTGCGCAGCGCCGACCGGGCGGCGGGACGGCTCACCGTCCATACCGATCTGGCGTCCGAAAAGGTCGCCGAACTCCGCTCCAACCCCGCGGCGACGCTTCTTGTCTGGGAGGCATCGGTGCGCTTTCAGATCAGGCTCAGGGTCCGCGCCGAGGTCGCCAAGGGCGATGCCGCGCTCTGGGAGGCGGTGCCAGAGGCTTCCCGCGCGGTCTATGGCGGCGTGCCGATGCCGGGCGAGAGCCTTGCCGACCCCGCTGCGTTCGAGCCTTTCCCAACCCGCGACCGCTTCGGCGTCATCGACTGCACGGTCCGCGAGATCGAAACCCTCCATCTCGGCACGCCCCATCGCCGGGCACGGTTTCGTGACGGCACGGCCGGTTGGGTGGCGCCGTGAGCGGATAGCGAGCCGGGGCAAAACGCGCTAACGAGGCCCTATGACGCCCATCCCGTTCACCCGCGACCTCGTTCTCGTCGGCGGCGGCCACACCCATGCGCTGGTGTTGCGGGAGTTCGGCATGACCCCGCTTCCGGGGCTCCGGATCACGCTCGTCAACCCGGGGCCCACGGCGCCCTATACCGGGATGCTGCCGGGGCATATTGCCGGCCATTACGGGCGCGGCGACCTTGAGATCGACCTCTACCGGCTCGCCCGCTTCGCCGGGGCCCGGCTCTTGACCGACACCGCCGAAGGCATCGATCTGGCTGCCCGCGAGGTCCACCTCGCCTCCGGCCGCCGCGTGGCTTACGACGTCGCCGCGATCGACATCGGTGTGACCTCGGACCTGCCCGCACTCCCGGGCTTCGCCGCTCACGGCATCGCCGCCAAACCCCTCGGCCCCCTTGCCGCCCGGTGGCGAGGGTTTCTCGATGCCGGCGGGGCAGAGGATGTGGCGGTGATCGGCGGTGGCGTTGCGGGGGTTGAGCTGGCGCTGGCGATGACCCATCGTTTGCGCGCGAGCCGCCCCCACGCCACCGCGACCGTGATCGAGCGGGACGGGGCGCTCACCGCCCTCCCCGCCAAGGCCGCGCGGCGGCTGCGCACCCGGTTGCGCGAGATGGGGCTAAGGTTGATGGAGAACACCGAAGTCGCCGGCCTTTCGGAGGCGGCGGTCCATCTCGGCGACGGCGGCGAGGTGCGCTCGGCCTTCACGGTGTCGGCCGCCGGCGCCCGCCCCCATCCCTGGATCGCGGACACCGGCCTCGGGACGAACGATGGCTACATCGCCGTCGACAGGTATCTGGCCACGTCGGACCCTTCGGTCTTCGCAGCCGGAGATTGCGCCCATCTTGGCTTCGCACCGCGCCCGAAAGCCGGGGTCTACGCCGTCCGCGCCGCCCCGGTCCTGGCGCAGAACCTCAGGGCCGCCCTTGCCGGAGGGGCCCGCCACGCCTTCCGGCCTCAGCGGGACTACCTCAAGCTTGTCTCCCTCGGCAAAAAAGCCGCGCTGGCCGAGAAGGCGGGGCTGGTGGCCGAGGGCGCCTGGGTCTGGGCCTGGAAGGACCGAATCGACCGAACCTTCATGGACAAGCTCAACCGCCTCAAGCCGATGCGCCGGCCACCCCTGCCCGCGCAGGTCGCCCGGGGCGTCCGCGACGAAATGGCCGGAAAGGCGATGCTCTGCGGCGGCTGCGGTGCGAAGGTTGGCCCCGGCGCGCTTGCCGGGGCGCTGGCGGATCTGCCCGCGCCCCCGGCCGGCCTCGCCCGGGCCCGGGGCGACGATGCCGCCCTTCTGGATTTCGGCGACGCCCGTCAGGTCCTGACGACGGACCATCTCGCCGCCTTCACCGGCGACCCCGCTCTGATGGCGCGGATCGCCGCGCTCCATGCGATGGGCGATGTCTGGGCGATGGGCGGCACGCCCGTCGCCGCGCTGGCTCAGATCACCCTGCCGCGGATGTCGGCGGCGCTGCAGGCGCGCACGCTGGCCGAGGTCATGACGGCGGCCGCACAAGCCTTCGCCGAGGCCGGGGCCGCCATCGCCGGCGGCCACACCACCCTCGGGACCGACCTCACGATTGGCTTCGCGCTGGCCGGTCGGGCGCCGCCGCGACCCATCGGGCTCGATGGCGCGGAACCCGGCGACGCGCTCATCCTGACCCGGCCCCTCGGCTCGGGCGTCCTGCTTGCCGCCGATATGGCACTCGAAGTCCGGGGCGACGATCTCGCCGCCCTCTTTCAGACCACGGCTCGGCCCCAGGGCGATGCCGCCGTCCTCCTCTCCGGCGCCCGGGCGATGACCGACGTCACCGGCTTCGGCCTGCTGGGCCATCTTCAGGGGATCGTCGCGGCCTCGGGGCTGGGCGCCGAGGTCACCCTCGACACGATCCCGTTCTACGCCGGGGCGGTGGACCTCGCCGCCCGGGGCATCCGCTCCTCGATCTGGGAGGCGAACCGCGCTGCGGTGGATGTCGTTCTGCCCGACCGCCCCGAAGCCGACCTCCTTTTCGATCCGCAGACGGCAGGCGGTCTTCTGGCCGCCGTCGCGCCGGAGACGGCCGAAGACCTCGTCGCGGCGCTCTCGGAGGCCGGCCACCGTGCCGCCCGGATCGGGGCGCTGATCGACGGCCCGCCAGCGATCAGACTGCGCTGACCCGCGCCGCGATCTCGCCCGCAAGCGCCTCGAGATCGGCCGGGCCGAGGCCCTTCGCTTCGAGGACCGCCAGCGGCGCCCCGCCCCGGCGGGCCCGGGATTTCGCGTAAGCCGGGTCGTAGTGGAGGGCCATCAGCTCGGCTGCGAGCGGCTGCCAGTCGCCGGCTTCGGCCATCTCCACCCAACGCTCGACGGTCGCGCGGCCCCGCAAACGGGTCAATGGCCGCAGGCGCGCCGCGAAGGCCCGCGGGTCCGACAGCGCCTCCCCGTAGGTCTCGACGAGAAAATCCGCCCGCGCGTCCAGCGGCGCGGCGATCTCGATGCGAGGCGCCTGGCGCATCGCGGCGACAAGCGCCGGCGGCAGGGTCAGCCGCCCGATCGTCGCCGATTCCGCCTCGAGGATCACCGGCCGGGCCGGATCGAGGCGGGCAAGATCGACTGCGAGGGCGCTTTCGAAGGCTTTCTGGCTCGGTTGCGGCCCCAGCGCGCCAAGGATCGAGCCACGATGCCCGGCACGGTCTTCGAGATCGATCACCTGGGTTCCGCGCGCGGCGAGAAGGGCGAGAAGCCGGGTCTTGGCGGTGCCGGTATTGCCGTCGAGCAGAACCACGCGGGCGGGAACCGGCGCGTCATAGAGCGCGGCGACCACCAGGCGCCGCCAGCGTCGGTAGCCCCCCGCCACGGTCTCCACCCGCCAGCCGATCTCTCGCAGGATCGAGGCGAAGGCGCCCGACCGCTGACCGCCCCGCCAGCAATAGACGAGCGGCCGCCAGCCCCCGTCCCGGTCCGCCAGCGGGCCCTCGATATGGGCCGCAGCGTTCCGCGCGAGGAGCGCGGCGCCGATCTTGCGGGCACGAAACGGGCTCTCCTGCTTGTAGATCGTGCCGACCCGGGCGCGCTCGTCGTTGTCGAGGGCCGGCAGGTTGATGGCTCCCGGCATCCGGTCCTCGGCGAATTCGGCGGGCGACCGGACGTCGAGCACATCGTCGAAACCGTGGGCGACGGCCTCCGCGACTGTCCTGAGTTCGAGCGGCATGGGCCTGTCTATCCCGGGGCGCGCACCTCCGAAAGCCTCGCAGTGCGCAACCGGTCTTTGCGGGACGAACGGCAAAGGGCGGCGCGTTGCGCCGCCCGACCTATTCAGAAACCGAAAGGCTCAGGCCGCCAGCGGCAGCTCTTCGTTGCGGGCAAAGAAGCTTTCCAGCCATTCGATGCAACGCGACTTCGTGCCGGTTTCCTCCATCTCGAGAAGATCGGCTTCGAGCGCGTCGAACTCCTCCTCGCTCATGTTGGCCAAAAGTTCCTTGAACGTCCGGGTCTTCGGATCGGACCATTCGGCCGCCGACAGCAGGACGTGGAACTCGGCAGGGGCATTCTTGATGTCGTTCAGCATGGGGGTGCCTCACTCGTTAATGTTTTACTAAGACCATGGGTAGGAGACCCATCGGGCCCGAATAGGGCTCGTGCGAGGAAAATTTCGGACGAATTGGCCCGGTTCGTCAAATTCCGGTCAGGATACACCGCGGTGGAAGAAACAGTGGGCCCGGGACAAGCTGATCGTCTCCTCCACCGCGATCATCCGTCAAAATCGCCAGATTGGCAGCGCGATTCGACAGGCCGGCGTTGACCCTAGGGGTGCGTACCGCCGCGCAACGATCGGTAAACGATGCGAATCGAGCGGTCTGTGAACTCGTTCGCGTTCATCTGCCAGTCTGTCCGACACCAGCGGGTGATCCTAAGAATGACGGAGGTTTTCGATCCGACGGCGCCCCGGGGAGTGCAGCCGGTTGAGCGGTCGTTGGACGGCGCGGGGAAGATGGCAAACCTCGCTCCCCTGCCTCGCGCTCAGGTCGGCCGAAGGCCGGTCGTGCAAGATAAGATTGGTGCCCCCAGAGAGACTCGAACTCCCGACCCTCTGATTACAAATCAGATGCTCTACCAGCTGAGCTATAGGGGCTTCGCGCATGGGGGTTACGGCCAAAGCCGTCGCCGATCAAGTGTTTGCGGGGCTTCCCCTGCCCGCCGAGCCGTCTATGATCCGCCGAAGCGCCCTCACTGACGGGACGAAAGGGCTGACCGGAACCCATGGAGATCGTCTTTCACATCGGGGCCCATGTGACCGACGAGGGCGCGCTCCTGCGCTCGCTCCTGCGCAACCGCGAAAGGCTCGCCGACGCCGGTGTGGTGGTGCCGGGGCCGAGCCGGTACCGCAAGGTGCTGCGGGACGTGATGACCTCGCTCCGCGGTCAGCATGCCGACCCGGAGGCGCGCGAGATCATGCTCGACGCCATCGTCGAGAACGACGGGGCCGAGCGCGTCATCCTGTTCAACGACAGTTTCATCTGTATCCCGGCCCGTGCGGTCGAGAACGGCCAACTCTATGCCCGGGCACCGAAGGCCGCCTGGCTGCGGAACATCTTCCCCGAAGAGCATGTCGAGTTCTGCCTCGGCATCCGCGACCCCGCGACCTTCCTGCCGGCACTCTACAACGCGCTCGGCGAGGGCCGGCCGGACTTCACCGAATTCCTCGACGGGGCCGACCCAAGGAGGCTGCGCTGGTCGGACTACATCGCGCGGCTCCAGGCCGCGGTCCCCGGCTGCCCGATCACGGTCTGGTGCAACGAGGATACGCCGCTGATCTGGTCGGAAGTGATGCGCGAGGTGGCCGGTCTCGCCCCCGGCGCCGAACTCGACGGCGAGCTCGACATCGTCATGGGCCTCATCCACCGGCGCGGCCGCATCCGGCTCAAGGCGTTTCTCGAAAAGCGACCGCCCGAGACCGAGGCGGGGCGTCGCCGGGCCATCGCCGCCTATCTCGAAAAGTACTTCGTCGAGGACAAGGTCGAGCAGGAAATCGACATTCCCGGCTGGACCGAAACGCTCATCGACGAGATTTCGGAAGGTTACGACGAGGACGTCGCCGAACTGGCGCATATGCCTGGAGTAACGCTCATCGAGCCCTGAGCGTTACATGCCGAGGGCCTGTTTGTAGAGGTCGAGCACGGCTTCTTCCTCGGCGATGTCGGCGCTGTCGCGCTTTCTCAGCGCGATCACCTTGCGCATGACCTTGGTGTCGTAGCCGCGCCCCTTGGCCTCGGCCATCACCTCCTTCTGCTGGTCGGCGATGTCTTTTTTCTCCGCCTCAAGCCGCTCGAACCGTTCGATGAACTGCCGCAGTTCATCGGCGGTCACCCGGTAGGTCTCGGGGGTCTCGTCCTGCATCTCGCCTCTCCCTCGCTCGGTTTCGCGCCTTGCTAGCGCCGCCCCCCTGCCCCCGCAAGGGCTGGACGCCGCCCCGCCGCCGGGCTAGGCGGTCGGCCCATGGAATGGCTCGTCTGGACCGGTACGGCGATCACGCTTCTTGGCGTGGGGCTGCTTTTCTACTGTATCCTGCGGGTGATCCGCGCGCGCCGTGCAGGGCTCGACGACGCGGCGCTGAAAACCCGGCTGCAATCGGTCGTGGCACTGAACCTCGGCGCGCTGGCGATCTCGGCCATCGGGCTGATGTGTGTGATTCTGGGGCTGTTTCTGAATTGAAAGCCGATGCGGCGCGGTCGATACCGTCGGTCGCCCCGGGGCCGCCGGCGGACGGCCGTTTCCCCGCCCGGACCGGAAGACGCACCTGCCCCGGGCCCGACCCCGGACCTCGATTGGCGGCGCGCCCGATAATGATCGAAGCCCCGGAAGGGGTCCGGACCGTGTTGCGCTTCCGGCTTGCCGGCACCAAATCCTCAGAGCCGCTGACGGCATGACGCGACCCGCTTCGGCCCCCCCCGGGGTCGCGCCCCCGGGCAGACAGGTTCGCAGGTCCCCCGATCACGGCCGCGGCGGCGCCCGCTCGCCCCGGTCGAACGCCTCCCAGCCTTCGCCGGCAAAGACATCCTTGCCGAGTTGCGCCAGCACCCCGGCGAAATCGACCATCACCCAATTGTCGACGATCCGGCCGTCCTCGACCTTCCAGAAGTCCATGTAACGGATTTCCACCCGTTTGCCCGTCGGCGCCACCCCCATGAACTCGCCGGAATGGGTCGCCTCCTGTCGCCCGAAGGCGGCCGCCCATTCGCCCATGTAGAGCCGGGCCTCATCGATGCAGACCTTGTCGGAAAACGCCGCCTGAAACGGGCGCTGCCAATTGTCCTGAAACTCCCTCAGACCCCGTTTCGTGCCGCATCCGACATTGCCCATCCAGCGGAAATCCGCCGCGAAGAAGGCGCCGATATCGTCGATCCGGTGGTCGTTGAGCCCGTCGACCATCGCCTCGATCACCGCACGGGTGGCGTCCGTCTTCGTGAGGTCGGTCTCGCGGCTCAACGCGGCCTGTTCCGGTCGTGCACCCTTCATGTCGTCCCCCCGATCACCGTCGCGGCCGAGCCTAGACGCGGCCCGGGAGCCCCGGCAAGATGCCCCGACACAGAGTGCAAGGTGTCCCCATGACCGACCGCCCGAAGGCCCGCGTGGCCGAAGCCCTCGCCGCGCTGACCCGGGGCGGTCCTCTGGAGGCCGCCTATCACGCCGATGCGGTGCTCCACGCCTCCTGGCCCTGGGGGGCGCTTTCGGGCGCGGGCCTTGCCGATTTCTGGGCCGGGCTCACCGCCGCCTTCCCCGATGCCGAGCGCCGCGACCTGATCCGCATCGCCGGCACGAACCGGGACGATCCCCGGTTCGCGGGCCCCCGTGCGCCCCATCTCGTCGCCTGCCTCGGCATCGTGCAGGGGACATTCCGTGCACCCCTCCTCGGCCTGCCGCCGACAGGTGGGGTGGTGCATCTGCGTCTGGCGGAGGCCCATTGGCTCGACGGCGACCGGATCCGCGAAAGCCATCTCATCCTCGATCTCGTGGACTTCCTCGACCAGATCGGGCTTTCGCCCCTGCCCCGAAGCTTCGGAGCCCCCGGTCTCTGGCCCGGACCGGCGACCGGCGACGGGCTCAGGCCAGACGGGGCGGCCCCGGCAGGGGCCGATGCGCTCGACACGGTTCTTGCGATGCATGGAGCGCTCCAGTCGTTCGACGGCAGGAACCTCGACAGCATGCCCCACGCGGACCACTGGACCGAGGACTTCATGTATTACGCCGCCGGCGGCATCGGCATGGCCCGCGGCCTTGAGGGCTTTCGCGCCCATCACCAGATCCCGTTCCTGCGCGCCTTTCCCGACCGGCGGTCGGAGGGCCATTTCATCCGCCTCGCCGACGGGCCCTATGCGGTGACCGGCGGGGTCGTCACGGGGACCCATTCGGGGCCTTGGCTCGGCATGACGGCCACGGGCCGCACCGCGCGTCTGCCGGTCTTCGACTTCTACCGCCTCGAGGGCGACCGCATCGCCGAAAACTGGCTGCCGGCGGATGTCGCGGGCTGTGCGGCGGGGCTCGGCAACGACCTCCTGGCCCGCGCGCGCCACTATGCCGGGGCTCCCGACCGGGCGCTTTGAGCGCGCGGCTTGGCTCCCGGCGTTCGGCGTTGCGTTGCCGGGGCCGCTCAGCCGTTGAGCGAGCCGAACCGCTTGCCGTTCTTGATCAGCGTGCCGAGCAGCGGATCGGGCGTCCAGAGGCCGGGCACGTCGCCGGCAAAGCGTCTGAGGCGCTTTTGGAGCTTCAGGAGCCCCTCGAGATCGGCCGACATCAGCGGGCCGCCGCGCCAGCGCGGCAGGCCGAGGCCGTGGACGGCGAACACGTCGATTTCCATCGCGCGCCCCACGCGGCGCTCGCGGACGGCGCGGGCCCCGGCATTGGCCATGGCCGCCAGGCAGCGCTCGACGATCTCCCCGGCCGCCACGGGCCGCCGCTCGAACCCGCCGCGTTTGCGCGCGGCTTCGAGGATCGCCCCGATGCCCGGGTCCGGCCCGGCCCGGGTGCCGTTCGGACGGTAGCTGTAATAGCGCTTGCCGGCATGCCAGAGCGCGGCGTCGAGCCCGCCAGGCAGCGCCGAGGGCACCCGGCCCCCGCCGGCCAGATCGCGCGCCTCGTAGGGCCCGACGCGCGCGCCCCAGCCGCGCATCGCCCGGTCGATCTCTTCCACGCTCGCCCCAACCATCAGGCACCAGTCGGCGGCTCCGAAATAGGCCGCGGCAATCGCGTCCGAAACCGACGGTCCCGCCGAGATCACCGGGATCCGCGACAGCCGCCGCAACACATTCCAGGCCGTCGTCCCTGCCACCGGCGCGGTGGCCTTGCCCTGCCGGAGCTCCGCCGCGCGGAACCGCCGCAGCGGCGGGAAGACCCTCAGACCGAGAACGTCGGCGGCCCGCGATGTGGCCCCCGCAAGGTCTGTGAGGTTACCCTCAATGCTGGTGATCGCCAGAACCGCCCCGGCCTTCATCGCCCCGTCGAGAGCGGGAACGACCTCCTCGGGCGCACCGCCGGTATCGGCCATCGCCTCGATGACGAAATCGGCCTTGGAGAGAGCCTCGGTGCCGAAATCGCCGGCCAGCCGGGCGATCCGCGTCTTGCCCTCGGCCGCGGTCAGCCGGCCGGCATCGACCTCGGCATCGGTCGCCTCGATGATCGTCAGCACCGCTTCCTCGAGCCGCGCCTCGTCGCGCTCGGACAACACGACGTCGTAACCCGACGCCAGCGCCGTGAGCGACAACTCGGTCCCGATCCGGCCCGCGCCGACAACGCCGAGGACCTTGACCTCGCGGGGGGTCGTCTCCCGCAGCGCCTTCGGCACGATCCGCATCGCCTCGGCGCGCGACATATGCGCAAGCGCCCGGGCCTCGGGCCCGGTCATCAGGTCGGCCCGCGTGGCGGCCTCGAGCGCGAGGCCCTCGTCGAAGGGCAGCAGAAGGGCGGCCTCGACGCAGTCGATCATCCGCCGCGGGGCCTCGAGGCGCCCATCGTCGACCTCCTCGCGGCGGTCCCGACAGGCGGCGAGATACCCCGCCGCGTCCCGCAGCCGCCGTGTCCTGGCGCGGGTCGGCTCGGGTGCCGCACCGGTTTCTGCCAGACCCTGCACGTAGCGGACCGCATGGGCGACAGGGTCGCCATCGACCGCGCCGTCGATCGCACCGGTCTTGACGGCCCGCGCCGCAGGCACCGCACGGCCCGACAGCAGAATATCGAGCGCCGGCCCGGCCCCGACGAGACGCGGCAGCCGCTGGGTCCCGCCGGCTTCGGGCACGAGGCCGAGCCGCACTTCGGGGTAGCCGACGACGGCTTCGTTGGCGGCAAACCGGTAATGGGCGGCCAGGGCGATGTCGCATCCCGGCCCAAGCGCGGCCTGGCCGATGGCCGCGGCCACGGGCTTTTTGGCGTCTTCGATGAACCGGCAGAGATCGCTGAGGGACGGTCCTTCGCCGCCGGGGTCGTTCGCTGGCGGGAAACGCCCGTCCGGCGCGGACAGCACGACCCCCGCGACGCTGGCGTCGTCGAGCACCTTCGCCAGTGCCGCCGCAATCTTGCCGCGCGCCGCCGCGTCGAGGCGGTTCGGCATTTCGGTCTTCAGCCGGACCTCGGCTATGCGACCGTCAATCGATCCACTGCTGCCGTCTTCCATGACCGCCCCTGGCACGCTCTGGTTCATTACTACCCGATGGGGTCATGAACTCAATGGCGGCTGAGGGTTGCACATCTCATATATGGCCAGCCGCACCGGCTGGGGCCGGCACGGTCTCGGTTCAACGGCTCAGACAGGGACGTTGTCCCAAAAGTCCTCAACATCGTCGTTCGGGCGTTCGGCGGCAACGGCACGCGCCACGCGGACAACCTCCGGCGCGGTCATCTTCTGGCGCAGCAGGGTCTTAATATCGCCTGCACGGGTTGGGTTTTCGAGCAGCGCATCGACGATTCGGTCGATGTCGTCACGGGTCGCTTCCGGTTCCACTATATCTTTCAAGGTCATGCCTCCCCGTGCATGTTGTTATAATCCCCGCACGCATCGAAACCTTACCACGTCGCTTCCCTTGACCTAAGGTCAATCTGCGTATTTCAGGGGCGCCCATGGGGCCTTTGGCGGGTCTTTGCCGGATAATTGGGCAGAACGCCCGGACCCTGCGAAACGATCAGGCCGTCCCGGGACCGCCGCAGAACGCGCGGTAGAGCGCGTCGAGCACCGGCGCCACCCGGCCGTCGGCCAGACGGTAACGAACTTCGCGGCCCGACCGTTCTCCGACGACGAGACCGTCGGCCCGCAGCCGCGCAAGTTGCTGGCTGACATAGGCCTGTCCGAGACCGGTGCGCGCCATCAGCCCGCCGACCGTGCAGTCGCCATCCACCAGATGGCACAGAAGCAACAACCGCGACGGGTTCGCCATCTGGCGCAGCATCGCCGACGCCTCCTCGGCCGCCGCCGTCATGTCGTCGATGGAAATCGCAGGTGCGTCTCTCATCGCCTCTTGTCCCCGGTTCGAAGAACACATATCAATATACGCATATATTACGTGGAGAGAGCCCGGAGGCAAGACCCATGCAACCCAACGTCACCGCATTCTTCGACGAAGCGACCAACACCATCTCCTATGTCGTCCGCGAACCCCAGGGGCGCGCGGCGGCCATCATCGACAGCGTCCTCGACTTCGACTACGCCTCGGGCCACACCGACACCGCCTCCGCCGATGCCATCGTCGCCCATGTCGAGGCGGAGGATCTCGACGTTCGGTGGATCCTCGAAACCCATGTTCATGCCGACCATCTCTCCGCCGCGCCCTATCTCCAGGAACGGCTCGGGGGGAAGATCGGCATCGGCGACCGGATCACCGTCGTGCAGAACACATTCGGCAAGGTCTTCAACGAAGGCACTGAGTTTCAGCGCGACGGCTCGCAATTCGACGCGCTCTTCGACGAGGGCGACAGTTTCCATATCGGCCAGTTGCGCGGCGACGTCTTGCATACGCCGGGGCACACACCGGCCTGCCTGACCTACGTGATCGGCGATGCCGCCTTCGTGGGCGACACGCTCTTCATGCCCGATTTCGGCACCGCCCGTTGTGACTTCCCGGGCGGATCGGCGAACGATCTTTACCGTTCGATCCAGAAAATCCTCGCCCTGCCCGACGCGACCCGGATCTTCGTCGGCCACGATTACAAAGCACCCGGCCGCGACGATTATGCCTGGGAATCGACCGTGGGCGAACAGAAGGCGAAGAACGTCCATGTCGGCGCGGGTACCGCCGAGGCCGCCTTCGTCGAGATGCGCCAGGCCCGGGACGCGACGCTCGGAATGCCGAAGCTCATCATCCCGTCGCTCCAGGTGAACATGCGGGCCGGCAACATGCCGGACCCCGATGCGGAGGGCGATGTCTTTCTCAAGGTGCCCGTCAACAAGCTCTAGGAGACCGCGCATGCCACAGGACTGGCTCTTCGGCCTCGTCGGCGGAGGCATCATCGGCCTCGCCGGGTCCGTCTATCTGCTCGTCAATGGCCGGATCATGGGGGCCTCGGGCATCATCGGCGGCCTCGTCGATGGCTCGGCGCGCGAAACCGGGCGCGAACGGGCGGCGTTTCTGGCCGGTCTCGTTCTCGTACCCGGCCTTGCGGTGCTTCTCACGGGCGGCGCCGACACCCATCTGACCGGCAATCTCGCCGTAGTCGCGGCGGCGGGCCTGCTCGTCGGGCTCGGCACCCGGCTCGCCAATGGCTGCACCTCGGGCCACGGCGTCTGCGGCATCTCCCGGCTGTCGCTCAGGGGGATCGTGGCGACGGTGTTCTACATCCTCGCCGGCGGCCTAACAGTCGTCTTTTTCCGCCACCTTCTCGGAGTGATCTGATGCGCGATCTTTTCGCCTTCCTCGCCGGCGGGCTCTTCGGCGTCGGCCTTCTGATTTCGGGCATGACAGACACGACCAAGGTCCAGGGCTGGCTCGACGTCTTCGGAAACTGGGACCCGACGCTGGCCTTCGTGATGGGCGGCGCGATCGTGCCCATGGCGGCAGCCTGGGCCTTCGCCCGCGGCCGCCGCCCGGCCCTCGGCGGCGCCTTCCCGCCCGCGCCCGAGCCGCGCCTGGGGCGCAACCTCGTCATCGGCTCGGTGCTCTTTGGGGCGGGCTGGGGGCTCGCGGGGCTCTGCCCCGGCCCCGCCATCGCCTCGGCGACCTGGGGCGGCGTCGGCGGCGCGGTGTTCCTCCTGGCCATGGCCGGCGGAATGTGGGGCGCCCCGCCCCTGCGCGCACGCCTTGCAGAGGTGGAACAACCCGCGTAACCGGAGGCTCCATGGACCGCAGACAGATCACCGACGCCTACAGCGTCTCGCCGCAGATCGAGCCGGGCGACGTCGCGGCCCTCGCCGCCGACGGCGTGCGCGTTCTCATCAACAACCGGCCCGACGCCGAGGTGCCGCCGGAACTGCAATCGGACGCGATCCGCCAGGCGGCCGAGGCCGCGGGGCTCGCGTTCCTCGACAACCCGGTGGTCCACGGCGCGCTCACCCTCGAAATCGTCGAACGCCAGAAAACGGCCCTCGACGGCGCCGGCGGCCCGGTTCACGCCTATTGCGCCTCCGGCAACCGTTCGACCATCGTCTGGGGCCTCGGCGTTGCGGGCGAGATCGACACCGACGCGATCATCGCCCGGGCCGCGGCCGCAGGTTACACCCTTGAAGGTCTGCGGCCACAGCTCGACGCCCTCGCCCGCCAGCGCGCCGGCTGAGCCCGGGAAGCGACGGGCATTCGCGCCGGTCCCACTATAGCCGGGTGATGCCAGCGGCACCGAGTGGCCCGTCGCCTGCCGAAGTGACCCGCTTTGCGGCGGCAACCCCCTCGCGAACCTGATCCTGAACCCCGACCGCCAGCATGGCTCCGCCCGCGCCATTGCCCCCGGCTTCGCGCCCGGTGGTTGGGCGGTCAACGTTGAGGGCATCGTGATCCGACGCGGCGGTCGGTCCGCCGCTCCCGCCCACCTCACGGCAGGTCCGGCAAATCGGGCAGGTCGGGCAAGTCCGGCAGCCCCGGCAGATCGGGAAGCTCCGTCTCCCCGCCCCCCGGGTCGGAGAACGCCGAGCCCGTACCGGGCTCCGGCAAGGGCGGCAGGTCGGGCAGATCGCCGCCGGTCGCCGCAGCGGGGGCTGCCAGCGCCGGCTCCGACACCGGAAGGGCCGCCGTCGGGGCCGCCGCCCCGAGCGTGAGGCAAACCGCCCGCTGTCCGGCGGCCTGACCGAGCCGCGCGCGCGCCAGCAACCGCCCCTCCAGAGTTTCGACCCGCGCCTCGGAGAGCCTGGCGCGTGAAATCTCCAGACAATCGCCGACGGCCAGCTTGCGGACCCAGCCGATGGGCACCTTGGGCCGGTCGAGCACCACCGCGAGGCGCGACCCGGCCTCGAGGACGTTCTCGCGGATCGCCGTCTCGTCCGAGGACGACGCCGCTCGCGCCTCCGGCGCGTCTTCGGGCCGGAGCGCGAGGAGAAGCTCACCGATCTTCGCCCCGCCATCGAAACCGATTTCGAGCCGCTGCACCTCCATCGCCCCGTCGTCGATCTGGAGCGCGATGTTCCGGCGGTCGGCGAAGCGCCCGGCGGTCGCGAACCCCGACCAGGGCGGCTCCGGCGCCCCCCGGTCCTTGGCTTCCACCGCCGCCGCGCTCATCAAACTGTCGATCGCCGGCGCGACGATGGCCGCATCCGTCCTGCTTCCGACCCGCTCGGCGGCCGGGGTCTGGAGCACCCGACCGATAGTCTGCGCCTCGAGCAGGGCACCGAGAAGCCCGATGTCGAGATGAGCAAAGCCGGTGCCGGCCCCGGGACCCTTTAGGCGCATCAGAAGCCCGGTGTCGGGCAGGTCCTCGAGAAGGCCCGTAAGGTCCGCGCGCCGGTGCCCGGCCTTGATCAACCCGGCCTCGACCCCGATCACCTGATCGGCCGCCCGCGGCACCACGACGTCCCAAACGTCGGCCCAGGGCGAGCGCTCGCGTCCGGCCCCCCGGCCCTTCCCGACTTTGCGGGAGAGCACGTTTCCTGACATGCCGTCGCTCATGGGTCGCCGTCCGGGGTCACGGGCCCAGGGTCTGACACGAACTGGTTAGCCAACCCTTAAACGGTCAGGCTGCCCGGAGCCCGGCCCGGGCAATCGACACGCGGAAGGCCCCGCCCCCCTGGCCCGGCAGATACCTGATCGAGCCGCCGAGCCGGCCCATGATCTCCCGGCAGATCGCCAGACCGAGCCCCGCGCTGCCCGCCGCCTTCTGGTCCGACAGCCGGCTGAACTTCTCGAAGATCAGCTCCTGGGCCCGGCCCGGCACGCCGGAGCCGTTGTCGATGAAATCGACGATCACCCGATCGCCAAGGTCGCGGGTGACGATGCTGAGCGTCGGCGCCTCGGCATCGCAGTATTTACGCGCGTTCGAGATCAGGTTGATGAAGACCTGAGAAAGCCGGTCGGGGTCGGTGACGATCCGGATGTCCGCCGCCCCGGCGTCGCGGACCACCTTCAACCCCTGCTCCTCCGCCCCCGCCGCCACCAGCGCCCCCGAGATCACCGCATCGAGCGAGGCCTCGCGGGTATTGAGTGTCACCTGGCCGTTTTCGAGCACACTGAGGTCGAGAAGGTCGTCGAGAAGCCGCGTCAGCCGCAGGGCCTCGTCGTGGATCACCCCAGCATAGCGCTGGCGCTCCTCGGGCGCGAGGCCCTCCGACTGCCGCAGGATCTCCGAAAACGACCGGATCGAGGTCATCGGCGTGCGGAGCTCGTGGGAAATCTGGCTCAGAAACGCGTCCTTCTGCACACTGAGGGACATCAGCTTCTCATTGGCGACGCGGAGCTGCTGAGCGGTTCGCCCGAGCTCGGCGGACTGGGCTTCGAGCCGGGCGGATTGTTCCATGATCTGCTGGGCTTCGTCGGCGACCTTCATCAAATCGTCGACCGAGACGCTGGCACCGCCAGTGATCTGGGCGACCATCGCATGGGCCGTCGCGCCGCCCACGGAGCCTGCGAGCATCCGTTCGAGGCGTTCAAGGAACTCCGGCGTCACCTCCGGCAGGTACCCCTCCTTGCCCTGGTCGGCGGCTTCGGCCTCGAAGAGCGCCTGCGCGTCGCGCCCGCCGACAATCCGCTGGGACATCACCAGAAGCTCCTCGGCCCCGGCCGCGGACACCGCCCAGCTCCGCGCCCCGCGCCCGGGGCTCAGCGCATTGACGAAACTCGCCCCCTGAAGCCGTTCGAGCGGCGTCGGGAAGGAGAGGAACGAGCCGAGGAGGAACGCCAGGGTGTTGAAACTCATCGACCAGACCACCGAATGGACCACCGGGTCGAGCCCCTCGATGCCGAAGAGCGCATAGGGCCGCAGCCCGCCGATCCCCCAGGGCCCCTCGGCGAGCACCGCCGCACCGATCACCCCGGTCTCCCCGAAGCTCGGCAGAAAGAGGGTCCAGGCCCAGATCGTGAAGCCAACGATCACCCCGGCCGCCGCCCCGACCCGGGTCGCGCCGCGCCAGAAGATGCCCCCCAGAAGCGCCGGCAGGACCTGGGCGACCCCGGCAAAGGAAATGAGCCCGATCGCCGCGAGCGCCGCCCCGCCGCCTGAGAGCCGGTAATAGAGGTAGCCCAGCAGCAGCACCGCCGCGATGGTCACCCGCCGGGCGACGAGCACCACTTGCCTGAGATCGCCCGACACCGTGGCCCCCGACCGCGCCGACCGCAGCCAGATCGGCATCACGATGTGGTTCGACACCATGGTCGACACCGCGATGGCCGCCACGATCACCATCGAGGTCGCCGAGGAGAACCCGCCGAGAAAGGCGAGCATGGCGAGCCCGTCCCGGTCGAGCGCGAGGGGGACGGTGAGAACGAAGAGGTCGGGGTTCGCGCCGATGGGCATCATCGCGAGCCCCACAACGGCGATGGGCACGACAAAGAGGCTCATCAGGAAAAGATAGAGCGGAAACGCCCAGCTCGCGGTGGTCAAGTGCCGCTCGTCGGCATTCTCCACCACCATCACATGGATCATTCGCGGCAGGCAGAGAAAGGCGGCTCCGGCAAGAAAGGTGAGCGTCATCCAGCGCTCGGGCTGGAGGTCCCAGACATCGATGGGGCTCGCATCGATAAGCCCGATGATGTCGCCCGGCCCCGAGGCGACGAAGAACACCACGAAGATGCCCACCGCGAGGAGCGCAAAGAGCTTGACCACGGCTTCGAGGGCGATGGCCGCGACCACTCCGTGATGGCGCTCGTTCACGTCGAGCTTGCGGGTTCCGAAGACGATGGTGAAAAGCGCCAGCCCCGCCGCGCACCAGAGCGCCGTCGCGTTGAGGTTTTCCGCCCCGCCTTCGGTGAAGACGGCGAACGACAGGGTCACCGACTGGAGCTGGAGCGCGATGTAGGGCGTCGTGCCGATAAGCGCGATGAGCGTGACGAGCACCCCCAGAAGCGTCGATTTCCCGTAGCGGGACGAAACGAGGTCGGCAATCGAGGTGATCCGCTCTGTCCGCCCGATCCGCACCAGTTTCCGCAAAAGCCCCCACCAGGCAAGCATGACGATGGTGGGGCCGAGATAGATCGTGAGGAACTCAAGCCCCGACCGGGCGGCGTAGCCGACCGCGCCGTAGAACGTCCAGGCGGTGCAATAGATCGACAGCGACAGGGTGTAGACCAGCGGCGAGCGAAGCCAGGGCCGGTCGCCGGTCGCCGCCTGCCGCTCAGCGGCGAAGGCGATGAGAAAAAGGAGCACGACATAGGCCAGACAGACCGCGACGAGGAGGTTGAACGAGAGCATCAGGGCTCCTCCGTCTCCTCGTGCCCGTCCCGGCCGCTTTCGTCCGGCTCGGCCTCCGCCCGGCTGATCGGCCCGGCCATCAGAGCGAGACCGAGGATGAGAAGGCCCCAGACCGCGAAGAGATAGATCATCCCCGACGAGGTCCGCGCCGACCCCGCCCAGAGCACCGGCAAGAGAAAGCCGAAGGCTCCGAGAAACGGCATCAGCCGGGCGATGTCCATCAACCGCCGGCGCCGGTAGCTCTGGCGTGCAAGAAAGAGCGGGCGGACCTCGCGCGCCATCTCAGGGCTCCGCGGGGCCGGGGTCGGCCGTCGCGGTCATCGCCCGCACCGCGTCGAGCACCTCGGCGTTGGAGAACGGTTTGGTCATGAAGCGGTTCGCGCCGACCCGCTCGGCAAGTTCGCGGTCCTTTTTCTGGCCGCGCGCGGTGAGCATCAGGACCGGGATCGCGCCCGTTTCGGGATCGGCCCGGAGATCGGACAGGATGTCGTAGCCGGACCGCCCGGGCAGCATGACGTCGAGGATAATGAGGTCGGGCCGCCGCCTGGCCACCGCGTCGAGGGCGCTCTTGCCGTCCGAATGGGTATCCACCGCCCAGCCGTCCCGGGACAGGATGAAGCGGATCGCCTCGATGATATTCGGCTCATCCTCGATGAGGAGCACCCGTCCGCCCATCGTCTCCCCTCCCATGGATGACGAAAAGCCTGATATTGCTTTGACTATTGCCGAAGGCGGGAGGGCTGTCAAAGCCGGCCGGGAGGGACGGACTGTGGCCTTGAGCGGGCGTTCATTCTGCGCGCCCCGACCCCAAGTAACCCACGTCCCGGGCTTGACCCGGGACCTCGATAGGCTTGGCACTCCAATGGATCGAGGCCCCGGATCAAGTCCGGGGCGTGTTTCGCCAAGGGCTACCGGAGCAAGACCCAAACGTCCGCTTCAGGCCAGAACCGTCGCCCGCCCCCTACCGCCCCTCAAAGCGCGCCGCCCGCTTTTCGAGAAAGGCGATCACCCCCTCGCGGAAATCGCGGGTTTTGCCGGCGCGGCCCTGGAGCCGGGCCTCGAGCAGCATCTGCTTGTCGAGGTCGTTCTCGAAGGCCTTCCGGAGCGCCTCCTTGGTCAGCGCGTAGGCCTCGGTGGGCCCGGTGGCGAGATGGGCGGCGCGGGCCCGCCAATGGGCTTCGAACCCGTCGGCCGGAACCGCCTCCCAGATCATCCCCCAGGCCGCCGCCTCCGCCGCCGTGACCGGTTCGGCGAAGAGCGCCGCCCCCATCGCCTTTGCAAAGCCGATCTGGCGCGGCAGCCAGTAGGTTCCGCCGGCATCCGGGATGAGGCCGATCCGCGTAAAGGCTTGCAGAAACATCGCGTCCTCCGAGGCGATCACAACATCGGCGGCCAGCGCGAGGTTGGCCCCCGCCCCGGCGGCCGCCCCGTTCACCGCTGCGATCACCGGCAGCGGACTGTCGTAGATCGCGCGCAGAAGCGGGATGTATTCGTCTCTCAGCGTGCGTTCCAGGTCGGTCGCGGCGGCATTGGTCCGGTCGCCGAGATCTTGGCCCGAGCAGAACGCCTCGCCGGCTCCGGTGAGCACGATCACCCGGGCCGACCGCTCGGCCGATTTGATCGCATGGAGCAGCTCGGCACGCATCTGGGTGTTGAGCGCATTGCGCACCTCGGGCCGGGTGAGAGTGATCGCCCCGATGCCATCGGCGATCTCAAGGCGGAGGGTCTGGTAGTCCATCGCTTGCGTCCTTCCCGGGTTCGCCTCGGCATAGGTGAACCAGTCGGTTCGGAAAAGGGGGGAAGTGGCGTTACCGCCCCAGAAGCTCGTCGACCCGCGCCTGTTCCTCGGGTGTCAGAGCAGCACCTCCGGGCTCCGCCGTCGACCGGCGCCGGAGATAGACCAGTGCGACGATACCGGCCCCCAGAAGCATCGCCGGCGCGGCGAGCCACAGAACGAGGTTCGCCCCCGTGGTCGTCGGCCGCATCAGAACGACCTCGCCGTAGCGCTCGACGAAAAAGGCCAGAACCTCCTCGTCGCTTGCCCCGTCGGCGATGAGTTCGCGCACGACAAGCCGGGCGTCCCGCGCCCAGTCGGCATTCGACGAGCCGATCGCCTCCGAGCGGCATTGAACGCATCGGATGACGTCGTCGAGCGCATTGGCCCGGGCTTCGAGCGCGGGGTCGGCAAGCATCTCGTCGGGCTCGACGGCGAAGGCCGGGCTCGCCAGAAGGCAGACAAGAAGCAAGGCGCGGATCATTCGGCGGGCACCCCGCTTGGCGCACGCGGTTTGCGCGCACTGCCGGCGACCCGCACCCGCCGGTCGGTGAGCGAGAGAACGCCGCCCAGCGCCATGATGATGCAACCCGCCCAGATCCAGTTGGCATAGGGTTTGATGAACGTCCGCACCGCCCAGCCGCCGCCCTGTTGCGGGTCGCCGATCACGACGTAGAGGTCGCGGAACACGCCGTTCTCTATCGCCGCCTCGGTCGTCGGCATCCCCGCCACCGGATAAACCCGTTTTTCGGGAAAGAGCCGGGCGACCTCGGTGCCGTCCCGGTCGAGCGTGATCTCGGCCATGGTTGAGATGTAATTGGGGCCCTCGACCCGCTCGACGCCCACCAGCGTGACGTCGTAACCCGCCACCTCATAGGTCTCGCCTTCGCGGGCGACGCGGATGTCCTCGACCTGATAGGCCACGAGGGCGGCCACCCCGATGAACGTGATCCCCATCCCGGCATGGGCCACGGCCTTACCCCAATCGGCGCGCGGCAGGCTCCCGAGCCGCCGGAGCTTCGATGCAAATTCGCCCCGACCTGCCCGTGTCCAGAGCTCGGCGGCCGCGCCGAAGACGAGCCAGGCGCCAAGGGCGATGGCAATGGGGGCGAAGGCCGAGCGGCCCGAGGTCAGCGCGTAGATCAGCGCGCCCACCGCCGCCGCCAGAACCAGAGCGCCCCAGAGCGGGCGCACCGCCCGGGCGAGCTTCGCCCGCTTCCAGGGCAGGATCGCCCCGAAAGGCAGGATTGCGGCAAGTGCGATGAAGAACGGCGTGAAGGCGGCGTTGAAAAACGGCGGGCCAACCGAGAGCTTCTGGCCCCAGAGCATTTCGGCGATCAGGGGCCACATGGTCCCGACGAAGACCACGAAACAGGACACCGCCAGAAGGATGTTGTTGGCCACGAGCGCCCCTTCGCGGGACACCGGCTGGAACACACCCGTGGCCTCCATCGCCCCCGAGCGCAGGGCAAAGAGCACCAGCGCGCTGCCCATGAAGACCCCGGTGATCGCCAGCAGATAGACCCCCCGCTCGGGGTCGTTGGCAAAGGCGTGCACACTCGTCAGCACGCCCGAGCGCACGATGAAGGCCCCGATCAGCGAAAACCCGAAGGCGAGGATCGCCAGGAGGATCGTCCAGGCTTTGAGCGCCTCGCGCTTTTCCACCACGATGGCCGAATGCAGAAGCGCCGCGGCAATAAGCCAGGGCATGAAGGAGGCGTTCTCGACAGGGTCCCAGAACCAGAAGCCCCCCCAGCCGAGTTCGTAATAGGCCCACCAGGAGCCAAGCGCGATCCCGATGGTGAGGTTGAGCCAGGCCAGCAGCGTCCATGGCCGCACCCAGCGGCCCCATGCGGCATCGACCCGGCCCTCGATCAGGGCTGCGACGGCGAAGGAAAACGCCATCGAGAGCCCGACATAGCCGATGTAGAGAAACGGCGGGTGGAAGGCGAGGCCGGGGTCTTGAAGGAGCGGATTGAGGTCCTGACCGTTGAAGGGCGGGACCTCGAGCCGCAAAAACGGGTTCGAGGTGAAGATCAGGAAGGCCAGAAAGGCCACGCCGATGGAGCCCTGCACCGCCAGCACCCGGGCCCGAAGCCGCTCCGGCAGCCCGCCGCCGAACCAGGCCCCAAGCGCGCCGAAGAGCGCGAGGATCAAGCACCAGAGCAGCATCGAACCCTCGTGGTTCCCCCAGACGCCGGTGACCTTGTAGAGCATCGGCTTGTCGGTATGGGAGTTGAGGGTGACGAGCCGGAGCGAGAAATCCGAGGTGACGAAGGCGTAGGTGAGCGCGGCGAAGGAAAATGCCAGCAAGAGCACCTGTGCCGAGGCGGCGGGTTCGGCCACCGCCATCCAGCCCCGCCAGCCACGGGAGGCGCCGACCATCGGCACCACCGACTGGGCGATGGCGACGACGAAGGCAAGGATCAGGGCGAAATGGCCGAGCTCGACGATCATGTGGCGAAGTTAATCCGCGAATGTGCCGGGGCCAAGGTGCTGCGCGCTCCTGTCGCGCAGAGTTGCGGGACGGACTGCATATCGGGCGAAGCCGGTCGTCGGCCTTCGCTTCTGGGCGGACAAGCGCTGGTTCGCCCCACTCCGAAGGCCCCGCCGGGCTTGACCCGGGGCCCCGACCCCATGGCGCGCTCCGCCCGTCTAGCCCCTGGGTCAAGCCCGGGGCGGGTCTTTCCGACCGCGCGGGGCTCCTCTAGGCCGCGCTTCAGCCCGGTACTTCGATCCTTACCACAGATGCACCAGCGCCGACACCACAACCGAGCCCAGAACCGGCACCAGATAGGCCGTCCGCGGCAGGTTGAGCGAGCGCTGGATGACCGCGAAGTGAAGCGTCGCGCCGACGAAGTAGAGCGCAACGAAGACCAAGAGCACCTCGCTCTCCTCCATGCCCCTCGGCCGGTCGAGGATCGAGTAGAACCACCACCAGCCGATGACGCTCGCCGCCCCGGCCCAGGAAAACGACATCCCCAAAGCCAGCGGCGTGGTGCGCTTCCACCAGAGCCAGAGAAAGGTGAGCGAGATTGCCAGTGCCATCAGCGCAATCGCCCCGTAGCCGATGGCATAGGCGGTGGCGAAACCGAAGACCGTGTCGAGGGCAACAAGGGCCGCGGCTATGAAGGCGAAGAGGAGGCTTGCCTGTTTCATTTCTCCAACATCTCCTTGACGGCCCGGTCGAGCCGGTCGGCGGCCTCGGCGTTGCGGAGAAAGGTCTTTCTGAGATCTTCGCCCATCACGGCCTCTTTCAAATTTCTGATGAAAAGCAATAGCTTCATTGCACTTCCTAAGCCCTTGGAAGCCGCTCTTTGATGATCGTTGCCATCTCGGTGAGGATCGCGGTGTTCTTGTCGAGCACCGCGCGCGTCGCCTGGTCCTTCTGGAGATCGCGGTAGAGAAGATAGAAGACGAGCAGCACCCACGGGCCATGGTCGGCGACGAGCTTGAGGATGAGGTCACTGCCCATGGCTGCGTTTCCACTCCTCGAGCGCGGGGTTTTCGGCCGCGCCGCTGTCGTCCACCGCCGAGGCCCCGGCATCGAGGGCGCGCAGTGCGGCGATATTTGCCGTGACCGTCGGCGTCCGGGCCAGCGCGGCGGCGATGGAGCGCTGGAAATCCTGTGCTTTCGCCTGGTGCCGTGCGCCGAAGTAGAAGCTCACGATGGCCCCCATGAGCCACCAGAGCGGCTCAGGGACGAGGGCGACCCCCTGCATCCGTTCGGCGAACCAGACCGGATCGGCCATCGCCGAGACGAAGAGCGCCAGCGTGCCGAGCGCCAGTGCCGGGCGCGGCAGTCGGTTGAGGGCGTCTATGAATCGGTCGAAGAGGCCCCGGCGGGGCTGCGCGAACTCGGCGGCGAACTGGGCCAGGGTGGCGTCGCGAAAGGCCGCGTCGCGCGCGGCCTGCCCTTCGGCGTTTTCGACGAAGACCTCCGCGGTCTCCTTCACGAAATTGCGCTCGCCCCCGAAGAGCGTGGCGAAGACATCGGCGATCAGTCCCATGCGGCCACCCGGTCGCGGTGCTCGGTCTCGGTGAGGTGATAGCGCGGCGCGATGAACTCCTCGGCCCGCCTGATCCAGCCCCCCTTCCCGCCGTCGCGCCGCCGGGCGAACTTCCGGGAAGCGGGCCGCCGGTCGGCCAGCGCGTAGTAGTAGTTTCGCCGAGCAATGCCGTAGGCATCGGCGATATGTCCCGGCGCAGCGGCGGTCGCAGCCCGCGCGGCGGTTATGGTCTTGGGCCCAATGGCGCCGTCGACCGCGAGGCTCCGGCCCATCTGGTTCAGAAGCCGCTGGAGCACCTTCACCGCATTGGCACCGGCGTTGACATACATGTCGAACACGCTGGCCTGAAGCGCATCGGGCAAAGCGGCAATGCGCGGGCGGTGAAAGTAATGATCGACGAAGATCTTCCGCGCCGTGCCCTTCGTGATGCGCCGGACGTCCGAGACCGTGACCCGCCCGTCCCCGTCGAGATCGAGCCCGAGCCGGCGCATCGTATGGATCGTGACGCCGAACTTCGTCGCCCCGCCGGGATCGTCGGGGTCGTTCACGAAACCGCCCTCGCGGGCGATGATTTCGTCGGCAATGGCTTCGACGGAGCGCATGGTCCGAACCCTCAAGTGCGTGCGTTCAACGCCGAGAAAGGTCCGGAGAATTGGTTAATTCGGGGAAAGGGGTGCGTTCGGTGGGGCGGATCGTCCGAGAACTGGGCGCCGACTGGTGGCATTGCTGGGCTAGTTTTGGCCTCAAGTGGGCTTTGGGTCTTGCTCCGGCAGCCCTTGGCGAAACACGCCCCGGACCTGATCCGGGGCCCCGATCCACCGGAGTACCAAGCCTATCGAGGTCCCGGGTCAAGCCCGGGACGTGGGGGACCTTGGTTCAGGACGTGCAGCATGAACACCCCCTCAAGGCCACCAACCCACCTTCGAATGCACTCGAAACCGATCCCGCCCTAACCGTTCGGGTCCTGATAGACCCCCTGCTCCTTCAGCGCGTCGATCACTTCGGCCGGCATATAGGTCTCATCGTGTCGGGCAAGGATTTCAGTGGCTTGGAAGACGCCGTTGATGTAGCGCCCGGTGCCCACCATGCCTTCGCCCTCGCCGAAAAGGTCCGGCAGCACCCCGGTATAGGCCACCGGAATGCTCGCCCCGCCGTCGGTGACCGCAAAGGTGATCGTCTCGCCCTGGCCGCGCACCAGCGTGCCCTCCTCGACAAGCCCGCCGATGCGGAACACCTCGGCCGGCCCCGGCGGCGTCTCGGCGACCTCCGAAGGGGAGCGGAAGAAGTTGATCGCGTCCTCGGGCACGAGGAAATAGAAGATACCGAACGAGACGAGAAGGCTCGCGGCGGTCAGCAGGATCACCTGGATTCGACGGGTTTTCTTCAGGCTTTTCATCTCTTTGCCCCCCTCATGGAAAGACCGGCGCGGCGGTGAGACCGGTGGTCTCCTGAAGCCCCAGCATCAGGTTCGCGTTCTGCAACGCCTGGCCTGACGACCCCTTCGTGAGATTGTCGAGCGCGGCCACGACAATGGCCCGGCCGTCGACACGGTCACCCGCCACGCCGATATGACAATAGTTCGACCCCCGCACATGGCGGGTCGAGGGCAGCTCTCCAAAGGGCAGCGTCACCAGAAATGGCTCCCTCGCATAGGCGGCCTCAAGCGTGGCATGGATCTCTTTTGCATCGCCCCGAACATAGACCGTCGCGAGAATGCCCCGATTGGCAGGGATCAGATGGGGCGTGAACTGCACCCGCACCTCGCGACCGGCAATGGCCGAAAACTCCTGGTCGAACTCGCCCAGATGCCGGTGCGTCCCGCCGGCGGCATAGGTGTGGTAACCCTCAGAGAGTTCGGCGTGGAGCAGGTTTTCCTTCAGCGCCCGCCCCGCCCCGGAAACCGCCGCCTTGAGATCGATGACGATCTCGTCGAGGTCGATGACACCGGCCGCGATAAGCGGCCGGAGCGCATATTGCCCGGTCGCCGCGTTGCAGCCCGTCCCGGCCACCAGGCGGGCCCCGGCGATATCGTCGCGGTAGAACTCCGTGAGCCCGTAGACCGCCTCTTTCTGAAGCTCCGGCGCGGCATGGGGTTGGCCGTACCACCGCTCGTAGGCCGCAGGGTCCCGCAGCCGGAAATCCGCCGAAAGATCGACGACTTTTACGTCGCGCGGCAGCCCCGCTATCACCGCCTGACTGGTCGCATGGGGGAGCGCACAAAACACCAGATCGACGCCCGAAAGATCGAGGTCCTCGATGGTCACAAGCTCCGGCAGGTCGAGATGCCGCATATGGGGAAACACCGCCGCCATCTTCTGGCCTGCCTTGGCATTGGCCGAGAGCCCGGCAATGCGGAAACCGGCATGCCCCGCGATCAGGCGCACGAGTTCGGCGCCTGTATAGCCGGACGCCCCGAGAATGGCGATGTCATGGGCCATGATGGCCTCCGCGTGAGATCAAAAGGGATGTAGGGGGTTCGGCGACAGGCCGCAATCACGCAGCCTCGAACGCGACCTTTCGTCGAAGAAAGCGCGTCGCCTGATCGGAAACCTTGCGCGGATCGCCGGTGGTCAGAAACGCGCGTTCCTGCCCGGGCCCCACCATCTCGGGGCGCCGGTCGAGGTAGTCGGCAAGGCTTTCGGCCACGAGACTGGCCTGGCTGAAGACGGTCACATCCGGGCCCAGCGCGTCCTGAAATACGTCTTCCATCAGCGGGTAATGGGTGCAGCCCAAGACCGCAGCATCGGGCTCCGGCATCTTCCGCTTCAACGCATCGACATGGGAGCGCACCAGCGCCTCGGCGAGAATCTCGTCGCCCTCCTCGATCGCATCGACCACGCCGCCGCAGGACTGCGCCTCGACATCGACCCCGATGGCCCGGAACGCCAGTTCGCGCTGAAACGCCCGGCTCGACACGGTGGCGGGCGTGGCAAAAAGGGCGACATGCTTCACCCCGACCTCCCGGGGCGGCGAGTTGTCCCCCCACCGCCGCTCGGTCAGCGCCTCGATGAGCGGGACGAAGACGCCGAGCACCCGTTTGTCCCGGGGCACCCAGGCCTCCTGCATCCGCCTGAGTGCGGCCGCCGAGGCGGTGTTGCAGGCAAGGATCACCAGATCGCAGCCGGCCCCGAAAAGCCGCTCGGTGCCCTTGCAGGTCAGGTCATAGATATCGTCGGCATCCCGGACCCCGTAGGGCGTGTGCGCATTGTCCCCGAAATAGACGAGCGGCACGTCGGGCAGGCGCTTTTCGACGGCGCGAAACACCGTCAGACCGCCCAGCCCGGAATCGAAAATGCCAACCGCCACGGCTCAGGCCCCGTCGTGTTTTCTGTGTTTATCCTCGAACTCGAACCCGTAGCCCATCGATTTGAGCGGGGTCGGCGAGAGGGCATAGGTCTCCTGGCGCAGAAAGTCCATCAATGCCTTCGGCGAGGCATTGTGTTCGAGGATCCGGGCGCGCCCGATAGGCTCCCCGATGGCCACCTGCACCGGCTCGTCGACCCGGCGTTTGAACTCCTTGATGAGAAGCGCCATCCGCAGCGTCGCGTGAAGGTGGCTGGCAAGCTGGAAGAGCCGCGAATTGGCTCCGGTAAAGTAGATCGGGACGACCGTCGCGTTCGATTTCGCGATCATCCGCGCGGTGAACGACCGCCAGGCGGGGTCGAGGGGCTGGCTGAACGGCCTCAGGGCGGTCGAGACGGTGCCGCCGGGGAACACCCCGATCGCTCCGCCCTCGGCAAGGTATCTCAGCGACGCCTTCCGGGTCTCGATGTTGAGCGCCACCGCCTCCTTGGTCTCATCGAAAGAGATCGGCAGGATGATCCTGTCGAGGTCCTCCGCACGGCGGAACACCCGGTGGGCGAGAATGCGGAAGTCCCCGCGGACGACCGAGAGGATATAGCCCATCATCAGCCCGTCGAGGATGCCGTAGGGGTGGTTTGCGATCAGCACCAGCGGCCCATCTTTTGGGATATTGCCGAGCGAGCCCTGCACAACGTCGAGGCTGAGGCCGTAGCGCTCGACCATCACCTCCCAGAAGTCCCGCCCCGCCGCGACTTCGGTCTCATAGCCCTCCGCCCGTTTGATCATCCGAATCCGGCCGGTGGCGTTCTCCAGCACCCGGATCACCGCCCGCCCGCCCTTGGTCTGGGCGGAGCTGGCATAGCTGATGTCCCGTGCAACGTGGCTCTTCTGCATCTGTCCGCTGGTGGGTGTTTCTTCGCGTTGCCCGTCCATATGGCGCTTCCTGCTATTTTTCCAGCAGACATGACCCCACTGTGACACCGCTGCCGCAGCTGCCCGCGGATCGGGCGGTTTTGCCCTCGCGCAAGACCGCCGGGCCTGTGTTAAGGAGCCCCTACAGCAGGAAGAGACCGCCATGGACTGGGACAAGCTCCGCATCTTTCACGCCGTCGCCGACGCGGGCAGCCTGACCCATGCAGGCGACGCGCTGCATCTGAGCCAGTCGGCCGTGTCGCGACAGATCCGGTCGCTGGAGGAAAGCCTCAACACGACGCTCTTTCACCGCCATGCCCGCGGGCTGATCCTCACTGAGCAAGGCGAGTTGCTCTTCGACGCCACCTCGGCAATGAGCAAGCGCCTCGACGCCGCCGAGGCGCGCATCCGCGACAGCGAAGAGGAGGTCTTCGGCGAACTGAGGGTCACCACCACCATCGGCTTTGGCTCGCTCTGGCTGGCCCCGCGCCTGCCGAAGCTCTATGACAAATACCCCGACCTCAAGATCGACCTGATGCTCGAAGAGCGCGTCCTCGATCTGCCGATGCGCGAGGCAGATGTGGCGATCCGCATGAAAGAACCGTCCCAGGCCGATCTCATCCGTCGCCGGCTGATGAGCGTTCATATGCGGCTTTATGCGACGCCGGAATACCTCGCCCGCACCTCGACCCCCGGGACGCTCGACGACCTCTCCGATCACCGGCTGATTTGCCAGAACCTCAACGTTACCCAGGTCCGGGCGGGCGCGACGCTGGTCCAGGAACTGCTGACCTACGACATCCGCTCGATGCTCACGGTCAATAACTATTTCGGAGTGTTACAGGCTGTGCTCGCAGGGCTCGGCATCGGTGTTCTGCCGGATTACGTCGTCGAGGACTTCCCCCATATCGTGCGGGTTCTTCCGGAGGTCGAATCGAGCGAAGTACCTGTTTTCCTTGCATACCCCGAGGAGCTCCGGCAGTCGAAACGGATCGCGGCATTTCGCGACTTCGTCACCGAAGAGATCATCGCCTACCGCAAGAGCCAGAAGGAAGCCGCCGCGGCACTGGCGTAGCCTTGCAACGGTTGCATGACGGGTTTTCCACAATCGGCACGGATGTGCCTTGATCGTGCCACATCGCCAGACTACCTCCCGAACATCGCGCAGCCGAGCTGTGCGATAACCTCCCTGTTGGACTTGGGCCGAGCTTAGTGCTCGGCCTCTTTTTTTGTGACCAGGCCCTTCCCCTTTCGGTCCCCCGCCCAAATCCGTAAAACCGCTCCAACCGAGCTGAGGGACCCAAACGGCATGGCCGAACCGGCAATCACCGAAGATCTCATCGCCGCCCATGGGCTGAAGCCGGAGGAATATGCCGAAATCGAAAAGATCATCGGCCGGCCCCCGAGCTTCACCGAACTCGGCATCTTCTCGGCGATGTGGAACGAGCATTGCTCTTACAAGTCCTCGAAGAAATGGCTTCGCACCCTGCCCACCGAAGGCCCACAGGTAATCTGCGGGCCCGGCGAGAATGCCGGCGTGGTCGATATCGGCGAGGGCCCCGAGGGCGAGAAACTGGCGGTGGTCTTCAAGATGGAGAGCCATAACCACCCCTCCTACATCGAACCCTATCAGGGGGCGGCCACCGGTATGGGCGGTATCCTGCGGGATGTGTTCACGATGGGCGCGCGTCCCATCGCGGCGATGAACGCGCTCTCCTTCGGCGCGCCGGCACATCCCAAGACCCGCCGTCTCGTGGCGGGCGTCGTCGAGGGCATCGGCGGCTACGGCAACGCCTTCGGGGTGCCCACCGTCGGCGGCGAGGTGCGCTTCGATGTCTCCTATAACGGCAATTGCCTCGTCAACGCCTTCGCCGCCGGGCTCGCGGATGCCGACAAGATCTTCTATTCCGCCGCCTCCGGCGTCGGCATGCCGGTGGTCTATCTCGGTGCCAAGACGGGCCGCGACGGGGTCGGCGGGGCGACCATGGCCTCGGCCGAATTCGACGATACTATTGAGGAAAAGCGGCCCACGGTGCAGGTCGGCGACCCCTTCACCGAGAAATGCCTCCTCGAGGCCTGCCTCGAACTGATGGCGACCGGGGCGGTGATCTCGATCCAGGACATGGGGGCGGCAGGCCTCACCTGTTCGGCGGTCGAGATGGGCGACAAGGGCGGATTGGGCATCCGCCTCGACCTCGACCGGGTGCCGGTGCGCGAGACCGGGATGAGTGCCTATGAGATGATGCTCAGCGAGAGCCAGGAGCGGATGCTCATGGTGCTGAGACCCGACAGGGAAGAGGCCGCAAAGGCCATCTTCGACAAGTGGGACCTCGACTTCGCCATCGTCGGCGAAACGATCCCCGAAGACCGTTTCCTCATCCTCCACGGCAACGAGACGAAGGCCGATCTGCCCTTGTCGCGCCTCGCTTCCTCGGCCCCGGAATACGACCGGCCATGGGTCGAAACGCCCCCCGCCGAGCCCCTCGGCGTCGTGCCGCAGGTCGACCCCATCGACGGGCTGAAGGCGTTGATCTCCTCGCCGAACTACGCCTCGAAGGCCTGGGTCTGGGAGCAATACGACGCCCAGGTCATGGCCGACACGATCAGAACGCCGGGCCAGGGGGCGGGCATCGTCCGCATCCACGGCACGAACAAAGCGCTCGCCTTCACGTCCGACGTGACCCCCCGCTACGTCGCCGCCAACCCGGTCGAGGGCGGCAGACAGGCCGTGGCCGAGGCGTATCGCAACCTCTCCGCCGTCGGCGCCCGCCCGCTTGCGGCGACTGACAACCTCAATTTCGGCAACCCCGAACGCCCCGAGATCATGGGCCAGTTCGTCGGCGCGGTCCGCGGCATCGGCGAGGCCTGTGCCGCCCTCGACATGCCGATCGTGTCGGGCAACGTCTCGCTTTACAACGAGACCGACGGCGAGGCGATCCTGCCGACGCCGACCATCGGCGCGGTAGGTCTCATCGAGGATGTCGGGCAAATCATCGGCGCAACGGCGGAAGACGGCGATCTTGCGCTGGTTCTCGGGGTCACCCGGGGGCATCTCGGCGCGTCGGCTATCCTTGCGGAAGTCTTCGGACGTTCCGACGGCGATGCCCCGCCTGTCGATCTCGCCGCCGAACGCGCGACGGGCGAGTTCCTCCGCGCGTATCCCGACTGGGTTCACGCCGCGACCGACCTTTCCGACGGCGGCCTCGCGCTTGCGGCTTTCGAAATGGCCGCCGCCTCCGGGCTCGGCCTCAGGCTCGATGCGGCCCCGATGGCCGAACTCTTCGGCGAGGATCAGGGCCGCTATCTCCTCGCCTGTCCCTACGATTGGGCCGAAGGGCTCATGGTGAAGGCCGGCCAGGCCGGGG
This sequence comes from Paracoccaceae bacterium, assembly GCA_030066905.1. GTDB lineage: Bacteria > Pseudomonadota > Alphaproteobacteria > Rhodobacterales > Rhodobacteraceae > JASJAR01. The sequence continues at coordinate 89,541 of JASJAR010000006.1, read as the reverse complement.
TCGATCTCGCCTGCGTCGGCCGGTTCGGCGGCAGCGAGGTGCGCATCGGACGCAGCGCGGCCCCGCTCGCCGAACTTGTCGCTCTTTACGAGACCGCCTTCGAGACGGCCGTCGGCTGATGGCGGGCACGCTCATCGACCTCGCCACCTGGGACCGGGCGGAAACCTTCCGGTTCTTCCGCGGCTTCCAGCGCCCCCACTTCGCGATCACCGCCCGGGTCGACGTCACAGCACTCATGACCGCGCGCCGGCGCGACGGCACGTCGCTCTTTCGCGCCTGCCTCTGGGCGCTGGGTGCCGGCCTCAACGCCGCCCCGGAACTCCGCACCCGCTTTCGCGGCGACACGGTCACCCTCTATGACCGGATCGACGTCTCGCCCGTGGTCTCGATGCCCGACGACAGCTTCCGCTTCGCCTATATCCCCTGGGACCCCGACTGGCGCGCCTTCGACCGGGAAGCCGAGGCCCGGATCGCGGAGGTCCGCGAAGGCTCGGGTCTCAATCCGGACGAAAGCGCGACCGACGCCGTGGCCTATCTCTCCGCCGTCCCGTGGATGGATTTCACGGCGCTGACCAACGCGATGCCGAGGCCCGAGGACAACATTCCGCGCGCCACCTGGGGCAAGATCGTTCCCAAGGGCGCGGGCCACGACATGGCCGTCGGCATCGAGCTGCACCACGCCATCGCCGACGGCCGCCATGCCGGGGCGTTCTTCGAGGCCGCCCAACGGGCCTTTGACGGGTTCTGACCGCTCAAGCCCCTGCCCCGTCCAGGCGGGCCGACAGCGCCAGCAGAGACCCGAACACCAGGTAGGGGGCGGTGATCGTCGCGAATGTTGCCGGATGCCGCCAGGTGTCGAAGTAAACGACGCTCAGCATCCCGAGGGCCGCAAAAACGAGACCCCCGGCCATGGGCCGGACATAGGCCAGACCGAGCGCGCCCAGCGCCAGCACCCAGGGCAGCGCATTGGGGGCGTTGCGCCACAGGCCCTGCCACCCGCCGCCGAGCTCCCCGGCACCCGAAAAAAGGGCGAACACCGCCCAGAAAGCCGTCACCAGCGCGAGGCCGCAAAACCCCGTCCAGAATGTCCACCGATGGCCTGTGGTCTTCATGCCAGGTTCGCTCCCCTTCCAAAATGCCCGATCGCGCGACCGCAACGCCTGACCACTGTCAGAGCAGCCCCCTCTCTTGCGCGCCCAGCGGCCCCGGCCTACATTTTTCAATGACGACGAAAGGACGCTCCATGCCCATGCAGGCGCACGAGATCGAAACCCTCCTGCGGGAAACCTTTCCCGATGCGGTGATCGAAGTCAGTGGCGACGACGGGGTGCATATGGCCGCGATGGTCATCGACGAGAGCTTCCGCGGCAAGAACCGGGTGCAGCAGCAGCGCGCCGTCTATGCCGCGCTCAAGGGCAAGATGGACGGTTCCAACGGCGAGCTCCACGCGCTGGCGCTCACCACCAAGGCGCCCGGGTGAGCGGCTCGGTCGGCTTGCCGGTGATCCTCCTGTCGGGGGCGATCGTTGTTGTGCTCGTCATCCGGGCGGCGCTGGTAATCCGCCACGAAGGCGAACGCTCGCGAGGGTCGCTTCCGGGCAAGGGCCACCATGTGATCGACGCGAACTACAATTCAGGTCTCGGCGGTCAGACGGGGCAGTTTCGCGTGCCGAAGGACCCCGACGAGTACGCCAAGAGCTTCGTGCCCCGTTCGCGCCGGTGATCTGGACCCTCCTAGGCCTTTTGGGCCTTGTCGGTCTCGCTCTCCTCGCTCAGCGCCTGCGCCGCCAGATTTCCGAGACCGACGAAAGCCTCCGCCATCCGAAAGGCTGGGTCCGCGGGGGCGCGCGGCTCGAGGAGGCCCTTCTCGTGATGGACCGCCATCTCGCCCAGGCCCGTGCCGGCGCCAATGTCCGTCTGCAATACGGGCAGGCCGGGTGCCTCACGCTGCTGCGCCAAAGGCCGCGCGCCGGAGCGCCGGGCTACCTTGCGCGCTGGGAGTTCTGGCGCCCCGACGAAGCCCTCGCCCGCGCCCTTCTCGACCTGCCCGCCACCGAGGTCGCCCGTCCCAGGCGCGAGGTGCTGGAACTTAGCTTTGGAGACGACTATCTCTCGTTCAGACAAGCGATGTCGGACGCCTTCGGGCAGAAGCGCATCGAACCGGGCAACATGCACCTGACGTGGAATTGCTGAGGGTGCGAAGGGGATGAAGATGACTGAGACCGCTGAAAGCCAGATCAAGGATTGGGTCACCTCGAACGACGTGGTGCTGTTCATGAAGGGCACGAAGTCGATGCCGCAATGCGGGTTTTCCTCCCGCGTGGCGGGGGTGCTGAACTACATGGGCGTCGATTACGCGGACGTGAACGTGCTGGCCGACGAAGAGGTCCGCCAGGGCATCAAGACGTTTTCGGACTGGCCGACCATCCCCCAGCTTTACGTCAAGGGCGAGTTCGTCGGCGGCTGCGACATTATCACCGAGATGACGCTCTCGGGCGAGCTTGACCAGATGTTCGACGAAAAGGGCATCGGCTACGACAAGGACGCCGCCGAGAAGATCCGCGAAGCCAACGGCTGAGGCCGGTGGGGTGGCGCTCTGCCGGCGGCGGCGATTGGCCTTGAGCGGAGGTTCGGTTCGCGCGCCCGGACGTCATTGCGACACCCGCCCCGGACCCGATCCGGGGCCCCCATCCCCCAAGCGCCAAGCCGATCGAGGTCCCGGGTCAAGCCCGGGACGCGGGTGTTTTTGGATCTAGGCGCGCGGCATGGATGTCCGCAGTAGGCCAGACGCGCTCCATCGGCTGCTTGATCGCTGAGCCAGCGCGCGCCTACCCCGCCTCCTCCAGCGCATCGGCCATCGCCTCGGCACGGGCAGCAAGTTCCGCCAGGGTCTCGGAGACCTCCGTCGGGATCACCGGCACCTCGACGCGCTCGGCCTCCGCCTTGGGCTGGCTCTTCAACCGGTCGAGCTCGGCGGTCTTGCCGCGCATCTCCTCTTCCATCCCGGCGGTCTTGTCGGCGAGCATCAGCCCCGCCATCAGGAGCATCCGTGCCTCGGGCAGCCGGCCCACCTGGTCGACGAGCGTCGTCGCCTCCGCATCGAGGAGCGCCGCGGCGGCGCGCAGATAATTCTCCTCCCCGTCCTGGCAGGCCACGTCGAAGCCCCGTCCGCCGATGGAAATGCGCACCTCAGCCATGGGCTTCCTCCTTCAGGATCGGTTCCAGCACGGCCGCGATCTCGGCCAGTTCGGTCTCGTTCACCGACTGGGCCGCCCGCAGCGCTTCGAGTTCGGCCATCATCGAGCGATTGACGAGATGGGGGTCCGGCAGCGCGGCGGCAATCGCCTCTCTCAGCGCCGTGTTCGACTGCCTCAGCTCACCGTTGACCTTCATCATCCGCTGCAAGCCGCCGTCCCGGTCGCCGAGCGCGTCCTTCAGCGAGGCGACCTCGGCATTGAGGTCCTCGACGGTCTTTTCGAGCGCGGCGACCGTGGTCTCCTGCTTTTCTTTGATCGCGCGAACCCGTTCTTCGAGTTGGGCGTTCGCGGTGCGTTCGGCTTCCAGCGCCTCGGCCAACCCCTCTTCGTCGCCAGCGGGCGGGCGCGCTTCGAGCGCCCGGCCGATCCGGTCGAGCGCGGCGGTGATCCGCTGCTGGTACTGTTCGATGTCGGTCATAGGCCCCCGCCTCTTCTCAACCCCGGTCCGAGACCTTCGAATCATCCGGCCGCAAAACCTTGCGAAATCCTATCGCTTCGCGGCGCAATTCATGCATTTTACCGCCCGCCCCGCAAGCGGTGCGCTTGAACTCGCCGGACCGGCTGATATCAACCGCCCGAACCGTGCCGCCCCGGGAGGACCTTACGTTGGACATCGCGACCCTGAAACAGCTCCACCCGGACCATTGGGACCGCGCCGCCGCGATCAGGGCGCTTGCGATGGACGCGGTTCAGGCGGCCAATTCCGGCCATCCGGGCATGCCGATGGGGATGGCCGATGTCGCAACGGTGCTCTTCTCGAAGCACCTGAAGTTCGACGCCGCAGACCCCGACTGGATCGACCGCGACCGGTTCATTCTGTCCGCCGGCCATGGCTCGATGCTGCTCTACGCGCTCCTCCACCTGACGGGCTATGCCGATATGCCCATGGAAGAGCTGAAGAATTTCCGCCAGCTCGGCTCGAAAACCGCCGGTCACCCCGAATACGGGCACGCCAAGGGCATCGAGACCACAACCGGCCCCCTGGGCCAGGGGCTCGCCACGGCGGTGGGCTTCGCGATCGCCGAAGAGGCGCTCCGAGCGCGGTTCGGCAGGAAGGTAATCGACCATTACACCTATGTCATCGCCGGCGACGGCTGCCTGATGGAGGGCGTCAGCCACGAAGCCATCGGGCTGGCCGGCATGCAGCAGCTCGGCAAGCTCATCGTCTTCTGGGACGACAACAATATCTCCATCGACGGCGAGATTTCGCTGTCGGACGTCACCGACCAACGCGCCCGGTTCAAGGCCGCCGGCTGGCAGGTCATGTCCTGCGACGGGCACGACCCCGAGGATATCGACAGTGCGATCACCCGGGCGAAAAGCTCGAAGAAACCGACGCTCATCGCCTGCAAGTCCCATATCGGTTTCGGTTCGCCCAATAAGCAGGACACGAAAGGCGCCCATGGCTCGCCGCTCGGCGAGGAGGAAATCGCCAAAGTCCGCGAGATTTACGGCTGGCCGCATCCGCCGTTCCAGATCCCCGGCGAGATCGCTGCATGGTGGGCCGAAGTCGGCGCCCGGGGCAAAGCCGCCCATGACGCGTGGCAGGGCCGGTACGACGGGCTCTCGGCCGGCCGCAAGCGCGAGATCGCGCGCGTCTTTGCCGGCGAAGCGCCGAAGAAGCTCGCCGCGACCATCCGCAACTTCAAGAAGGCGGCGTCCGAGGCCGGGGCGAAGGTCGCAACGCGAAAGGCGTCGGAAAACGTGCTGGCGGCGGTCAACCCGGTGATGCCCGAGACCATCGGCGGCTCGGCCGACCTCACAGGCTCGAACAACACGCTCACCCCCGACCTCGGCATCTTCTCGCCAGCCGACCGGAAGGGCCGCTACGTCCATTACGGCATCCGCGAACACGGGATGGCCGCGGCCATGAACGGGCTTGCCCTCCACGGCGGCATTCGCCCCTATGGCGGGACGTTTCTCGTCTTCACCGACTATGCCCGGGGAGCGATGCGGCTGTCGTCGCTGATGGGGGTGCCGGCGGTCTATGTGATGACGCACGATTCCATCGGGCTCGGCGAGGACGGGCCGACCCACCAGCCGGTCGAACACCTCGCCGCCCTGCGCGCCTTTCCGAACATGAACGTCTTCCGCCCGGCCGATTCCGTCGAAACCGCCGAGGCCTGGGAACTGGCGCTCACGGCCGCGGCCACGCCATCGGTGATCGCGCTGTCGCGCCAGGGCCTGCCCACGGTGCGCACCGATCACAAGACGAAGAACCTCACCGCCCAGGGCGCCTATGTGCTCGCCGAGGCCGAGGGTAAGCGCCAGGCGATCCTCATCGCAACCGGCTCCGAGGTCGCCATCGCGCTCGCCGCCCGCGAGGCGCTTCATGCGGAGGGGATCGGGACGCGGGTCGTGTCGATGCCGTCCTGGGAACTTTTCGAGGCGCAGAACGAAGCCTACCGCAAGCGCGTCCTGCCCGCCGGCCCGGTCCGGGTCGCCGTCGAGGCGGGCCTGCGCTTCGGCTGGGACCGCTGGCTTTTCGGCGAGCGCGGCAAGCGGGAGAAATCGGGCTTTGTGGGCATGCACGGCTTCGGCGCCTCCGCGCCCGCCGGCGACCTTTACAGCCATTTCGGTATCACCGCCGAGGCGGTCGCGGACAAGGTCCGCGATCTCGTCGCCGGCAAATGGGCGCCTGATCCGCGCACCTGACGGGCCCGGTCTGGTTCCGTTTACGGCAGGCTGGCATAAGGCGAAGCATGACCAACCAGATCGCCATCGGCCTCGGCCTTCTCATCCTCGGCTTTCTGGGCCTGAGCTTCGCGCTCGGGCTCGACTGGCATATCTTTCTCGCCCGCCGCTTCATCGATCTCGTCGATGTCGTGGCGTTCTGGCGCTAAGGCGAGGGGCGTCTTGGCCCTGCCAGGTTTTGCGAACCCAGGGCAAGGGGGCCGGCGGCACGGGCGCACGCGCGAGACGGCTTCGGGCTTTGCGCGGACATCTGGCTGGCGCTCTCCAAGTCCAAGGCGAAACACGCCCCAGACTTGATCCGGGGCCTCGAGCCCGTGTGGTTCAAAACCGATCGAGGTCCGTGGTAAGGCCCTGGATGGGCGTGTCTCCTGATCTCCTCTGTCAGCCCAGCAGCCACAACTGGCCGTACTCGCCCCCGGGGGGGTCTCCACCTTCGATCTCCCTTGCCCCATCCGTTAGCGATAACAAACCGGTTGACCTTCCGTCGTCGATGACCTTTGTCCAAAGGGTGTTGTTCGGGCGTTTCGCCCCCCAAGCCGAGGAGATTGGAAATGACCGTCAAAGTCGCCATCAACGGGTTCGGACGCATCGGGCGGAACGTTCTGCGCGCCATCATCGAAGCGGACCGCACCGATATCGAAGTCGTCGCCATCAACGACCTCGGCCCGGTGGAGACCAACGCCCACCTGATGCGCTACGACAGCGTCCACGGCCGGTTCCCCGGCACCGTGACCGTCTCCGGCGACACGATGGATGTCGGCCGCGGCCCCATCGCGGTGACGGCCGAGCGCAACCCTGCCGATCTCCCCTGGGGCGATGTCGACGTCGTCCTCGAATGCACCGGCATCTTCAACTCGAAAGAGGCCTGCCAGGCGCATCTCGACAACGGCTCGTCGCGGGTGCTGATCTCGGCCCCGGGCAAGAACGCCGACAAGACTGTGGTCTTCGGGGTCAACGACGACGTGCTCACATCCGACGACCTCGTCGTCTCGAACGCCTCCTGTACGACGAACTGCCTCGCCCCGCCGGCCAAGGTCATCAATGACGCGATCGGCATCAAGCGCGGCTTCATGACGACGATCCACTCCTATACCGGCGACCAGCCGACGCTCGACACGCTCCACAAGGACCTCTACCGGGCCCGCGCCGCGGCGATGTCGATGATCCCGACCTCCACGGGGGCGGCGAAGGCCGTGGGCCTCGTCCTGCCCGAACTCAACGGGAAGCTCGACGGCGTGGCGATCCGGGTGCCGACGCCGAACGTTTCGGTTGTCGACCTCACTTTCGAGGCCAGCCGGGACACCAGTGTTGACGAAATCAACGACGCGATCCGCGCCGCCGCCGACGGCCCACTCAAGGGCGTTCTCGGCTACACCGACGAGAAACTCGTCTCGATGGATTTCAACCACGACCCCCATTCGTCGATCTTCCACACCGACCAGACCAAGGTCATGGAAGGCTCGATGTGCCGGATACTCACCTGGTACGACAACGAATGGGGCTTCTCGAACCGGATGCTCGATACGGCTGTGGCGATGGGCAAACTCATCTGAATTCGGCCCACCCCGAATCGAAAGGGCGCACTTCGGTGCGCCCTTTTTGTTACATTTCCGTTACTTGCCGCAGCGCAGCGCCATGCAGTTTTCGCAAGGGTGCTTTGCGCAATGACCGTCTTGTTTAGCGCTAACAAAGGCGCACATTCGCGGTGTAACCGAAACCAAGCTGCCATCCGCAAAGAGGAGCACGCCATGAATGAGTTGATCCAGACGATCCGCCGTCGTGCCGAACAGCGCGCGGCTTACCTTGAAACCGTGCGGGAACTCCGCGCGATGTCCATCGACACAGCGCTCGATCTCGACATCTACCACGGTGACATCGAACACATCGCCCACCGCGCCGTCTACGGCCGGTAACAGGCCCCGACCCTGAGGACAAAGATATGACCTTCTTCGAAACCATCGCCGACCGCGCCCGGAAACGGGCGCTCTACAACCGCACCGTCGCCGAGCTGAAAGCACTGCCGGTCGATACCGCGCTCGACCTCGATATCTATAAAGGCGACGCGGAGAGCATCGCCCGGAAGGCAGTCTACGGCCGCTAAACGGCGCAGAAGGCCGGAAGCTGGCCGTGCCCTTCGGGGCGCGGCCTTTTTCTTAGGCGACCGACCCCCTAGATGGGACGCTACAGGTGGCCTCAAGCTGACCTTCGTTTGTCCGACCCGACCCAAAGACCCCCGCGTCCCGGGCTTGACCCGGGACCTCGATAGGCATGGCACATCGGTGGATCGGGGCCCCGGATCACGTCCGGGGCGTGTGTCGCCAAGGTCCGCCCGAGCTAGACCTGGACGTCCCCTCAAGGCCAGAAATCACCCACGCCCACCGCCTGCGCCACCAAACCGCGCCACCAGCGCATCCCGCACCGCCGGCGAGACGAAGGCCCCGACATCGCCGCCGAGCCGGGCGATCTCCTTCACCAGCCGCGAGGCGATGGCCTGGTGCTGGGCATCGGCCATCAGGAACACCGTCTCGATGCCGGGGTCGAGATGCCGGTTCATCCCCACCATCTGGAACTCATACTCGAAATCCGCGACCGCCCGGAGCCCCCGGACGATGATCGTCGCGCCCACATCCCTCGCGCAATCGACGAGCAGGTTCTCGAATGGATGCACCACAACCTGCGCGCCGTGCTCGGCGCCGAGCCCGGCACATTCCGCCTCGATCATCGCCGCGCGGTCCTCGACCGAAAACAGCGGCCCCTTGTCGCGATTGATCGCCACGCCGATCACCAGCCGGTCCACCAGCGCCGTCGCCCTCCGGACGATGTCGAGATGGCCGAGCGTAACCGGGTCGAACGTGCCGGGATAGAGACCGATGCGCATGGGAACCCTTCTCGTCAACCGGGCCGAGACATAGCGCCCCGGGGCGGGCGCCGTCTAGGAAGCCGTTGTGCCGTATCGAAAAATCGGAAGAGGTGTCGCCTAGAAGCCCTTGATCATGCCCTCGAGGGCATCTTTTTCCATCGCAAGCTCGGACAGCCGCGCTTTCACAACGTCGCCGATGGATATGAGCCCGATCATCCGCTCGCCCTCCATCACCGGCATGTGACGGAACCGCCCGGCGGTCATCTTCTTCATCACGTCGTCAGCCGAGTCCTGGCCCGCACAGGTGACGAGATCGCTCGTCATCATGGCCGAAACCGTGTCGGACAGCACCCCCGCCCCGCGCCGGCCGATCTCCCGGACGATGTCGCGTTCGGACAAGATACCGAGCGGCGCACTGCCGTCTTCGGAAACGATCAGCGCCCCGATCCGCCGCGCAGACAGCTCCTCCACCGCCTCCGCCACACTCGTGCTCGGCGGCACGGTAAATATGTCGCCGATATCCTTGGCGTTGAGAATCTGATGGACCAGCATGGGCGTCCTCCAACCGTCACAAGCTTCCCGCCAGCCTGCGGGGCGCGTGTGGGACCTGTCAAGTCGCCCCGACAGGCAAGGCTTGCGCAATTCTCGGCTTTCCCGCCGGCGGGCGACGCCATAGGGTCGCGCGCGGAGGAGAAGGGAGACCGGAATGGAAGACCTCAGCCACTTCATCGACGGGAAAAGGGCCGCCGGCCGGTCGGGCCGGTTCGCCGATGTCTTCAACCCGGCGACCGGCGAGGTTCAGGCCCGGGTGCCGCTGGCGAGCGCGGCGGAGTTGTCGGCGGCGGTCGAAAGCGCCAAGGCGGCCCAGATCGGCTGGGGCGCCACCAACCCCCAACGGCGGGCGCGGGTGATGATGGAGTTCGTCCGCCTCCTCAATCGCGACATGGACAAGCTCGCCGAAGCGCTCTCCCGCGAGCACGGAAAGACCCTGCCGGACGCCAAGGGCGACATCCAGCGCGGCCTCGAAGTGGCCGAGTTCTGCATCGGGGCCCCGCATCTTCTCAAAGGCGAATTCTCCGACAGTGCCGGGCCCGGGATTGACATGTATTCCATGCGCCAACCCCTTGGCGTCGTTGCCGGAATTACGCCATTCAACTTCCCCGCGATGATCCCGATGTGGAAGATGTGCCCCGCCCTCGCCTGCGGCAATGCCTTCATCCTGAAACCGTCCGAGCGCGACCCCTCGGTGCCGTTAATGCTCGCCGAACTGATGCAGGAGGCGGGGCTGCCGAACGGTGTCCTCCAGGTCGTCAACGGCGACAAGGAGGCCGTCGACGCGATCCTCGACCACCCCGATGTGATGGGCGTGGGCTTCGTCGGCTCCACCCCGATTGCGGCCTATATCTACGAGCGCGCTTCGGCGGCGGGGAAACGGGCGCAATGTTTCGGCGGGGCCAAGAACCACATGATCGTCATGCCCGACGCCGACATGGATCAAGCCGCCGACGCCCTTGTCGGTGCAGGATACGGGGCGGCCGGCGAGCGCTGCATGGCGATCTCGGTCGCCGTGCCGGTGGGCGATGCGACCGCCGACGCTCTCGTAGAAAAGCTCATCCCACGGATCGAGAAGCTCAAAGTCGGCCCCTATACTGCCGGCACGGATGTCGATTACGGGCCCCTCGTCACCGCAGAGGCGAAGAAACGGGTGCTCGGCTACGTCGAGAAAGGCATCGAAGAGGGGGCCGACCTCGTCGTCGACGGGCGCGATTTCCAGCTTCAGGGCTACGAGGACGGGTTCTTCGTCGGCCCCCATCTCTTCGACCGGGTCACCCGCGACATGGCGATCTACCGCGAGGAGATCTTCGGCCCCGTTCTCTCCACGGTACGGGCGGCCACTTACGAGGACGCCCTCGCCCACGCGATGGACCACGAATACGGCAACGGCACCGCGATCTTCACCCGCGACGGCGACACCGCCCGCGACTTCGCCAACCGGATCAATATCGGCATGGTAGGGATCAACGTGCCCATCCCGGTGCCGCTCGCCTATCACACCTTCGGCGGCTGGAAGCGGTCGGGCTTCGGCGACCTCAACCAGCACGGGCCCGACGCCTTCCGGTTCTACACCCGGACGAAAACGGTCACCGCGCGCTGGCCCTCGGGGCTGAAGGAAGGCGGCGAGTTCCACTTCAAGCAGATGGACTGACGCCCTTGAGCGCATATGAAAAGGGCGGCCCCCCGGACCGCCCTTTCCCACCGACAAACCTATCGTAACTCGTTACGCTTTCTTGCGCCGTCTCAGGGCGGCAAGGCCGCCGAGACCGCCGAGCAGGAGCCAGCCTGCCGCCGGAAGCGGAACCACTTCGTAATGCACCGCCTTGATCTTGAAGTCGGACTTCTTGGTGTAGGCGCCGATGCCGAAGACCGACCCGGTGTCGAGCCCGCTGATCGCAATCTGCTGCGGGCTGTAATTGTCGAGCTTCTCGTCCCATGTGCCATCGGTCGGCGCGTAGGCGGTGCCGTCGTTGTAGACGACCACGTCCACGTAATCCTTGCCGTCGGCATAGGACAGTGTCACGCCCGTCAGCTCGACCTTTTTGGGTCCGAAGTCGAAGACGATCATCTCGTTGCCCTTGTGACCGTCGACGGTGTGCTTGTCGCCCTTGCACTTCTTTTGGAACCGGCAGGACCAGGCGCCGATGCCGCCTTGCTCGCCACCCCAGCTCGAAAGATAGGTGGTATTCCCGCGGATCAGATTGCCATAGCCGGTATACTCATAGGCCGACACCGAAACGGAATGCTCGCCATTGGTATATGTATGGCTGCCGCTCGTGGCCGATTTGTAGGTATTGAGATGGATGGTCGCCGCATTCGCAGCACCGGCCATCATTGCAGCACCCACAACAGCTGCGAATAAAGTCTTCATAATTACCCCTCATCACCCAATCAGACACCCGAAGACACATTTCGGGCCACAAGCCGACTATGCCATGTCGGCGGAATCTTGCCAAGGGTTTCTTTACCCTTTTTTCGGCGCAACAGACCGTCCTCTGATGGTAAACAATCCGTTAATCCGCAGGGGCCTCGCGCCATGTTTGGGAGACAGGCCCGGGCCGGGCGCCCGGCCCCGATCGGCAAGTCCCGGATAGTCGGCCAAGTTACGGCCCGAAAAATGAAATTCGCCGATAATCTTGCTTGACGCGCCAACAGCCCGAATAGTGTCCGGACGCGCGAGGGGACAGGCCATGGCGAGCGAGCCGGATTTCACCATCGGAATCGAGGAGGAATACCTTCTCGTCGACCGCGACACTATGGCGCTCGCCGAGGCGCCCGAGGCGATGATGGAGGTCTGCCGCGCGGAACTCGGCGAACAGGTCAGCCCCGAATTCCTGCAATGCCAGGTCGAGATCGGAACGACGGTCTGCGCCGGCGTGACCGAGGCGCGGGCAGACCTCAAGCGGCTTCGCGCCTGCATCGCCGATGCCGCCAGCACCCACAACCTCGCCCCCATCGCCGTCTCCTGCCACCCGTTCGCCGATTGGAAGGACCAGCATCACACCGACAAGGAGCGCTACAACGACCTCCGCCGCGCGCTCGCGGGGGTGGCCAAGCGGATGCTGATCTGCGGGATGCATGTCCATGTGGGCATCGCCGAGGAGCGCACCCGGATCGATCTCGTCAACCAGCTCACCTATTTTCTGCCGCATCTTCTGGCCATGTCGGCCTCCTCGCCGTTCTGGCAGGGGTTCGACACGGGGCTCTCGTCCTACCGGCTGACCGTGTTCGACAACCTCCCCCGCACCGGTCTGCCGCCTTACTTCGCGTCCTGGGACGAATATCAGAACACCGTCGGCGTGCTCATCGACCTCGATGTGATCGAGGACACCTCGAAGATCTGGTGGGATCTGCGGCCCTCGGCGCGGTTTCCGACCATCGAGGCGCGGATCTGCGACGTCGCGCCCCGGCTCGAGGACACCCTGTCGCTGGCTGCCGTCACCCAGTGCCTCACCCGGATGCTCTGGCGCCTGTCGGCGAAGAACCAGCGCTGGCGCATCTATGACCGCTTCCTCGTGGCCGAAAACCGCTGGCGCGCGCAGCGCTTCGGCACCGCCGAGGGGCTGATCGACTTCGGCCGCAGAGACATCGTCCCCTTCGCGGAACTCGCCGGGGAGGTGGTGGAGCTTCTCGCCGAGGATGCCGGGGTGCTCCGCTGCACGCCCGAGCTCGAGCGGGTCCCGGCGATGGTTGCCGCCGGCACCTCGGCTGACCGCCAGCGCCAGGTCCACGCCGCCGCCCTCGCCGCTGGCGCCGGCGAAGCCGAGGCGCTCCGCGCCGTCGTCGCCCACCTGATCGAAGAATATCGGGAGGGGCTCTGAGCGGCGCGGAGATTGGCAGGCCGCGCACCTGACCCCTTGGCAGTTCCCGCCCCGGGCTTGATCCGGGGCCCCGACCCGATTGAGCGCGTCGAGGTCCCCCCGGATCAGGTCCGCGTCAGGCTGGGTGAGGCCCGGCAAGCGCTCACCCTCAAATGGGGAGGAAAGACGATCCTCCGCCGAAACCCGGGACCGACACCCGCCACATCCTAACGGCCTCCCCCGACCCCGCCGCCCGTCACCCGCTGAAAGACCGGCACGATCCCCCGCATCACGACCGGAATGAGCAGAAACCCCAGCGCCAGCCCGAAGAGGCCATCGAGAAGCGCCGTCGTAAGCCATTCGGCGAACCCCGACCCGCCGACCCCCTCCGCGACCCCGACGGCAATCGCGTGGATGGCGCCGTAGGGCCCGTGAAACCCCAGATCGTCGAGCCCGTGCAGCACGATGCTGCCGCCCACCCAGAGCATCGCCGCCGTGCCGACCACCGAGATCGCCGTCAGGATGCCGGGCATCGCGGCGACGATACGCCGCCCAAGGGCACGGCCCGCCGCCGTCCGGCCGCCGGTCGACAGCGCGAGGCCCACATCGTCGGCCTTCACCAGGACCGCCACCGCGCCGTAGACGAGCGCGGTGATCCCCACGGCGACCAGCGCGAGCACCACGGCCGAAGCCAGAAAGTCGTCGGTTTCGATGGCCGCCAGCGCGATGGTCATGATCTCGGCCGACAGGATGAAGTCGGTCTTGATCGCCCCGGCCACCCGCTTTTCCTCAAGATGGGCCGCATCGAGCGTCTCTGCGTCCTTCGCCGCGCTGTGGTCTTCGGTGTGAAACACCGAATGGGCGACCTTCTCGGCCCCTTCGAAGCAGAGATAACAGCCGCCCAGCATCAAAAGCGGCGTCAGGACCCAGGGTACAAAGGCGTTGAGCAGCAAGGCGAGCGGCAGGAGGATCACGAGCTTGTTGAAGAACGAGGCCCGGGCGATCTTCCAGACGATGGGGAGCTCGCGGGCGGCCGGCAGTCCGGTGACGTATTTCGGCGTCACGGCAGCATCGTCGATCACCACACCGGCGGCCTTGGCCCCGGCCTTGGCGGCATCGTCGACCACCGTGGCGGCCACCTTGCCGCCGACCTTGGCCGCCTGGGCGGCGACGTCGTCGACCTGGGTGGCGGCGAGGCGCGCAATCGCGGCGACGTCGTCGAGAAGGGCGAGCAGACCGCTCATGGGGCAGACCTCCGGGACTGTCGCGCCTTGGTAGCACCGCCGCCGTGCCCGGCCAACCGACCGCGCCGCGCGGGGCGGGGCGGCGACAGGCTCAGGGCGGGGGAGAACGGTCTTGGCCTTGAGGGGACGCACATGCTGCACGCTCCCAACCAAAGTCCACACGTCCCGGGCTTGACCCGGGACCTCGATAGGCTTGGCAATCCGTTGGATCGGGGCCCCGGATCAAGTCCGGGGCGTGTTTCGCCAAGGGCTACCGGAGCAAGACCCGGACATCCGCTCAAGGCCAAACCCAACCGCACCCCTCACCCGCCCACCGACTCCATGGCACCGGCGACGATCCTCTGCCACAACCCCTGCCATGACCTCCGTCCGGCAATCCCCCGAAGCGTATTCGTTCTACCAGAACCCCTACCCGTTCTACGAAACCGTGCGGGACCTCGGCGAAATCGTCTTCTGGGAGGAATACGGCATGCCGCTCGCGGTGAGCCACGCGGCGGTCGATACGCTCCTGCGCCACCGCGGGTTCGGCCGGGCGCCGGCCGATGGGCGCCCGGGCATTGCCGCGGACCATCTGAAGGACTTCGAGGCCCTCGAACGCCACTCGATGCTCGAACGCGACGGGCCGGACCATGCCCGGCTGAGGCGTCTGGTCGTCGGCGCCTTCTCGTCGTCGCGCGTCGCCGCCCTCGCCCCGATGATCGCCGATCTCACCCACACGCTCCTCGCCGACCTGCCCGAAGGTCCTTTCGACTTCATCGCCGCCTTCGCCGAAAAGCTCCCCGTCACCGTCATCTGCCGGTTCCTCGGCGTGCCCGAGGACATGGGCCCCCAGCTCCTCGCCTGGAGCCATGACATGGTCGCGATGTACCAGGCCCGCCGCGACCGGGCGATCGAGGACGCCGCTAACACGGCCGCCGGCGCCTTCCGCGCCTATCTCGCCGAGTACATCGCCTATCGCCGGCAGCACCCCGCCGACGACCTCCTCTCGGCCCTGATCGCGGCGGAGGACCGCGGCGCGTGGCTGAGCCTCGACGAGCTTCTCTCGACGGCGGTGCTTCTGCTGAACGCGGGCCACGAGGCGACCGTCCATGCCCTGGGCAACGGCCTCTTCGCGCTCCTGCGTCTCGACCTGCCCCATGACGCCGTGACCCCTGAGACCGCTGCGGCGGTCGCCGAGGAAATCCTGCGGTTCGATCCGCCGCTCCACATCTTCGTCCGCAAGGCCCACCGCGAGGTCACGCTTGCCGGAAAAACCTTCCGGCCCGGAGACCGCATCGCGGCCTGCCTCGCGGCGGCCAACCGCGACCCTGAGGTCTGGACCGCCCCGGCCCGGTTCGACCCCACCCGCCCGCAAAAGACCCATCTCGCCTTCGGCGCGGGACCCCATTTCTGCATCGGTGCCGCCCTTGCCCGGCTCGAGATGCACATCGCCCTGCCCGCGGTCCACTCTCCCGCCCTCGGCCTCCGCCTCGTCGAGCCGCCGGTCTATGCCAACCGCTACCATTTCCACGGTCTCGACCGGCTTACCGTCGAACGCACCGGTGGTTAGTCGAGCGGCAGCATCGTCGAGGACTTGATCTCCTCCATCGAAAGAAGCGCCGTGACGTTGTAGATCGACACTTCCGAGATCAGCGCCTGGTAGAACGTGTCATAGGCCCGCGCGTTCTCCACCCGGACCTTCAGGATGTAGTCGATCTCGCCGGCGAGCCGGTGCGCCTCCATCACCTCGGGCCGGGCACGGAGCGCTTCGAGAAAGCGCTTCTGCCAGTCGGCGTCATGGGCGCTGGTGCGGATCAGAACGAAGAAACAGGCCTCGAACCCCAGCGCGTCGGGGTCGAGGATCGCGGTGGTCCGGCCAATGACCCCCGCCTCGCGGAGCTTCTTGATCCGGTTCCAGACCGGGGTTTTCGAAGAGCCGACGGACCGCGCGATTTCGTCGAGGGACTGGGTCGCGTCCCGCTGCATCTCTCCGAGGATTTTCCGGTCGAGCGCATCTATCCGGACCGCCATTCGCATCTTCCCGTCAGAATGGAACAAGCGCTCCGCCAGACCGAGCTTGGGGAACGCGCGTTCTTATCTGACGCGCAATACTGCCGTCTGCAAGGAGATTATTCTATATTCCAGCTAAGCAATCCGGATCGCGCCATGAAGCACTTCCCCGTCTTTCTCGCCCTCGAAGGCCGCCGCGTCGTGATCGCCGGCGGCGGCGAGGCCGCTCTGGCCAAGCTCCGGCTGGTGCTGAAGACCGAAGCGCGGATCACCGTGATCGCGGCGGACCCGGCGCCGGAACTGGAATCCCTCGCAGCCGAGGGCCGCATCGCGCTGATCGAACGGGCCATGGAGCCCGGAGATGCCCTTTGCGCCGCGCTGTTTTATGCCGCCCATGACGACGACGCCGAGGATGCGCGCACCGCCGCCCTGGCGAAGGCCGACGGGGCGCTGACCTCCTGGGTCGACAACCTCGAAAACTCCCAGTTCATCACCCCCGCCATCGTCGACCGCGACCCCGTCACGGTCGCCATCGGCACCGAAGGCGCCGCTCCGGTGCTGGCCCGGGCGATCAAGGCCGATCTCGAAGAGCGCTTGCCCGCCGCCCTCGGGCCCCTTGCGCGCATCGGCAAGGCCTTCCGCCGCCGCGCCGAGGCGCTCGCCAAGGGCCGCAAGCGCCGGGATTTCTGGTCGGACTACTACTTCCGCGCCGGCCCCGAGGCGATGACCCGAGGCGAGGCGGCCGTGGAGCCCGCCCTCGAAGACCTTCTCTCGCGGCATCTTGCCGAGGCCCCCCGCGAGGGCCATGTCGCCTTCGTCGGCGCCGGCCCCGGTGACCCCGAACTCCTGACCCTCAAGGCCCGGCGGCTTCTGCACGAGGCCGATGTGGTGATCCACGACCGCCTCGTCAGCGCCGACATTCTTGAGCTTGCCCGCCGCGAAGCGCGCCTCGTTTCGGTCGGCAAGGAAGGCTTCGGCCCGTCCACGCCTCAAGATGAGATCAACCGGCTGATCGTCGCGCATGTCCTCGCGGGCGACCAGGTGGTGCGGCTGAAATCTGGCGACCCAACCGTGTTCGGTCGGCTCGACGAGGAAATCGACACCTGCACGGAGGCCGGTGCGGACTATTCCATCGTCCCCGGCATCACGGCGGCGTCGGCAGCCGTCGCGAGCCTCGGCCAGTCGCTCACCAAGCGTGAACGGAATTCCGCCGTCCGCTTCCTCACCGGTCATGACATGAAGGGGTTTGCCGAGCACGACTGGAAAGCACTCGCGCGCCCCGGCGAGGTCGCGGCGGTCTATATGGGCAAGAAATCGGCCCGCTTCGTGCAAGGCCGCCTGCTGATGCACGGCGCCAGCGCCGCGACCCCGGTCTCGGTCGTCGAGAACGCCTCGCGGCCCGACCAGCGCATCCTCGCCACGACCCTCGCCAGCCTCCCCGACGACCTCGCCCGGGCGGCATTGAAGGGCCCTGCGCTGATGCTCATCGGTCTCGCCCCCCGCGCCGCCGAAACGATTATTTCAGAGGAGATCGCATTATGACCCGCCGCCCCTTTACCCCCAAAGTCGTCACCGCCAACGCGCTTCTCGAAGGCGACGTGGTCTGGCTCACCGCCGAGGACGCCTGGACCCGCGACATCGCCGAAGCCGAGCTCATCGAGGACGAGGCCCACGGCCAGATCCGTCTTCTGCACGCCGAAGCCCAGCCGGACGTCGTCGTCGGCCCCTACCTCGCCGATGCCGAACCGACGCCGAAGGGTCCCGCCCCGGTGCATTTCCGCGAGGCGTTCCGCACCCGGGGCCCCTCGAACTACCCCCACGGCAAACAGGCCGGAGATTAACGCGATGTACGTCTACAACGACTTCGATGCGGCCTTCGTCCGCGAGCGCGTGGCCCAGTTCCGCGCCCAGGTGGAGCGCCGCATCGACGGCTCGCTCACCGAGGACGAATTCAAGCCGCTCCGGCTGATGAACGGCCTCTACCTCCAGCTTCACGCCTATATGCTCCGCGTGGCAATCCCCTACGGCACGCTCAACTCCGCGCAGATGCGCCAGCTCGCCTATATCGCCGAGCGGTGGGACAAGGGCTACGGCCATTTCACCACCCGCCAGAACATCCAGTTCAACTGGCCGAAGCTGAAGGACGTGCCAGACATGCTGGAGGCCCTCGCGGATGTCGGCATGCATGCGATCCAGACCTCCGGGAACACGATCCGCAACGTTACGGCGGACCATTTCGCGGGCGCTGCGGCAGACGAGATCGCCGACCCCCGGCCTGTGGCCGAGCTTTTACGGCAATGGTCGACCGACCACCCAGAGTTCCAGTTCCTGCCGCGGAAATTCAAGATCGCGGTGACCGGCTCGCCGAACGACCGTGCGGTGACGAAGGCCCACGATATCGGCCTCCGGATGGTCCTGAACGAGGTGGGCGAGGCCGGCTTCGAGGTCATCGTCGGCGGGGGCCTCGGCCGCACCCCGATGATCGGTAAGGTGATCCGCGACTTTCTCCCCGAGGCCGACCTTCTGCCTTACGTCGAGGCGATCGTCAGCGTCTACAATCTCCTCGGCCGGCGCGACAACAAGTACAAGGCGCGGATCAAGATCATTGTCCACGAGCACGGTATCGAGAAGATCCGAGACCTCGTCGAAGCCCGTTTCGCCGAGATCCGCCCGGGCTTCAGCGGTGTCGACCGGGCGGTTCTCGCCGCGATCCGCGCCCAGTTCGAAAACCGATCCTTCGAACGATCGGACAGCCCGCCTTCGAAGCCGGGCTACGAGGCCGCCCGTGCGGCAAACCCCGCCTTCCGCGCCTGGACCGACACCAACCTCGCCCCCCACCGGGCCGACGGCTACGCCATCGTCTCGGTGAGCCTCAAAGCCCATGGCGCGACCCCCGGCGATGCCACGGCCGGCCAGATGCGCGTGCTCGCCGATCTCGCCGAGGCTTACGGGGCGGACGAGCTCCGCATCTCCCACGAACAGAACGTGATCCTGCCCCATGTGCGCGTCGAGCACTTGCACAAAGTCTACCAGACGCTGCGGGCCAACGACCTTGCCACAGCCAATATCGGCAAGATTTCCGACATTATTGCCTGCCCGGGCATGGATTACTGCGCGCTCGCCACCGCCCGCTCCATCCCCATCGCCCAAGAGATCGCCACCCGCTTCGAGGCGCTGAAACTCGAACACGAGATCGGCGATCTGAAGATCAAGATCTCTGGCTGCATCAATGCCTGCGGCCACCACCATGTCGGCCATATCGGCATCCTCGGGCTCGACCGGGCGGGGGTGGAGAATTACCAGATCACCCTCGGCGGCGACCACACCGAGACAGCGGCCATCGGCGAACGCGCCGGCCCGGGCTTTGCCGCCGACGAGCTTCTCTCCGCACTCGAACGCCTGCTTCTAGCCTATCTCGACATCCGCGAGAGCCCCGAGGAGCGCTTCATCGACACCTATCGCCGCCTCGGGCCCGCACCCTTCAAGGCCGCCCTCTACCCCGAGGCCCGCGCCGATGCCGCTTGAGGCCACCCTGCCCCCGGTGGCCGAGCGCGCAGCCGCACTCAACGCCCGCTATCGCCACCATGCGGCGGCGGAGGTGCTGGCCCATGCGCTCGCCGACCCCATGGTCGGCCCCGCCGCCCTCGTCTCCTCCTTCGGGGCGGAATCGGTCGTCCTTCTCCACATGCTCTCGGTGATCGACCGCACCACACCGGTTCTCTTCGTCGACACCAGGATGCTTTTCCGCGAGACCCTCGATTACCAGCTCGAAGTGGCCTACAAGCTCGGGCTCACCGAGGTCCATCGCATCCGCCCCGACCGGGCCGACCTCTTCGCCGGCGACCCCGACGGCATCCTCCACCAGTTCGACACCGACGCCTGCTGCGATCTGAGGAAGACCCGCCCCCTGGAAGCCGCGCTCGCGCCCTATGACGCCTGGATCACGGGCCGGAAGAGGTTTCAGGGCGGTGCCCGGGCCGCCCTCGATTTCTTCGAGCCCGAAGGCGAGACCCGGATCAAGGTCAACCCGCTGGCCCATTGGGCCCGCGACGACATTGCCGAGTACATGACCAACAACCGCCTGCCCCGCCATCCGCTTGTGGCGAAAGGCTATTCCTCCATCGGCTGCGCCCCCTGCACAACGCCCACAAGGCCCGACGAAGACCCCCGCGCGGGCCGCTGGCGGGGCAAGTCGAAGGACGAATGCGGCATCCATTTCGAGAACGGCAAGCTCGTGCGCGCCGGAAAGGACACCCCGTGACGCTTGTGACCGACCAGGGCTTCATGCCCGACGACTGGGCCCACCCGATCGTCCCGCTCGCCGAGCTACCCGCCAACGACGGCACCCGGGCGGTCGATCTGGCCTCCGACGCCGATCCCGCCGCGCTGGCCGACCGGCTGACGGGCCTCGACCTCATCCGCGTCGACTTCCCCTCCTTCGCCGACGGACGCGGTTTCACGCTGGCAGCGATCCTGCGGCGCATGGGCTACAAAGGCCGGCTCCGCGCGAAAGGCCATGTGATCGCCGACCAATATGCCATGGCAAGGCGCGCAGGGTTCGACGAGGTGGAAATCACCGACGACCTCGCCCGCCGCCAGCCGGAGGACCAGTGGCGCGCCCGCGCCGACTGGCAGGCGCACGATTACCGCGCCGCCCTCCGAGGCTGACCTTTAACTGACTGAGATCAACGCTTAAGAGGAGAGCCGGTGCCATCCGGGCACCGCCCTGACATCATGACCGAGCAAACCCCCGTGACCCAAGCCGCCGCCGCCAAAGTGACCCTGCCCGACGCCCAGACCGTGACCGAGGTCCGCCACTACACCGACCGGCTGTTTTCGTTCAAGACGACCCGGCCCGCGAGCCTGCGGTTCCGCTCCGGCGAATTCGTGATGATCGGCCTTATGGGCGATGCGGACCCCAGGACGGGCAAGCAAAAGCCGCTCCTCAGGGCCTATTCCATCGCCTCGCCGTCCTGGGACGACGAGCTCGAGTTCTACTCGATCAAGGTGCAGGACGGCCCGCTGACCTCGAAGCTCCAGCATATCGAGCCCGGCGACGAGGTGATCCTCCGGCCCAAACCGGTGGGCACGCTGGTCCATGACGCGCTCCTGCCCGGCAAGCGGCTCTGGCTCTTCGCCACCGGCACCGGCTTCGCGCCTTTCTCCTCGCTTTTGCGGGACCCGCAGACATATGAGGATTACGACCAGGTCATCGTCACCCATACCTGCCGAGACGTCGCGGAACTGACCTATTCGGGGGAGATCATCGAGAAGATCCGCACCGACGAACTGTTTGCCGAGCTGATCGGTGCGGAGGGGCTCGCAAAGCTCACCTACTATCCCACCACCACCCGTGAGGAGAGCCCGAAGATGGGGCGCGTCACCGACCTACTGAAATCGGGCGAGCTCTTCCGCGATCTCGGTCTCGCCGAGGGCATGTCGCCCGACACCGACCGCGCGATGGTCTGCGGCTCGATCGGGCTCAACCTCGATCTGAAGGAAATCCTCGAAGGCTATGGGCTCCGCGAAGGGGCGAACTCGGAGCCCGCCGAATACGTGGTTGAAAAGGCCTTCGTCGGGTAGACGGCGCGACCGCGCCGACCTCACGACATCAAAGCCAAGACCCGTCCCGGGCCTGACCCGGGACCTCGACGGGCGGTGCCCGCCGTCGACTCGGGACCCCGGATCGGGCCCGGGGCGCGTTTCGCCATCGACGTCTGGAACGCGAGCACGGTGAACGCTCCACGCCGGACCTCAACGGTCGCCCAAGCCTTTGCGAATCGCGGGCCGGGCAGCAAGCGCCGCCCGGCCCGCGCGCCTTTCAGAAGCCGAGCGCGCTCTGGAGCCGCTCGATGAGGTCGCCGACCAGCGCGGGGTCCGCCTCGGCAGCGGCAATCGCGGCCTGAAGCGCCGCCTTTTCCACGGTGCCCACGTCAGAGTCGTCGAGCGCGGCGCGGGCGCGGTCGGCATCGAACCCGTCGGCCGTGAGGTAGTCAGGGATCAGGCTGTCCGCGGCCTCGCTCGCGGCGTCCGTTGCGTCGTCGGCAGCTTCCGTTGCCGTATCCACCGCTTCGCCGGTTGCCTCTGCGGCATCGCCGGCAGCGTCCACTGCCGCCTCCATCGCCGCCTCGCCGGTCTCGGTCGCGGCCTCCGTGGCGCCGTCGGCCGCCTCGGTCGCGGCGTCGACCGCATCGCCCGCCGCCTCGGTCGCGCTCTCCATGGCGTCCTCGGCGGCCTCGGTGGCCGCATCTGCAGCCTCTTCCACCGCGCCCGCGGCATCGCCCGCCGCTTCGCCTGCGGCATCGGCGGCGTCGCCCGCCGCATCGCCGGCCTCTTCAATGGCGTCCGCCACGGGCTCCGGGGTCTCCCCGCCCTGCCCCAGCAGCAGGTAGCCGCCCACCCCGACAACGAGGAGCGCGAGGATCAAAAGGATCGATCTATTCATGGGGTCCACCCTTGGTTAATGACAACGGTCGTCAATATGGCCGTCGGCGGCCGAGGTCCACCGGCTCCGGTCCGCCCCGTCCCGACCGGCGGGAGATGGCCGATTCATTCGCCCGTCAGGGCGCCGATCCCGGTTGAACCGGCGCGAGCCGCTTGCTACGTGTCAAAGCCTCTGGATCAACCGAAAAAGGACGACTCCCATCGCCAGAAGACCCCACAACGCGCCCCCGGTGCGTGACACCGGCCCTCGGGTCAACGACCGCATCCGCGCGCCCGAGATTCGCCTGATCGGCGCGGAGGGCGAAAACGTCGGCGTCGTGAGCCCCGCCCGGGCCATGCAGATGGCCGAGGACGCCGGGCTCGACCTCGTCGAGATCTCGCCGAACGCGACCCCGCCGGTCTGCAAGATCATGGATTTCGGCAAGTACAAATACGAAACCCAGAAGCGCGAAAGCGAGGCGCGGAAGAAACAGACGACCATTCAGGTCAAGGAAGTGAAGTTCCGCCCTAACACCGACACCCACGATTACGACGTCAAGATGCGCAACGTCGTGAAGTTCCTCGAAAAGGGCGACAAGGTGAAGGTGACGATGCGGTTCCGCGGCCGCGAGATGGCGCACCAGAACCTCGGGCGCGAATTGCTCGAACGGGTGGCAGAAGACATCAAGGAACTCGGCAAGGTCGAGAACATGCCGAAGATGGAAGGCCGCCAGATGGTGATGATGATCGGGCCCTCAAAGTAAGCCGCTGCGTCACGATGGACGACAAGCCCCCCGTTTTCGGGGGCTTTTTCGTCTCACCCCTCCCGCGGCCGGCCCCGCTCGGGGATCTCCTTCAAAAGCCCGCCCACCCCCATGGCCTGGATATCCGCCCCGCTCACCACAACCCCGCAGACTACCCGTTCGAGCACCCAGTCGACCCCGTTGAGCGCTGGCGAGCGGGCGCAGCCCGGCAGGCCGATCACCGGCTTCGACCCAAGGCGGCCAAGAAAAAGAAGGTTTCCGGGGTCGACGGGCATCCCGAAATGGACGACCTCGCCCCCGGCGGCCCGCAAAGCCTCGGGCGCGGTGTCGCGGATGTCCGAGGTCGCCGAGCCCGTGAGGATCAGGATCACCTCGCCGGTGACCGCCCGAACGGCCTCCGCGAGGGCCTCCGTCCGATGCGGCACCAGCACCTTCGGTTCGAGCGCCACCCCGAGGGCTTCAAGGCGCTTGTGGATTGCGCGGTGGCCCTTTTCGCCATCCTCGTCACCGATGCGCGTCTGAATGAGGCTCGCGGTCGCCACGGCCACCGGGCGCATGGCGATCGCCGCGACCGCGGCCGCGACCGCGCGGTCAAGGGCATCGCGGGAGACGGCGTAGGGGATGATCTTCACCGTCGCGACCATCCCGCCCTGCGCCATCCGCTGCCACTGGGGAACGGTGGCGATGGTGATACCGGGATCGACCCGGTTCGCCGCGTCGATGGCCGCACGGTCGATCTCGGCGACGCCGACGACATCGGAAAAGAGGTTCACACGTCCGGTCGCCGCAGGCCCGAGGCGCAGACCGGCCCGCTCCGGGTTCGGCACCAATGCGGCCGCGACGGCGCTTGCAGCGGGATCTTCGTGCACGTCGCCGGAGCCGAGCCGTGCGACGGTCACCTCCGCGACCCCGGTCTCGGCCAGCCGCGCGACGTCGTCTGCGGTGAGCACCCGGCCCTTCCGGAGCCGCCCGCCGGGTAGGGTCTCGGAATGGGCAAGGATCGCCCCCTCGGCCTGCGACAGGGGCACCGGGCCGAATTCCATCAACCACGCCTCAGCGTCGCGGTGATCTCGGCCAGGATCGAAATCGCGATCTCGGCCGGGCTCCTGGCACCGATATCGAGCCCGACGGGGGCATGGATGCGCGCGATCTCCGCCTCGCCGACCCCCGCCTCCCCGAGACGCGCCACCCGCTTGCCATGGGTCCGCGTCGAGCCGAGCGCACCGATGTAGAACACCTCCGAGGCAAGCGCGGCCCGGAGCGCGGGGTCGTCGAGCTTGGGGTCGTGGGTCAGCGTCACGACGGCCGTCCGACCATCGAGCCCGAGATTGCCAAGGGCCTCGTCGGGCCAGTCGTGCACCAGCCTCTCGCCCGGAAACCGGGTCTCCGAGGCAAAGGCGTCGCGAGGGTCGATGAGCGTCACGTCGTAACCGGCAAGCCGGGCCATCGCCACGAGCGGTTGGGCGATATGCACCGCCCCCACCACCGCCAGCCGCAGGGGCGGGTTGTGGATTTGAACGAAGGTCCGGCCGTCTGCCTCAAAGCCCGACCGGTCCGCGCGAAACCGCTCGGGAAACTCCGACGCATCGCCCAGCCGCCGGGACGGCCCGGCGGTGTCGGCGACATAGGCCACCGGCCGCCGGCCGGCCCGGGCGGCGAGAATGTCGCGCAGCATCGCCGCCGTCAGCGCCGCCCCGACGGGCTCCAGAAGCACCCGGATCGTCCCGCCGCAAGCAAGGCCGACCGCGAAAGCATCGTCGTCTGACACCCCGTATTCGAGGAGCTTCGCCTGCCCCGTGGCCAGCACGTCGGCCGCCTCGGCCACCACCGCGCCTTCGACGCAGCCGCCCGAGACGGACCCGGCCATCTCCCCGGCCCCGCTGACAGCGAGTTGGGCCCCCACCGGCCGGGGCGCAGAGCCCCAGGTTTCCACGACCGTGGCCAGCGCCGCCCCGGTCCCGGCCTCGTGCCAGGCGAGCGCTGTTTCCAGGATGGCGTCAAAGGCGGCTGTCATGGGCGATCTCCTCCCTCCATCTGGCCCGGGTGCCGCGCCGGGCACAAGAGCCGCAGCGTCCCGTTGCGGGGTCTGGCCTTCCCGCCGTAGAGTGACGGCTGTGAGTCACGAGTTCCCGATGCCAGAGAAACTGCACCTTCCCGATACGCTTTCCGACGCCGAATGGCTCGACCGGATGGACGAAATCGGCACCGAGCGGGGCTATTACTCCGCTCTCGGCAAGAAACACGTCGCCGTCTTCGGCGACAATGGAAGCCGGGTGCTTCTGGTGACCTTCGAAAGCCTCGCCCATATCCGTGCCGGCGCGCCCGACGGTGCGCCGCTTGGGTTCGAATTCGCCGACCCGCGCGGCTGGTCGCATCTGTCGCTGATCGCCCGCCGCGAGACCTGGTTCCGCAGCCCCCATGTCTGGCGCTTCTTCGACCGGCAGATCGACAGCGGGTTCTTCGAGGAGTTCGACCGCGTCGTCTTCTACGGCGCAGGCATGGGCGGCTACGCGGCCGCGGCCTATTCGGTGGCCGCTCCCGGGGCTGCGGTGATCGCCGTTGCCCCTCAGGCGACGCTCTCGCCCGCCCGCGCCCGGTGGGACGAGCGGTTCACCGACAAACGCGGCAAGGATTTCACCTCCCGCTACGGCTACGCTCCCGACATGCTCGATGCCGCCGACACCGCCTATATCGTCCACGACCCCGCCGAGACCGAGGACGCGATGCATGCCGCCCTCTTCGGCGGCGCCCATGTCCACCAGATCCTCTACCGGCGGGGCGGGGCGGGCGCGATCGACGCCGACCTGCGCGCCATGGGCGTTCTCGAGCGGGTCTTCGAAGACGCCGCCGCCGGCGGGCTCGCCCCGATCTCGTTTCACGCAGCCTTAAGGCGCCGCCGCGCGCACACGCCCTGGCTCCGGGCCGCCATGGCCCGGGTGCTGGCCGCCGACCGGCCCTATCTCACCGGGCTCTTCGCCCGCGCCGCGCTGAGGCGCCAGCCTGTGCCGCGCTTTGCCAAGGTGCTCGAAGACGCCGAGGCCGCACTTGCGAAATCGGGCCGCCGCCTGCCGAGCCCGCCGAAGCCGCGCGTGGTCGCCGGCGGCTCATAGCCCGCCCTCGGAGATCAGAAACGCCGCGACCTCCCGCGCCCCTTGCCCGCCGCGCAGATTGGCCAGTACATAGGGCCGCCCTGCCCGCGCCGCCCGGGTGTCGGTTTCGAGCAGGTCCAGATCGACCCCAACATGGGGGGCAAGATCGGTCTTGTTCACGACGAGAATGTCCGATTTCGCGAGCCCCGGCCCGCGCTTTCGGGGGATGTCCTGCCCGGCGGCGGTGTCGATGACATAGACCGTGAGGTCGGCAAGTTCCGGCGAGAAGGTGGCCGCAAGATTATCGCCGCCCGATTCGACGAAAACGAGATCGAGATCGGGGAACGTTTCGGCAAGGTCGGCCACCGCGGCGATGTTGATCGAGGCGTCTTCGCGGATCGCGGTATGGGGGCAGCCCCCGGTCTCGACGCCCCTGATCCGCTCGGCGGGCAGGATCTGCGCCCGGGTTAGCGCCTCGGCGTCTTCGCGGGTGTAGATATCGTTGGTAACGACCGCGACCGAATAGCGTCCGGCCAGCACCTTGCAGAGCTCGCCGGTGAGCGTCGTCTTACCCGCGCCCACGGGGCCGCCGATGCCGACGCGGAGGGGGCCGTTTTTCTGGGTCATGAGCGGAAGATCCTCACAGGCAGGGTTTCATGAGCGAGGCTCGCGATATCGGCCGCGGGTTGAGCGAGAGCGATGTCCCCGGGCGCGGTCGCCGCGGCCCGGGCGGCGGTGTCGAGCACCGTGGGCCGCAGGCGCTGGAGCACCGCCTGCCCCTCGGTGGCCCCGAGCGGGATGAAGCGCACTGCCGCCGAGACGAGGTTGGCCGCAAAAGCCTGAAGATAGTGCGCAGCGACCGTCGTCGGCGCAAGATCGAGCCCCCGGGCCGCCCGGCCGACCGCGACCGGAAGCGGCGCGGGCGGAAAGTCTTTTCCCGTCAGCGCGTTCGCGGCCGTCGTGAAGGCCGCCCCCTGGGCGTCGGTTTCGGCCGCCCGTTCCCCCGACCCCGCCAGGGCGGCGGCGAGCAGCGCCAGCGCGTCGGTATCCGCCCCGGGCGCCATCGCGGCGGCAAGAAGCGTGGCATCCGCAGCCCCCGAGCCCGCCGAGATGACGGTTTCGAGCCAGGCGAAGAGCGCATCGGCATCGCCCACCGCGCCCGAGGAAATGGCCGTCTCCAGCCCATGGGACCAGGCAAAGCCCCCCACCGGGAAGGCCGGCGAGAGCCATTGCTGCAAGGTCAGAAGGTCGCCGTCAGACATGGTGGCTATGATGGTGGTCGTGGTCGTCGCCGTGGGAATGGCCCAACGTGCGGCCGGTGCCGTAGGCGCCGCCCTCGGGCTGGAACGGGCCGTTGAGGTCCTCGACGGTACCGCCGAGCCCCTCGATCATCCGTCTGAGCACATGATCGGCGCGAATGAGAATACGCTCCGCCTCGATCCGGGCCGGCGTATGGCGGTTGCCGATATGCCAGGCGAGCCGGGCGAGGTTGGCCCCGGTGACCGCGTAGAGCGGCTCGGGGGCGGCGACCACGGCAATCGCGCTGCCATCGTCGAGCCGGAAGCGGTCGCCCTCGTCGAGCGAACGGGTCTCGGGGAGATCGACAAGGAATTCGCGCCCGGACGCGGAGACCAGCCGGCGGCGGCGCAGGAACCGGCCCTCGTAATCGAGCGCGACGTGGTCGTCCGCGCTGCCCTCTTCGACCTCGGTCGCCCGTGCCAGAGACATGTCGTTTCTCCTTTTCCGCCGGGCGATAGAACGGGGCCCCGGCGGGAATGGCAAGGGGCGGTCGCTTGCCCGTACCGGCGACCGCCAGGGGGCGGTTTTTTTGGCCTTTGGCGGACGTTCATGCTGCGTGCTCCAAAGCCCTGGCAAGACACGCCCCGGACCCGATCCGGGGCCCCGATCCTCCGGCGTACCAAGCCTATCGGGGTCCCGGGTCAGGCCCGGGACGCGGGGGGCTTTGGATCGGGGCGCGCCGCATGAAGTTCACCACAAGCCCAGAACCACCCCGCCCTCAGCACCGATAGGCAACCGCCTCCAGCCGGTAGACCGGCGCGCCCGGTTCGACCTCGTCGAAGACCACCGTATTGGCCCCCGAAGCCGCCGCCGAGCGCAACGCGGCGTTGCGGGCGTCTTCGAGCCCCGCCTGGGCGAGCGGTCCGAAGACCCCCGGCGTGGTGGAGATGTTCTTGACATATTCGCAACCCGCCACCTCGGCGGCAGTGGCGCTGCGGACATCCGTAGGGACCGGCTGCGGGCAGGCAACGAGCGGGAGCGGAAGGAGCAGGGCGGCGCGGAACATGGGGCCTCACGATGTTTTCGGCCATGCTGCCGCCCCGCCCGGCGATCCGCAACAGCGGGCCGTTGCCGAAAGCCCGCCCGGCGGAAACCGGCGGGTCGACGGCAGTTGCCGCGCGGCTTCGAAACCGCGCCGCGCCTAGTAGAGGAAATACCGCTGCGCCATCGGCAGTTCCGTCGCCGGCTCGCAGGTGAGAAGCTCGCCGTCGGCGCGGACCTCGTAGGTCTCGGGGTTTACCTCGACCTCCGGCGTTGCGTCGTTGAGCTTCATATCCGCCTTGCCGATGCTCCGGCAATTCTCCACGGGAAGCACCTCCTTTTGGAGGTTGAGCGTCGCCCGACAGGCCGCGGCGTTTGCCGCATGGGAGACGAAGGTCACCGATGAGGCCGCCAGCGCCCCACCGAAGGCCCCGAACATCGGCCGCGTGTAGACCGGCTGCGGCGTGGGGATCGAGGCATTGGGGTCGCCCATCTGCGCGCAAGCAATGGTGCCGCCGATGAGCACCATTTCCGGTTTCACCCCGAAAAACGCGGGGTTCCAGAGCACCAGATCGGCCCGCTTGCCCTCTTCGATTGACCCGATATGGGCACCGATCCCGTGGGCGATGGCGGGGTTGATCGTGTATTTCGCGATGTAGCGGCGGACGCGCATGTTGTCGTTCTCGCCGGTCTCTTCGCCGAGCCGCCCCCGCTGCTTTTTCATCTTGTCGGCGGTCTGCCAGGTGCGGATGATCACTTCGCCGACCCGCCCCATGGCCTGGCTGTCCGACGCGATAATGGAAAACGCGCCCATATCGTGGAGGATGTCCTCAGCCGCGATTGTCTCCTTGCGGATCCGGCTTTCGGCAAAGGCCACATCCTCGGGGATCGCCTTGTCGAGGTGGTGGCAGACCATGAGCATGTCGAGATGCTCTTCGAGGGTGTTGACCGTGTAGGGCCGCGTGGGGTTGGTGGAGGACGGGATCACGTTCGGCAGCCCGCAGACCTTGATGATATCGGGCGCATGGCCCCCGCCTGCGCCCTCGGTGTGGAAGGCATGGATCGTCCGGCCGCCGATGGCGGCCACCGTGTTTTCGACGAACCCCGACTCGTTGAGCGTATCGGTGTGGATCATCACCTGGACGTCCATCTCGTCGGCGACCGAAAGGCAGCAGTCGATGGCACCGGGGGTGGTGCCCCAATCCTCATGGAGCTTCATCGCGCAAGCCCCGGCGGTGACCATTTCTTTCGGAGCGGCCGGCAGCGAAGCATTGCCCTTGCAGGAGAGCGCGAGATTCATCGGAAACGCATCGAAGCTCTGGAGCATCCGCCCGATATGCCAGGGGCCGGGCGTGCAGGTGGTCGCGAGCGTGCCATGGGCCGGGCCCGTCCCGCCGCCGAGCATGGTCGTGAGCCCCGAATGGAGCGCATCGTCGATCTGCTGGGGGCAGATGAAATGGATATGGGCGTCGAAGCCCCCGGCAGTGAGGATCTTTCCCTCCCCGGCGATGGCTTCGGTGCCGGGGCCAATCACGATGTCCACGCCGGGCTGGGTGTCGGGGTTCCCCGCCTTGCCGATCTTCTGGATCACCCCATCGCGCAAGCCCACATCCGCCTTGTAGATGCCGGTGTGGTCGACAATCAGCGCATTGGTGATGACGGTATCGACCGCCCCTTCCGCGCGGGTTTTCTGGGACTGCCCCATCCCGTCGCGAATGACCTTCCCGCCGCCGAACTTGACCTCCTCGCCATAGGTGGTGAGGTCGCGCTCGACCTCGATGATGAGGTCGGTATCGGCCAGGCGCACACGGTCTCCGGTGGTGGGGCCGAACATATCGGCATAGGCGGCGCGGGGGATTTGGGTGGGCATGGGCTAGAGTCCTCTTTCGCGCCACCATGCGGCGGTGCGGTATTTCGGGGGAACGGTCTCCCATTCCCAGTCGGGGTCAATTCTGTCGAGTTCGGAGAACAGCAGGTCAGAAAGATCGCGGAGCTTAGTTCCACAGAAGGGACAGAAGCCTATATTGATCACCGAACTTCCGCCGTCGTGGACGATTATGCCGTAGCTGTCGGTGATCTCGTCATAGCTGATCAGATTGTCTGGGCAATCGAAGCGGTTCGGGTGCTGGTCGCAAACATAGGTGAGATCCGCCTTCATCCTCGAACAGCAGTAGGCAGTTGGCAAGCTCATATGCCTTGGGTCTCCGCCCGGCGGGCACCGCCGGGCAGCGCCCGACCCGCCCCCCCGGGGTGGGCGCTTTCAGCGCCGAACCCCGCGGGCCGGGCGCTGCCCTCGGCACATTTGCGGTACCGTTCTCTCACCTCGCCCTCACCCCTTCTTCGCTGGCGGCATATCGGGCGGCAGCGTCACCCCCTTGCCGCGGCGGCTCGGGGCGCGGCGGGGTTCGGGTTTTCCGGGCTCGGCCGGCTTCGGCGCCGTCTTGGCCCCGGCTGCGGCCGCTTTCGGTTGTGGCGTAGCGGCCGGTTTCGCCGCGGTCTTTGGCGCCGTCTTGGCGCGGGTTGACGTCGCTTTCGGCTTTGGCGCAGTCGCCGGTTTCGCCGCTGCGGCAGCCTTGGCTCTCGGCGCGGCCTTGGTCTTCGGCGCCGCCTTCGGTTTGGCAGCCGGAGCGCTGGCGGGCTTTGCCATCGGGGCCGACGGCGTCGCGGCCTTGGTCGCCGCCTTTCGTCTCGGCGCCGCCGCCTTCGGCTTCGCGGCGGGCTTGGCCGCCGGACTGGCGACGGGCGCGGCGATCTTCGGGGCCGGTGCCGGGGCGGCGGCCGCCGGTTTTGGCGCCGCCGTCGCCGGCGCGACCGCGACCGGCCTCTGCCGAGGGGCGGCCGGGCGGGGCGCCTCCTGGGGTGCGGGCGGCGTGCCCGGCACCCGCTTGATGACCGCGCGCGCAAACACCGGGTTCGCCACGCTGGCGAGCGCCAGGGTCATCTCGGCAATTTCCACCTGTACCTTGTAAACCTCGGCCCAGTATTTCACCGGGTTGAAGAACGCATCCAATGGGTTCGGCATCTGCATGGCAATTCCTTTCCGGGGCCGCCAGGGGCTAGAGCGCCCCCATGACACCCTTGTTGAACCCGTAAACTTCGCGGCCGCCCACATAAGGCACAAGTTGCACCTCGCGCTCCTGACCGGGCTCAAACCGCACCGCCGTCCCGGCAGCGATGTCGAGCCTGTAGCCGCGCGCGGCGTCGCGGTCGAAGGAAAGCCCCGGATTGGTCTCGGCGAAATGGTAATGCGAGCCGACCTGGATCGGCCGGTCGCCGGCATTGGCCACCATCAGCGTGATCGCGTCGCGGCCTTCGTTGAGCGTGATCTCGCCCGGCGCGGTCATTACCTCTCCGGGGATCATTTCTTCACCCGCGCAACTGCCAGGGCCCCTAAGGCCCCGCCGACGACGAAACTGGCAACGAGGGCACCAAGGCCGAACTCGATCCCGTGCGGGTGAAGATGGGCGCCCTCATGGGCCAGGGCCGCCCCGGGGGTCAGCGTCAGAACGAGAAGAACGAAACGGGTCATGAAGGTCTCCGACGGGTTAGCTGTCGTAATCGGGGTTGCGGGACTGGCGATATTTCGCGGTCAGACGCGGACCGAGGACGCCCAGAAGCGCGCCGACTGCGAGGGTCAGCGCGTGGGGCTCGCCGAAGATCATCGAGAGAATCGCGGCGGCGACGAGGCAGGCGGCAAAGGAGATGAGCCTGAGCTCGACTGCCGTCAGCGGCGCTTCGGCCAGAAGCACGCTTTCGATCATGCCCTTGACGGTCTCTTCGGCCTTCGGCGCCAACCAGCCGGCGGCGGCGGCGAGAATGAGGGTTGCAAGCATCGGGGGGCCTCCTTTCGCGCCCAGAGCCTAGCGGATCGGGTGATGCACGGTCACGAGCTTCGTGCCATCGGGAAAGGTCGCCTCGACCTGGACGTCGTGGATCATCTCAGCGACCCCCTCCATGCAGTCGCCACGGGCCACAACATGGGCGCCGGCCTCCATGAGGTCGGCCACGGACCGCCCGTCGCGTGCGCCTTCGACCACGTAGTCGGTGATGAGCGCGATCGCTTCGGGGTGGTTGAGCTTTACCCCCCGTTCCTTCCGGCCGCGCGCCACCATGGCGGCGAGGGAGACGAGGAGCTTATCCTTTTCGCGGGGGGTGAGGTTCATCTTTGGGTCTTTCTAGATTTGCCAGACGCGCGGCAGGGCCGCGCCTCTGAGGTATTCGACGATGGCCGCGACGTCGCGGCGGAGGCGGTGGGGGTCGGGCGACATCGCCCGGCAGACGAGCCTGCCGTCCCAGGCCGATGCGGTGGCGTCCGGGAAGGCCCGGCGGAGGCCGGGTAGCCGGTCCTCCGCATCGGGGGTTACAAGCGCGATGGTGGCGAGCGCCCGGGCTCCGCAGAGCCCCGCCGGAGACCGGCTCACGAGGTCGAGCCCGGTAAGGCGCAACGGCTCCACCAGCAGCGGCACCCCGGCTCGGGTGACGATACGCCGGTCGAGAAGATCGAGGCTGCGCACTGTCTCGCCCATCGCCTGGCGGCCGAGGGTGAGCATCTCTGCAAAGAGGCAGTTGGCCCCCTCGGCAAGCTCGATCCGGGTGGTGCGGTGAAGGGCGGCGCTGTCGAAGAGGATCGTCTCCTGGGGCAGCCAGTCGAGCCGCGCGCCGGGGCCGATGCGGAGGGTAACGTCGACCTCGGCCACCCCGCCGGCGGAGGCATAGGCGCGCTCGGCGGTCTGGGTCGTGGCGGTGATATGGGTGCCCGGAGCGATGTCGACGCTCAGGGAAAGGCGGTCGCCGCCGGTGAGCCCGCCGGCGGTATTGAGAAACACCGCCTCCGGGGTCGCCCCATGGCTGCGCGGGACCATGACCTTGGCCGAGCCTTGCTGGTAGAGCCACGCCAGCCGCCCGCCCGGCCCAAACCCGATCGCCGCGGTCCCGCGGGTGCGTTGGAGGGCAATCGGCGTGGCGTCGAGCATCGGCCGCGAGGTTGGGCGATGGCGCGGGCGAGTGCAATATCCCGCGGCGCAATCGCCCGGTCGCCGCGCCGGTTTGCCCAAAAAACGGGCACGGGGCTCGGCTGGCCGGGGCTGTGGTCGGGCGGGAGGCGGACGGGGCGGGTTGCAGCGGTCGGCGTTTGGCCGGGAGGGGACTTCGGGCTTTGCTCCGGCAGCCCTTGGCGAAAGACGCCCCGGACTTGATCCGGGGCCCCGATCCACCGATGTGCCATGCCTATCGAGGTCCCGGGTCAAACCCGGGACGGGGGAGCATTGCGATCCGACGAGCGGACAAACGAACCTCCCCTCGAGGCCAGAAGCGACTCCCGCCCCGGACCCGATCCGGGGCCTCGATCCCTCGGGAGCGCGCTGTCGATCTGGGTCCCGCGTCGAGCCCGGGACGGGGTTTGTCGGCTCTGTGCGGCGTAACGACCGTCTCCTTGAGATCGAGGCCGCCTTGTACGGTTCCATCCCCGCCCCTGCCGCGCTAAGCGAAAGACATGGACGAGATCACCCTCCGGCGGCCCGACGACTGGCACCTTCACCTGCGCGACGGCGCGATGCTCGAAGGGGTGCTGCCCGCCACGGCGGCGCATTTCGCCCGGGCCATCGTGATGCCGAACCTCGTGCCGCCTGTTATCACCGCCGAAGACGCAGCCGCCTACCGTGACCGGATCATCGCCGCCCTGCCCGAGGGGGCCGCGTTCGAACCGCTGATGACGCTCTATCTGACCGAAGACACCGACCCGGGCGACGTCCGGGCGGCGGCGGCCTCGGGGCTGGTGACGGCGGTGAAGCTCTATCCGGCCGGGGCGACGACCAATTCCGCCTCCGGCGTGCGCGACATGGACCGGGTGCGCGGGGTGCTCGAGGTCATGGCCGAGATCGGCCTGCCGCTCTGCGTCCACGGCGAGGTCACCGACCGGGAGATCGACATATTCGACCGTGAGGCGGTGTTCATCGACCGGGTGCTCGACCCGACGCGGCG
Source organism: Paracoccaceae bacterium (assembly GCA_030066905.1). GTDB lineage: Bacteria > Pseudomonadota > Alphaproteobacteria > Rhodobacterales > Rhodobacteraceae > JASJAR01. The sequence continues at coordinate 54,608 of JASJAR010000006.1, read as the reverse complement.
GGCGGTGCCGGGCTTGCGGGTGGTGATGGAGCATATCACAACCGCCGAGGCGGTGGCCTATCTCAAGGCAGGGGACGACAGCCTCGGCGCGACGATCACCGTCCAGCACCTGATGCTCAACCGTAACGCGATCCTCGCAGGCGGGCTTTGGCCGCATAATTACTGCCTGCCGGTCCTGAAGCGGGAACGCCACCGCGAGGCTCTGGTGGCGCTTGCGACAAGCGGGTTCGAGCGGGTGTTTCTCGGCACCGATTCAGCCCCCCACCCGCTTCACAAGAAGGAAGCCGAATGCTGCGCGGCGGGCTGTTTCACCGCGCCCGTGGCCCTTGGCTGTCTGGCCGAAGTGTTCGAGGCCGAAGCCGCCCTCGACCGGCTCGAAGCCTTCACCTCGCTCAACGGGCCGCGGTTCTACGGGCTGCCACCCAATGACGCGCGGATCACGCTCCAGAAAGGCGCCCCCATCGCCCCACCGGCCCGGGTTGAGACCGGGGCGGGGCCGGTGACGGTCTGGTCGCCGGGGCGGGACATTCACTGGCAGGTGGTATAGCACCGCCCCTCGAAGGGCGGTGAGACGTGCCTTCGAAGGCACGCAGCGGAGGGCGCAATGATCCCGAGTTCCTACCCCGACAAGACCGAAATCGCGCGGCTCTCAGCGGGGATGCTCCTGGAGATCGGCGCGGTGCATTTCAACGCGACGGAGCCCTTCACGCTGGCCTCCGGCCTGCCGAGCCCGACCTATATCGACTGCCGCAAACTCGTCTCCTACCCCCGCATCCGAAGCACGCTGATGGACTTTCTCTGCGTCACCGTGATGCGCGAGGCCGGGTTCGAGGCCTTCACCAACATCGCCGGCGGCGAGACCGCGGGGATCCCATTCGCCGCGATGGTCGCCGAGCGCCTCGCCTTGCCGATGAGCTACGTGCGCAAGAAGCCCAAGGGCTACGGGCGCAATGCCCGCATCGAAGGGGTCATGGGCGAGACCGACCGGGTGCTCCTCGTCGAGGATCTGACCACCGACGGCGGCTCGAAGCTCTCCTTCGTCGAGGCGATCCGGGAGACGGGAGCAGTCTGCGGCCATACCGCGGTGATCTTCTATTACGGGATTTTCGACGGGGTCGAAGACCGCCTCGGCGCCGAAGGTGTGCGGCTGCATCACCTGACCACCTGGTGGGACGTTCTGGCCGTTGCGCGCGACCGGGGAGCGTTCGACGAGGGGACGCTCGGAGAGGTCGAATCATTCCTGTCAGACCCGCACGCCTGGCAGGCGGGAAGACGCTGAGCCGCGCCGGGATCAAACGGATTTCTGCCTTAGGTTGCATTAGATTCTGGTGATCGCCCAAAAATTGTGCGTCGGAATTGCGACGATCTTTTGGGCGGCTTGGACCTTATCTTGACGCCCCGCCGCTCCCAACCGCAATATGGGGTAGTGGCAAAACCAGCCACAGGCTGTCCACAGGATATCCTCATTGCACCGTTCAGCGCGATCCGGGATATCGGAAGGCCTGAGGAACGAGGGCAGTATGAACGAGATCAGAACGATCCAGCCGGGTGGGTCCGACACCAATGTCGACCCCCACAGCATCGAGGCCGAGCAGCAGCTTCTGGGCGCGCTTCTGAACAACAACGAGCTTTACGACCGGGTGGCGAACGTCGTCGACGCGTCGCATTTCTACGACCCGGTCCATGCGCGCATCTTCGAGGTGATCGAGGCGCGGCTGCGAAAAAACGCGCTCGCGTCTCCGGTAACGCTGAAGGCGTTTCTCGAAGAGGATGAAGGCCTCAAGGAGCTCGGCGGCCCGGCCTATCTCGTCCGGCTCGCCGGGGCCTCGATCTCGTCCTTCGCCGCGCGCGACTATGCCCAGATGATCCACGATTTCGCGATCCGGCGGGCGCTGATGGGGCTCGGGCGCGACATTGCCGACAAAGCCGGCCGGGTCGATGTGGAAAGCGAGCCCGCCGAACAGATCGTCGAGGCCGAACAGGCGCTCTACCAGCTTTCGGATTCGGGGCGCACCGAGCACGGCTTCCAGTCGTTTCTGCGCGCGGTCACCGATGCGGTGCAGGTCGCCAATGCCGCCTATATGCGCGACGGCGGCCTTGCGGGCATCTCGACAGGGCTCGTCGACATCGACAAAAAGCTCGGCGGGCTTCACAAGTCGGACCTTCTCATCCTCGCCGGCCGGCCCTCGATGGGGAAGACCTCGCTGGCCACCAACATCGCCTTCAACATCGCCAAGGCCTACCGGAAGGGCAAGCTCCCCGACGGGACCGAAGGGGCCGTGGGCGGCGGCGTCGTGGGGTTCTTCTCCCTGGAGATGTCGGCCGAACAGCTTGCCGCGCGGGTGCTGTCCGAGGCCGCTGAGGTGCCGTCGGAACAAATCCGCCGGGGCGACATGACCGAGACAGAGTTCCGCCGCTTCGTCGATGCGGCAAAGACCTTGGAGGCCTGCCCGCTTTTCATCGACGATACCGCCGCCCTGCCCATCTCCCAGCTTGCCGCCCGGGCGCGGCGGCTGAAGCGCGAGCACGGGCTCGACGTGCTGATCGTCGATTATCTCCAGCTTGTCCGGCCCGCGAGCGCCAAGGATAGCCGCGTGAATGAGGTCTCCGAGATCACCCAGGGGCTTAAGTCCATAGCCAAGGAACTCGACATCCCCGTCATCGCGCTGTCGCAGCTCTCCCGCCAGGTCGAGAGCCGCGAGGACAAGCGGCCCCAACTCAGTGACCTCAGAGAATCAGGCTCCATCGAGCAGGACGCCGATGTGGTCATGTTCGTCTTCCGCGAAGAATACTACAAAGAGCGCGAGAAGCCGGGCGACCACGATCTGGAGGCCATGGCGAAGTGGCAGGAGGAGATGGAAAAGCTCCACGGCCGCGCCGAACTGGTGATCGGCAAGCAGCGCCATGGCCCCATCGGCACCGTGGATCTCTCCTTCGAGGCGCGGTTCACCCGGTTCGGGAACCTCGTCAAACCCTGGCAGCAACGGGACGGCGCGGTCGAGAGCTTCTAGCGCGCCAACGCCTGTTGCCGCCGGCCCGGATGGTCCGGGGGCGGTCTGGGCTGCCATATGTGGCGGTATTGGGAGCGGTCCGGGTGTGAGGCAGTGGATCCACTGTCACCGGGTACCGCCCCGCCCCGGTTGTGTGCCGAAACGAAGCGGCCCCTGGGCCGTCTGACGATGCGCATCGCGGGGAAAGGTATCGCGCCGAAAGGTTGAAACCCCGTGAGGGCAGCGTACGGTGGGGGCGCTGCCCGCGGCCCGTTCGGGGTCTGACGACCCTTCGTCACCGAGACCGGTCCACCGGACCGATCTCCGGGCGTTCCTCAGCCCCCGCGGTATTTTTGCCAAGATGAAGGGGCCGGGCGGTTTCCTGCTTGACCTGGAGTTGCTCCAGTAGGCTAGCCCGTCATTTGAAAGATGACGGAGGAGCCCCATGCAGATCGCCGAAGCCGCCGAGACCAGCGGGCTGTCGATCGACACGATCCGGTTTTACGACAAGTCGGGGATGTTGCCGGACCTGCCAAGGGACGGGCGGGGCTGGCGGTCCTTCCCGCCGGCGGCGGTGGAGTGGCTTTCGGTGCTCGCGCGGCTCAGACGCACGGCCATGCCGCTGGCGGATGTCCGGCGCTTTGCGGCGTCGGCCCATGGGCCGGGTGCGGAGGCGGCCGCGGCGCAGGCCGAGCGGCTGGCGATCCTTCTGGCGCATCGGGCGCGGCTGGCGGCGCAACGGGCCGAGCTCGATGCCTGCGAGGCTTACCTCGACATGAAGATTTCCTTTTATTCCGAAAGCATTGAGGAGCAAGGCTGATGACGGACATTTGGAGCGAGATCGAACGGCCGGGCCTCGGGATGGGCTGTTGGGCCATCGGCGGGCCGTTTTCCTACGAGGGCCGCCCGGTGGGCTGGGGGCCGTCGGACGACACCACCTCCCGGGCGGCCATCGCGGCGGCCTTTGAGGCGGGCATTCGGGTGTTCGACACCGCCCAGGCCTATGGAACGGGCCATTCCGAGGCGCTTCTGGGCGAGATGCTGGAGGACCGCCCCGAGGCGCGGATCGTCACGAAGGTGGGGATCGGGATCGACCCCGCGACGCGGTCGCTCACCGGGCTTGTCACCGAACCTGCCGCCCTTGAGGCCGCGCTCGACGGGTCGCTCAGACGGCTTCGGCGGGAGCGGATCGACCTTGTGCTCGTCCACCCCAACGAGTTCAGCATCGACGAGGCGGCCCCGGTCTTCGACTGGCTCGGCGCGGAACGCGAACGCGGGCGGATCGCCGCCTTCGGCTGGAGCACCGATTTCCCCGACAAGGCGGTCGCCTATGCCGGCCGGCCGGGCTACCGCGCCGTGGAGTTCGCCGCCAACCTCTTTTTCCGCGCCGACGGGCTCCGGCCTGCGGTGAGCGGGGCGGAGCTTCTCCCGCTCATCCGCTCGCCCCTGGCGATGGGGTTGCTGGCAGGGCGGATCGGCAAGGACACGCGGTTCGCGCCGACGGATGTGCGCGCGCGGGACGAAACCGCGCTGGCCTATTTCGAGGAGGGCCGGCCGAACCCCGATCATCTGGCACGGATCGATGCTGTGCGGGAGCTTCTGACGACTGGCGGGCGGAGCCTGGCCCAGGGGGCGCTCGGCTGGCTCTGGGCGCTCGAACCGGGCGCCATCCCGGTGCCGGGGATGCGCACGCCCGCACAGGTGGCCGATCTCGCCGGCGCGCGGGAGAAGGGGCCCCTGCCAAGGGCGGTCTTCGACGAGATCGAGGCGCTGATCGAGCGGCCGGAGGAAGGTCCTGCGCGGGCGCGCTAGCCGGGGGCGGGCGCGGGGTCTCGGTGCTCTTGGCTTCGGGCGGATGTTCATCTGTACGCCCCAAACGCAATACCCCACTCGTCCCGGGCTTGACCCGGGACCCCGATTGGCTTGGCACTCCGTTGGATCTGGGCCCCGGACCGCGTCCGGGGCGGGTTCCGCCAAGCAAACCTCCTGCACAAGCCCGACCTTTGCCCAAGGCCAAACCCACCGTGCCGACACCAAACCGGTAGACACCGGCGCCCGGAGCGGGGACCATCGCGCCCATGCGTCTCCTCGCCATCCTCGCCCTCCTCCTCTCCGCCCCGCTTGCCGCCGAGGAGGTCGATGTCGAACTGGCGTTGATGGTCGATGTTTCGCGCTCGATGATGCCCCGGGAACTCGACATCCAGCGGCGCGGCTATGCCGAGGCGCTGCGTTCGGACGAGGTGATCTCGGCCATCGAAGGGGGGCTCATCGGCAAGATCGCGGTTACTTACGTCGAATGGGCCGGCTATGGGGCGAACCGGGTGATCGTCGACTGGACCGTGATCGGGAGCCGCGCCGAGGCGGAGGCCGTGGCCGACCGGCTGCTCGTGGAGACCTCGCCCTCGATGCGGCGGACCTCGATCTCGGGGGCGATCAACTTCGCGCGCGAGGCGATCCGGGAGAACGGCTACGAGGGCCTCCGCCGGGTCATCGACATCTCCGGCGACGGGCCGAACAATGCCGGGCCCATCGTCACCGCGCCGCGCGACCTCGCCATCGCCGAGGGGCTGGTGATCAACGGTCTGCCGCTGATGACGCGGGATGGAATGGGCCGGGCCTGGCATCTCGACGATCTCGACGTCTATTACCGCGCCTGCGTCATCGGCGGCCCGGGCGCCTTCGTGATCCCGGTGCTCGACTGGTCGGAGTTCGCGCTTGCCGTCCGTCGCAAGCTGGTCCTCGAAATTGTCGATGGCGGTGGCTGGACCGGGTTTGAGCCCATCGAGGCGGAGTACGATTGCCTCATCGGCGAGAAGCTCTGGGAAGAGTTTCGCCGCATCTGGCTCGACCCCTGAGAGGCAGCGCTTTCGCCTTGACCTCTCCGGCGGCGCTGTCAGAACCGCTCCATGGGAACCGCACGGCTGACCATCGATACCGGCGCGCTGAAGGCGAACTGGCGGGCGCTCGACGCGATGTCGGGGGCGGCCTGCGAGACCGGGGCCGTGGTGAAGGCCGATGGCTATGGGCTCGGAGCCGACCTCGTCGCCGAAGCGATGGCCGGGGCCGGAGCGCGGAGTTTCTTCGTGGCCATGGCCGAGGAAGGCGCGCAGGTGCGGGCTGTGGTAGGGCCCGGAGCGGCGATCTACGTCTTTTCGGGGCACATGGCGGGCGATGCGGAGACGCTGGCCGGGGCCGATCTCATTCCGCTTTTGAACTCCGCGGAGCAGATTGCGCGGCATGTCGAGGCGCTGCCGGACCGGCCTTTCGGCATCCAGCTCGACACCGGCATGAACCGGCTCGGGCTCGAACCGGGCGACTGGGCGGGGCTGCGCGAGGCGGTGATGGGCCGGGGCCCGCGCCTCGTGATGAGCCATCTCGCTTGCGCCGATGAGCCCGGGCACCCGATGAACGCCGGCCAGCGAGAGGCCTTCGAGGCGATGACGGCGGGGCTCGACTGCCCCCGCTCGCTCGCGGCCACGGGGGGAACGCTGCTCGGGACGGACTTCCACTACGACGTGACCCGCCCCGGCGTCGGGCTCTACGGCGGGCTGCCCTTTGCCGAGGCCAGACCGGTGCTGCGGCTCGACGTGCCCGTCATCCAGACCCGGACCGTGGGCCCCGGCGAACCGGTGGGCTACGGCAATGCCTGGACGGCGACCGAAGAGACCCGGATCGCCACGGTCTCGGCGGGCTATGCAGACGGGCTCATTCGCGCGATGGGGCCGCGAGCGGTGCTTTATGCCGACGGCATGCCCTGCCCGGTGCGGGGCCGGGTGTCGATGGACCTCATCACGGTCGATGTCACCCAACTGGCCGAGGTGCCCGACCGGCTGGAGCTTCTGGGCCCGCATCAAGGCGTCGACGATCTTGCCGCAGCCGCCGGGACCATCGGCTATGAGATCCTGACCTCGCTCGGGGCGCGCTACGAAAGGGCCGTGGCATGAGGTCGATTGCCGCCCTCGGCGCGGCGATCCTGGGGATGCTGGCCGCGGTGGGGCGGATCGCGATCTTCGCCGCCGAGACCCTCAGCCATCTGGTGCGCCCGCCGTTCTACCCCCGCGAATTCGGCCATGCGCTGCTGACCATCGGGTACTTCTCGCTGCCCGTCGTCGGCCTCACCACGGTCTTTACCGGCGGCGCGCTGGCCTTGCAGATCTTCGCCGGCGGTGCACGGTTCTCGGCCGAGGCCGTGGTGCCGCAGATCGTCGCCATCGGCATGGTGCGCGAGCTTGGCCCGGTTCTCGTCGGGCTGATGATCGCAGCCCGGGTCACATCCTCCATCGCCGCCGAGATCGCGACGATGAAAGTGACCGAGCAGATCGACGCGCTCGTGACCCTCTCGACCGATCCGATGAAGTACCTCACCGCGCCGAGGGTGCTGGCCGCGACGCTGGTGATGCCAGTGCTCGTGGGCATCGGCGATGCCATCGGCATTTTCGGCGGTTACCTCGTCGGCACCGGGCGGCTCGGCTTCAACCCCGCGACCTACATGACCAACACGATCAACTTCCTCGAATGGCACGACATCGTCTCTTCGCTCACCAAGGGCGCGGTGTTCGGGTTCCTCGCCGCCCTCATGGGGTGCTATTACGGCATGACTTCGGGCCGCGGCGCGCAAGGGGTGGGCCGGGCCACCAAACAGGCCGTGGTCGCGGCAAGCGTGCTCATTCTCGCTGCCAATTTCCTTCTCACCGAACTCTTCTTCGCCGCATGATCGAGCTTTCCGATGTCCAGAAGGCCTTCGGGCCGAAAGAGGTTCTCCGGGGCGTGAACCTCACGATCCCCAAGGCCGAATCGATGGTCGTGATCGGCGGCTCGGGAACGGGGAAGTCGGTGATGCTGAAATGCATCCTCGGGCTCATCCGCCCCGACCGGGGCACGATCACGCTGGACGGCGAGGACGTCACCGAGGCCGAGCGCGACGCCTTTCTCGCCCGGTTCGGGATGCTCTTTCAGGGGGCGGCCCTCTTCGATTCGCTCCATGTCTGGCAGAATGTCGCGTTCCGGCTGCTGCGGGGCTCGCTGAAGCGCCCGAAGGCGGAAGCGCGCGAGATCGCGGTTGAGAAGCTCCGCCGGGTGGGGCTGAAGGCGGATGTGGCCGACCTTTTCCCCGCCGAACTGTCAGGCGGGATGCAAAAGCGGGTCGGCCTCGCCCGCGCCATTGCCGCCGAACCCGAGATCATCTTTTTCGACGAGCCCACCACCGGGCTCGACCCGATCATGGCCGGCGTCATCAACGAGCTGATCCGCGAGATCGTCACCGAGATGGGCGCGACCGCGATGACCATCACCCACGATATGTCGAGCGTTCGCGCCATTGCCGACAAGGTGGCGATGATCCACGACGGCAAGATCCGCTGGACCGGACCGGTCTCGGAAATGGACAGCACCGAGGACCCTTATGTCCGGCAGTTCGTCTCCGGCAGTGCCGAGGGGCCGATCGAGGCGGTGCGGTAGGGGTCGGAAGCGTCTGAGGCAACCGACGCCCCGGACGTGATCCGGGGCCTCGACGAACGGTGCGCGCCATGGGGTCGGGCCCGGGACGGGTCTTTCCGGTGGACGGGCCGCGGGACTGCAAGCCCGGATGTCCGGGTCCGCCGAAAGCCCGGGACCGGCAGAATTCTCGCCGCCGCCCGGCGGCATACGTTAACAAAGATTTAACGATATATTCCAGTGTGTTAAGCGGATTTTCTGTTGACACGCACCGATACGGTTCGTTAACCGATGCTCCCGTGAGGGACGGGGTGCTCGGGAGACCGACGCCATGGGCATTTTTGCCGCGCTGTTCGGCCTGATGGTCGATTTCGTTCTTGTCCCCTCGCCCGCGGTCGTCGCCGCGCTGGCCTATCACCGGATGAAAATCTCCACCGGCCGCAACCGGCCGCTTTACGGGGCGCTCTGCCTCACGGCATCGGTCATTGCCGGACGGGTCCTCGGCGACGCGGTGGCCGGCGTGCCGACCGAGCTGTCCTTCGCCGTCTCGGCGCTCGCCACGCCCCTCGCATGGGGCCTCGTGATGTGGGTGACACAGACGCCGGAGCGTGCTTCAAATGCCGACGCGGCGGTGCCGTCCGTGGGACCGCAGGTCCCGGAGCCGCCGTTCCGCCGCGCGGCACCCGGGCAGCCGGGCCCGCTACTGCTCGAGGAGCCCCTGCTGGTGGCCACATCGCTCGAAGAGGACATTGCGCCGTCGGCCCCCGGCCGGAACTTCGTCTTCCGGACGCGCAACGCCTGCGAGGTGGTGCCGCTGCCGTTCGTCCCGGGCCGCGAGGCGGCTTCCTGACGCGGGCGCTCCTCATCGGCGCCAACCTCTCGCTTCTGGTGCTCTTTCCGGTGGCCTGGACGGCGCCGCTTCTGCGCGCGGGCCTTCTGCCGATCTTCGGGCTCGACGAGATCAGCGTAATCTCGGGGCTCCTCTCGCTCCGCGAGACCGACCCGTTCCTCGCCGCCCTCGTCGCCCTTCTGGCCCTCGCCGCGCCATACGCCAAGACCCTCGCCCTGGCCGCCGTCCAGCTCGGCCTCGTCACCCGGGCCGCGCTCCCCTACATCACCTGGGCGGGGCGGCTGGCGATGGCGGATATCTTCCTCATCGCCCTTTACATCGTCATCGCCCGCGGCGTCGGCGTCGGCCGGGTCGAGACCGCCTGGGGGCTCTACCTCTTCACCTTCGCGATCCTCGCCTCCCTGGCGCTGTCCTGGGCGGAGAAGAGCCGCAACGATTGAGCGTGCGTAAACACATTGTTTCCGGAAACAAACTGGTTCGCAGCCATTGGGCGACCGGCGCGGAGAAACATGCTACGTAACGTTGTAAGTACCGGCCCTTTTTTCAGTTTTGGTGGGGTTTTTGCGATGACGCCGGACGACCAGAAGAACGATTCCATTCTCCGCATCCGGGGCGTGCTGGAAGGCGCGGTCATGGTGCTGCTTGCGGCGATCCTTCTCGCCCTGGCGGGCTGGACGGCCCTCGGGGCGCTCGGGCTGCTGCCGATGCTGTCGGTGCCGGCCACGCTCGGGGGCGAGGCCTTCGATGCCGGGCCCGCGCTCCAGACCGGCGCGGCGGTGCTGCTCCTGGCGGTTCTGACCCTGACGCCGGGGCTGCGCCATATCCGCCGCCTCGAAGCGGCCCACCGCGACTTCCGCGTCGGGATGGAGGACGTCACCCGGGCCTATTGGGCGGCCCATGCCGCGGACCGGGCCGGCGTCTTCACCATGGCCCGCGAGTTCGACGCGGTGCGCGAGCGGTTCGAGTTTCTCCGCCGGCATCCGAACCTTCAGGACCTCGCGCCCGAGCTTCTGGAACTGGCCGCACAGATGTCGACCGAGGCCCGCGATCTCGCCGACATCTACTCGGACGAAAAGGTCGCCCATGCCGAAGCCATGCTCGTGGAACGCCAGGCGGAGGCCGAGCGGCTCGGCGGTCTGATCGACCGGGCCCACGAGGTCACCCGCGACATCCGCCGCGCGCTTGGCGACGTGGAACTCGAAGAGGATGTCTTGCGGTCGCGGATCGCGGTCTTGCGTGAGGAACTCGACGGGCTCTGGCGCGAGATCGACGCGCCCGCCCCCCGGCCCGAACCCGAACCGCGCCTGAGGCTCGCCGCCGAGTAGCGACTTGCGGGGCCGTGCGCCCCGCGCCATGAAAGGCCATGGCGAAAGAGGCGGCCTTTTCCTGCAACGCTTGCGGCGCGGTCTACTCCAAATGGTCCGGGCGCTGCGACGCCTGCGGCGAATGGAACACCATCACCGAGGACGTGCCGCTCTCCACCGGACCGGGCAAGGCCGCCCTCGGGGCGCGGCGCGGCGCGGCGGTCAGGCTCAGCGCGCTGTCGGGCACCGAAGCGCCGGTGCGCCGCGCGGGCTCGGGCCTCGGTGAGCTCGACCGGGTGCTCGGCGGCGGGCTCGTGCCGGGCTCGGCAGTGCTTGTGGGCGGCGACCCCGGGATCGGGAAATCGACCTTGCTCCTCCAGGCCGCCGCGCGGTTCGGCGCTGCGGGGCTGAAGGTGGCCTACATCTCCGGCGAGGAGGCCACCGCCCAGGTGCGGATGCGCGCCGCCCGGCTGGGGCTCGCCGAAGCCCCGGTGATGCTGGCGGCCGAGACCAACCTCCGCAACATCCTCACCACGCTTGAAGCCGAGGCGCCGGGGCTTGTGGTGATCGACTCGGTCCAGACGATGTGGCTCGACACGGTGGAAAGCGCGCCAGGCTCGGTCTCCCAGGTACGCGCCGCCGCCCACGAGCTTGTGCGCTTCGCCAAATCGAGGGGTGCGGCGGTGATCCTTGTGGGCCATGTCACGAAGGAGGGTCAGATCGCGGGGCCGAGGGTCGTCGAGCACATGGTCGACACGGTGCTTTATTTCGAAGGCGAGCGGGGCCACCAGTTCCGCATCCTGCGCGCGGTGAAGAACCGCTTCGGGCCCGCCGACGAAATCGGCGTTTTCGAGATGACCGGGGATGGCCTCACGGAGGTCCAGAACCCCTCGGCGCTGTTTCTCGGCGACCGCGAGCGCCCCGCCCCCGGAACGGTTGTCTTCGCCGGCATCGAGGGCACCCGGCCGCTTTTGTCGGAGTTCCAGGCCCTCGTCTCGCCCGCACCAGCCGGCCAGGCGCGCCGCTCGGTCGTCGGCTGGGACGGGGGGCGGCTGGCGATGATCCTCGCCGTGCTCGAAGCCCGCTGCGGCATCCCGTTTGCCGGCCTCGACGTTTATCTCAACGTCGCAGGTGGGCTCAGGATCGCCGAACCGGCCGCCGACCTCGCTGTGGCCGCTGCGCTACTCTCCGCCCGCGAGGATATCGCCCTCCCCTCGGGCACTGTCATTTTCGGCGAAATCAGCCTATCAGGGGCCCTGCGCCCGGTGGGGCAGACGGAGACACGCCTCAAGGAGGCCGAAAAACTCGGCTTCAAGGCGGCTTTCGTGCCGGAGCGTTCGAAAACAGGCGACAGCGGTGTCGGGGTCCGTGAACTTCCCGATCTCGCAGGGCTCGTCGGAGACATGTTCGGCGCCGGATAAGGCGGCGGGAGGCAGGAATGGAAGGTTTCACCCTGGTAGACGGGATCGTGGCCATTGTCGTCGTGCTGTCGGCGGTGCTGGCCTATTCCCGGGGCTTCGTGCGCGAGGCCCTCGCCATCGGCGGCTGGATCGTCGCGGCGATCGCGGCGTTCTTCTTCGCCCCCTCCGTCGAGCCGCTCGTGAAGGAAATCCCCGTCATCGACGGGTTCCTCGGCGGCAATTGCGAACTGGCGATGATCCTCGCCTTCGCGCTCGTCTTCGCGGTGGCGCTGATCGTCGTTTCGCTCTTTACGCCGCTCTTTTCCTCGGCGGTGCAGAACTCGGCCGTTTCCGGGGTCGATCAGGGCCTTGGGTTCCTCTTCGGCGTCGCCCGCGGCCTGCTGCTCGTCATCGTCGCCCTCGTCGTCTATGACCGGCTGGTGATCGGCGACCCGATCCCGATGGTCGATGAAAGCCGCACCGCGCTGCTGTTTGCGGAGTTGCAAGACCGCATCAATGACGCCATCCCCGAGGAAGCCCCGCAATGGATCGTCGGGCGCTACGAGGAACTGATCGCGAATTGCGAGGCGGCCGCAGAAGCCGGCAGCGACATCTGAGGGGCATGGCACGCCAGGGGGCGCAGGCGATATCCCGTGACATTGGCGTGACACCGGTGCCCCTGCGGCTTATGTGTTAACCCGGCTGCCACCAGACGGATCGGATCGCCCATGAGCGCCCTGCCGGACCCCGCCCGCGCGACACTGACCACCGACCCTTTCGACGACGACAAGCTCCGCGAGGAATGCGGTGTCTTCGGCGTGATCGGCGTGGCCGAGGCTGCCAATTTCGTGGCGCTGGGGCTCCACGCGCTCCAGCACCGGGGCCAGGAGGCGGCCGGGATCGTCAGCCACGACCCGGCAGACGGCTTCCACAGCGTCCGCCGGATGGGCTATGTGCGCGACAATTTCACCTCCGCCTCGCTGATGGAGAGCCTGCCGGGGCCCTTGGCCATCGGCCATGTGCGCTATTCGACGACCGGCAAGAAGGGCCAGACGCAGATCCGCGACGTCCAGCCCTTTTTCGGCGAGTTTTCCATGGGGGGCGCGGCGATTTCCCATAACGGGAACATCACCAATGCCGAGGCGCTGCGGCGCGAACTCATTGAGCGAGGCTCGATCTTCCAGTCGGGCTCGGACACCGAGTGCATCATCCACCTGATGGCCCGCTCCATTCAGCGCACGGTGCCCGAGCGGATGAAGGACGCGCTGCGCCGGGTCGAGGGCGCCTTTTCCATCGTCGCGATGACGCGGACGAAGCTCATCGGCGTGCGCGACCCACTGGGCGTGCGGCCCCTGGTGCTCGGCAAGGTCGGGGACGGCTGGGCGCTCTCGTCGGAGACATGCGCGCTCGACATCATCGGGGCGGAGTTCGTCCGCGAGGTGGAGCCCGGGGAGATGGTGGTGATCGAGCACGGCGAACTCACCTCCCACCGTCCTTTCGCCGCCGCCGCCCCCCGCTTTTGCATCTTCGAACACGTCTACTTCTCGCGGCCCGACAGCATCCTCGGCGGCCAGTCGGTCTATACGACAAGGGCCGCGATTGGCCGCGAATTGGCCAAGGAGGCGCCCGTCGAGGCCGACCTCGTCTGCCCGGTACCCGACAGCGGCACGCCGGCGGCGATCGGGTACTCCCAAGAAAGCGGCATCCCTTACGCGATGGGGATCATCCGCAACCAATATATGGGGCGCACGTTCATCGAGCCGACCGAGCAGATCCGCAACATGGGGGTGCGGCTGAAGCTCAACGTCAACCGCGCACTCATTCGCGGCAAGCGGGTGATTTTGGTCGATGATAGCGTGGTGCGGGGGACGACGAGCCGGAAGATCAAGGAGATGATCCTCGATGCCGGTGCGGCGGAGGTGCATTTCCGCATTGCCTCCCCGCCGACCGCCTGGCCCTGTTTTTACGGGGTCGACACGCCGCACCGTGAGAAGCTTCTGGCCGCGACCATGTCCGAAGAGGAGATGCGCGAGCATCTCGGCGTCGATTCCTTGCGGTTCATTTCGCTCGACGGGCTCTACCGGGCGGTGGGCGAGGCCAAGGGCCGCGACCCGGCGCGCCCTGCCTATTGCGATGCCTGTTTTTCGGGCGAGTACCCGGTGGAACCGGCGGACATGATCGAGAAGGGCTTCACGCTGAAGGCCGCCGAATAGGCCCCGCGATGACCGACGACCTCTCCACCGACCCCCGTTGGCTGCGGTTCAATGACAAAGACAGCCCCTGCCCCTGCTGTGGCCGGGTGTTTCAGGGCGTGTTCGATCTGGGCTATGACCACCCCGACCCCTGGCCCCATGGCAATCGGGCCGAACGGGGTATGGAGAGCTTCGAGGTCGGCGATGACAGGCTGACGAGCGATCTCTGTTCAATCGGCCCCCACCGGTTCATCCGGGCGTTGCTGCCCCTGCCGATCAAGGGCTCCGATCAAACGTTCGCTTTTGGGCCGTGGGGGTCGGTCAACCCCGAGAACTTCGACCGTTGGATCGCGGCCTGCCAGGCCGACGGCTTTTCGGACTTCGAGGGCTGCTTTGCCTGGCTGATGAACAAGCTCCCCGGCGTCGAGATGGACGATTGGTTGCCCTGCGACCTCATCCCCCATGAGGACCCGTCCAAACGCCCGGCCCTCTTCGTCCATGACGGGCATCCGCTGGCGGTTTGGCAGGAACAAGGGATTAGCTTCGATCACCTGCTCGACATCTACGCTGCCGCCGGTCAGGACATCCGGCCCCATCTGATGGACGCTTGACGCGCGCGGCCCAGCGCGGCATGGGGCGCCGATGACGAAAATCGCACTCGTGACCGGCGCCTCGCGCGGCCTCGGCGCGGCCCTCGCCGAGGCGCTGGCGCCGGAGTACCATGTCGTCGCCGTGGCCCGCACCGTGGGCGGGCTCGAAGAGCTCGACGACCGGATCAAGGCCAAGGGCGGCGCGGCGACGCTCGCCCCCATCGACATCACCGACGAAGGGGCCGTCGCCCATCTTTGCCGCTCGGTCCATGACCGCTGGGGGCCGGCCGCGCTCTGGGTGCACACGGCCGTCCATGCCCCGCCCCTGTCGCCCGCCCCCCATGCGGCGGCGAAGGATTTCGACAAGACCTTCGCCGTCACCGTCACCGCGACCCAGCGGCTCATCCGCATGGTCGGCGCGCTTCTGGCCGCCGACGGACGCGCGGTGTTCTTCGACGACCCGCGCGCGGGGCAGAAGTTCTTCTCGGTCTACGGGGCTGCGAAGGCCGCTCAGATCGCGCTTGCGCACTCCTGGGCGGCGGAGACAGAGCGGACGGGCCCCAAGGTCGCGATCCTGACCCCGGCGCCGATGCCCACCGCCGTGCGCGCCCGGTTTTTCCCTGGCGAAGACCGCGGCCCGCTCGCCGACCCCGGCACCGAAGCCCGGCGGCTTCTGCCCGACATCACCGGCTGAGGGGGCGGAGAACGCCCGCGTTCTCCAGGTTCGGTTTCCGCGCTTGGAAACCGCCGCCCGCTTGCCGCCGCGCCCGGCCTCGCCTAGGAAGGCGCAACCCCGGGGGACCACCGATGCGCATCCTCATCACCAACGACGACGGCATCAATGCGCCCGGATTGCAGGTGCTCGAAGCCATTGCCGCAGAGATCGCCGGCGCGGGTGGCGCGGTCTGGACCGTGGCACCGGCCTTCGAGCAATCGGGGGTCGGCCATTGCATCAGCTACACCCACCCCACGATGCTCGCCGAGATGTCCGAGCGCCGCTTCGTCGCCGAGGGCTCACCGGCCGATTGCGTGCTCGCAGGCATCCACGAAGTGATGAAGGACGCAAAGCCCGACCTCGTGCTTTCCGGCGTCAACCGGGGCAACAATTCGGGCGAAAACGTCGTCTATTCGGGGACCGTCGGCGGGGCGATGGAGGGCGCACTCCAGGGCATCCCCTCGATCGCGCTGTCGCAGTTCTACGGGCCCGAAAACGCGTCGCGCGAGGACCCGTTCGAGGCGGCCCGCGCGCACGGGGCCGGCCTCGTCCGCGCGCTCCTCGACGACGGGCTCTGGCACGACCGCGACTACGGGGTGTTCTACAACGTCAACTTCCCCCCCGTTCCGGCGGCGGACGTGAAAGGCGTGCGGATCGCCGCCCAGGGCTGGCGGTCGGAGACGAGCTTCGGTGTGGCCCCCCACACCTCGCCGGGGGGCCGGATGTTTCTCTGGGTCACCGGCGGGCCGCAGCACCTGCCCACGGCACCGGGGACGGATGTCGCGGTCAATGTCGAGGGCTACATCTCGGTCACCCCGCTCCGGGCCGACCTGACCGCCCATGAAACGCTCGACGCGCTCGCGGCGAAGCTCGACCGGGATTTCGGGGCGGGCTGATGGACGAGGCCGAGCGCAAGATGGCGTTTCTCTTCTCGGTCCGCTCCCGGGGCGTGACCGACCGCCGGGTGCTCCAGGCGATGGAGGCCATCGACCGGGGCGCCTTCGTGCGCGGCACTTTCGCGACCCGCGCCTACGACGACACGCCCCTGCCGATCTCCTGCGGCCAGACAATCTCCCAGCCCTCGGTGGTGGGGCTGATGACCCAGGCGCTCGACGTCCAGCCCCGCCACAAGGTCCTCGAAGTGGGTACGGGCTCGGGCTACCAAGCCGCGATCCTGTCGCAGCTCGCGCGCCGGGTCTACACGATCGACCGGCACCGGCGGCTGGTGGCCGCCGCCCAGGAGGTGTTCGATGCCCTCGGGCTTTCGAACATCACCGCCATTGTCGGCGACGGCTCGCGGGGGCTCGAAGCCCAGGCGCCCTTCGACCGCATCCTCGTCACCGCGGCCGCCGAGGACCCCCCGGGGCCCCTCTTGGCTCAACTGGCCGTTGGCGGTATTATGGTGTTGCCGGTCGGGCAATCCGATCAGGTGCAGCAGCTCATCAAGGTGACGCGCACCGATCGGGGCTATGAATACGAAGACCTTCGCCCGGTCCGGTTCGTGCCCCTCGTCGAGGGGCTGGGACAGGATTAGACCGGGGCGGCAAAGACCCCGGCGTCCCTTGAGCAGGCAACAAGGCCCCGGCGACAAGGGGTCTTTGGATATTGAGGATGTTGGGCCATGGCACGGTCGATGACGGGATGGAAGACCGGGGCGTCTCTCGCGGCGCTCCTTTTGGCGGCGGCATGCAGCGAGGGCGGGCTCGATCTCGACCTGCGCACGCCGGCTTCGGGGGACACCTCGGCGGCGGCACAGCGCGCGGTGGCGCCCCGGCCCCTGCCGGACAACCGCGGGGTGATCTCCTATCCGACCTACCAGGTCGTCGTGGCGAACCCCGGCGAGACGGTGGGCGACGTGGGCACAAGGCTCGGGATCGATGGCGGTGAACTGGCGCGCTACAACGGGCTGCCGGTCAATGTCGCCTTGCGCGGCGGCGAGGCAATCGTGTTGCCGGTCCGGGTGGCCGAGCCTTCCCCGGCGACGGGGGCCATCGCCACGGGGCCGATCCTGCCGGCGGGCGAGGTCGATGTAACCGGTCTTGCGGGGGCGGCCATCGACAGGGCCGAGGCGCCGTCAGGGGCGCAGGTTCTCGCCCCGACCGGCCGCGAGCCGCAGCGTCACCGGGTGAGCGACGGAGAAACCGCCTATTCCATCGCGCGGGCCTACGACGTGCCGGTGGCGAGCCTTGCCGACTGGAACGGGCTCGGCCCCGATCTTGCGGTGCGCGAAGGCCAGTTCCTGCTGATCCCTCCCGCCCCGACCCGGGTCGCGGCGCTCGAGCCCGAGGTCGCCCGCCCCGGCGAGCGCTCGGCCGCACCGGTCCCGCCCTCGGCGGCGAAACCCCTGCCGCAGGCGAGGCCCCAGGACACCGCGCGGGTCGAGACACCCCCGGCGCCGGCGCTGGAGGACACCCGGACCGCCGCTTCGGACACCACCAAGCTGCGGCTGCCGGTACAGGGGCGCATCGCGCGCGGCTACGAAAAGGGGACCTCCGACGGGGTCGGTTTTTCAGCCGCGGCGGGCTCCGAGGTCGTCGCCGCCGATGCCGGAACCGTCGCCGCGATCACCCGGGACACCGACCAGGTTCCCATCATCGTGGTGCGCCATGCCGGCAACCTCCTGACGGTCTATGCCGGGGTCGAGAACGTCGCCGTGGAAAAGGGCGACAGCGTCGCCCGGGGGCAGAAGCTCGGCACGGTGCGGGAGGGTGACCCGGCGATGCTCCACTTCGAGGTGCGCGAAGGGTTCGAGAGCGTCGACCCGATGCCCTATATCAGCTGATCTGGGCAGACCGTGGCGGCGCCGGACCGGGCGCCGCCGCGGTCACCCCGAGGCCGCTTGGGAGGCGGGCGGGTGCCGGACCAGCGCTTCCGCCCAGGGCGAACCTGTCGCGCGGCTGCCCTGGGCCAGGGGGCCGGCGCCCGCCCTTGCGATCAGGCGATCATCCGCCGGCTGCGCGTCCATTCGGTGATCTTCGATTTCAGCTCGGCCTTCCGGATCGGCTTGGCCACGTAATCGTCCATCCCGGCCTCGAGGCATTTTTCGCGGTCGTCCGACATTGCCTTGGCGGTGAGCGCGATGATCGGCACCCGGGCGAGGCCCTCGGCGCGCTCGCTCGCGCGGATCCGGCGGGTGGCTTCGAGCCCGTCCATCCGCGGCATCGAGACATCCATCAGGATCAGGTCCGGCGCCCAATCCGCCCAGGCCTCCACCGCGCCGACCCCGTCGGGGGCGTGGATGAGGGTCATCGGTTCGTTGGCGAGGAACTTCTCGATCAGGATGCGGTTGGCGGCATTATCGTCGACCACCACGATACAGGCCGGAGCAAGTGCGGCCTCGGCCGCCGGGGCGACCGGGGCCACCGCCCCGCCGCCCGCCCGCGCAGCGGCCGCAGCCGACTGCCCGGCGGCGGCGAGGGCCGCTTCGAGCTCCTCCGTCGCGAAGGGTTTCTGGACAAAACCCACCGCCAGACCGTCCGACACCGCCGCCGCGGCGGCCTTCGGATCGCCCGGGGTGAGAAGGACAATCGGCACCGAGGCGGCCCGGTCGCCGAACTTGGCCGCCAGCGCCGGGCCGTCGCCCCCGGGCAGCGTCGCGTCGATCAGCAGCGCGTCGAAGGACAACGGTTCGCCCATATCGCTCCACAGCGCATCCTCGCCCTCTTCCACCCCGGCGACCGCGACGACCTCCGCCCCCCAATGGGTCAACTGGCGTTCAAGCACCCTGCGGGCGGCGGCGGAATCCTCGATGACGAGGTACCGGCGCCCGGCAAGGTCGGGCCCATGCGCCGCGCCGCGGGCCGTCTGCCGCATGCGGTGGACGAAGCGCAGGGTGAAGACGCTCCCCTGCCCCGGCTCGGAACTGAGGTCGATCCGGCCGGACATCAGCCTGGCGAGCCGTACCGCGATGGCGAGCCCCAGCCCGGTGCCGCCGTAGCGTTCCGAAGCCTGGGCGTCGCCGCGCACGAACGGGTCGAATATCCGGTCCCGATCCTCGGGCGCGATCCCGATCCCGGTATCGCTGACCTCCAGCGACATCTCGGCACTGCCGCCACGGTCGCGGCTGCGCAGGCGCACCACGATCTCGCCGCGCTCGGTGAACTTCACCGCGTTGCCGACGAGCACCGACACCATCCGCCCGACTCGGGCGCCATCGCCCCGGCACTGGGTCATCAGCTCGGGCGGCACGTCGAAGACAAGCTCCAGCCCCTTCTTGCGCGCTTCGGCGAGATGGGCTTCGATCGACCTGGCGGCGACCTCGCGCATGTCGAACGGCGCATCCTCAAGTTCGGTCTCGCCGGCTTCGAGCGTCGAAAAATCCATCACATCGGCAAGCACCGCCTGAAGCGCCTCGGCCGATTGGCGCACCGTGTCGACAAGCGCCGTCTGTTCGTCATTGAGGTCGGTCTCGGTCAGAAGCTCGGCCATCCCGATGACGCCTGTGAGCGGTGTGCGCACCTCCTGCGACACGGTCGCGAGATAGTCCGACTTCGCCGCCGCCTCGGCCCGCGCCGCCTGCCGCGCGGCTTCCGCCTTGGCCCGGGCGCGCTCGGCGCGCTCGGTTTCCGCCTTGAGCCGGGCGGCGTTCTCCCGTGTCCCGTCCCGCTCGGCCCGCAGGCGCGCCGCCGCCCCGTCGAGATCGCGCAGCGCGGGGCGCATGAACGCGACATAGGAGGTGAGCGCCGCGAGGGCGGGCAGCAGGGCCAGCGCCGGCCGGACACCTGCCCACGCCACGGGCAAGACCGCGCTGCCCGCGATGCCGACCACCCCGGCCAGCGCCACTGCACCGAGCGCGGCCATGAACCGCAGCCGCCTGTCCTTCCGCCGACCTGCGCTGGGCCTTTTCGTCTCCAAAGCACTAAACTCCTAGCGGATTTCCTCCCGACCTAGGCGATAACTCTGAATCCCGACTTAACCGGAGACGCCCGCCAGCGACACGCCCCGCCGTCCGGCGAGATCGGTGACGTATTGCCAGGCCACCCGGCCGGACCGCGCGCCCCGTGTGGCCTGCCATTCGATGGCCTCGGCCCGGAGCGTCGCCGCGTCGACGGCGAGGCCGAGGGCCTCGACATAGCCCTCGATCATGGCGAGGTACTCGTCCTGCGAACAGGGGTGAAAGCCGAGCCACAGGCCGAACCGGTCGGACAGTGAGACCTTCTCCTCGGTGGCCTCCGAGGGACTGATCGCGGAAGAGCGCTCGTTCTCGATCATGTCGCGTGGCATCAGATGCCGGCGGTTCGAGGTGGCGTAGAAGACCACATTCTCGGGCCTCCCCTCGATGCCGCCGTCGAGCACGGCCTTGAGCGACTTGTAATGCTCGTCGTCGTGGGAAAACGACAGGTCGTCGCAGAAGAGGATGAAGCGAGCGTCTGCCGCGCGGAGATGGCCCAGAAGACGCGAGATCGAGGGGAGGTCCTCGCGCTGGACCTCGACGATCTTGAGGCGCGGATGCTCCACCTGAACTGCGGCGTGCACCGCCTTGACCAGGCTCGATTTTCCCATGCCGCGCGCACCCCAAAGCAGGGCGTTGTTGGCCGGCAGCCCGGCGGCGAATTGGCGGGAGTTCTGGAGTAGCGTGTCGCGGGAGCGGTCGATGCCGACGAGGAGGTCGAGATCGACGCGGTTGACGGTCTCGACCGGGGTGAGCCGATCGGGGGAGACGTGCCAGACATAGGCGGCCGAAGAGAAGTCGGGGGCGTCGAGGGGCGGCGGCGAGAGGCGTTCGAGGGCGGCCGCGATCCGCGCGAGGGCCTCGTCGCTCACGCCTTGGCGTCCTCTTCGGGCTCGTCATCGCCCTCGAAATCGTAAAGGTCCTCATCGGGGCCGAGCACCCCCTCCTCGCGATGCTCGCGCACCCGGCGGCGCTCAACGGCCTTCACGAGCTGGATCGAGATCTCATAGAGCCCGTAGACCGCCGTAAAGAGGATAAGCTGGGTGATGACGTCTGGCGGGGTGACGAGCGCGGCCAGCACCAGAATGCCGACCATGGCATACTTGCGCATCTTTCCAAGCCCCCGCGCGGTGACGAGGCCGGCCTTGCCCATGAGCGTCAGAAGGACGGGAAGCTGAAAGCAGAGCCCGAACGCCATGATGAATTTCAGCGTGATATCGAGGCTTTCGTTGACCTTGCCGAAGAAGGTGATGCGCACGCCTTCCTCGGTCTCGGGCACGATGAGCGGTTCGGGGATGGGCTCGGTGAGAAGCACGTCGGGCGGGGCTTCGGCAACCCGTCCAAGGAGGTTGGCGAAGATCGAGGAGACGTCGGCGAAGCCTAAGAAAAACGCCATCGCGAGCGGCGTGACGATGTAATGGGCAAAGCTCGCGCCGAGAAGGAACATGATCGGCGAGGCGACGAGGAACGGGAGGAAGGCGTTCTTTTCCTTCCGGTAAAGCCCCGGGGCCACGAACCGCCACATCTGGAAGGCGATGTAGGGAAAAGCGAGCGCGAAGCCGAAGACCATCGAGATGCGAAAGAGCGTGAAGAGGTATTCCTGAGGCGACGTATATTGCAGCGTCGGCGAGGGGTCGCCGAGCTCACGCAAGGTTTCCTCGATGGGCACGAGGAGGAACTGGAGGATCGGTTCGGCCACCGTGAAGGCGGCGACGATGCCGATGACGAAGGCGATGATCGAGCGTATGAGCCGCTGGCGCAGTTCGCGCAGGTGCTCGACAAGCGGTGCGGCGCTGTCTTCGATCTCGTCGGCGTCGCTCATGGGCCGGCATCCGGGGTTTTCTGGGGTTCGGGAGTCTCGGCGGCTGGGGACGGCTCAGGCACGGTGTCGGCGGCGGGCTCCGGGGCGGGGTCGGCTTTGGGCTTGGCGGATTTCGCGGCCGCCGGCTTGCCGGGGTCGGAAATTTTCCGCTTCGTCCCAGCCTCCCATTTCTCGAAATTGTCGGCGGCCTTGTTCAGGGCATCGAGCCCCATGGATTTCGGTGAGGCGGCGGATTTCAGCGTGTTGGTGACGTCCTTCACCCCGGCATCGTCGGCGGCCTCCTCCATGGCCCGGGTGAACTCGCGGGCCATCTTGCGCATCTTGCCGGTGAAGCGGCCGAGCGTGCGGAACATCGACGGGAAATCGTCGCCCATGACGATGAGCGCGATGATCCCGATCAGCAGAAGTTCCGCCCAGCCGAGGTCGAACATGGCGCGTCAGGCCCTCAGGCCTTGTCCTTTTCCTCTTCGGGCGTGACATCGCGCGCCACGTCCGAAGCCTGGTCCTCGATCTCTTTCTTGCCGTCGTCGACACCTTTCTTGAAGGCGGTGATCCCTTTTCCGACCTCGCCCATGAGCGAGGAAATCTTGCCCCGCCCAAACAGCACGAGGACGACGATGGCGATCAGTAGAAGGCCGGGAAGGCCGATGTTGTTCAGCATGGCATCTCTCCCAAAAACGCTGCCAGTTCGGATGACTTGGGCAACATCTAGGAGCGCCTTTCGCCGGAGGGAAGCGAAATTGCGCGTTTTCGGCGGCCCAAGGCTTTGAATTTTCCCCTGTTTTCAGGCAAGTGAATACAACTGACAGATTCGTGTCAGTTGAGCCGGGCTAAGACGGGGCATCGACACCCGAATCGGAGACCAGACCCATGCGACCCATCCTGCCCGCCCTTGCCGCCGCCCTCGCCTTCGGTGCCGCCGACGCCGCCCGGGGCGACAGCACCGCGCCGACCCTCGAAATCGTGACCTTCCGGTTGATCGACGGTGTGGACAAGGCCGCCTTTCTCGATGCAGCCAAATCCACCGCGCCGTTTCTCGACGAGACCGGGGCCGTGCTGTCGCGGGCCCTGACGGTCGATAGCGACGGGCTCTGGACCGATGTGGTTCACTGGACGTCGCTCGGGGCTGCGGAAGCCGCCGCTACGGAGTTGATGACGCGCCCCGAGGCTGCCGCGTTCCTTGCGGCCATCGACCCCGCGTCGATCACTCTGCGCCACGCGGCGATCCTCTGGCAGATGGAGTGACATGCGCCGCACCGACCGCCTGTTCGAACTCATCCAGATCCTCCGCGACGGCCGGCTCCATAAGGGGGCCGACCTTGCCGAGCGCCTCGGAGTGAGCTTAAGGACGGTCTATAGGGACATGGAAACGCTAATGAATTCCGGCGTGCCGGTCGAGGGCGAGCGGGGCCTCGGCTATGCGATGACCGCGCCGATTACCCTGCCACCGTTGAACCTCACGCTCACCGAGCTCGAAGCGCTCCATCTCGGGATGGCCGTGGTCGCCGAGGCCGCCGACGATGAGCTGAAGCGCGCCGCGACCACGTTGTCGGAGAAGATCGACGCGGTGCTGCCCGAAGACCGCACCGCACCGTCGGCCGGCTGGGGCTTTGCCGTCTACCCCTTCGCCGAGGCCGCGCGGGGGTTCGAGCATATGGCGCCCCTCCGCGCCGCGATCCGGACCCGGCGGAAGGTGGAAATCGCCTATGAGGACATCAAGGGCGAGATCACCGAGCGCACCGTCAGGCCTTTGCAGATGGAATATTGGGGGCGGGTCTGGACAGTGACGACCTGGTGCGAATTGCGCTCCGATTTCAGGGTCTTCCGCGTCGACCGCATCCGAACGATCGAGATCTCTTTCGAGACCTTCGAGGAAGAGCCGGGCAAGACGCTGAAGGATTATCTCGCGCTGATCTGACCTCCCCTGTCCGCCCCGATTGACGTCGGTCAACACCGGTGCCCCGCGGTCATGGTCCAACGAAACCGCGACACGGGCAACGGGAGGGGTTGAAGATGGCAGACGACAAAAAGAAGCGACAGGGAACCCCGAACTGGGCCGATTGCGCCACCACCGACCTCGACGGGGCCGAGGCCTTCTACGCCGAGGTCTTCGGCTGGGAGGCCGAGCGGGTGACATCGTCCGACGGGGCGGTTTATTCGCTCCAGCGCCTCGGCGGGAAGATGGTAGCAGGGCTTTATGCGCTGACCGATGAGTTGAAGTCGATGGGCGTCCCGCCGCACTGGGCGACCTACATCGAGGTCGACGACGTGGCCGAGACGCTGGCCCGGGTCGAGCCCGCCGGCGGCACGGTGCTCGAAGGGCCGTCGAGCGAGGAGGGCGTGGGCACATTCGCGATCATCCAGGACAATGTGGGGGCTTACCTGCGGCTCTGGCACTCCGCGCCGGAGCATGGCGGGGAGGTCTTCAACATCCCCGGTGCGATGACCTGGAACGAGCTGGCCACCAATGACGTCGATGCATCCACGGCGTTCTACGAGGCGGTGCTCGGGGTCGAGGCACAGGCGATGGAGGGGCCGACGCCCTACACAACGCTCAACGCCGGCGGCGAGCCTGTCGCGGGGCTCCTGGCGATCCGCCCCGAAATGGGGGACTTCCCTCCGACCTGGGATGTGTACTTCGCCAGCGACGATGTCGACGCGACGGTGGAGGCGGCGCTGGCGGCCGGGGGCGCGCTGATCCGGCCGGCGTTCGATCTGCCGGTGGGCGGCCGGATGGCGGTGATCGCCGACCCCTATGGGGCGGTGTTCGAGGTGATCCGGATGGAGATGCCGGAGGGCTAGCGCAGGCGGCGCGCTGCGGGAGGTCGGGTCTTGGGCTGATGGTGACGTTCGCGAGCCGGCCGATGGCTGACCCGCCGTGTCAGGCCTGATCCGGGAGCCCGGCGGGTGGTGCGCTCCATGGGATCGGGGGCCCGGATCAGATCCGGGGCGTGGGTCACTGTTGGCCTTACGTGGACGTTCGGTTGTCCGCCCCGACCCCAAGACCCTCCCGTCCCGGGCTTGACCCGGGACCTCGATAGGCTTGGCACGCCGTTTGATCGAGGCCCCGGATCAAGTCCGGGGCGTGCGGTGCTAAAGGCGCACGTGCACGCCTCAGTGCCCGCTCGTCAATGTCAGCAATACGCCAGAAGCCACCTCAGACCGTTCCACCCGCCCTTATCCGCCCCGCTGACCGCCGCGCTCGGCGGGGAACACAAAGCACCGGTCGCGGCGGAGCATCAGCCACATCGCGGTGCCGGGTTTGGGGAGGAACACCGACGGCACGGTGGCCTTCAGCACCGAGCCGTCATGGTCCATCCGGAACTCCACGAGGCTTTCGCGCCCCAGATAGCGCGAGCGCCGGACAACGCCGCGCGCCGGCACACCGTCTTCGGGGGTGGGGTTCGGGCCCGTGCCCGACCGGTCGAAATCGATGCGGATGTGCTGGGGGCGGATCACGATCTCGACCTCGGTGCCGTCGGGGTGGCCCGGCAGAAGGAACGAGCCGAAAGGGGTCTCCGTGAGCGCGCCCTGTGCCGTCCCCCGGATCGTGTTGAGATCGGAAAAGAACGCCGCCGCCGCCTTGTCGACCGGAGCGTTGTAGACGTTGTAGGGGGCGCCGCGCTGGACGATGCGGCCGTCGCGCATCAGCGCGATCTCGTCGGCCATGCGCATCGCCTCGTCGGGCTCGTGGGTGACGAGGAGGACCGCCGTCCCCTCCTCTTTGAGGATTTCGAGGGTCTCGTCGCGGATGCCGTCGCGGAGCCGGTTGTCGAGCCCCGAGAACGGCTCGTCCATCAGCATCACCCGAGGGCGCGGGGCCAGCGCGCGGGCGAGGGCCACGCGCTGCTGCTCGCCACCCGACAGCTCATGGGGATGGGCGCCGGCAAAGCCGCCGAGATGCACCCGGTCGAGCATCTCCATCGCCCGCGCGGCCTTCCCGGCCTTGGAGCCCGACAGCCCGAAAGCGACATTGTCGCGGACCGTCAGATGGGGAAAGAGCGCGAAATCCTGAAACATCAGCCCGACGCCGCGGCGTTCGGGAGGCATCGAGCGCGCGGCCGAGCAAATGAGGTCTCCGTCGAGGTGGATTTCCCCCGCATCGGGGCGGTCGATGCCGGCAATGAGCCTGAGCGTGGTGGACTTGCCGCAGCCCGACGGCCCGAGAAGGCAGGTCACCTGCCCCGGCATCACGTCGAGGCTGACGTCGTCGACCACGGCCCGCCCGCCGAGGCGTCGTGTGACGCCGTCGAGCCGCAGCCGCGGGACCGTGGCGGCGGTCGTGGACGGGGCGGGTGGAGCGGCCTCCCGGTTCATCGCGCCTCGCGTAATCCTTGAGCGGATTGCTCAGGTATCGGGAGGTATCAAGCCGGGAAGGCACCCGCAACCCCGGCGCGCCTGATCGGGGTCAGCCCGGGCGGTGCCGAAGGCCGGGAGAATGGCGCGAACCGGAACGGAGCGACCCATGAAAAGGATACTGGCGGCAACCGATCTCTCGGAGCGCTCGGACCGGGCGGTGTCGCGGGCGCTGGCGCTCGGCGCGGCCCTCGGTGCCGAGGTCGAGGTGGTGACGGTGATCGACCACGAGGGGCCTGACACCGTCGTGGACAGGCTGCGTCGCGGAACGGAGGACGCGCTCGACCGGCTCGTCGAGGCCGCCGGCGCGCCGGCAGCGGGGCACCGCGTTCTTCACGGCAAGGTCGTCGATGCGCTTCTGCAGCACGAAGGCAGATGCGGTGCCGGCCTTCTGGTGCTCGGCCTTCACCGTCCCCATGGCCTCTTCGACGGCCTGCGGGAGACCACCCTTGAGCGGCTGGTGCGGATGGGTCGGACGCCGGTGCTGCTGGTGCGCAACCCTGCCGCCGCGGCCTATGACAAGGTGCTGGCGCCGGTGAGCTTCTCTCCGGCCTGCGGCGCAGCGCTACGGGTCGCCCATGCCATCGCACCGGGGGCCGCCATCGCCACGGTGCACGCGCTGGAAGTCCCGTTCGGGGGGCTGGTGCAGGACGAGGGCGGCGCGATGGCGGCCGAGGCCCTGCGGAAGGCGGCCGATACCGCCGCCGCCTGGGCAGCCGATCACTTGCCCGAGGGCGTCGCCCTGCCGGAAATCGCCCAGGGCGCGCTCCGCGAGGTGATCTCGGCGCGCCTCAAGGGTGTCGACCTTCTCGCGATCGGCGCCCATACCCGGCACGGGCTTGCCGGCGCGACGCTGGGCAGCCTTGCCGCCGAGTTCCTGCGCGACCCGCCGACAGACCTCCTCGTCGCCCGGGCGTGACACGCCCGCCCCGGCCGATCACATGGTGAGGTTCGTCCCGCCCCCGTCATGGAGGAGGTTCTGCGCGACGATGAAGCCGGCATGGACCGAACAGAGAAACGCACAGGTCGCGCCGAATTCGGCCGCCGTGCCGTAGCGGCGCACCGGGACCGTCGCCTCGCGGTTCTTCCGCGCCGTCGCGATGTCGATGCCCTGCGCCTTGGAGATCCCGGTGTCGAGTGCAACCGCCCGGTCGGTGTCGTGGATGCCCGGCAGAAGGTTGTTGATCGTCACGCCTTTCTCGGCCACCTGTCGGGCGGTGCCGGCGACAAAGCCGGTGAGCCCGGTCCGGGCGGCGTTCGACAGCCCCAGGGCGGGGATCGGGGCACGCACCGACTGCGAGGTGATATTCACCACGCGGCCCCAGCCCCGGTCCATCATCCGTGGCACCAGCGCCTGCATCAGTGCGATGGGGGTGAGCATGTTGGCTTCAAGCGCCGCGATGTAGTCGTCGTGAGTCCAGTCGGTCCAGATGCCCGGCGGGGGGCCGCCGGCATTGGTGACGAGGATGTCGATATCGCCGGCCTCTGCGAGCACTGCGGCCCGGCCTTCTTCGGCGGTGATGTCGGCGGCCACGGCCGTCACCCCGACGCCATGGGCCTTGCGGATTTCGGCCGCGGTCGCCTCGAGGGCCTCGGCGCCGCGGGCATTGAGCACCAGATCGACGCCGGCCCCCGCCAGCGCCTCCGCGCAGCCCCGCCCGAGGCCCTTCGACGATCCGCAGACGAGCGCACGCTTTCCCTTGATGCCGAGGTCCATGTCGATCCCTTCCGTCCGGTCCTGCTCCTGAGTGGCGCAACGGGAGGCCAAAACCGGCCGATGTCAAGGCCGAAGCTCGGCCGATTGACCGGCGTCAACACCCCAGGAGCCGTTGCGGGACAGACTGCCCCCGCAACCCTCAACCGCGAAAGGAGACCTCCCATGGACTGGGGATTTGACGAACACCGGCGCAAGCTTCTGGGTTTCATCCTCGTCGGGGTGGGCGTGGTGCTGCTCGTGGCGCAGTTCGGCGGCGCGGCGCGGTTTCTCTGGCCGTTCTTCATCATCGCACCCGGTGCGGGGCTCGTGGCAGCCGCGCTGGCGACCGAGGACGCGACGCGGGGGCTGGCGGTTCCGGGGATGGTGATCGGGACCATCGGCACGATCCTGTTCTTCCAGAACCTCTTCGATCACTACGAAAGCTGGGCCTATGCCTGGGCGCTGATCCCGTTTGCCGTCGGCGCGGGCATGGCAATCGCCAGCGGCGAGGCGCCAGAGGCCCCCGGCGACGAGGGCGCGCGGCATCTGATGACCTGGTCGTTGGCGGTTTTTCTCGCCCTCGCCTTCGTCTTCGAGGTGTTCATCTTCGGCGGGTCGGGGCTTATCGGCCGGATCGTGATTGCCGGTGCGCTCATTCTCGGCGGCGCGGCGGTGCTCTTCACCCGCTCGGACGCGGGCAAATCCGACGCCGCGCCCGCGCCACCGGTCGATGTCGATGACCGGGTGCACCGGGCCGGGGAGCCCTGAGCCGAGGCCCACCCCTCGGGCGCGGGGGGGTATGGGCCGCATAAAGTCCTTCTCACTTGAAACGGACGGTCCCCGCTCCGCAGCCCTCCGGCGGCACGCCCGTCCTTGGCCTGACCCCAGACCTCGACGCACGGCGCGCATCACGGGATCGGGGCCCCGGATCAAGTCCGGGGCGGGTCTCGCCGGAACCGCCTGCCGCACCCCACGGCGCCGTCGTCACATGCCGTAGAAGAACTCCTCGCGGACGATCTTGCCATCGGCGACGTGGTAGATGCCGATCTCGTCCATGTCCGAGACCTCGCCGTTCTCCTTGCTCTTGGCCTTCATCGTGAACCGCACCGCAAACCGGTCGTCGCCATGGGGGTATGGGTCGGACACGTTCGCCTCGAGCACTTCGAAACTGTTGTTCCACCAGTCGTGCTTGCCGCGGATGCCTTCGATGCCCTTGGTTTCGCGGCCCATCCCCATCGGGTCGGCGGCTTCGACGGAAACCGCGTCGTCCGCGTAGAGCCTGCCGAGGTTCTCCGCTTCCCGGCCCTCGCGGCAGCCGGCGACGAGTTCATTGGCGATGTCTTTGAGTTCCATGCGAGCTTCCTCCCGATAAATTGGCGCTCGAGCTTCAATAAATGTTCTTGTTATGTTCCAACTCTGCCACGGACCCCTCTGCGCGTCAACCGCCTCGCGAAGCCGTGACCGTTAGCCCTAGAAGCAATAGTCGACGTCGGCGAGACGGTCGGTCGGAAAGGTGTAGAGGATCTTCACGCCCCCTGCCCCGCCGGCGGTGGTGTGCTCGGCATTGGCGGGGATGAAGACGGTGATACCGGGCCGGAGATCGTAATCGACCCCGTCCACCGTGACCCAGCCCTCGCCGTCAAGGCAGTGGTAAACCTCCGCCGGGCTGTGGCGGTGGGGCGCGAGGCGGGCATGGGGACCGACCGACATGATCCCAACCGTGAGCCCCGCCGAGGGCGTGCGGTCGGCGTCGATGAGTGCGCGCCAGGTGACCCCGCCATGTTCGGGGTCGGCCCAGCCTTCATCGGCTACGCCGGCCGCATCGACCGCCACCGCCGCGGCGTCGAAACGCCCTTCGAGATGGTCCGCATATTGCATCGCCCATCCTTCTCCCTGATGCGCCTCGTTAAGGCGCCGGGGCGGCTTTTGCCGCGCATATTCGCGACGCGGGGCGGTCAGATCACGACACCGGGCGGGACCGCGAGGGGATGGTACCGCTAACTCAGTTGCCGGCGTCGACAGCGTCGTCGATGGCCTCGCCGACCGCTTCGCCGACGGTATCGGGATCGTCCTCGAACTGGGTGCCGATAAAGAACGCGGCGAGGGCAAGGACGACGACGGCGGCGCCGATTGCGACGGGTTTCATGGAGCTTCTCCTCTGCTGGCCGATGAGGAAACCCGGATCGGGCTGCATCGGTTCCCCTGCCGATTGCCGACGCCCCCCCCGATGGCTATATCCGCGCCCATGCTCGACCGTTCCGATAACGCTCCCGCCCTTCCCGCCGAAATCGCCCGGCGGCGCACGTTTGCGATCATCTCGCACCCGGATGCGGGCAAGACCACGCTGACCGAGAAATTCCTGCTGTACGGCGGGGCAATCCAGATGGCCGGGCAGGTGCGCGCCAAAGGCGAGGCGCGGCGCACCCGGTCGGATTTCATGGCGATGGAGAAGGACCGGGGGATCAGCGTGAGCGCCTCGGCGATGTCCTTCGACTTCGGCACCTACAGGTTCAACCTCGTGGACACGCCGGGGCACTCGGATTTCTCCGAAGATACCTACCGGACGCTGACGGCGGTCGATGCCGCAATCATGGTGATCGACGGGGCGAAGGGGGTGGAAAGCCAGACCCGGAAACTCTTCGAGGTCTGCCGCCTGAGGGACCTCCCGATCCTGACTTTCTGCAACAAGATGGACCGCGAGAGCCGCGATACCTTCGAGATCATTGACGAAATCCAGGAAAACCTCGCCATCGACGTTTGCCCCGCCTCATGGCCCATCGGCATGGGGCGCGATTTCCTCGGCTCTTATGACATGCTCAACGACCGGCTGGATCTGATGGAGCGGGCGGACCGGAACCGGCGGGCGGAGAGCGTGAAGATCGAGGGGCTCGACGACCCCGCACTGGCCGAACACGTGCCCGCCGCGCTCCTCGACCAGTTCCGCGAGGAGGTGGAGATGGCGCGCGAGCTTCTCCCCGCCTTCGACCGGCAGGCCTTTCTCGACGGTACGCTCACCCCGATCTGGTTCGGCTCGGCGATCAACTCCTTCGGGGTGAAGGACCTCATGGACGGGATCGGCAGCTTCGGCCCCGAGCCCCAGCCCACGGCCGCCGAGCCCCGGCAGGTGAGCCCCGACGAGACGAAGGTCGCGGGCTTCGTCTTCAAGGTGCAGGCGAACATGGACCCCAAGCACCGCGACCGCGTGGCCTTCGTGCGCCTCGCCTCGGGGCATTTCGAGCGGGGCATGAAGCTCACCCATGTGCGGACGAAAAAGCCCATGGCGGTGTCGAACCCGGTCCTGTTTCTCGCCGCCGACCGGGAGCTCGCCGAGGAGGCCTGGGCCGGAGATATCATCGGCATCCCGAACCACGGGCAATTGCGGATCGGGGACACGCTGACGGAGGGCGAGGCGATCAGGGTGACGGGCATTCCGTCTTTCGCCCCGGAGCTCTTGCAGACAGCCCGTGCGGGCGACCCGATGAAGGCGAAACATCTCGACAAGGCGCTGATGCAGTTTGCCGAGGAAGGGGCGGCGAAGGTGTTCCGCCCCGAGATCGGGTCGGGCTTCATCGTCGGCGTCGTCGGGCAATTGCAGTTCGAGGTGCTGGCCTCCCGGATCGAAGGGGAATACGGGCTGCCGGTGCGGTTCGAGCCGACGCAATTCACCTCCGCGCGCTGGGTGACGGGGCCCCGCGACGCCGTGGAGAGGTTCGTCTCGGCCAACACGCAGCATATCAGCCGGGATCATGACGGGGATGTCGTTTATCTCACCCGGCTTCAGTGGGACATTGACCGGATCGAGCGGGATTACCCGGAGCTGACGCTGTCGGCCACAAAGGAAATGATGACCTGAGGTCATGCCGCTCCAGAACCGCGTCCTGCCCACCGGAGAGATCGTCGCCGACCCCGCGCGGGGGATGTTTACGGGCAATCGGGGTATCCTGCACCGGCCCGATCGGACCCTCGGCGTCGCACGCTGGCGCCACCCCCACTGGCTGATCTGCGCACTGGACCACCCGCGCGGCGTCTATCACGGGGCCATGCCCGAGCGCGGCTGGACGGCGCTGTTCTTTCTCGACGAGGCGGTGGCCATCGCCGCCGGGCACCGCCCTTGCGCCTACTGCCGCCGGGAGGCGTTCGGCCGCTTTCGCGACGGCTGGGCGGAAAGCCATGGCGGCCCGGCGCGCGCGGGCGACATCGACGCCGCGCTGCACCGCGCGCGGGTGCGCCGGACGCGCGCTCAGCTTCGCTACCGGGCCGAGGGGGCGCACCTGCCTCAGGGAACACTCGTCCTGGCCGAAGGCAGGCCGCTCCTGCTCCTTGCCGACCGGGCCCTCCCCTACCGGACGGAGGGATACCGCGCCCCGGTCGACCGGCCGCGCGGCGCTGTGACGGTGCTGACGCCGGCCCCGGCGGTGGCGGTTCTGGCAGCAGGCTATGCGCCTCTGCTTCACCCCACGGCGGCCGCAGCCTGAGAGCGGTGTGCCTGCGGAATTTCTGCCTACAGCGGATGTTTCGCCCGCGCGACCGAAGTCGAAAGCGAAACACGCCCCGGACGTGATCCGGGGCCCCGAACCCATGGACGGCCAGGCCGACCGAGGTCCCGGGCCAAGCCCGGGACGGGTCTTCAAAGGCGCGGCCCGGAACGTCCCGCTCTCGCCCGCGCACCCGCGAGACCTCTGCTTCGTTTCAAGCGGCCTTAAGCCAGCATTAACCATCGCCGGCCCAGATACCTAACCCATGCGCGTGCTTCTCCTCGTCCTCCTGCTCTCGGCCTGCACCTACGGCGCGGCGTCGGGTACCGACCGCCATACCGGCCTCAGCTACCGCTATTCCTCGAAGGCGATGATCGACGCGACATTCGGGTCGCGGCTTCAGGTGCAGGCGGTGCATCTGCGGAAAGGCGACGTCACGCAATACGAGCTTCAGACCTACGTCACGCGGTCCGACCTCAACTACCCGCGGATCGAGAGCGTCTGGTCGTTTGGTCACGAACTGCCCTACATCCGGGTCGACCGGCGGCGCTACGGCTACGAGCGCCAGGAGGTCGGGGCGATCCTCCTGCCGGAGCCTGCCATACGGGCGGCGGCGGCCGGGCCGGGCCTCAGCTTTCGGATGATCGGGCGCCGCAGCAGTTACGAAGGCCACGTGCCCGCACGGCTCTTCCGGGAGGTGCTCGACGGTGCAGGCCCGAAGTGACGCAGCGTCACCCATGTGGATAAGCCTCTGGACGGCTTTCGCGATCTGCCTCGGAATTGTGCGGTTTCCTTCAGGAAAAACCCGTTTCCCGGCCGAAACCGGTGCGTGGGGCAACTCGCGCCGCGCTGTGGACGCCGCGCGTTGACCAAATCCGTTCTTTGCACTACCTAAGCGGCGCGCGGGACGGTGCAGGATGCATCGGGGCCATGGGGGCCCCTCCCGGAACACGAACGGGCCATGGAAGCGGTCCGTATTTCATCGACGGACGTACATGACCAAGTTCAGCGACCTTTCGCTCTCGCCAAAAGTGCTCAAAGCCGTCGAGGAAGCCGGCTACGAAACCCCGACCCCGATCCAGGAAGGCGCGATCCCGCCGGCGCTCGAAGGCAAGGACGTGCTCGGTATCGCCCAGACGGGCACCGGCAAGACCGCCTCCTTCACGCTGCCGATGATCACCCGGCTTGCACGGGGGCGCGCGCGCGCGCGGATGCCAAGAAGCCTCGTGCTCTGCCCCACCCGCGAGCTTGCCGCCCAGGTGGCCGAGAACTTCGACACCTACTCGAAATACGTCAAACTGACGAAGGCGCTGCTGATCGGCGGCGTGTCGTTCAAGGAGCAGGACGTGCTCATCGACAAGGGTGTCGATGTGCTCATCGCCACGCCGGGACGGCTTTTGGACCATTTCGAGCGCGGCAAGCTTCTTCTGACCGGTATCGAGGTGATGGTGGTCGACGAGGCCGACCGGATGCTGGATATGGGCTTCATCCCCGATATCGAGCGCATTTTCTCGCTCACCCCGTTTACCCGCCAGACGCTGTTTTTCTCCGCCACCATGGCGCCCGAGATAGAACGGATCACCAACACCTTCCTCTCCGCCCCGGCGCGCATAGAGGTCGCCCGCCAGGCGACGGCGTCGGAGACCATTGCGCAGGCCGTCGTTCAGTTCCGCCCCTCCCGCCGCGACCGGGCGGCGAAGGAAAAGCGCGACGTTCTGCGCGCGATCATCGACGGCGAGGGGGAGGCCTGCACCAACGCCATCATCTTCTGCAACCGCAAGACGGATGTGGATATCGTCGCGAAATCGCTCCAGAAACACGGCTACAACGCCGCCCCGATCCACGGCGATCTCGACCAGTCCCAGCGGACGCGGACGCTCGATGGGTTCCGCGACGGCTCCATCCGGTTTCTGGTGGCCTCGGACGTGGCCGCACGCGGCCTCGACATCCCGCTCGTCTCCCATGTCTTCAATTACGACGTGCCGAGCCATTCTGAGGACTACGTCCACCGGATCGGTCGGACGGGGCGCGCGGGCCGCGAGGGCAAGGCGGTCATGATCGCCGTACCGGCAGACGAAAAGAACCTCGACGCGATCGAGAAGCTGATCGCAAAGTCGATACCGCGTGCCGACAACCCGATTGGCGGGGCCGCGCCGGCCGAGGAAGCCCCCGAAACGGCCGATGCGCCGAAGCGGAGCCGGTCGCGGTCGCGTAAGACCAGGGACGAGACGGTGTCGGAGGACACCCTCGAACCTGGCGAGGCGCCGAGTGCGAATGACGACAGCCGGCCGGCCCGGTCCGATGAGGCCCGGTCTTCGCGCGGCCGGGGCCGCGGCGGACGCGGACGCGGCGGCGACGACAAGGTCGTCGGGATGGGCGACCACATGCCGTCCTTCATCGAGAAGAGCTTCGAGGAACGGCTCGCGAGCTGAACCCTCGGAGGGGGCTTTGCCCCCGCCCTTGCGGTCATCCGACCCTTCGACACTTAGATCGGTCCACCGGACCGATCTCCGGGCGCGTCTCAGCCCCCACGCTATTTTCGCCAAGATGAAGCGGGGGGCGTGGCGCGGTGATTATGGCGGTCCGGCATTGGGGAAGACCGCAGCTTTCCAATCGAATTTGGATGGGCGCTTCGAAGGCGAGGGTTAGCTTAGGCGGCTAATCACAACCGTCACCTGGGGCTTCTTGCCGATCTCGGTGTCGGACGTCTTTCGCACGATCCGGCGGAGTTCTTCCTCAAGAGTTTCGTCATCGCCGAGCGTTTTGCGTTTGGCCCGCCCGACGAATTGCGACAGGTCCTCTTCGATGACCTCAACGAGAGGCGCGCGAGACGACCCCGTCTCCGGCAGCCCGATCGTGTCGCACCAGGGCTCGCCGAGTGCGGTACCGTCCTCGTCGATGATGAGGGTCACCGTCACATGGCCGTCGCGGGCCATGCGGAGGCGGTCGCGGATCACGCCGTCCATCGCGCCGATCTGGACGGTGCCGTCGAGATAGATGCGGCCGGCTTCAATGTGGTCGGTGACGGTCGGGCGGTTGCCGGAGAGATCGACCATCGTGCCGTTGACCGCGACGATCGAGGGCCGGTCGTTTTCTTCGGCAAGCTTCATATGCTCGCGGAGCATCCGGTGTTCGCCATGCATGGGGATGACCATCGCTGGGTTCACGATGGCGTGGATTTCTTCGAGATCGGGGCGGTTGGCATGGCCTGAGACATGGTAGCGGCCGCCCGCGTCATCCTGGACATCGACGCCGAGCTCGGAATAGGCGTTGACGACGTTGAGGACCCCGCGCTCGTTGCCGGGGATGGTCTTCGACGAAAAGAGGAAGGTGTCGCCCTCCTCTGCGGTGAGGCCGAGGTACTTCCCGCGCGACAGTTGAGCCGAGGCCGCCCGGCGTTCCCCTTGGGAGCCGGTGACGAGGAGCATGAGGTTTTCGCGGGGGATGTCGGCGGCTTCCTCGGCACTCACGACCTTCGGGAAGTCGGTGAGCACGCCCGCCTCGACCGCCGCTTCGATCATCCGCCGCATGGCCCGGCCCAGAAGACAAACCGAGCGGCCAGCCGCCTCGCCGGCCATAGCGAGCGACTTCACCCGGGCGACATTGGAGGCAAAGGTCGTGGCGATGACCATCCCCTCCTGGGCGGCGACGAATTTCGTGATCTCGGGCGCGATGGAGGCTTCCGAACGGCCCGGTTCGGGGGAGAAGACATTGGTGGAATCGCAGATCAGCGCGCGGACGCCGGGTTTGGCGACCTCTTCCCAGAGCGCGCGGTCGAATGGCTCGCCGACGACCGGCGTGAGGTCGATCTTGAAGTCCGCCGAATGGACGACCCGTCCGCTGGGCGTGTCGATCACGATGGCGGAGGTTTCGGGGATCGAATGGGAGACCGGCAGGAAGGCGATGTCGAAGGGGCCGAGGCGGCGCATTTCAGGCCAGGGCTGGCAGATTTCCACGACGCGCTCGTCCTGGCCCGCCTCGTCGAGCTTGCGGCGGGCATGGATCGCGGTGAAGGGGCGGCAGAGGACTGGGGCGCGGAGCCGCGACCAGAGATGGCCCAGGGCGCCGACATGATCTTCATGGGCATGGGTGATGACGATGGCTTCCAGGCGGTCGCGGCGCTCTTCGAGCCAGGCGATGTCGGGGAAGATGAGGTCGACGCCGGGGGCGCCGTCCATGTCCGGGAAGGTCACGCCGAGATCGACCAGGATCAGCCGCTCTTCGCCCGGAGGCCCATAGCCGTAGACATAGGCGTTCATCCCCACCTCGCCGGCGCCGCCGAGGGGGAGATAGATCAGGCGGTCGCTGCTCATGAGACGGGGTGTTCCTTGTTGTAGGCGTGGATGACGGTGAGCCCGTGCATCGTGAGGTCGTCCTCGACCCGGTCGAAGAGGCCGTTCGAATCCTGGAAAAGGGGTGCCAGACCGCCGGTGCCGATGACCTGCATCGGGCGGTCGTACTCGCCTTTGATGCGCTCCGCAATCTCGCGCACGACCCCGACATAGCCCCAATAGACGCCCGATTGCATACAAGCCACGGTGTTGGTGCCGATCACACCTTGGGGCCGCGTGATGTCGACATGGGGAAGTGCGGCGGCGGCGGTGTGGAGCGCTTCGAGAGAGAGGTTCACCCCCGGCGCGATCACGCCGCCCACGTAAGCCCCGTCATGGGCGACGACATCGAAGGTGGTGGCGGTACCGAAGTCGACGACGATGAGGTCGCCACCATGGCGGTCGAAGGCGCCGGCGGTGTTGACGAGCCGGTCGGGGCCGATGCTCGTGCCTTCGTCGACCCGGGGGGCGACGGGGAGCGCACAGTCGGGTTTGCCGACGACGAAGGGCCTTGTGTTGAAGTACCGGTCGCAGAGAACGCGGAGATTGAAGACGACCCGGGGGACGGTCGAGGAGATGATGACCTCGTCGATATCGACGGCGAGCTTCTGGTGGCCCATCAGTGTGGAGAGCCAGACGTAATATTGGTCCGCAGTGCGCTGCCATTCGGTGGAGGCGCGGAAGGTGGCGAGAAACGCCGTGCCGTCCCAGACCGAGAAGACGGTGTTGGTGTTGCCGCAATCTATGCAGAGGAGCATCGTGTTACCCTTTCGCGCAGGGCCGGGGGGCCATTCTCCGTTCGAAGAATGGCGGCTCGATCCTTCGCCGAAGGATCGTTGGGCCTTTCGGCTCAGAAATAGACATCTGCGGCCGCGATGACATGGCGGCCCGAGGCCGTGGAGAGGATCAGCCGGCCGGCCTCGTCGACGGTTTCGAACTTGCCGGATACGGTCTCCTTCAACGACCGGGCGGTGATGGTCTCTCCGAGCCGGGCGGCATTTTCGAGCCAGGTCTCGCGGATCTGGGGGAAGCCGAAATCGGCGAAGATACGCTCCTCTGTGGCGTAGTTCACCGCCAGAAGGGTGAGGAAATCCTCGCGTTCCGGCGGGGTGATGCCTTCGGAGCGGAGCGAAACCGGGACGATGGGGCGGTCGGGGTCGGCGGCCGGAGACGAGACGAGGTTGACGCCGATGCCTATCGACAACCAGTCGACATGCCCCCCCTGCCCGGAGGCTTCGAGGAGGATGCCAGCGACCTTGCCGTCATTCAGGAGCACGTCATTGGGCCATTTGACCGCGAGCCGCGTACGGTCGACCCAGAAGGCCAGCGTCTCGAAAAGTGCGTTGGCGGCGAGGAAAGAGCGCAGGGCCGCTGTGCCGGGTGGGCCTTCGGGGCGCATCACGTAGGTGGCGGCGAAATTGCCGGCCCCCGTCGTCCATTTCCGGCCCTGGCGACCGCGGCCGCCGGTTTGGCGTCGGGCCATGATCCAGGTCGGGCGGTGAAGCTCTGGCGCGAGCCGGGCGGCCTCCTCCATCGTGCTCTCGACCCGGTCGAGCAAGATGCGGTCCGTGCCTTCCGGCCAGAGCGCCTCTGGGGTTTCAGTCGACAAGGGCCGCCGCTGCATTCGCCGCCCAGGTCTCGATGCCGAAGAGGTTTGCGACCCCGAGAACCATGATCGCGGCCGAGACCATCAGAAAGCCCCAGAGGACCGGATGGGCGGTCTGGTCCACCGGTTCCACCTCCTCGCCGAAATACATGTAGTAAACGATGCGGAGGTAGTAGAAGGCGCCGATGACCGAGGCGATGACCCCGGCGACGGCGAGCCAGGCAAGGCCTGCATCCACCGCCGCGAGGAGGACGGTGTACTTGGCGAAAAAGCCCACGAGGGGCGGAACGCCAGCGAGAGAGAAGAGCAGAACAAGCATCGCGAGCGCGCGGGCCGGGTCGCGGCGGGAGAACTGGTTCAGCGCCGCGATATCGGTGACGGGCCGACCGTCGCGCTCTATCGAGAGGATGAAGGCGAAGGTGCCGATGTTCATCGTCACGTAAATCGCCATGTAGACGAGCATGGCCTCGACGCCCATCGCCGTCCCCGCGGCAAGCCCCATCAGCGCATAGCCCATATGGGCAATCGAGCTATAGGCCATCAGGCGCTTGATATTGGTCTGACCAATCGCCGCCACCGCACCGAGGAACATCGAGATGACCGAGAGGAACGCGAGGATTTGTTGCCAGTCCGAGACGATTCCGCCGAACGCGTCATGGACGACGCGGGCGAAAAGCGCCATGGCGGCCATCTTCGGCGCGGTGGCGAAGAAGGCGGTGACGGGGGTAGGCGAGCCTTCGTAGACGTCCGGCGTCCACATATGGAAAGGGGCGGCGGAGACCTTGAAGGCGAGCCCGGCGGTGATGAAGACAAGCCCGAAGATGAGCCCGAGCGGCGGTTCGTCGGCGGCGGCGGCAACGATGCCATCGAAGAGGGTCGTACCGGCATAGCCGTAGGTCAGGGAGGCGCCGTAGAGGAGCAGCCCCGAGGAGAGCGCGCCGAGGATGAAATACTTCAGCCCCGCTTCGGTGGATTTGAGGCTGTCGCGGCGGAGGGACGCGATGACGTAGAGCGCGAGCGACTGGAGTTCGAGGCCCATGTAGAGCGCGATGAGGTCGCCGGCGGAGACCATGACGCACATGCCGACGGCTGCCAGCGCGACGAGGATGGGGTATTCGAAGCGCAACAGGTCGCGCCGGGCCATGTAGCTTTCGCTCATCAGCAGGACGGCAGCGGCCGACAGCAGGATCGTGACCTTGGCAAAGCGCGAGAAGGCATCGTCGATGAACATGCCGCCGAAGGCGACGTTCGAGCCTTCGCCGTTGAGCGCGATCCAGAGACCGACGACGACGAGCACCGCCGAGGTCGCCCAGAGCATCGCGGGCGCGGTGCGGTCTTTGCCGGTATAGACCCCGACGAGGAGCCCGAGCATCGCCAGAGCGGCGAGGATGAACTCGGGCAGGACGGCCTGGAAATCGGCGGCGGTCATTGGCTCACCTCGGCAAAGCTGGTTTCAGCGGCCACGGCCAGACCGGCGCTGTATTGACTGAGAAGGTTCTCCACCGACGGCCCGATCACGTCGAGGACGAGGGCGGGATAGACCCCGAGAAGGATCGTCATCACGACGAGGGGGGCGAAGATGGCACGCTCTCGGCGGTCCATGTCGGTGATGGATTTGAGGCTTTCCTTGATGAGGTCGCCGAAGACGACCCGGCGGTAGAGCCAGAGGGCGTAGGCCGCCGAGAGGATCACCCCAGTGGCGGCGACGGCGGTGACCCATGTGTTGGCCTGGAACATGCCCATGAGCGTGAGAAACTCGCCGACGAAGCCCGAGGTGCCCGGCAGGCCCACGTTGGCCATCGTAAAGAGCATGAAGATGAGCGCGTAGGCCGGCATCCGGTTCACGAGGCCGCCATAAGCGTCGATCTCTCTTGTATGCATCCGGTCGTAGATGACACCGACGCAGAGGAAAAGGGCACCCGAGATGAAGCCGTGGGAGATCATCTGGAAGATCGCCCCGTCGACTCCCTGCTGGTTCGCCGCGAAGATGCCTGCGGTCACGAAGCCCATATGGGCGACCGAGGAATAGGCGATGAGCTTCTTCATGTCCTCCTGCATGAGCGCCACCAGCGAGGTGTAGACAATCGCGATGGCCGAGAGCCAGAGGACGAAGTTGGCCAGCAGGTCCGAGGCGACCGGGAACATCGGCAAACTGAAGCGCAGAAACCCGTAACCGCCCATCTTCAGGAGGATCGCGGCGAGGACCACCGAGCCCGCGGTGGGGGCCTGAACGTGGGCATCCGGCAGCCAGGTGTGGACGGGCCACATGGGCATTTTCACCGCGAAGGACGCGAAGAACGCCACCCAGAGGAGGGTCTGCAAGCCCCCGATGATCTGCCAGCCCGCGATGTCGAGGGTGCCGCTCGCAAATGTATGCTCTTCGAGCATGTAGACGATGTCGGTGGTGCCGGCATCGACATACATCGCGATCATCGCCACCAGCATCAGCACCGAGCCGAGGAAGGTGTAGAGGAAGAACTTGAAGCTCGCGTAGATGCGCTCCTTCCCGCCCCAGATGCCGATGATGAGGAACATCGGGATCAACCCGCCTTCGAAGAAAAGGTAGAAGAGCACCAGATCGAGGGCGGTGAAGACGCCGAGCATGAGCGTCTCAAGCACCAGAAAGGCGATCATGTATTCCTTCACCCGGTGGGTGACGTTCCAGCAGGCCGCGATGGTGAGCGGCATGAGGAA
This sequence comes from Paracoccaceae bacterium, assembly GCA_030066905.1. GTDB lineage: Bacteria > Pseudomonadota > Alphaproteobacteria > Rhodobacterales > Rhodobacteraceae > JASJAR01. The sequence continues at coordinate 13,263 of JASJAR010000006.1, read as the reverse complement.
CGTCGTCAACATCACGAAGAGAACCGAGATACCGTCGACCCCCATCTTGTAGGTGAGCCCGAGGATCCACTCGCGCTCTTCGACGAACTGGAAGCCGGTATTCTGGGGGTCGAAATCGGCGATCAGGAAAAGCGAGGCGATGAAGGTCGCGACCGTGGCGATCAGGGCGAGCCATTTGGCGTTGGCCTGGGCGGCCTCGTCCTCGCCGCGCAGGAAGAGCGCCATGATGACGGCGGCGACCGTGGGCAGAAAGACGATGATCGAAAGGAGGTTCGCCATTACTCAGCCGCCCCCGAGATCGACATCCAGGTGATCAGAACGGCGATGCCGACGACCATCCAGAAGACGTAGGTAAAGATGTAGCCCGACTGCGCCCGGCCCGCGAGGCGGGTGAAGAACGGCACGACCCCCATGGCGACCCCGTTGAGGAAGCCGTCGATCGTCCCCCCGTCGCCGCGCTTCCACAAGAAACGGCCGAGCCACATGGCGGGGCGGACGAAGAGGAAGTCGTAGATCTCGTCGACGTACCACTTGTTGAGAAGAAAGAGGTAGAGCGGGCGCTGATTCTCTGCGAGCGCCTTGGGGAGCCCGGGGTTGCGGATGTAGAAGAGCCAGGCCACCGCGAGGCCGATCAGCATCGCCACGAAGGGGGCCGTCTTCACCCAATAGGGCGCCTTGTGGGCGTCGTCGAGGACGTGGTTGTCGGGATGGGTGTAGATGGCCCCGCCGCCCGGCACCCAGCCGATTTCGGCCTCGGCATGGGTGTCGCCCCCGGTCTCGTCCCCGTGGTCGTCGCCGTGGGTGTCCTCGCCGTGATGGGCCTCGGCATGGGACGGCACGCCGTAGAAGCGGTTCACCCGGTCATGCTCACCGAAGAAGGCCTGAAACCAGATCATGCCCGCAAAGATCGACCCGAGCGCCAGAACGCCGAGCGGGATGAGCATGGTCATCGGCGACTCGTGGGCGTGGTCATGGGTGTGCTTGTTGCCTCTGGGCTCACCGTAGAAGGTCAGAAACATCAGCCGCCAGGAGTAAAAGCTTGTGAAGACCGCCGCGACGAGGAGAAGCCAGAAGGCGTATTGCGAGATCGCGGTGCCGCCCGCCCAGGCGCTTTCGACGATGGCGTCTTTCGACAGGAAACCCGCAAGGCCCAAGGGCGTGCCGACCTCGCCCGAGCCCATCGTGAAGAGTGCGGCCGGAACCCCGACGCCGGTGATCGCGAGCGTGCCGATCATCATCGCCCAGAACGTGTAGGGGAGCTTGTGGCGCAAGCCCCCGTAATTCCGCATGTCCTGCTCGTGGTGCATCCCGTGGATGACCGAGCCCGCGCCCAAGAACAGCATCGCCTTGAAGAAGGCGTGGGTGAAGAGGTGGAACATGGCGGCGGTGTAGACCCCGACCCCGGCGGCGACGAACATGTAGCCGAGTTGCGAGCAGGTCGAATAGGCGATCACGCGCTTAATGTCGTTTTGGACGAGGCCCACCGTTGCGGCGAAAAACGCTGTGGAGGCCCCGAGGAACACCACGAAGGTCGTCGCGTTGGGCGCAAATTCCATGATCGGCGACATCCTGCAGACGAGGAAGACGCCAGCCGTCACCATGGTGGCGGCATGGATGAGGGCGGAGACCGGGGTGGGTCCCTCCATCGCGTCGGGCAGCCAGGTGTGGAGGATGAGTTGCGCCGATTTTCCCATGGCCCCGACGAAGAGGAGGAAGGCCACGAGCTCGGCGGCGTTCCAGCTTTGCCAGAGGAAGGTGATTTCGGTGGCCGCAAGCTCGGGGCCGGCCATGAAGATGTCGTCGAACTTGATCGAGTCGGTGAGGAAGAAAAGCGCGAAGATGCCGAGCGCGAAGCCGAAATCCCCCACCCGGTTGACCACGAACGCCTTGATCGCGGCGGCATTGGCCGAGGGTTTCTTGTAGTAAAACCCGATCAGGAGATAGGAGGCGAGGCCCACCCCTTCCCAGCCGAAGAACATCTGCACAAGGTTGTCGGACGTCACGAGCATGAGCATCGCGAAGGTGAAGAACGACAGGTAGGCGAAGAAGCGCGGCCGGTAGCTTTCGTCTTCGGAGAAGTTCTCGTCATGGGCCATGTAGCCCATGGAATAGAGGTGGACGAGGGCCGAGACCGTGGTGATGACAATCAGCATGATCGCGGTCAGCCGGTCGAGGCGGATGGACCAATCGGTTGAGAGCGAGCCGCTTTCGATAAACCGCAGGATCTGGATTTGCTGGGTCTCACCGCCGAAGGTGAAAAACACAATCCAGGAGAGGACGGCTGCGAGGAAGAGTAGCCCCGTCGCGGCCCATTGAGCGCCTTGGTCGCCGATGATCTTCCAGCCGAAGCCGGCGATCAGCGCGCCGAGAAGCGGGGCGAAGAGCAGGATCGTTTCCATCGAGCCTTCAGCCTTTCATGACGTTGACGTCTTCGACGTCGATGGAGCCGCGGGTGCGGAAGAAGCAGACGAGGATGGCAAGGCCGATGGCGGCTTCGGCGGCGGCGACGGTGAGGACGAAGAGCGTGAAGACCTGGCCGGTGAGATCGCCGAGGAAGGCGGAGAAGGCCACAAGGTTGATGTTGACCGCAAGGAGAATGAGTTCGATCGACATCAGAAGGATGATGACGTTCTTGCGGTTCAAAAAGAGCCCGAAAATGCCGATCACAAAGAGGGCGGCGGCGACGGTGAGATAGTGTTCAAGGCCGATCATTTGGTCTTCCGCGCGCGGTGGCGCTCCCAGAGCCAGAAGATGAGAATGGGGGCGGCGATGGCGAGATGGGCCGCGATATAGGCGAAGATGCTCATGGGCGGGCCTCATAAGGGGCAAAATCGCCGCGCATCTCGGGGTAGAGGGCCGCACAGGCGCAGGGCTCGTCCGTGAGGGCGGCGATTTCGATGTCGCGGCCGGTGCCTTTGAGGGCCTGGGCCAGGCGGTCGAAGGAAAAGAGGGCGGGGGCCGCACTCATTTCCACCTCGATGAGCTTCAGCGCCGCGTCGGTACGGTCGAAGGGGGCGCGCTCGGAGATGCGCTCTTCGCGGGTGCGGGTGGTCAGAGCCTCGCCCGAGGCGCAATCGGCCACGGTGAGGTCGACGAAGACGCCTTCCTGGCTCCACCAGGTTGCGTAGCCCACCCGGCCGGCGCCGAAGTCCCGGTGCCCCGCCTCGCCGCCATGGGAGACGTGGGTGACGCGGGTGCATTCGTCGAGGGTCAGCGCGCCGGCTGGGGTGGCGAGGAGGAGGGTCATCAGAAGACATCCCGCCCCGGACGTGATCCGGGGCCTCGCGCCCTGCTTGTCCGGGTCCCGGGTTAGGCCCGGGACGGGTATTGTCTTTGGCATCACAGCCCCTGCCCCGGTTTGACGTCCTTCAGCTCCATCGCCTTCGCGGGGTCGCGGTACATCTGGGCCAGCACGTCCTGCCGCTTGACGTCCTCGCGGTGCCGCAGGGTCAAGACGATCGCCCCGATCATCGCGACGAGGAGGATCAGGCCGGAAAGCTGGAAGAGGAGGAGGTAGTCGTCGTAGATGACGTTGCCGAGGGCGGCGGTATTGTGGAGCTCCGTGCCTTCGAGCTCGGAGAGATTGGCCGCCAGCGTCACCCCGTCGGCCGCCTGCCAGACGCCGAAGGCAAGTGCCAGTTGCATCAGCACGATGACCCCGATCAGCATCGCCAGCGGGATGTACTTCGCCATCTCGGCCTTCAGTTCGGCGAAATCGACGTCGAGCATCATGACGACGAAGAGAAAGAGCACCGCGACCGCGCCGACATAGACGATGACGAGAAGCATCGCGACGAACTCGGCGCCTGCGAGGACGAAGAGCCCGGCGGCGGAGAGAAATGCGAGGATCAGCCAGAGCACCGAATGGACCGGGTTGCGGCTGATGACGGTCATGAGCCCGCCGGTGAGCACCGCGACGGCGAAGAGGTAGAAGGCGAGCGCTGCTGGGGTCATTCGGTCTCCTCCTCAGGTGTGTCGAGCACCTCGCCGGCAAGCTCCATCGCCTTCGTCATGGCAGGGACGCCACCGAACATGCCGGCCAGGCCGATGGTCTCGGCGATTTCCTGTTTCGTCGCCCCGGCTTCGACCGCATGGCGCACGGTCAGGCGCAACTGGGCCTCGGCCTGGGCGCCCATGATGGTAAGCGCCGAGAGCGTCAGGAGCATCTTCGTCTTCGCGTCGAGCCCCTCGGGGTTGAAGGTCCGGCCCATGAAGGCTTCCATGACGTCCTTCGGCATGGTCGGCCAGAGCGCTTCGAAGCCTTTCGGCGTGAAATGCTCAAGCGCGGGGTTCATCGCCCGCGCCCAGTCCTGGCTCGCACGGATCATCTCTGCAAAGGGGTTCGGGCCGTCGGTCATCGGTCCGCCCCGGGAAGACGCCGGGCGAGGCGGTCAAAATTCTCCGCCGTCTCCCGGCGCAGCGCCTCGATGTCGCGGGCGAGCCCGCCGATGGCCTTGCGGATGTCGTCGAGCGTGACGTCGGCGCTGGCGGCCGCGGGAGGTGCCGCGGTTTCCGGCGAAGGGGCCGGCGCGGCGGCGGGCGCGCCGTTGAGCCGGCGCCGAAGGTCCGTCAGCGAGCCCATCCAGGCCTCCCGATGCTCCGGGTCGGCCTCCTTCCAGAGCTGGGCGAGTTCCGACGCACCGGTGACGGCCATCACGAGTTCGTTTGCCTCCGCCACAAGGGCTTCGGCCTTGGCCGGGTCCGGCGCCGGGGCCCCGTCGAAAGCCACCGCCGCCGCCTCGCTGCCGCGGCCGAGAGCCTGGGCGACCGCTTCGACCGCGGCAATCGCGCGCGTGCCGATGCTGGCCGAGAGCCTGTTGTTGGAGAAATCCTCGAGCGCGATCCGGATCGTGCTCGCGGCCAGATCGAACCCCATCTCGCGATAGGCGGCGGCCCATTCGACCGCGTCGTCGTTCTCGAAACTATGGACGCCCCAGGTTGCCATGGCTCACCGGTACGGCGCGTCGATTTCGAGGTTGCGGGCGATTTCGGCCTCCCAGCGTTCGCCGTTTTCGAGGAGTTTCTCCTTGGTGTAGAAGAGCTCTTCCCGTGTTTCGGCGGCAAACTCGAAGTTCGGGCCTTCAACGATGGCATCGACGGGGCAAGCTTCCTGGCAGAAGCCGCAATAGATGCATTTCGTCATGTCGATGTCATAGCGCGTGGTCCGGCGCGACCCGTCGGCGCGGGCTTCGGCATCGATGGTGATCGCCTGGGCGGGGCAGATCGCCTCGCAGAGCTTGCAGGCGATGCAGCGCTCTTCCCCGTTGGGGTAGCGCCTAAGCGCGTGTTCGCCGCGGAAACGGGGGGAGAGCGGGCCCTTCTCGTAGGGGTAGTTCACGGTGGCCTTCGGGGCGAAGAAGTACTTCATCCCCAGTTTGAAGCCCTTGAGGAAGTCCACGAGCAGGAAGTATTTGCCCGCGCGGGTCCAGTCGATTGCGGTCATCCTAGCGCTCCTGCTCGTCTGGATCGGGATTGTCTTGCGCGATCTGTCTCGCCTGACGCGCAACTAGCGAAGGCATCAAAAAAAGGTCCAGCACAGCAAGCAGAGTGAGCGGAACAACTGCAATGAGAAGAATACGCGTTTCGACGGACAGTAACTCGAGCACCAAAGCGAGGAGGTAAATTGCTATCCACCCCAACAGCATGGCCCCACCGAGCTTCGTCCATCCCAGATACATTCGATGAAAACCCACAAGGCCGCCCACGACCCACCATCCGTAGGCTGTCGAAAGTTTTGGTGAAGACGGCATCAGGTCCCATCCTAACCCCCCACGGCCCAGCGCGCATAGGCGCCGCCCAGAAGTTCAAAACGTGCGAGAAACGCGACGATCACCACCCATGCGAGCGAGAGCGGCAGAAAGACCTTCCAGCCGAGGCGCATCAGTTGGTCGTAGCGGTAGCGGGGGACGATGGCTTTGACCATCGCGATGAGGAAGAAGAATACGCCCATCTTGGCGACCATCCAGAGCGCGCCGTCGGGGAGCCCGGGGATCGGCGAGAGCCAGCCGCCGAAGAATAGAAGCGTCATCAGAGCGCACATCAGGAAGATGGCGATGTATTCCCCGGCCATGAAGAGGAGGAACGGGGTGGAGGAATACTCCACCTGGTAGCCGGCGACGAGTTCTGATTCCGCCTCGGGCAGGTCGAAGGGCGGGCGGTTGGTCTCGGCAAGTGCTGAGACGAAGAACAGCACGACCATCGGCAGATGCGGCAGCCAGTACCAGCCGAAGAGACCATAGGCGGTATCTTGGGCGGCGACGATGGCGCCGAAATTCATACTTCCCGTCGAGATGATCACCCCGATGATGATGAGGCCGATGGAGACCTCGTAAGAGATCATTTGTGCTGCCGACCGGAGCGAGCCGAGGAAGGGGTATTTCGAGTTCGACGCCCAGCCGCCCATGATCACGCCATAGACTTCGAGCGACGAGATCGCGAAGACATAGAGGATCGCGACGTTGATATTGGCCAGCACCCAGGTCTCGTTGAACGGGATCACCGCCCAGGCGGCCATGGCGAGGGCGAAGGAGACGACGGGGGCGATGAAATAGACCGCGCGGTCGGCCCCGGCCGGCACGACGATTTCTTTGAGCACCAACTTCAGCATGTCCGCAAGCGATTGCAAAAGCCCGAAGGCGCCGACAACGTTGGGGCCCCGGCGCATCTGGACCGCGGCCCAGATTTTCCGGTCCGCATAGAGGATGAAATAGGCCGAGAGCAAAAGGAAGGTCGCCAGGAGAAGCCCCTGCGCGGTAATCAGCAGGACAATGCCCAGCGGGGTCGACAGAAAGTCAGCCATGCGGCCTCACCATTGGTTCCTTCGCACCTCTCCCGGGCGCTCCACCCCGTGTAAAGCGCAATCGCGTCCCGAGGGGAAGGGCGGGGGCGGGTTTTGATGCCGCAGGGGCTTGATATTTCGCGCCCCTGCCCCGGTCACTCCGCGGCGAGTTTGGCCGAGGCCCGGTCGCTCGCGGCGGCGGCGAGTTGGCCCATGAGTTCGGAGGCCCGCATGATCGGGTTGGCGAGGTAGTGGTTCGCGCCGGCGGGTGGGAAGTCGCCCTCGCCCAAGGGGCCGGCCTCGGGGATGGTCCAGTCGTTTGCGGGCACCTCGTCGATGGCTTTGAGATGCGGCACCTCTTTGACAAGCGCCTGGCGGAGCGCGGCGAGGCTGTCATAGGGCAACGGGCTGCCCAACTCACCAGAGAGTGCGCGGAGGATCGCCCAGTTTTCCTTGGCCTCACCCGGCGGGAAGCCGGCGCGGAGGGCAAGCTGGGGGCGGCCCTCGGTGTTGACGAAGAGCCCCTGCTCCTCGGTATAGGCCGCCGCCGGCAGGATGATATCGGCCCGGTGCGCGCCCCGGTCGCCGTGGGAACCCTGGTAGATCACGGTGGGGCCCGCAGGGATGTCGATTTCGTCGACGCCGAGGGCATAGACCGTCGCCGCGCCGTCGAGCGCCGCAGAGAGGCCGCCTTCGGTGAGCGCGCCGACATCCATCGCGCCGACGCGCGAGGCGGCACTGTGGAGAACGAGGAACTTCGAATGCCCGGCTTCTGCGGTTCGCATCGCGGCCGCGAGGACGTCCGCCCCGTCGTCCCCCGAAACCGCGCCTTCACCGAGGATCATCACACCGGCCACGCCCTCCTTGTCGGAATGATCCATCGCGGCGAGGGCTTGCAGGGCAGCGCGGCCAGTGCCGAGCTCGATCACGTCGTAGGTGAGGTCGGCCGGCGGCCCGATCCGGGCGACCTTGGCACCCCTCAGCCAGGCCTTGCGGATGCGCGCGTTGAGCACGGGCGCTTCGAGGCGCGGGTTGGTGCCGACCAGAAGGATCATCTCGGCCTCGTCGATGTCCTCTATTGCGGCCGTTCCGACATAGGCGGCGCGGTTGCCCGCCGGAAGCTTCGCCCCGTCGAGCCGACACTCGACCGCCCCGCCCTGCCCTTCGACGAGACCTTTCAGCGCAAAGGCGGCCTCCACCGGTGCGAGATCACCCACGAGCCCGGCGACCTTGCCGGCCTTCATCGCTTCGGCGGCCTTCGACAGCGCTTCGGGCCAGGTCGCAGGGCGAAGCTTGCCGTTTTCGCGAATGTAAGGTCTGTCGAGCCGCTGGCGCCGCAGCCCGTCCCAGATGAAGCGCGAGCGGTCGGCGAGCCATTCCTCGTTCACCCCATCGTGGTTGCGGGGGAGGATGCGCATCACTTCACGCCCCTTGGTGTCGACGCGGATGTTGGAGCCCAGAGCATCCATCACGTCGATGGTCTCGGTTTTCGTCAGCTCCCAAGGCCGGGCGGTGAAGGCGTAGGGTTTGGAGGTCAGGGCGCCGACGGGGCAAAGGTCGATGATGTTCCCCTGCATCTCGCTTTCGAGCGTCGCGCCAAGGTAGCTGGTGATCTCGGCGTCTTCCCCGCGCCCGGTCTGGCCAAGCTCGGGCATGCCCGCCACCTCGGTGATGAAGCGCACACAGCGGGTACAGGAGATGCAGCGGGTCATGTGGGTTTCGACAAGCGGGCCGAGGTCGAGGTCTTCCACCGCGCGTTTGGGCTCGCGGAACCGGGAGAAGTCGACACCGTAGGCCATCGCCTGGTCTTGCAGGTCGCATTCGCCGCCCTGGTCGCAGATCGGGCAGTCGAGCGGGTGGTTGATGAGGAGAAACTCCATCACCCCTTCGCGGGCCTTCTTCACCATAGGCGACTTCGTTTTCACGACCGGCGGCTGACCTTCGGGGCCGGGGCGGAGGTCGCGGACCTGCATCGCGCAGGACGCGGCAGGCTTCGGTGGGCCGCCGACGACCTCCACAAGACACATCCGGCAATTGCCCGCGATGGAGAGCCGTTCGTGGTAACAGAAGCGCGGGATTTCGATGCCCGCCTCCTCGCAGGCCTGGATCAGGGTCATCGCCGGGTCGACCTCGATCTCGGTGTCGTCGATGATGATCTTGCGCAGGTCGCTCATGGGCTCGCTTCCGGGTGGTTGCCAGACGGGGCTTTCCTGCTTTGTGACAAATCCGGAGGCGGGCGCAAGCCCCGACGATGTCGCGGGGGCATGGCGAAGGGAGCGCGTGTTCGAGGAACGGTGGGCCCTTGGCCTTGGGTGGACGTTCGGTTGTCCGCCCCGATCCCAATACCCTCCCGTCCCGGGCTTGACCCGGGACCTCGATAGGCCTGGCACGCCGTTTGGTCGAGGCCCCGGATCAAGTCCGGGGCGTGCGCTGCTAAAGGCGCACGCGCGCGCCTCAGTGCCCGCGCGCCAAAGTCAGCAATAGGCCGGAACCGACACCGGTCTCGGCGCGCGCCTCCCGCCTAGCCGGTGTCGCGCAAAAGCCGTCCCGCCAGACTGTCCTTCGCGATCTCCTCCCGACCGACGCGGCAATAGGCCTCCTCGTTGCCCGGCACCGCCCCCCGCGCGGCCAGATCGGCCACGATCTCGGCGCGGAGCTTTTTTTCCTCCTCCTTGTTGGCCAGAAGCTCGTCGATCTCTTCGGTGGTGTAGCCCCGCCGCAGCGCGTAATTCCGAAGCGCCAGCGCATAGCGGAGCCCCCGGATCATCCGACCGTCAAGCTCGGAACAATTGTTGCGCACGATGTCGGCGAGGCCCGCCGAGTAGAACGAGAACCGCACGTTGCGGTCTTCGTGGAGCGGCGGCAGATCGTTGGCGAGCGCGGCAGAGGCCGCGAGGAAGACGGCGAGGCTGAGGACGCTGGTTTTCATGGCTTCGGTCTCGGCTGGTTCGGTATCGGTTGGAAGTCCGGCAATCTGCCCGATCCCGCCATCAGGTAGGGATCGCCGCGCCGCTATTCGATAGCGGAGTGAGGATTGCCGCCCCAAGACCGTAAAAACAGCGGCAATTTCGATCTATTCGGCGGCCACCGCGCTCATCTTGCCGGTCCGTTTGGCCTTGATCCGGTCCTCGATCTCGTCCCGGAAATGCCGGATGAGACCCTGGATCGGCCAGGCCGCTGCATCGCCCAGCGCACAAATCGTGTGGCCTTCGACCTGTTTGGTCACGTCAAGCAGCATGTCGATTTCCTCGACCTCCGCCTCGCCCTTCACGAGCCGGTCCATCACCCGCATCATCCAGCCGGTGCCCTCCCGGCAAGGGGTACACTGGCCGCAGCTTTCGTGCTTGTAGAACTTCGACAACCGCCAGATGGCTTTGATGATGTCGGTCGATTGGTCCATCACGATCACGGCCGCCGTGCCGAGCCCCGAGCGCTGCTCGCGGAGCCAGTCGAAATCCATGATCGCGTTGTCGCGCATCATGCTCGCGGGCAGACACGGCACCGAGGAGCCCCCCGGGATCACCGCCTTGAGGTTGTCCCACCCGCCCCGGATGCCGCCGCAATGGCGGTCGATAAGCTCCTCGAACGTGATCGACATCGCCTCTTCGACGACGCAGGGGGCATTCACATGGCCCGAGATCGCGAAAAGCTTGGTGCCGGCGTTGTTCGGCCGACCGAAGCCCGCGAACCATTCGGGGCCCCGGCGGAGGATGGTGGGAACAACCGCGATGCTCTCGACATTGTTCACCGTCGTCGGGCAGCCATAAAGCCCCGCCCCGGCCGGGAAGGGCGGCTTCATCCGGGGCATGCCCTTCTTGCCTTCGAGGGACTCCAAAAGCGCGGTTTCCTCGCCACAGATATAGGCCCCGGCCCCGTGGTGGAGATAAAGCTCGAATTCCCAGCCCGTGCCGCAGGCGTTGGGGCCGATAAGCCCCGCCTCATAGGCCTCGTCGATGGCGGCCTGGAGCGCTTCCTTCTCGCGGATGTACTCGCCGCGAATGTAGATGTAACAGGCATGGGCCTGCATCGCGAAGGACGCGATGAGGCAGCCTTCGATCAGCGTATGGGGGTCGTGCCGCATGATCTCGCGGTCCTTGCACGTCCCCGGCTCCGATTCGTCGGCATTGACGACGAGATAGGCCGGCCGACCGTCGCTTTCTTTCGGCATGAAGGACCATTTGAGCCCGGTGGGGAACCCGGCCCCGCCACGGCCGCGCAACCCGCTGGCTTTCATCTGGTCGATGATCCAGTCGCGCCCCTTGTCGAGAATGCCTTTGGTGCCGTCCCAATGCCCGCGCGCCTTGGCCCCGGCCAGGGTCCGGTCATGCATCCCGTAAAGGTTCGTGAAGATGCGATCTTTGTCCTCGAGCATCGGACCCTCGATGATTGGGTTTGTTAACCGCCCCGGCGTTTGCGCCAGACCTGCCAGGTGACGACGAGCGCCCAGAACAGCCCCGCCAGTGCGACGAGATCAAAGAGGAAGACGAAGCGGGCTTCAAGGCCGATTTGGCCGCCGACCCATTGCGCGACCATCCAAAGCACCATGGTCGCGGCGATCACAATGGAAGCTATCCGCGCCCGGCGCGCAAGCCCGTCGTCCCGGTCGTCTCGGTGGCTCATCATCTACCTCGGTCTGACCGGGGAGGAACGCCGCCCCGACCGTCTCGGTTCCCTTCACGCGGGTTTTCCCGCTTGTCGTTGCCACCGCCCCGCTCCGGGGCGATCGCGCGTCTTGCAGGCGTCTTAGTAGACGTCGCCTTCACCGACTTTCTTGGAAAACTCGGTTTCGCCGCCGGAGGCCAGGAGTTTCGCCTGCTCGACCCAATTGTCGCGGCTCACGCGGCCCTTGAAGCCTTCGAGGTTCTCGTCGACCCAGGCGACTTCCGCATCGGTCCAGGCCGCCACCTGGTCGAAATGATAAAAGCCCATGCTGTGCAGGAGGTTTTCGAGCTTCGGCCCGACGCCCTTGATCTTCTTTAGGTCGTCGGCCCCGCCCTCGCGCGGCCCATCGAGCGCCGCCGGGCGCGTGCCTTCAGCCGCCGGCTCGGCCGCGACGGGGTCCGGCGCGGGCGCAGGCGCCGGGGCCGGCTGTGGTGCCGGGGCAGGTTCAGGGGCGCGGGCGGCCGGGGTTTCGACGTGCTTCAGCGCCGCCGAGCTGGCACCAGGCGCGTCCGCCGGCCGGTGAAAGGCGAAAAACAGAAACAAAGCCACAACCAGTGCGAGCAGGAGGGCAAGGAACAACGACTGGTTGAAATCGAACCCGCCGATCACGAGCAGCACCAGAAAGGCCATAAAGCCGATACCGCCGGAAAGGACGCCGACCAGCAGCATTGAGCTTTGTGTTTGTTTCGACATTTCCGCGTTCTCCCTGAAGTCGAGGCCGTCAGAATCCTCATAACAGGTTTTTGCCGCGGTGGTAAATTATGTCGCACCCTCGCCGGCGAGCGCCTTGGCCTGAGCGACCCATTCGTCGCGCGAGGCCCGGCCCTTGAAGCCTTCGAGATTGTCGTCGATCCACGCGAGCTCGGTCTCGGTCCAGGCCGCGATTTGGTCGAAGTGGAAGATGCCCAAGGTGTGGAGGAGCTTTTCGAGCTTGGGTCCGACGCCCTTGATCCGCTTCAGATCGTCCGCCGCATCGCCTCGGGGTTGTTCGAGGGCTGCCGGGCGGTCCTCGGCTTTCGCTGGGGCCGCGCTGCCCTGGGCTGGACGAGCGGTCTTGCCGGCCTCCATCGTTGCCTTCGACGGTCCCTTGTCGCGGTCGGCCTTGGCGCGGGCTTCGTCGTCGCCCGAGATCGTGCCGCTTGCACCGGTCCAGGGGGCGACGAGCGGCACTTCGGTCCCGTCGATCCGTTTGACGGTGTCGCCGATGGCCAGCGCCAGGCCCACCGAGGCATTGCCGTCGGCGGGGGCCTTGCCGAACTCCTCGAGCGAGGTCAGACCGCCCGCGGGTTCGGCGGCATAGCGGCCGTTCTGCGGTCCCGGACGCGGCACCTCGCCGGCGCGGAGCGCGTCGAGGATCGCGGCGAAGCTTTCTGCGGTGAGGTCTTCGTAGTAATCCTTGCCGATCTGGGCCATCGGCGCGTTGGCGCAGGCGCCGAGGCATTCGACCTCCTCCCAGGAGAGCTTGCCATCTTCGGAGAGCGCATGGGGCTCTGGCGCGATCTTCTCGCGGCAGACCGCGATCAGGTCTTCGGCGCCGCAGATCATGCAGGAGGTCGTGCCGCAGACCTGGATATGGGCGACCGCGCCGACGGGCTGAAGCTGGAACATGAAATAGAAGGTCGCGACTTCGAGGGCGCGGATATAGGCCATGTCGAGCATCGCCGCGACCGCCTCGATCGCGGGCCGCGACAGCCAGCCCTCCTGCTCCTGGGCGCGCCAGAGAAGCGGGATGATCGCGCTCGCCTGCCGGCCCTCGGGGTACTTCGTGATCTGCGCTTCGGCCCAGGCCTGGTTTTCAGGCGTGAAGGCGAAGCTTTCGGGCT
>JASJAR010000051.1 GCA_030066905.1 Paracoccaceae bacterium | reverse complement strand
ATCGCCTCGAACGCCTCGCTCGCGGGGCATGTGACCGTCGGCGACAACGCCTTCATCGGCGGGCTTGCGGGCATCCACCAGTTCTGCCGGGTCGGCAAACGCGCCATCGTCGGCGGACTGGCGGCGGTCCCCCGGGACGTGATCCCCTACGGCTCAGCCTTCGGCAACCATGCCGTGCTCGAAGGGTTGAATGTCGTCGGGATGAAGCGGGCGGGCTTTCCGCGCGAGACGATTGCGGCGCTTCACGCCGCCGTCAAACGCATCTTCGAAGGCGAGGACCTGTCCTTCGCGGCGCGGGTCGCGGAAGTCGGAGCCCGCTATGCCCACGTCACCGAGGTGATGGAGATCGTCGACTTCCTGCTTGAAGACGGCAAGCGCCCGATCCTCGGGATGCGCTGAGCGGCACGACGCGATGCCAGACCCGCGGTTCTTTCCTACGCCAAACCCAGTGAGTGCCGCAGACCTGGCGGGGCGGTTCGGGTTCGAGTTGCGGGGCGACGGGAGCCGCGCGATCAAAGGACTCGCTCCGCTCCATCTCGCCGGCCCGCACGACCTCGCCTTCGTCGGCGGCAAGGCCAATCTCGATGACGCACTGGCCTCCGAGGCCGGGGCGTTCGTGGCGTCCGAAGAGGTCGCCGAGGCGCTGGCGGACCGGCCGTGTCTCGTGTCCCCGACCCCGCAGCGCAGCTTTGCGGAAATCGCGCGCGCCTTCCACCCCGACCCGGGGGCCGTCGCCGGCCCGGCTCATATCGACCCGGGCGCCACGCTTGGCGAGACGGTGCGCGTAGGAGCCGGTGCGGTGATCGGGGCCGGGGCGGAAATCGGCGCTGGGTCCGAGATCGGCCCGGGTGCAGTGATCGGTCCGGGCGTGGTGCTTGGGCGGGAGTGCCGGATCGGCCCGAGGGCCGTGGTGACCCATGCCCTGCTCGGCGACCGGGTGCGGCTCCTGGCCGGCGCCGTTCTCGGCCAGGACGGGTTCGGCTACGCGGTCGGCCCGGCGGGCCTCGAACGCATCCCCCAACTCGGCCGGGTGATCGTCGGCGACGACGTGGATATCGGGGTGAACACCACCATCGACCGGGGGGCGGGCGACGACACCGTGATCGGAGCCGGCACCAAGATCGATAACCTCGTGATGATCGGGCACAATTGCCGGATCGGAGCGCATGTGGTGATCGTTTCCCAGGTGGGGATTTCGGGTAGCGTGACCGTCGGGGACGGGGTGCAGCTTGGGGGCAAGGTGGGGATCGCCGATCACCTGACCATCGGGGCGGGGGCTAAGGTGGCCGCCGGTTCGGGCGTGACACGGGATGTCGCGCCGGGCGCAACCGTGGGTGGGTATCCAGCGGTGCCGGTGCGGGACTGGCACCGGCAGGTCGTGGCACTTGCAAAGCTGATCCGGCGCAACGGGTAGACCGGGGCGGCGGGCTTTCGACCTCCCGCCTTCCGCGATTTCGAAATCGCGCCGGCCTCAGCGCGCGCGGACGGTTCGGTCTTCGGCATCGAAGAAATGGAGATGCGCCCCGGCGAAGGTGAGCCCGACGGTCTCGCCGGGTTTCACCTCGATGTCGCTGTCGGCCCGCACGGTGATCTGTCCCAAGGGCCCGCCGTCGATGATGACGAACGTGTCGGCGCCGAGATATTCCAGCACGTCCACCGTGCCGTCGCATTGCCCCGTTCCGGGCCCGCCGAGGTGGATGTGCTCAGGCCGGATGCCAAGCTTTACACCCGCATGGTCGCCGGAAAAATCGCCGCCGCGCCCCCTGGGCAGGCTGTAGCGCCCGCCCTCTGTCGCGCACGGCATCACGTTCATCTTCGGGCTGCCGATGAACTGGGCGACGAAGAGATTGGCGGGGGTTTCGTAGAGGTCGCGGGGGCTGCCGACCTGGGCGATCTTGCCGAAGTCGAGCACCACGATCCGGTCCGCGAGCGTCATCGCCTCGACCTGGTCGTGGGTCACATAGATCATCGTGCGCGCGAGGCTCTGGTGGAGCTTGGCGATCTCGTAGCGCATCTCGACGCGGAGTGCTGCGTCGAGGTTCGAGAGCGGCTCGTCGAAGAGAAACGCCGTGGGGTCGCGGACGATGGAGCGTCCGATGGCGACCCGCTGGCGCTGGCCGCCCGAGAGCGCCTTCGGGCGCCGGTCGAGATAGGGTTCGAGCTTTAGGATGCGCGCGGCCTCGGCGACCTTCGCCTCGATTTCGGCCTTCGGTGCCCCGGCGGTTTTGAGCGAAAAGCCCATGTTGTCGCCGACGCTCATATGGGGATAGAGAGCATAGGATTGAAAGACCATCGTGAGGCCGCGCTTGGCGGGGGGGTCGGAGGTGACGTCACGGCCATCGATGAAAAGCCCGCCGCGGGAGATTTCTTCGAGGCCCCCGATCATCCGCAGGAGCGTTGATTTTCCGCAGCCCGACGGGCCGACGAAGATGACGAATTCGCCGTCGGCGATCTCGAGGTCGACGCCTTTGATCACCTGGACCTCCTCGAACCACTTTTCGACCGCTTCGAGCTTGATGGACCCCATTATCCCCTCCCCGCATTTGGGCTGGCCCAGCCGAGCCATATGGCTGCCGTCCAGGTGAACCGCGCCCCACCTGCGGGGGTGCCGTCGCTGGGGTTGAAGTACTCCCAGAAGCCATGTTCGGCGATGAGCTTGGCGGTGGCCGCACGGAGCGCATCGGCGCGGTCGGTGTAGCCTTGGTCGGCGAGCCCCGTGGCGATGAGGAGGTTCATCATCCCCCAGACGGGTCCGCGCCAGTAGCGGCGGGCGTCGAACTTTGCGCCGTCGGGGTCGTAACTAGGGACGCCGTAGGGGACCCGGGCCATGACGCGGTCGTAAGTTGGCAGAGCTTCCGGGGCGTCCAGACCGCCGTACCAGCAGAGAAACGAGGCGTTGGAGACGGAGTGGCAACGCTTGCCGGCAACGACGTCAAAGGCATCGTAGGCTCGCGTCTTTTGGTTCCAAAGAAAGCGGGCGCCCTGACACAGAGCGCCGGTCATTTCATAGATGTCCCAATCGGGATATCCCACTGCTCTCGCGAGCACTTCGAGGTCTCTGTTGGCGCGGAGCAGGACAAATGTCATCGTCGGATCGGCGACAAGAAACGGCCGATTTTCCCAAAGCCGCGACTCGTCCCAACGATGTCTTCGACCGCGTTGGACGAGCCAAATGTAGCGGTCGTAGTCTTCCTTGGTGGGGCGCATAGCGGGGTCCACATGGCCCAAGTCGCGGCGCTCGTAGGGGCCGACATCGCCGGGGTCGATAGCGGCCATGGCGCCGTCCCAGTCGGGGGCGTTGTCGCGGCCGGATTCCCAGGGGTGGGTGATGCAGATGGCGTATTCGTAGCTCCGCCAATGCATAAACCAGCGGTGCCAGCGCTCGATCTTGGGGACCAGCCGTTCGAGATGGGCCCGGCCTTGGTCTGGGTCGGCCTCGTAGATCCGGCGGATGAAGGTGGCCGCGACAGGCGGTTGGCTGATGCCGGAGGACGCGATGGGTCCCTGACCCTCGGTGCCCCAAACGTCGGGGCCGGGGAAGTAGCCCGTATCGGGGCGGTGAAAGAGGATATGGGGGACCATGCCGTTCTCCCATTGCCCCGAGAAGAGGGTTTCGACCTCTGCCCAGGCACGGGGGATGTCGAAGGTGGAGAAGCCGTAGGCGGCAAAGGCGCTGTCCCAGTTCCATTGGTAGGGATAGAGCCCTTCGGTGGGCACGGTGTAGCCGCCCCTGTCATTGGCGGTGAGAATCGCGCGGGCCTCATTGTCGAGGTCGGGGAGCTCCGGCATGTCCTTCATCCCTTGACCGAGCCCGCCGTCAGCCCCTTGGTCATGAACCTCTCGAGCCCCAGAAAAAGAGCCATGATCGGGACCGTGGCGATCACCGAGCCCGCCATGAGGTGTTGGCGAGGCACCTCGGACGAGTTGAGCGAGGCCACCCCGCGGGTGAGCGTGAATTTCGACGGATCGTCGAGCAGCATGAACGCGA
This sequence comes from Paracoccaceae bacterium, assembly GCA_030066905.1. Classification (GTDB taxonomy): domain Bacteria; phylum Pseudomonadota; class Alphaproteobacteria; order Rhodobacterales; family Rhodobacteraceae; genus JASJAR01. The sequence continues at coordinate 11,847 of JASJAR010000051.1, read as the reverse complement.
GGAGGAACTCGTTCCAGGCGATCATGAAGACATAGAGCGAGACCGAGGCCAGCGCGGGCAGCGCGAGGGGCAAAGTGATTTTCCAAATCACCTGGAGCCGGTTCAGCCCGTCCATCAGCCCCGCTTCCTCCACCTCGGCCGGGAGCCCGCGGAAATAGCCTTGGAGCATGTAGAGCGCGACCGGGATCGTCGTAACGGGGTAGATCATCACGATCCCAACGATCGAGTTTCTGAGGCCCACCATCGAGAAGATGATGTAGATCGGCAGGGCCAGCACGATCATCGGGACCATGTAGATCAGGAGGATCGAGCGGGAGAAGGCCTTCACACCCTTGAACCTGAGGCGGGCGACGGCATAGGCGCCGGGCACCGAGAACAGAAGCGTGATGAAGACGGTCAGCACCGAGACGTAGAACGATACCCAGAGGTAAGAGCCGAAGTTGAAATCGGTGAAGAGCTCGGCATAGCTCCGGAAGAGGCCCCAGCCCTCAGAGAGGTCGATGGTGAAATCGAGAGGGTTCTGAAGGAGTTGCTGCTGGTTTTTAAGGCTCGTCATGACCATCACGTAAAACGGGATGAAGACGATGGCTGTGAAGAAGATGTAGCCGAACCCCGTCAGAAACCGGATCACCGCCTCCTCGAACTCGTGCCTTGTGGCCGAGCCGAAGGGCAGGCTTTGGAGGATGCGCGCCAGCGGTAGAGCTGAGGCTGCGCCGAAGAGCACCCAGGCGACGACCCCCGTCCAGAACCCGGTCTCCTCGGTGCCAAAGATTGCCGGGCGGAGGAGCAGGAAGGCCGCTGCCGGGACAAGGGCGAGACCGGCCGACCAGGCGATCCGTGGTCCCGGCGCGCGCCCGCCATCTGGGAGCCAGACGAAGCCCAGCCAGGCGCCCATGGCGAGACAGGGCAGGAACGCCGGGGCCAGCGGGCGGCCGGTGGCGAACGAGACCGCAACGCAGGTGACGACGGCCATCGTGAAGCACCACAGCGCGCCGATGACTGGCCCCGCGACATAGCCGAACTGCAACGGAGCCGCGAGCCCGCCATGGCGCGCCGCCGCGCCGGGGGTAGGGGCATGAACGGGTTTCGGGACCTCGGTGTCCGGAGCGCTCATAGCCCTTCCTCCCGGCTCATGAAGCGGAAGAAGAAGAACGAAAAGAGCAGAAGGCAGAAGAAGATGACCACCGCCACCGCCGCCCCCGCACCGATGTTCGACACCGCAAAGGCCTGTTCGTAGACGTTGACGGTCAGCGTCCGGGTGCCCGCGTTGCCACCGGTCAGCAGGAAGATGTCGTCGAACTTGTTGAAGGTCCAGATGAAGCGCAGGAGGAACAGGACCGACAGGATCCCCAAAAGCTGCGGCAGGGAGAGGTACCAGAACTTCTGGAACGGGGAGGCGCCGTCCATGTCTGCCGCTTCGTACATGTCGTGGTCGATGGACTGCATCCGGGCAAGGATGAAGAGGAACGACAAGGGGAAGTAGCGCCAGATCTCGAAGACGGTGACCATGATGAGGGCGAGGGGCCGCTCGCCGAAGAAATTGATCGTCGATCGTGTCACGCCCATCTGCACCAGAAGCGCATTGGCAGAGCCCGAGAACGGGTCGAACAGGATGATCCAGGCGAAGGCGACTGCGATCACCGGGGCGACGTATGGGAAAAGATAGAGGCCGCGCAGCAGCCCCTGGCCGCGGAAGGATTTGTTAAGCAGCATCGCGGCGAAAAGGCCCATCACGAGGGCGCCGATGGTGCCGAAGATCGTGTAGAAGAGCGTGGCCCAGAGGACGGTGAGGAACTCGTCGCCGTCGAAAATGCGGGCAAAGTTTTCCAGGGTGAACTCGAAATTCGTAAGGATGTTGTCGGCGGTGCCGGACATCGCCGGTTCGCTGGCTTCAAGCGCCTCTTCGGCGGTGTCTTCGCCGGCGCCGGCAAGCTCGACCGGGATTTCGAGGTCGAGCCGTTCGCCGGGGGCGAGCGTGCCGATGGTGCAGGTGAGGCTTTCGCGGCCGATCTCGCAATCGGCGGGCGGGGTGGCGCGGACCAGCACCTCGGCGGGAAGCGTGTCGCGCAAGACCACGTCTTCGATGGGTTTTTCGCGGCTCGAATTGCGGATGCGGTAGCGGAGCACGTACGCGCCGGGGTCGCCGCGGAGGCTCTCGCGGACCACCGGGGTCGGCGGGCGCAGGTCTTCAAGCCCGATGGGTTTGACGCTGATCCAGAAGATCGACAGGAGCGGCAGGATCACCACCAGCGAGACGCTGAGGATCGTCGGCAGGAGCATCCCCCAAGCCAGGCGCGCCTCGCGGCGGGCGAGCGGGCCGGTGCCTTTGGGCGGCAGCGCGGTGGGCGGGATATCGGTCATCTGCGGGTCTCCCCGGGCTCTGATCGGTGGCCCCGCCCCGGGTCGACGCCGGGGCGGGGCGAATGCTTACTCGATCTCGGCAAGCTCGGCGTTGATGCGCGCCACGGCGGTGTCGGCGTCGATCTCGCCATCGCGGTATTCGCGGAACGCGCGGTTGATGACCTGGGAGTTGATGATCTTCGAGGCGAGGGCCAATTGCCCCTCGGCCACGCCCCAGCGCTTACCGACATCGAGCCCGCCGACGATTTCCTCGATCATCGAGGCTTCGTAAAGCTCCGACAGGGGCGCTTTGCGGTCGACCCCGACATCGAGCATCGACCAGGCGTCGACGAAGGCGGTCTCACCGTCGTCATTGCCGCGCCGGACGGGGAACTTGCCCTCGGGCGCGATGCCGAGCGTGGCCATGTAGCCCTCATCCATCGCGTATTGGACGAAGGCTTGCGCGTCGTCGATATCGGCATCCGCCGTAATCCCGAAATAGCGGCTGTCGGCCCAGGCCGCGCCGTCGGCGTTCGACGGGCCGGCGAAGTTCGTCACGATCCCGGTCGCGGCGGCGAGATCGCGGGTGGTGGGGTCGTCGTTGATCGTCGGGGGCGCGCTGTCGCGCAGGCCGGCAAGCTCGTCGAGGATGAAGGGCGACCAGATGATCATCGCGGTCTGGCCGGCAAAGTAGACGGTGCGCGACTGGTCCCAGAACAGCTCGCCCGGGGGCGAGGCATCGGCGATGGTCTTGTAGAAATCGAGCGCCTCACGGAGCTTGGTCTCGTCGAAGCCGGTGAAGCCACCTTCATCGACCGGCGAGGCGCCGTTGGCCAAAAGCACATGTTCGAGGACCTGGCTCATGTAGCTTTCGTCGACCTTCGTCGGTGCCACGAAGCCGAACATTTCCGGCGGGTTGTGCAAGGCCTCGATGGCCGCCGTCACGGAGGCGAAATCGGTCGGTGGAGCGAGGCCGGCTGCATCGAAGAGGTCCTTGCGGTAGACGACCATCTGCGTCCAGCCATCGACCGGGACGGCGGCGACACCGTCGTCGGTGGCGGCCATGGCCAGGGGGCCGGGGGCGAAGGTGTCGCGGCCAAGCGCATCGACCACCTCCGTTGCGGCCTCGGCATCGAGGATGCCCGCCTCGACCCAGGGCAGGGCGACTGAGAGCGGTAGATAGATCACATCCGGCAAATCGCCCGCGGCGAAGGCGGCAGTCGCGCGGGTGTTGAGTTCGCTCTCCTCGACGGGGATCACCTCGACCGCGATGCCGGTGGCGGCTTCGAAATCGGCGGCCATGGCTTCTTGACGTTCGAGTCGGGCCGGTTGGTTTTCCGTCGTCCAGAACCGGATATCGGCCAGGGCCGAGGTCGCCGCGAGGGCCGCCGCCAGAGCGGTCGTCGCAAAGAGCGCGGCCGGTTTGATGGGTTTGGTCATCTTGTCCTCCCTTGATGACTGTTTTTCGTCAGGCCGCCGATCTCAGCCGGTCGGCCAGGTTTGCCGGCGTCAGCAGCGGCGGTCCGTCGGACCCCCGCCGAACGAGCTTTGCCGGCGCAAGCTCGCGCAAGTCTTCGGCCGCCTCGCCTCGGATCCGTCGGATGAGAAGGGCGGCCAGCCGGTCGCCCGCATGGAGCGAATCGGCCTCGTAGGTCGTGAGCCCCGGCTCGGCATAGGCGCCCTCGGGGATCCCGTCATAGGAGATGACCGACAGCTCCCGCCCGATATGGATGCCGCGATCGCGGGCGGCGGCATAGGCGCCGAGCGCGGCAAGATCGGTGGCAAAGACAATTGCCGTCGGGGGCAGGTCGAGGTCGAGAAGCCACAAGGTCGCCGCGCGGCCTTCGGCATGGGTCATCGCCCGTCTGTCGCGCAGCTCCGGCGGGTCGTCAAAGCCGACATGGGCGAGACCGGAGCGGAAGCCGTCCTCGCGAAGCTTAGCGAAATTGTAGCGCGCCGCCCCGCCGACATAGGCGATGCGCCGATGCCCGAGGCGATGGAGTTCCGCAACGGCCTGGCGCATCGCGGTTTCGCCGGCAATGTCGAACCAGGCGCAGCCTGCGGCATCGCCGGTGCGGCCGAACAGGACGAACGGCGTGCCGAGCGCGCGCAGCGCCTCGATCCGGGTATCATTGACGTCGGTCCGGGGCAGGATGAACCCATCCGCCTTTCGCTCCTCGACAAGGCGGCGGTGGATGTCGAGAAGTTCCTCCTCGCTCGCCGCCGTGGCGACCGTGAGGGTCCAGTGCTCGGCGCTTGCGCGGCGTGTCACGCCGGCCAGGAAATCGGAGAGAAACGGGCGCTGGGAGTTCGGCAGGTCCGTGCGCAGGACCAGACCGATGGACCGGGTGCGGCCCGTACGGATGCCCTGGGCCTGCGACAGGGGGCGGTAGCCCATCGCCTCGGCGCGCCGGCAGACCCGTAGACGGGTGGTCTCGGCGATGTCGGGGTGGCCATTGAGCGCGCGGGAGACGGTGCCCTTGGCGAGCCCCAGATCGTCGGCGAGATCGTTGATGGTCACCCGGCGCTTCGGTGCTGTCGCCCCGCCGCCGAGCCTCCCCGCTGGCACCATAATGTCCTCCCTGGGAATCGATGATGCGGACCGAAACCGGTTTCGGCAAGGAATTTCCCCTTGGGCCGCACGCACTGCCACCGGAGCCCGCCACCGATCCCGCCCCAGTCATGCGCATCCTGCGCGGCGGTGGACTGATACAGATCAGGTTTTGGCACCTGCCGGGACAGTCTTCGGAGCGCCAGCCCCTCCGACATCGGCACGGGCGACAGAGACGCTTTTGATGACCGCAAAGACCGCGTCGCCGGGCCGCAATCCCAGCGCTTCCACTGACCGTTTCGTCACCCGTGCGATGAGAAGATCGATGCCGTTCTTAAGCTGCACCACCGCCCCGGGGCCGGCGCCGGACCGGATCTCGACGACGGTGACGGGCAGGACGTTGAGCGCCGAGAGGCCGGTGGGCGCGGCGGTCGCCAGGATCACGTCCCGCGCCGCGATCCGGACGCGAAGCGCGCTGCCGACGGGCGCATCGACCCGGGGGAGGATGAGCCGCGCACCGGAGGTCTCGAGCTCGCTCAACCCGTCCGAATGGTGCTCGACGACCCGCGCGGCGAGCACCGCACCGGCATCCCGCAAGCCGAGGCGCCGAACATTGGCGGGATCGGCGAAGACTTCTGTCGCAGGCCCTGCGGCGCCCACCGCGCCGCCTTCGAGGATCACAACGGTATTGGCCAGCCGCGCCACCTCCTCGATGGCGTGGGACACATAGAAAATCGGGAGCCCCGTCTCGTCTCGCAGCCGTTCGAGATAGGGCAGGATTACCGATTTGCGGTCGGCATCGAGGGACGCCAGCGGTTCATCCATCAGAAGCATCTGCGGCTCCGACAGAAGCGCCCGGCCGATGGCGACCCGCTGCTTTTCTCCGCCAGACAGGCCCGCCGGAGCCCGGTTGAGCAGGTCTGAGATGTCGAGAAGTGCCGCGACCCGGGCGAGCGCCCCGGGATCGGCGGCCGGCGGGGCGCCATAGAGAAGGTTCCTGCGGACCGAGAGATGCGGAAACAGGCGGCCGTCCTGGAAAACATAGCCGATCCGGCGGCGGTGGGCCGGAAGGTCCACCCCGGTCGTGGCGTCAAAGAGCACCCGACCATGGAGTGCGATCCGGCCCCGGTCGGGGCGAAGAAGGCCCGCGACCGCGTTGACAAGGCTTGTCTTTCCCGCACCCGAGCGGCCGAAGACGGCCGTGACGCCGGGTGGTGCCTCGAAACGTATCGCAAGGTCGAACGCGCCGAGGCGGCGCGTGATGTCGACGGCAAGCGTCACTGTCCCCGCACCTTTCTCAATGCGCGCGCCGCCCAGACCTCCGACAGCACAAGCGCCAGCGCGGCAATCGCCACCGCGACGGCGGCAAGCCGCAGGGCACTTGCGTCGCCGCCGGGAACCTGAAGGAAGGTGTAAACCGCCGAAGGCAGCGTCCGCGTCTCGCCGGGAATGTTGGAGACGAAGGTAATCGTCGCGCCGAACTCGCCGATGGCCTTGGCAAAGCCGAGCACCGCGCCGGCAAGAACCCCCGGGGCGGCGAGCGGGAGGGTGATCGTGACGAAGACGCGGGCCGGCGGCGCGCCGAGGGTCGCGGCGGCGGCTTCGAGACGGGCATCCACCGTCTCGATTGCCAGCCGCATTGCCCGCACCATCAGCGGCAGAGCCATTATGCCGGCGGCCAGCGCCGCCCCCGTCCAGCGGAAGGCGAGCGGCAGGCCGATGGCCTCGAGCGCGCGGCCGAGCGGCGCGGTGGGCCCGAAGAGAAGAAGCAGACCGTAGCCGGTGACAACCGGCGGCAGCACCAGCGGAAGGTGGACCGCGATGTTAAGGGCCGACTTGCCGACGAAATCGCGGCGGGCCAGAAGATGCGCGAGACCGTAGGCGACGGGCAGGGTCGCAAGGGTGGCGACGAGGGCCACGCGGAGCGACAGGCGCACCGCCTGCCATTCCTCGGGGCCGAACCAATCGGTCATTCCCCCTCCGGTGGCAGAAACCCCGCCGCGGCAAAGGCGTCACCGGACGCGGCGATATGGGCAAGAACGGCCGCGGCGCCCGGACCGGCATCGGTTGTCGGCCCGGCGAGATAGACGATGGGCGGGTGGCTGTTTTCGGGGAACACGACCGCGACATCGACCCCGGCTGCGCCGACGGCATCGCTGGCATAGACGATGGCATAAGGGGCGGCCCCGGTGACAGCCAGGCGAAGGGCGGCGCGCACGTCCTGGGTCTCGACGAGGGTGGGGCGCAACGCCTCCCAGACCCCGAAACGGGTGAGCGCGGCCTTTGCATAGACCCCCGCCGGGACGGCGTCCGTCAGCGCGACGGCGATCCGGGCCCCGGCCAGGGCGGCAAGCGCGTCGATCCCGACCGGCGGGGCGCCCGCCGCCGCCACCAGAACAAGGCGATTCCGGGCGATGATCAGGGTGCTGTCCGCCGGGACGGCCCCCCCGGCGACGAGGTGGTCCATCCAGTCGGCATTCGCCGATATGAAGATGTCCGCCGGCGCCCCGGCCTCGATCTGGCGGGCCAATGCCGAACTGCCGCCATAGACGCTCACGGTCTCCCCAGGCCAGTCCGCGAGCACGCTGTCGAGCACGGGTTTCAGCGAGGCTGCCGCAAAGACCGTCACCGGTTCGGCACGCCCAGGCAGGGCACAAAGGATCAGAAGAACGGCAAGACCACGCATCGCCCGCATCCCGCCGCCTTATCCCAGCGGGTGCAAGGGGTTTCGGCGCCGGGACCGCCTCCGGCAGGAGTGTTTCTGGAACAAAAAGAGCTCCGACGCTGCGCTTCCCGGGCCCTCGTTGTTTGGTAAATGCCCAAACGCTGGCGGTGCCGGCCGGGCGCCGCGCCTCAGGCGGGAGCGGCCCTTAGCCGTGATGGGTGGGCCCGGCCGGATCATCGGTGGCGCGCACCCGGTAGAGGCTGGCCTCGCCCGACATCGCCGGTTCCAGCCCGACCGCCGTGCCTGGCGGCACCGCCAGCGTGTCGCCCGGCGCCAGCGTCGCGGTCGCCCCGTCTACGCTGACCGACCAATGGCCGCGGAGCACCATCAGGACCTCATGGGCCATTGTCGTCACGGGGTCTGGTGGGATCGAGCCGCGTGTGAGCAACTCCACCTCGAAGCCCGGCCGGTCGCGAATAAGCGCGGTTTCCCCGATCACTTTGCAGGGCGCATGGGCCGCAAGCGCCATCATATCCCAGTAGCGCGCCACCCAGCGGGGGACGACCTGGCAGGTCGCCAGCTCGGGGTAGGCGCCAAGCTCGTCGTCCGTGAGCGTCGCCATCGGGCCGACGCCTTCGGGGAGCGACTGCCCTTTTTTGGTGTCGTAAAGCCGCCCGTTCTCGCCGAGGACGAGTCCGTGTTCCTCGGCATCCGCGATCACCTGGGGCGCCCAGATCACGCCGCCGCCGGCATCGTCGCCGCCGAGGATCGCCATGATCATCCCATAATCCGTGCCGATATTCTCAAAGCCCCGGAAGATGCCCGTAGGGATGTTGAAGATGTCGCCTTCTTCGAGCACGACCTCGCCGGCGTCTCCCCAGCGGCCCCAGAAGAACCGCCAGCGGCCCCTGAGGACAAAGAACACCTCCGCCGTCCGGTGGCTGTGAAGCGAGTTGCGGCATTTGGGCGGCTGGCCGGCGGCCCCGATATTGAACCCCGGCGTCTCCACGATATGGACATGCTGGTCGGCGGCCTCGGACACGCCGCCACCGATGATCGTGAAGTTCTCCTTGAGGTCGGAGCCGGGCGTATGGGCGTCGATGAAAGCGGTCCGGCAAGGGACGAGGTCGCCGTAGCGAACGATCCGCTTTTCGAGATCGGCAGCGGTCATGGTCGCACCATCCTTCATTCCGCCGCCTCCCGGTAGGGCGCGCCCTCGCCATACGGCACGTTGAGGCCGCCATAGCGACGGACGCGGACGTTGCATTGTTCGGCATGGCCCACGAAGCCTTCGAGCATGCAGAGCCGGGAGCCGTACTCGCCCACAAGCGTCGCCGCCTCGTCGGTGAGGATCTTCTGGTAGCTGTGGGTCTTGAGGTACTTGCCCACCCAGAGCCCGCCAGTGTAACGCCCGGCCTTCTTCGTCGGCAAGGTGTGATTGGTGCCGATAACCTTGTCGCCGTTGGCGACATTTGTGCGCGGGCCCAGAAACAGGGCGCCGTAGCAGGTCATGTTCTCGAGAAACCAGTCGTCGCGGTCGGTCATCACCTGGACATGTTCCGAGGCGATCTCGTCGGCGACCTTCAGCATCTCGTCGTAGCTGTCGCAGAGGATGACCTCGCCGTAATCCTCCCAGGATTTCGATGCGGTGTCGGCGGTCGGCAGGATCGCGAGGAGACGGTCGATCTCGCTCAGCGTAGCGCGCGCGAGTTTTTCGGAGTTCGTCACGAGCACCGCCGGCGAGTTGTAACCGTGCTCGGCCTGCCCCAGAAGGTCGGTGGCGCAAAGCTCGCCGTCGACCGTGTCGTCGGCGATGACCATGGTCTCGGTCGGCCCGGCGAAGAGATCGATCCCGACCCGGCCGAAAAGCTGGCGCTTGGCTTCGGCGACAAATGCGTTGCCCGGGCCGACCAGCATGTGGACGGGCTCAATGGTCTCGGTGCCGAGCGCCATTGCACCGATCGCTTGGATGCCGCCGAGGACGTAGATCTCATGGGCCCCGCCGAGATGCATCGCCGCGATCACGCCGGGGTTCGGCTCGCCTTTGAAGGGGGGCGTACAGGCGACGATCCGCGGGACCCCCGCGACCGAGGCCGTTGCGACCGACATATGGGCCGAGGCGACCATCGGGAACTTGCCGCCGGGCACGTAGCAGCCGACCGACTGAACGGGAATGTTCTTGTGCCCGAGGATCACGCCCGGCAGCGTCTCGACCTCGATGTCGGTCATCGATGCGCGCTGGGCTTTTGCAAATGAAACAACCTGTTCCTGGGCGAACCTGATGTCGTCGAGCTCGCGGGCCGAGAGCTTGGCGATGAGCGCGTCGATCTCGTCTTGGCTCAGGCGAAACTTCTCCGGCGTATACCCGTCGAACTTCTCGGCGAAAGCCCGCACCGCCGCGTCGCCGTTGGTCTCGATGTCGCCGAGTGCCGCCTCCACGATCGCCCGCACCTTGGCGTCGTCCTGGTCGCGCTCGTCGGCTGGCTTTCCGCGCTTGAGATATTTGACGGCCATGGCACCCCCCGGACATGTCAACGCCGGAAGGATACCGGATTTGAATACGTATTCAAGAAGCCTCGCCGGGCCTCGCTTGCTTTTCACGCGCGAAGCGCGGAGTGTCGCCGGGGATGACGGACGGGGATGACAGCCGGCTCGACGAGACCCCCCCGGCGCAGGGACGGGGATGGATCGTGGGGCTGATCGCCGCTATGGCGGTGATCGAGGCGGCGACCGGTTTTCTAGGGCTGATGTCGGACCGACCCTGGGGGGTGCGGGGCCTTCTGGTCGAGTACGGCGCCTTCTGGCCGGGACTTCTGGACAACTGGCAGCCGAACTACGCAGCCCAGCCGGTAACGATGTTCGTCACCTACGGGTTCATCCACGGCGGGGTCGTGCACTTCGCGGTCAACATGCTCACGCTCTGGTCGCTCGGTGCGCGGGTGATGGATCGGGCGGGGCCGGGGGTCTTTGCGGCGGTCTATGGGGCGGCACTCCTCGGCGGGGCCGCGGCGTTCTGGCTGTTCGCCCCCGATCTGAGGCCCATGGTCGGCGCGTCGGGGGCGCTCTTCGGTCTCGCCGGCGCGGTGCTGGCCTGGGAATATCTCGACCGTGCCTTCGGTGCCCTGAGCCTCTGGCCGGTGGGGCAGGCAATCCTGTTGCTCGTCGGGCTGAACCTCGTTTTGTGGTGGGCGATGGACGGGCTCTTAGCCTGGCAGGCGCATCTTGGAGGATTTCTGGCCGGTTGGGCAGCGGCGGTCGTCCTCGATCCCGCCCGGAGGGACCGGTGAGGGATGGCGGACCACCTAGGGGTCATCGGCATGTCGCGGCGCGCACTGCGCTGCAGCGTGTCGCGGAACCGTCGGGAGCGGCTTTGGCAGGCGCTCGAGCCCCGAGGCTGCCGCGGCGGCGGAGAATGCGGGAGGCCGGAAGGCAGCACCTGTCAGGAGGGATCGCCGTCAATCGGCAGGGCGATATCGCTTGCGTTTCCGGTCGTTTCTATGACCACCCGGCTCGGGGACAAACGGCCTGAGCGCTGCACGTCGATGGAGAGCGTGAGAACCGCTTTCGAGCAAGGCACTGCGCGCCCTCTCGCCGCTAGAGTGCGGTCCCGGTGTCCGGATACGTGGTCGCGATCCGCCCGTGGGCCCTGTCGAGCCGGCTCTTGACCTTGTCGAAGTCCGCATAGCCCCGCGCGATCTCAGTTCCGCGCCGCTGCTTTCGATAGACAAGCGACGGAAGGGCGCCAGGGGCCAAGCTGGGTGCGGTGGCGAATTCGGTCTGGGTCGCGTCACGCATGGCGTCGCTGGCGAACGTCTCCCGGAAAGACGCCCAGTCGAGCCCGAGAGCGTCGCAAATCCCTTCGTAGGTCGCCAGGGCCTTCGGGTCGGCACGTTTCAGATAGAACGCGCCCTGGACGCGGTGAAAGAAAGCAAGGATGCGACGCTGCCGAGCGGGAGCATGTTGCAGGAGCGCCGAGGCGGTCAGGACGGCGCGGCAGGCAGGCTCGGTATCGTAAGCGAAGGCGGGCAGGTCCAGCAGCGCATGGTCGAACTGAGCGCCAGTCCGCCTCGCGACCCGGTTCCAGGTGTCGTGCAGGTAGCGACGGAGGTCGGGCGTCCAGGGGTCGGCCGACCCGTTCCGCAGGCCGCCCATGACTAGCCGGAACGGGAGGGCCCTGTCGGCACAGAGCACTTCCACACGTTCGGCAACGCCGGAAAAGCCCCAACACCACGAGCACATTGGGTCGGCGATGTAGAAGATGGCATCGTCAGCGTCCAAGGCAGGCGCGCCG
>JASJAR010000005.1 GCA_030066905.1 Paracoccaceae bacterium | reverse complement strand
TGCCCCCAGAGGGGATGGATCGCCGGAGCTATCTCGAGACCAAGTTCGGCGGCAAGGAGAACGCCGTGCGGGTCTATGCCCGCATCGCCCAGGCCGCGGAGGCGGCGGGGCTCACGCTCAACCTCGAAGGAATTGCCCGGACGCCTAACACGATCGACGCCCACCGGCTGATCCACTGGGCCGGGCTCGAAGGCCGCCAGACCGCCGTCGTTTCAAGGCTCTTCCGGGCCTATTTCGAGGACGGGGAGGATATCGGCGACCGCGATGTGCTCCTCGACATCGCCGCAGGGGTCGGGCTCGACCGGGAGATGACAGCGAGGCTCTTCGAAAGCGATGCCGACGTCGAGCATATCCGCGCCCGCGACGCCCATGGCCGGGAGCGCGGCGTAACTGGCGTGCCCACCTTCGTTCTGGCCAACCGACACGTTCTGCAGGGCGCCCAGCCCACCGAGCTCTGGACGAAAGCCATTGGGGAGATCGAGGCGCAGCTCAGGGCCGCGGGATGACCGCTTCGGCCGACCAGGGCGGCAAACGGCACCGGCTGTCGCGCGGCGAGTTCGTGGCGATGATCGCGGTGCTCTTTGCAACGGTGGCGTTTTCCATCGACGCGATGCTGCCCGCTTTCCCCGAGATTGCCACAGAGTTCTCGCCTGACGTCCCGAACCGGGCGCAACTGGTGATTGCGGCTTTTCTGTTGGGGCTGGGGCTTGGGATCTTCGTGGTCGGGCCAGTGTCCGACGCGTTCGGTCGTAAGGCGACCATCGTCGGCGCGATCGCGCTGTATGTCCTGGGGGCTATCATCGCCGCCTCGGCGGCCTCGCTCGAAGCGCTGCTGGCCGCCCGGGTAATCCAGGGGCTCGGGGCGGCCGGCCCTCGGGTCGTCGCCCTCGCCCTGGTTCGCGACCTCTATGCTGGGCGGCAGATGGCGCAGATCGTCTCCTTCGTGATGATGGTCTTCGTGATGATCCCATCGGTCGCACCGCTCATCGGCACCGCGATCATCGCCGGATTCGGCTGGCGAGGCATCTTCTGGGCCTTCGTTGTCTTCGGGTTGATCGGAGCGACATGGTTGACGGTCCGGCAGGAAGAAACTCTGCCCCCAGAACGGCGCCGCCCGCTTAACCCGGCCGCCCTCGGCGCGGCTCTGCGGGAGATCGTCGCCCACCCGATGGTGCGGCTCTACATCCTCGTCATGACGCTGGGGTTCGGGCAGATGTTCGCCCTCATCGCCTCGATCCAGCAGGTCTATTACGACGTCTACGGGATCGTTCAGGGTTTTCCCTGGTGGTTCGCCTTCGGCGGCGCCATCGCCATCGGCGGAACGGTGCTCAACGCCACCCTGGTGATGCGGCTCGGGATGCGGCGGCTGGCGACCGCCGCCTATGCTGTCCAGACTGTGCTTTCGGGGCTCCTGGCCGTCGCGACGCTCGCTGGCCTCCTGCCGCCAGCCCTCGCCTTCCCGGCCTTCTTTGTCTGGTCAACCTCGATTTTCTTCATCGCCGGGATGACCTTCGGCAACCTCAACGCCCTGGCCCTCCAGCCGATGGGTCACATCGCCGGCACGGCGGCCTCGGTCGTCGGCGCATTGTCGACGGTGGGCTCGGTGCTCATCGCGATCCCGATCGGTCTGGCCTTCAACGGCACCGTTGTGCCGCTCGCGGTTGGGGCCTTTCTCTGTTCTGCGGCGGCCTGGTGGCTGATGGGGTTGTCGCGCGAAGAAGGCCCCGACGCCCAGCCCGTCCATGCCAGGGGCGGCTGAGCCTCAGGCGGCCGTCTTCGCGTCGCGCGCCTTCCCTGCAAGATCGCGGGCGATCGCGAAAGCGCCTTTGATCTTGTCGCTGTCCTTCTTCCAGTCGCGGCGGATGACGATCTTGTTGTCCTTCACCTTCGCCAGCCCCTGCTGGCCCTCGATGAACTCCACGAGACCCGCGGGATTGGCGAACTTGTCCCCCCAGAACTGGATCGTCGCGCCCTTGGGCCCCGCATCGAACTTGGCGATACCGGCCTTCTTGCATTCGGCCTTGATCCGCACCACGAGAAGAAGCGTGTTCACCTCGCGCGGCAGCTTGCCGAACCGGTCGATAAGCTCGGCGGCGAAGCCTTCGAGTTCCACCTTGGTGTGAAGCCCCGAGAGCCGCCGGTAGAGCCCAAGCCGCACATCGAGGTCGGGCACGTAAGTTTCGGGGATCAGAACCGGCACGCCGAGATTGATCGTCGGGGCCCACTGCTCGTCGGCCGCTGCCAGCCCCTCCATCTCGCCCGCCTTGATCTTGGCGATCGCCTCTTCGAGCATCGATTGATAAAGCTCGTAGCCCACCTCGCGGATATGGCCCGACTGCTCTTCGCCGATGAGGTTGCCGGCGCCCCTTATGTCGAGGTCCTGGGAGGCGAGCGTGAACCCCGCGCCGAGACTGTCGAGGGAGCCAAGCACCCGGAGGCGTTTTTCGGCGGTGTCGGTCAGGGGTTTACGGGGCTTTGTGGTCAGATAGGCATAGGCCCGGGTCTTCGAGCGGCCCACGCGGCCTCTGATCTGGTAAAGCTGCGCCAGCCCGAACATGTCGGCCCGGTGGACTACCATGGTGTTCGCCGTCGGGATGTCTAGCCCGCTCTCGACAATGGATGTCGATAATAGCACGTCAAACTTGCCATCGTAAAAGGCGTTCATACGGTCATCGAGTTCCCCGGCGGCCATCTGGCCATGGGCGACGACGTAAGTCACCTCCGGCACCTCCGCCTTCAGCCAGTCTTCCATCTCGGGAAGGTCGGCGATGCGGGGGACGACGAAGAAGCTCTGCCCGCCGCGGTAATGCTCGCGCAAGAGCGCCTCGCGGAGCGTGACAGTGTCGAATTCGCTGACATAGGTACGGATCGCGAGGCGGTCGACGGGGGGCGTGCCGATGATGGAGAGGTCACGGACCCCGGTGAGCGAAAGCTGCAGGGTACGTGGGATCGGCGTGGCGGTGAGGGTCAGGACATGGATGTCCGAGCGCATCTCCTTCAGCCGCTCCTTGTGGGAAACGCCGAAATGCTGCTCTTCATCGATGATCAGAAGTCCGAGATTCATGAACCGCACGGATTTCGCGAGCACCGCATGGGTGCCGATCACGATATCGACTGCGCCGCCTGCGAGCCCGTCGCGGGTGGCATTGGCCTCCTTCGCCCCGACGAAGCGCGACAATTGCCGGACGTTGACCGGAAACCCCCGGAACCGCTCGGCGAAGCTCTTGGCGTGCTGGCGGGCAAGGAGCGTCGTTGGCGCGATGACGGCCACCTGAACGCCCGACATCGCCGCGACGAAGGCCGCGCGCATCGCCACCTCGGTCTTGCCGAAGCCCACATCGCCGCAGACGAGCCGGTCCATCGGAGTACCCGAGGAAAGATCGGCGAGCACCTCCTCGATGGCACGGAGCTGGTCTTCGGTCTCCTCGTAGGGAAAGCGAGCGGAGAAGCTGTCCCACATATGCTGGGAGGGTTCGAGCACCAGGCCTTTCCTCAAATGCCGTTCGGCAGCAACCCGGATCAGCCGGTCCGCGATCTGCCGGATGCGCTCTTTGAGCCGGGCCTTCTTCGCCTGCCAGGCGCCGCCCCCAAGCCGGTCGAGCAGCCCCTCCTCATGGCCGTAGCGGGACAGAAGCTCGATGTTCTCCACTGGCAGGTAGAGCCGCGATTTCTCGGCATATTCGAGATGGATGCATTCATGAGGCGCGCCGAGGGCTTCGACCACTTCGAGGCCCCGGTAACGCCCCACTCCGTGGTCGACGTGGACCACAAGATCGCCCGGGGAAAGCGACTGGGCCTCGGTGAGAAAATTTTCCGCCCTGCGCTTCTTCTTCGGCTGGCGGATCAGCCTATCCCCGAGCACATCCTGTTCGGAGATGACCGTGAGCCCCTTCCCCTCGAAGCCGTGTTCGAGGGACCAGATGGCAAGATAGACGCCCGCCGCCCCCTCAGGGATGTCGCGCAGGCTCCCGACGGCGGAGGGGACCGGCAACCCCTCATCGGCGATCAGGTGTGACAAGCGCTCGCGCGCGCCTTCCGAATAGGATGCGACGATCACCGGTCCGGCCTCGGACTTCGCGGTCAGATGATCGGCCAGCGCGCCGAAGAGGCTGACGTTCTCGTGCTGGCGCTCCGGTGCGAAATCCCGTCCGATGCGTCCGCCCGCGTCGAGGATGCCGGGGCCGGTGGGCTGGGGAAGCTGCACGAGCTGAAGGACCCGCCTCCCGCCGAGCGCCTGACCCCAACTGTCGTCGTTAAGATAGAGCCCCGCGGGCGGTGCGGGTTTGTAGACCGAATCGATGCGACCCTTCGCATTCATCGCTTCCCGGCGGGCATCGTACTGGTCGGTGATGGCCTCCCACCGCGCGAGCCGTTGCGCCGTCGCCTGATCGTCGAGAAAGACTGGGGCTCCTGGAAGGTAGTCGAAGAGCGTCTCCAGTCGTTCGTGAAAGAACGCCAGCCAATGCTCGGCGCCGGCATGTTTGCGCCCCGCCGAGACCGCCTCGTAAAGCGGATCGTCGGTGCCGGCGGCGCCGAACTCGAGCCGGTAATTCTGCCGGAAACGGGTGACAGCGGCATCGTCGAGAATGACCTCGGAGACCGGTGCAAGCTCGACACGCGAGAGCTTTTCGGTGGTCCGCTGCGAGACCGGGTCGAACCGCCGCGCCCCGTCGAGCACGTCGCCGAAGAGATCGAGCCGGATCGGCCCCGTCTCCCCGGGCGGATAGATGTCGATGATCCCGCCCCGGATGGCGTAATCGCCGGGCTCGGTCACGGTCGGGGCCTGAACAAAACCCATTCGGACGAGAAAAGCCCGCAAGCCGGCCTCGTCGATCCGGTCGCCGACCCGGGCGGCGAAGCTCGCTTCGGCGAGGAGCCCCCGCGCCGGAACCCGCTGGGTGGCGGCGTTGAGCGTGGTCAGGAGGACGAAGCGTTCCGGCCCGCCCGCCGACAACGTGGCCAACGTGGCCATGCGGGCAGCCGAGATGTCGGGATTGGGGGAAACCCGGTCATAGGGCAGGCAATCCCAGCCGGGAAAGGTCAGAACGGGGAGGTCGGGGGCGAAAAACCTCAGCGCCTCTGCCGTCGCCGCGAGCCGCCGGTCGTCGCGGGCGACATGGAGTACCGGCCCAGTGGCGCGCGCGGCCTCCTCGGCGATGAGTCGCGCGTCGAAGCCCTCGGGGGCGCCGGACAGAGTAATGGACTGGGGGTCGGCCATGGCCCGGCCTGACCTAGCCAGTGACACGGCCCTGTCAACCGCCGATCGCGGTGCGTCCTCAGGCGCCCAGCGGCCCGAGCGACATGTTCTGCCACATCCCCCAGAGCGAGGTGACAAAGATTGAGACGACCCCGATGAGCTGGGTGTGGAGCCGGTGGCGCGTAAGACGGCTGCGCATGGCCTCGGCGTCGTCTGCCTCGGCGAGAATCTTCCGCGCCGCCCGCAGGCTCAAGAGCCCCACCACGGACATCGGGAAGGCGAGCAGGAAGATCGCCTGGGCGAACTCGATCCAGTACCAGAAGCCGAGGATCGCGAGCGCGGTCAGGAGCCCCGACCCGATCGCCATGATCCAGATGCCCGCCACCTGGCCGATGTACTGCAAGCGCCGGACATTGACCGAGACGATGGCGACCATGTCCTCCTCGGCCTGCCCGCCCTGGCGTTTGGCGCGCAGTACCATGTCGAAGGGAACGCCGAGCACCCAGTGGCTTGCGGTCGACCAGACCACGGCAAGCGCGATCCAGTACCAGAGGTTCGAGAACGACCGCATGTCGATCAGCTCGAAGACTGTGGCGTACCAATCCAAGCGGGGGTCCTTTCGCGCGTTCGGCGGCTGATCTCTCACAGGAAACGCGAGGATACCAGCCTTGTGAAACGGGCAAGAGCGTGTCAGGCCTAGGGAAATCTGAAGATGTGACCGATGCCCCACGCCCCCTACCCTACGGGCCGCTTTCGCCGCCTCCGCCGGACCGATGCGCTCCGCCGCCTCGTCTCGGAAACCACGCTCAGCGCCGACGACCTGATCTGGCCGGTGTTCTTAGCCGACGCCGAGGATGCGGGACCGGTGGCGTCGATGCCGGGGGTGGAGCGGAGGACCATCGAAGGTGTCGTGGAGGCCGCACGCCAGGCCCGCGACCTCGGCATCCCGGCCCTCTGCCTCTTCCCCCATACCGACCCTGCCCTGAAGACCGAGCTTTGCGAGGAGGCCTGGAACCCCGGCAATCTCTCCAACCGCGCAATCGGGGCGATCAAGGACGCTGTACCCGAGATCGCAGTGATGACCGACATCGCCCTCGACCCCTACAACGCCAATGGCCATGACGGGATCGTCCGCGACGGGGTGATCGTCAACGACGAGACGGTCGCTGCGCTGGTGAAGATGGCGCTGGCACAGGCGGCGGCGGGGGCGGATATCCTCGGCCCGTCGGATATGATGGACGGGCGCGTCGGCGCGATCCGCCAGGCCCTGGAAGCCGAAGGGTTTCAGGATGTTACGATCATGTCCTATACCGCGAAGTACGCCTCGGCCTTTTACGGGCCGTTCCGCGATGCCGTCGGCGCATCGGGCGCGCTGAAAGGCGACAAGAAGACCTATCAGATGGATCCGGCCAATGCCGACGAGGCCCTCCGTCTCGTCGAGCGCGACATCGCCGAAGGGGCCGACATGGTGATGGTCAAGCCCGGCCTTGCCTATCTCGACATCGTCGTCAGGGTGAAGGACCGGTTCGGCGTACCGACCTTCGCCTATCAGGTTTCGGGCGAATACGCGATGATCGAGGCGGCCACCGCCAATGGCTGGATCGACGGCGAGAAGGTCATGTTCGAGAGCCTGATGGCGTTCAAGCGCGCGGGCTGCGACGGTGTTCTCACATATTTCGCACCGCGTGCCGCGCACCTCCTTCGCGGCTGACCACCGAAGGGGCCTTCATCTTGGCAGAAGTGCCGCGGGGGGCCCGCAGGGCGGGGGC
The DNA here is from genome assembly GCA_030066905.1 of Paracoccaceae bacterium. GTDB lineage: Bacteria > Pseudomonadota > Alphaproteobacteria > Rhodobacterales > Rhodobacteraceae > JASJAR01. Next base: position 154,751 of record JASJAR010000005.1, on the reverse strand, counting down.
AGCGCCCCCTCCGACGGCGATGGGCTCGGAGCACCCAACCCATCGCCCAACCACAACAAGTGATGACACTCCCGCGCAAACCCACTATACTTGGGGGCAATGCGGACATCAGAGCCGCAACCGAGGCACTCGAAACACAAAGGGCAGACCCATGACCCCCATTTCCCGTCGCGCCGCTCTGGCGCTTGGCCTTTCCTCCACCCTGCTTGCCGCCTGTGGCAATGGCGTCGGCTCGAACGGGGGCGAGGTCATCGATCAGCGCGTGCAGTCGACGCTCGCCTTCATGGACCAGAACCTTCCCGAGACCCGGGAGCTTCGCGACATCTCGGTCGGTATGCTTGTGATGCCCCTCGTCACGGAGGCGAGTTTCGGCTTCGGTGGCAGTTTCGGCCGCGGCGCGCTCCTCGTCCGCGAGGCGACGGTGGACTACTACTCCCAGACCCAGGGCAGCTTCGGGTTCCAGATCGGCGCCCAGCAATATGCCCATGTGCTCTTTTTCATGACCGAAGAAGCGCTTCAGGACTTTCGCACCTCGCCCGGCTGGTCCGCCGGAGCGGATGTGGAATATGCGCTCAACGATCAGGGGGAGAATTTCAGCACCGAGACAACCACGGTTCTGTCACCGGTGATCGGTGTGGTCTTCGGCCAGGCGGGGCTTCTCGCGGGCGCCTCGGTCGAGGGCACAAAATACACCCGGATCATCCCCTGATCGGTCGGCGAAAACGAGGGGTCGGCCCCTCGCGCTCCCCGCGGAATTTCCTGCCGAGATGAAGGGAGGTTGAAGGCTCAGCCCAGAGCACGCAGCCGTTTGAAAAGGCTCGACGTGTCCCACCGTCCACCGCCCATCTTCTGGACGTCCTTGTAGAACTGGTCCACGAGCGCCGTGACCGGCAGGCTCGCTCCGTTCTCGTTCGCGGTGGCAAGGCAGATGCCGAGGTCCTTTCGCATCCAGTCCACCGCGAAACCGTGCTCGAAATGGTCGTCAAGCATCGTCTGGTAACGGTTTTCCATCTGCCAGGAGCCCGCCGCGCCCTTTGAGATGACCGAGACCACCTCGCGACCGTCGAGCCCTGCCTTCTCGGCGAAATGGAGCGCTTCCGACAGGCCTTGCACGAGCCCGGCGATGGCGATCTGGTTGGCCATCTTGGTCAGTTGGCCCGCCCCGCTTTCGCCCAGCCGGACGCAGGCCTTGGCATAGACCTCCATCACCGGCAGAGCGGCCTCGAACGTGGCTGCATCCCCGCCGCACATGATGCCGAGCTGGCCGTTTTCCGCCCCTGCCTGACCGCCCGAAACCGGCGCATCCACAAAGCCCGCACCGATTTCCTTGGCGGCGCCATAAAGCTCGCGGGTGACCGCGGCCGAAACCGTGGTGTGATCGACGAAGATAGCGCCGTCTGCGAGCCCCGCAAAGGCGCCGTCCTCGCCATAGCAGACCGAGCGGAGGTCGTCGTCGTTGCCGACGCAGGCCATCACGAATTCCTGCCCTTCGGCCGCCTCGCGCGGGGTTGCCGCGAACGCGCCGCCGTTTTCGGCCGCCCATTTCTCCGCCTTGACCGTGGTCCGGTTGTAAACGGTCACGTCGTGCCCGGCCCTCTGAAGGTGGCCGGCCATCGGATAGCCCATCACCCCAAGTCCCAGAAACGCAACTTTCGCCATGACCCGACCTCCCGCTTGCCTTTCATCGTCCGGCGAAATCGCCTAGACCGGGCGGTACTTAACCGACCGCTCTGAGACGTCAACGCCGCGATGCTCCTTGTCTTCCGATGGTTGCTCAGGATTTCCCTCGCACTCGTGGCCCTGACCGGGCTCGGTCTTACGATCGCCTATTGGTTCTTCGTCCGCTCGTTGCCGGATTACGATGAGCGCTTCACCGCGCCGGGCCTGACCGCACCGGTGGAGATCGTGCGGGACAATGCGAACGTGCCCCATATCTTCGCGGCGAAAGACGCCGACGCGTTCTTCGCCCTCGGCGTGGCCCATGCCCAGGACCGGCTCTGGCAGATGCTGATGCTCCGCCGGGCCGTGCAGGGCCGGCTCTCTGAGCTGTTCGGACCCGAGACGCGCGACACTGACGAACTCTTCCGCCGGCTCGATCTCTACACTGCCGCCGTCCGGTCGGTGCCCGACCAGACGCCCGAAGCTCGAGCGGCACTTGCGGCCTATGCAAGTGGCGTCAACGCCTGGCTCACGGCGATCAATGAAGGGGCGCGGGGGCGCGGGGCGCCGGAATTCTGGTTCTTCAGCCCCGAGATCTCGCCCTGGCAGCCGGCGGATTCCATTGCCCTCGTCAAACTCATGGCGCTCGATCTGAGCCCGCATTTGTCCCACGAGATCCTCCGCGCCCGTCTCTCTCTGGTCTTGCCCGCCGAGCGGGTCGCCGACCTCATCCCCGATGTCCCAGGTGCCGGCGTGGCCGCCCTGCCGCGCTACTCGGCGCTCGTGCCCGGGGTCGAGGCGGGCACGGATTATGCCGCCCTGCCCTGGCCCGTTCCCCACCCTCAGCGTCCGGGGGCCTCCAACGCCTGGGCCGCCGCGCCGTCGCGCTCGGCCGCCGGGGCAACGCTTCTCGCAAGCGACCCCCATCTTGGGTTCACCGCGCCGGCGATCTGGTATCTTGCGCGGATCGAGCTCGAAACCGGCGGGGTGATCGGCGGCACGATCCCCGGCATCCCGGCGGTGCTCGCCGGCCGGAGCGCACGGCTCGGCTGGGGGCTGACCGCGGCATATGTCGACGATCAGGACATCTTCATCGAAGAGCTCAACCCCGAAAACCCCGGTGAGGTTCGAACACCCGACGGCTGGGTGCGGATGCGCACCCGGCCCTCGATCCTGACCATCGCCGGGGCCCCGCCCGAGACGCTCGAGCTCAGATGGACGCCGAACGGCCCGGTGCTGCCTGAGCGTTTCGAGGCCATCGACCGGATCACCCCCGGAGGGCATGTCGCGTCTCTGTCGTGGACGGCACTGTCGGAGGACGACACGACCTATTCGGCGGTGCTGGGCTTCATGACCGCGGGCGACATCGACACCGCATTGAGCGCAAGCGAGGCGATTGTCGCGCCGGCGCTCAATCTCGTCATTGCAGACCGCGAACGGATCGCGATGAAGGTCGTCGGAGCCCTGCCGGAACGCGGCCTCAACCACCAGAGCGCGGGGCGCCTGCCGGTGCCGGGCTGGCGGGCGCAAAACCTCTGGCAGGGCACGTTTCCGCCCGGGGCCAACCCTGTCTTCGTCGACCCCGTCGGCGGGATCGTGGCCAACTCCAACAACAAGCCGGTGAACAGACCCTTCCCGCGGCATCTGAGCTTCTATTGGGGCGATACACAGCGCATCCAGCGCCTGACGCGGCTCATGCAATCGCGCGAGGTCCACACCCGGGAAAGCTTCATCGAAGCCCAGCTCGATGCCGTCTCGCCCACCGCCCGGGCGCTGTTGCCACTCATTGCCCGCGATCTTTGGTTCACCGGGGCGGCTGCTCCCGAAGGCACGTCCGAACGCCGCCGGCAACGGGCACTCGACCTGATGGCCGGCTGGAACGGGGAGATGAACGAACACTTCCCCGAACCGCTCCTTTACGCGGCCTGGGTGCGGGCGGTCCAGGCCCGGCTCATCCGCGACGAGTTGGGGCCGATGGCCGCCGACTTCACCCAAGTCGAGCCCGTCTTCATCGAGCGCGTCTTCCGCGACATCGAGGGCGCGTCCGTCTGGTGCGACGTGATCCAGTCCGCACCGGTGGAGACCTGCGCCGAGATCGCGTCCCTCGCCCTCGACGACGCGCTCCTCTTCATCGATGAGACCTGGGGGTCGAACTATGAAAGCCTCCGCTGGGGGGACGCTCATGAGGCGGCACACGACCACCCGGTACTGGGGCGCGTGCCGGGGCTGAATTGGGTCGTGAACATCCGCCAATCGACCTCGGGCGGCGACAACACTCTCCTCAGGGGCCAGACGGCCGGGACAGGGCCTAACCCGTTTCTTAGCACCCATGGGGCGGGATACCGGGGCGTCTACGATTTCGCCGATCCCGATAGTTCCGTGTTCATCATCGCCACAGGTCAATCCGGCCATCCCCTGTCGCGCCACTACGACGACATGGGCGAACTCTGGCGCCGCGGCGAATATGTCCCGATGAGCCTTGACCCCGAGCTCGCCCGGGCGGCCGCAGTGGGGGTGACGCGGCTCGAGCCGCGCTAGCGGCAATGGTGGTGCAATTGCAGCTCGGGACGGGTCGGTGCTCGGATAGGCACCGGGTTGCCTAAAGCAGATCCGACGGCGCCAGCTTCTTCCGGCGCAGTAGCATCTGCAAAACATAAGTGACGGAGAGAGCGTCGTCCAATGCGTCATGACCCCGGAGGGGCGGATGCTCGACTTGGAAGTAATCCGCTAGCCGGTCACTTCTGGTCTTTTTGATGTCTTCATAGGGCATTCCTGCGCGCAACAGCAGATGGCAGGCGTTACCGAACTGCTTGGCCGGGATGGGCGGGGCCAGACCTTGGACGTAACAACTGATCGCGACCATGTTGAACTCGTCCTTTCCCCAGGACCAGAGCCGCGCGCCTGACGCGAACTCCTTGGTGCGGGCGAGAGCCTTTTCGAGAGGCTGCCCGTCTTGCGCGATTTGGTCTTCGGTTATTCCCGTCAGTTTGGTGAAGAACGGGTCCAACGCAAAGCGCCTGCCATCCCGATCCTGCGGGACGACGAAAACGCGCAACCTGTCGACAATTGGGAAATCGCCGTCTAGCCCGAGTTTGACCGCACCGATCTGAGCGACGACGGGATCCGGGTCGTATGGTCCGCACCAGAACCGTGATGGCGCGCCGTCGGCGGTCAGAAACTCACAGTCGAACACCACCGCCGTCTTCACCGCGAGACCCTCCAACATGCCGAACCTCCTTGATCTTGCTTTGTTCCTACGGAAGTGAACCGCCGTCGGCAGAGCCTTGCAACAATGCAGATCACAGCCGACCGAACCGCCGCGCCTGCCCCGCCGTCCACATCACGGTCAGTTCCGGCCCCGCCTCGGTCTGGCGCTCGGCGCGGACCACACCTTGTTCGTAGAGCCAGGCCCGGCGACGGCCATCCGCCGGATCCAGCGTCAGAACCACCTCCGACCGCGCACCGAGAAGCGCGGCCTCAACCGCATCGAGAAGCGGTGCGAACCCCTCGCCGTTCACCGCCGAACCCAGAAACACCCCCTCGCGCCGCGCGGCCATCCCCTCGGCGCGGGAGAGCGCGTCGGGCTCCAGAAGGTCGATCTTGTTCCAGAACTCGAAAATCGGCGTCTCCTCGGCGACCCCAAGCTCGGCGAGGATCGCGGCCACGTCGTCGGCCTGCTCCTCGGTTTCAGGATGGGCGATGTCGCGGACATGCACGATGAGGTCGGCTTCGAGCACCTCTTCAAGTGTGGCGCGGAAAGCGGCGACCAGTTGGGTCGGCAGATCGGAGATGAAGCCCACGGTGTCGGAAAAGATCGCCTCGCCACCCCCGGGCAGCGGGACCGCCCGCATCGTCGGGTCGAGGGTCGCAAAGAGCATGTCCTTCGCCATCACCTCGGCCCCGGTTGCCCGGTTGAAGAGCGTGGATTTCCCGGCATTGGTGTAGCCCACGAGGGCGACAAGCGGGTAAGGCACTTTCGCCCGCGCCGCCCGGTGGAGCGTGCGCGTCTTGGCCACCTTGTCGAGCTGGCGCCTGAGCCGCACAAGCTGGGTGTCGATGGCGCGGCGGTCCGCCTCGATCTGGGTCTCGCCGGGCCCGCCTACGAAGCCCAATCCGCCACGCTGGCGTTCGAGGTGGGTCCAGGCGCGCACGAGGCGGGTGCGCTGATAGCTGAGTGCGGCCATCTCGACCTGAAGCACACCTTCCCTGGTCCGTGCCCGGTCGGAGAAGATTTCGAGAATGAGCGAGGTCCGGTCCAGAAGCTTCACCTTCCAGTCCCGCTCGAGGTTGCGCTGCTGGACGGGTGTCACCGGTCCGTCGATCAGCACCAGTTCGATCTCGTCCTCGGCGATGCGTTGTCCGAGTTCGGCGAGCTTGCCCTTGCCGAAGAGCTGGCCGGGCTGGGCCTTCGGCAGCCGCACGATCTCGGCCCCGACGATGTCGAGCCCGGGGAGGGCCGAGGCCAGCGACACGGCTTCCTCAAGCGCGAACCCCGGCTCGCGCCGGGGCCCTTTCGCATCGATGTCCGGGTGAAGGATCAGCGCCCGGGTCATCCGGGGCGCCGCCTCGGCCATGGCTATTCTTCGCCCTCGTAAAGGTTGATCGGCTGCGACGGCATGATCGTTGAAATCGCGTGCTTGTAGACAAGCTGGGATTGACCGTCGCGGCGCAAGAGCACGCAAAAATTGTCGAACCAGGTGATGACGCCTTGCAGTTTCACCCCGTTGATCAGGAAGATCGTAACCGGAACCTTGGTCTTGCGGACGTGATTGAGAAATGCATCCTGCAAATTCTGTCTGTCGGAAGCCATTGTAGACTTAACCTTTTTCTTGGCACCGTCCCTCGATAGGCGCGGATCATCGCCCCGACAGTATGAGGCGGGGCACTCGGTCAGAGAAGATCGAAATTGTCGCAGGGCGTCAATAGCTTATCCGCGCCAGAAATCGGGATTCAGCAGGGCGATGACCGCGAGGGCCTCGAGGCGCCCGAGCACCATAGCCGCGCCCATGATCGTTTTGGCGGCCGGCGACAGGTCCAAAAGCGTAATCGTCTGGGTTGTCGCCGCCTCGATCAGCGGCCCGCAGGTTGTCAGCGAGGCGATCGTGAGCACCAGCGCGGTCTCGAACCCGATGCCGGTGAAGGCAAGCGCGAGCCAAACGACGGCGATAGACAGCGCAAACAGCATGAACGCGATCCAGGCGAGATAGGCGCCTTCCCGGCGGAACCGCCGGGCCGCCTGCCCCGCCCCGCCGATCGACGAGGGCTGGACCAGCTTCTCCATTTCCCTGAGCCCGTGTTTGTAGAGCGCATAGACCCGCAGGAGCTTCACCCCTCCCGCCGTCGTTGCCACCCCGCCGCCGAAGATCGCCAGGCCCATCAGCACAAGCCCCGGCGTCCGGAGCCCCGACCAGGAGAGCGCGGCATCCCACGAGCCGCTTTCCCAGCCGGTGGTGGTCAGAAAAGAGGCCGTGGTAAAAAGCCCGCCCCACAGCCCTTCGAGCCCGTCGAGAAGGCTCACTGCCTCTTCGGCCTCGAACGCGGCGAGCCAGTGGCGCAGGAACAACAGCACAGGCAAAGTTCCGACGATCAGAAGTCCGAGCCGCAGTTCGGGGTCGCGAAGGAGGGAGCGCAAGCCGTCGTCCCGCTCTTCGGTCGCGACAGTGAGCCGGGAAAGGGCGAAGACCAGAAAGAGCAGGATCAGTGCCTCGCCGCCGAGCCCCGAAGCCGCGCCTGAGGGACCGCCAAGCGGCGACAGCCCGCTCGTTGAGAGCGTCGACATCGCGTGCGTCATGGCCACCAGTGGCGGGTCGCCGGCAATCATCAGCGCAAGCCACAGAACCACAGTCAGGAGCGTATAGATCGGAAAGAGCATCCGGGCGAAACGCCGGACCCTCTGTTCCGGCCCCGCGAGACGGCTGATCTGGGTGAAGCTCTCCGCCCCGCGCCCGGGCGCGGCATTTCCCGCAACCTCGAACCCTCCGAGATTGAGCGGCGCGAGGACCGCGATGGCTGTCACCCAGACGAAAAACCCGCCGAACCAGGCCACCTCGGCGCGCCAGAGATGCACACTCGAGGGCGTCGCGTTGAGCGGTAGGATCGGCGCCCCGGTGGTGGTGATTGCCGAAACCATGTCGAACACCGCGTCGCCGTAGGACAACAGGCCGTCCATCGCCGCGGTCATCGGCCAGGCGAGGAGCGCAGGAAGTGCAGCGTAAAAAGCGAGGATCGACAAGAGGTTGGCGCGGGTCGGGTGGCGAACCTTGTGATTCCAGGTCGCCAGACCCACCATCGCGAAGAGCACAAGGGTGAGAAGCGCGGCGTAGCCGAAGCCGCGCGCCGACACCCCGTCGTCGGTGACAAGCGCGTGAACGGCCGGGAGAGCCATCGCGAGCCCCGAGCCGCCGATCACAAGCACAAAGAGAGGAAGCTCGACGATTCTGGAAAGCATCAGAAGTAGTCGATCGACACCTGAAACAGGCGCTCGGCCTCGCGGACGTCCTCGGCAAGCGCGAAGATCACGATGATATCGCCGTCGTCGATCCGGGTGCCCCCCGTGGGCCGGATCACCTTGTCCCCCTTCTGCACCGCCCCCACGATCACACCCTCGGGAAAGCCGATCTCGCGGATGAACTGGCCGGCAATCGGGGATGTCGAAAGCACCTGGGCCTCGATGACCTCGGCCTCGGCGTCGCCGATGGAATAGACCCCCCGCACCCGGCCTAGCCGGATATGCCGCAGGATCGAGGAGACGGTCGTGGCACGGGGGTTGATATAGGCGCTGATGCCCAAGGGCCCGAGCATCGGTTCGAGAGTGGGGTCGTTGACGAGGGCAATTGTCATCGGGCAGCCCTCGTTCTTGGCGCGGACCGCGGCGAGAATGTTCGTCTTGTCGTCGTCGGTGACGGTGAGCACCGCATCGGCCCGGTCGATCCCGGCCTCGGCGAGAAGCTCCGCCGACAATCCGTCGCCATTGAGCACGATGGTGCGCTCGAGCGCATCGGCGGCAAGCTCCGCACAGCGGCGGTTCTTCTCGATTACTTTGGCCCTGATCCGGTCGGTCCGCGCCTCGAGTGCCCTGGCCACCGCGAGCCCCACATTGCCGCCGCCGACGATCACCACCCGCTCCTGGCGGCGCGAGGTTTTGCCGAAAATCTCCATCGTGCGGGCCATGTCCTCGGCATGGGCGAGGATGTAGACGGCGTCGCCGGCAAAGAGCTGGTCGCCAGGTTCCGGCGCGAAGAGCCGCTTTTTCCTCCGGACCCCGACGACGATGGCGCGCAGGGTGGAGAAGAGGTCGGTGAGTTGCCGCAGGGGTGTGTTGAGCACCGGGCAATCCTCATCGAGCCGGATGCCGATGAACTGGGCCTGCCCGTCCAAAAACGTCTGCACGTCGAAGGCCGCAGGGGCCGACAGGCGCCGCAAGGCCGCTTCGGCCACCTCGCGCTCGGGGCTGATGACAACGTCGATGGGCATGTGGTCGCGCCGATAGAGGTCGGAATAAATCGCCGTGAGGTAGCTCTGGGCGCGCAGCCGCGCGATCTTGCGGGGGATCGAGAAGACCGAATGGGCCACCTGGCAAGTGACCATATTGACCTCGTCGGAATGGGTCGCGGCGATGATGAGGTCGGCGTCCCGCGCCCCGGCCCGTTCGAGGATGTCGGGGTAGGAGGCGTGCCCTGCGATACCCTGGACATCGAGCGTGTCGGTGGCCCGGCGCACCAAGTCGGGGTTGTGATCGACGACGGTGACGTCGTTGCCCTCGCCCGACAGGTACCGGGCGATCTGCCAGCCCACCTGGCCCGCGCCGCAGATGATAACCTTCATGGTCGCCCCGAACCGGCCTCGCGCCCGTCAGCCATGGCAGAGGGGCGATGGGTCGTCAATGTGAGGGGATGGCTGCCGGTCAGCGGCCATTGACCAGAAGCGCCGCTTCTCGGTTCGGGGTGGAAAATGCGCGAAGCGCCGCAACAAACGGTTGCGATTGCTTGCGACGACGTTGAACCCGATTGCCATCGGGATATTCGGCGTCGCCGTGGTCAGCTCGGTATCCAGACCTGATGGGCAGCGTGTCGGCGCCGGCAAGAGTAGTATTGGGATCGATGTTCGGTAGGAGACCGGCGGCGCAGCCGTGCTCAGCGGTGCAGTTCTCCGTACTACGGCCAATGTTCGCTTCACGCTGAATGCCGTTGCAAGACGCGCCTTCTCACACGTAGATTGAGCCTCTATGAGCTCCGCCGCCGCAGCGGTGCTCGCGCCGTTCGGAGTGCAAGTTGTCCTCGGCGACCCCGGTTGGAAGCCCCGGGACGATACCGACTGACCGCCCGCCGCCAATCGGTCCCGGGCCGGCCCATTGCAGGCCTGAGGACCGGCGAAGTCTCAAGACGCCGCCTTCACGTCCTCCCCGCCCTCCTCATCGTTCTCCACCCGCGCCACGCGGGCACCGGCCTTCGACGAGGTCACCACGTTGAGCGATTTCAGCTTCCTGTGCAGTGCCGAGCGCTCCATCCCGACGAAATTCGCCGTCCGGCTGATATTGCCGCCGAACCGGTTGATCTGGGTGAGAAGGTATTCCCGCTCGAAGACCTCGCGCGCCTCCCTCAGTGGAAGCGTGGCCAGCGAGCCGTGGAGTGCCACCCGCTCCTCCGTGGCGCCACTGCCGCTGTCGGGCAACTCGCCGGCCTCGATGGCCGACGTTCCGTCACCCAGGATAAGCACTCGCTCGATGACGTTTTTTAACTGCCGGACGTTGCCGGGCCACGAAATGGTTTGTAGACGCGCGATTGCATCATCGGAGATCTCGCGGGCGGGCAGACCCTGCTCGGCATTGCATTTGGCGACAAAATGGCGGGCGAGTTCTGGGATGTCTTCGAGCCGCTCCTCGAGACCCGGCACCTCGATCGGCACGACATTGAGCCGGTGGTAGAGCTCCGCGCGGAACCGGCCCGCCTCGACCTCGGCGCCCAGGTCCTTCGTAGTCGAGGAGATCACCCGCAGATCGACCCGGACATTGTCGGTGCCGCCCGACCGCTGGAACTGCTGTTCGGTCAGCACACGGAGGATCTTCGACTGAGTGCCGAGCGGCATGTCCCCGACCTCGTCGAAAAAGATGATTCCGCCATGGGCCTGTTCGAGAAGCCCCGATTCGAGCCCCCTTTCGGAGGACAACCGGCCGAACAGAACATCCTCCATCCGCTCCGGCTCGATCGAAGCGGAGTTGACGGTGATGAACGGCCCGTCCGATCGGTTCGAATGAGCGTGGATATAGCGCGCGGCGATCTCCTTGCCCGACCCCGAGGGCCCCGTGAGCATCACCCGGCCATTGGACTTGGTGACCTTGTCGAGGTTGGCCTTCAACGTTCGGAACGGATGACTGGTGCCGATCATCTCCGACGGCACGGTTTCGCGCCGGCGAAGGGCCGAGTTCTCCTGTCGCAGGCGCGACGCCTCCATGCCGCGGCGGATCACGACCAGGAGCTGGTCGATGTTGAAGGGTTTCTCGATGAAATCGTAGGCGCCCTGTTTGATTGCCGCCACGGCGATCTCGATATTCCCGTGGCCGGAGATGATGACGACGGGGATGTCGGGGTTGTCTCGCTTGACGGTCTTGAGGATATCGATCCCGTCCATCTGGCTGTCCTTCAACCAGATATCGAGGATGATGAGCGCCGGCGGCGCCCGGTTGATCTCGGTCATCGCGTCGTCGGACGTGCCCGCGACCCGCGTTGGGTAACCCTCGTCCCGCAGGATGTCCGAGATAAGCTCGCGAATGTCGCGCTCGTCATCGACTATGAGAATGTCGCCCATTTCGTCCTCCGCCTGTCCAATTCGGTGTTCATTCGGCGACCCGAAGGCCGCCTGCGTCATGTTCCGCCTCTACGCGCGGCAGGACGATCTCGGCGCTGGCACCGATCTGGCCTGACCCGTCGAGCGGCGCGGCGTCGCTCAGGCTGAGCGTACCGCCGTGGTCTTCGATGATCTTCTTGACGATGGGGAGGCCGAGGCCCGTGCCCTTCGCGCGTGTGGTCACATAAGGCTCGAAGAGCCGCGACCGATCTGCGGGAAGACCGACCCCGTTGTCCGAAATTACGATCCGTGCCGACCCTTCGGACAAGATCAGGGCGATGTGAATGCGCGGCTCGTAGCCCTCCGGCGCACCATTTTCGCTCAACCCTTCAACGGCTTCCCCGGCGTTCTTTATCACGTTGGTTAGCGCCTGCCCGATCAGCGTCGGGTCGACATCGACCGCGACCGGGCCCGGCGGCAGGTCGGCGGTCAGCACGGCACCGGCGAGCGCACCCTCCTGGAGCGTCATCGCGTCGTTGATCAGGGCCACGAGGTCCTGTTCGGTGCGCTCGGGCTCTGGCATCCGGGCGAACTTGGCGAACTCGTCGACGATCCGGCGGATATCCCCGGTCTGCCGCACGATCACGCCGACAAGCTGGTCGAGGGCCTCGGCCTCCTCGGGCGGCAGGTCGCGAAACTTCCGGCGAATCCGCTCGGCGGAAAGCTGGATCGGGGTCAGCGGGTTCTTGATCTCATGGGCGATGCGGCGCGCGACGTCGCCCCAGGCGGCCATGCGCTGTGCCGAGACGAGGTCGGTCACGTCGTCGAAAGCGATCACGAACCCCTCGGCCTCGCCTGCCGCACTGCGGCGGGTGGCGATGCGCACCAGAAGGTTCTCGATGGCCCGGCCGCGCGACAGGCGCACTTCGCCCTGGGCAATCTCCCGCCCGCTCTCCTCCATCTGCTGAAAGAGCGGCTGGAACTCCGGCACAGCAAGCGCGAGCGGCATATGTTCGGCGGAGCTGTCCGGCAGAGCGAGGATGTCCTGGGCCGAACGATTGACGAAGCTCACCCGCGCGTCAGGGTCGAGGCCGATGACCCCCGACGTCACCGAAGACAGCACCGAATCGAACAGCCGCCGCCGCCGTTCGATCTGCCGGTTCGTGGCCAGAAGCGCCTCGCGCTGGCCCTTCAACTGGCGGGTCATCTGGTTGAAGAGGCGGCCCACCATCGCGATCTCGTCATCGCCCTCGTCCTCGGCCACCTGCACGTCGAGGTCCCCTGCACCGACCCTCTGGGCCGCGCCGGCAAGCCGGCCCACAGGACGCGACAGGCGCTCGGCGAACCAAAGACCGAGCCAGATCGCGGCAAGCACGAGGATCACCGCAAAGCCGATATAGAGCAGCCCGAATTCGAACACGATCCGCCCGCGCTCGGCTTCGAGCTGGGTGTAGAACCGCGCGGTCTCCTCCGCATCGTCGAGCAGCGAAAGAATGCGCCCGTCGACATCGCGGGTGACATAGAGATAGCGGTCGGGAAAGGCCGCCAGCGGGACCAAAGCCCGGAACTCCGACAGTTCGAGGTCTTCGACGACGAAGGGTTCGTCCCGCGAGGCTGCAATTGCCTCGGCACCCAGGGGCTCGAAATCGAAGAGATAGGAGCTTTCGCCGCGGGTGCGGATTTCCCCGCTCCCATCGATCACGTAGGCCTCCTGAAGGCCGCGCTGCACGAATCCCTGCCCCTGGCTCAGCAGCGGCCGCAACTCGCCGTCGGACAGGAAGGTCGAATTGCGACGGGCATTGTTCAGAAACGCCGCCAGCGCCTCGGCATCGGCGATGAGGTCCTCGCGCTCCTCCTCCCTGTAGGCCTGGGCGGCGGTGATCGAGGCGCCGACCGCCGAGCGCACCCGGTCCGAAAACCAGCCTTCGAGGCCGACGTTGATCGTCAACCCCGCAAAGATCGCCACGGTCACCGTCGGCAGGATCGCGATCAGCGCGAAGACACCGGTGAGCCGCAGATGGAGACGTGAACCCGCCGAGCGGGCCCGTCGGGCGGCAATCATCCGCGCAATTGTGCTTAGGACGAGGGCCGCGACCAGAAGGACATAGACAAGGTCGGCGAGGATCACGACCCGCAGGAGCGGCGCCGACGCGCCCTGTTCGAGCGGGCCGAGAACGAGAAAGGTCAGGAGGGCCAGAACCGGGCCGAGGACGACAAGTCCGATGGTTCCAGCATTGCGCACGCGCTTAAGGCGCGAAAGGCGCAGCATTTTTTGCCAGAACCCGTGATTGATGCGTCCGGACACTCCGGAACACCCCGCCTGTTGCACCGCAGTCGCGGCTACCGCCAAATCGGTGGCCTGACCCAGCCATCGGCAGATCGGCCACTCTTCTGTTGCGGTTTTACATCAACTTTCGGCGGCGTGTCACGCGAATATCGAGATCGGTGATCTTCTTGCGGAGCGTGTTCCGGTTGATCCCGAGAAGCTCTGCGCATTTTGCCTGATTCCCGCCGGTCGCATCGAGCGCGATCTCGATAAGCGGGAGTTCCACCTCGCGGAGGACCCGCTGGTAGAGCCCCGGCGGCGGCAGCACCTCGCCGTGGAGGTCGAAGTACCGCTTGAGATGTTTGGCGACCGAGCCCGAGAGCTTGTCGCCCTCCGCCCCGCCAGTGAGCGGTTCGACGGCGGGCTGGTTGCCGAGGACCAGTTCGACCTCGGCCCGCGTCACCTCTTCCTCGGACCCCGCCAGCAACAGTCGTCGCACTGCATTTTCGAGCTGGCGAACGTTGCCGGGCCAGCTATAGGCGCGGATGAGGTCGATGGCCTCAGGCGCGAAGGCGCGAACCGGCGCACCGTCGCGTTCGGCCCGCCCGAGGAAATGATCGACAAGGAGCGGGATGTCGTCCACCCGCTCCCGCAGGCTCGGCACCGAGACCGTCACGCCGCCGAGACGGTAGAAGAGGTCCTGCCGGAAGCCGTGCTCGTCCATTCTCTGTGCCAGATTGGCTTGCGAGGTCGACATTACCCGGGGCGCATTGTCGGTGAAACTGTCGAGCATCCGCACGACACGGGCCTGCGCCCCCTCGGAGAGATCCCCAACCTCGTCGAACAAAAGCGAGCCGTTCTTGGCGCGGCTGATGAGCGAGGCGGGGCCTTCGAGGGTTTCGAGATCGGCGGCCGTCGCGACGACGAAGGGGAGCGACCGGCGGTCGGAGAAGTCGTGGATCGCCCGGGCGATGAGTGACTTCCCGGTGCCGCTTTCGCCGGAGATCATCACCGGCAGATCGGTGTTCATAACCCGGGCCACCAGCCGGTAGAGAGCCTGCATCGCAGGGGTGCGGCCGACAAGCGGCAGATCGCCGCCGCCGGCATCTTCCATCGGCGCCTCGCGGACCTGAGGCGCGCGCCGTTTTACCTCGAGGGCGCGGGAGGCACGTTTCATCAGGTCCGGCAGGTCGAAAGGTTTCGGCAGGTAGTCGAACGCATCGGCCTCGGCGGCCTGAATGGCGGTCATGATCGTGTTTTGAGCCGAGATCACGATGACGGGCAGTCCCGGGCGTTCCTCGGCGATCTTGGGCAGTTGGTCGAGCCCGTTGCCGTCGGGCATGACAACGTCGGAAATCACCAGATCGCCCTTCCCCTCCTCGACCCAGCGCATCAGGGTGACGAGCGAGGATGTGGCATGCACCTTGCAGCCGGCGCGGGTGAGCGCCTGGGTCAGAACCGTGCGGATCGTGCGGTCATCGTCGGCAACCAGGATCGTTCCATCCATCTTGCTTCATTATCTCCCGTGGTCGTGTTGCGGCTCTTCCGCCTTCGGTGCGAGCGGTAGCGATACTCGAAAGACGGTGTGGCCCGGCCCGCTGTCCACCGACACCCATCCGTCGTGGTCCGAGACGATCTTCGAAACGAGTGCCAGGCCGAGCCCGGTGCCGTTCTCGCGGCCCGAGACGAAGGGCTCGAACACGTCGTCGGCCAGTTCCGGCGGCAGGCCCGGCCCGTCGTCGATGATCTCGACCTGCAGGGGCAGGATCGCCGTGCCGTCCCGACGCCGGAGCCTTAGCGAGAGGTCGTAGAAGGTTCGGATCGTGATCGTTCCGCCCCCGCCACCGGCGGCTTCGGCGGCGTTCTTCAGCAGGTTGAGGAACACCTGGAGCATCTGGTCGCCGTCGACATAGGTCGGCGGCAGCGAGGGGTCGTAATCCTCGACGACCTTCATGTTGGCGGCAAAGCCCACCTGGGCGGATTTGCGGGCCCGGTCGAGCAGATCGTGGATGTTCACGACCCGCCGTTCGGGCGGCGAGAGATTGCCGAATTGTTCGACCTGGCTCAGGAGCTTTAGGATCCGGCGGGTTTCGGCGACGATGAGGTCGGTCATTTCCCGGTCTTCGCCGGAGAGGTTCATCGACAGAAGCTGCGCCGCGCCGGTGATACCCGCGAGGGGGTTCTTGATCTCATGGGCCAGCATCTCGGCCATGCCGATGGCCGATTTGGCCGCCGTCTTCACCGAATGGGCCCGACCGAGCCGGTCGGCAAGCTGCCGGGGTTCGAAAATGAGGAGGAGAAACCCCGGCATCCCCACCATCGGCGCGACCTGGAGGTTGCAGAGCACCGGCGCTTGGGAGCCGGTGCCGACGTCGACATCCGAGATCGAGAGCGAACCCTCCCGCGAGCGCACCCTGAGGAAGGCGTCTTCGAGATTGGCGTCGATGGCGATGCTGTCGAGCACCGGCTGGTTTCTGAGGCTCCGTGCGGAGGTGTTGAGAAAGCCCTCGGCGGCCGGGTTCACCTCGGCAATCAGGTTTCCCGGATCGACCAGGAAGGCCGGCACCGGGAGCGACGCCCAGAGGCGGTCGGCAAAGGGGCTGACCGGGCTCATGCGGCCTCCGCGTAATCCGAAAACGCGCGGTCGAGGAGCGCGGGCACCTGCAAAGGCGGCGCAGTGAGCACCTCGCGCCTCAGCGGAGCGTCGATAGCGGCGGTCTCCATGTACCAGCCGAGATGCTTGCGGATGACCTTGGCGCCGAGATTGCGGCCGTAGAAACCGAGTGCGGCGTCGAAATGGCGACATACGAGGTCGCCGAGCCGGGCCCCGCGTGGCACGTCCGGCGCCGGATGGCCCCAGAGCGTGGCGGCGACCTCCTGGAGCCGCCAGGGCGCTCCTTGCGCGCCGCGCCCGATCATTACGCCTGCGGCACCGGACGCCGCGAGCGCGGCGCGGGCGCTTGCGGCATCGGCGATGTCGCCGTTGGCGATGACAGGGACGTCCACGGCGCGCACGACATCGCCGATCGCTGCCCAATCCGCCGCACCCTTGTAGAACTGGCAGCGGGTGCGGCCATGGACGGTGATCAGGCGCACTCCTGCATCTGCGGCGGCCCGCGCGATTTGGGCGGCATTGCGGCTCCCGTCGTCCCAGCCCAGGCGCATCTTCAGCGTCACCGGCACCTTGACCGCACCCACGACCGCCTCGATCAGCCCGAGCGCATGGTCGGGACTGCGCATGAGCGCCGAGCCCGAGAGCCCGCCGGTGACCTTCTTGGCGGGGCAGCCCATGTTTATGTCGATGAGCCGGGCGCCGTTCGCCTCCACGATGCGCGCTGCCTCGGCCATCCAATGGGCGTCGCGACCTGCAAGCTGGACCGAAGTCGCCTGCTCGCCGAAACCAAGCTCCGCGCGTTCCCGAACCCCCGGGTTGGCCTGCACCATCTCCTGGCTCGCGACCATCTCGCTGACCACGAGCCCCGCGCCGAAGCCCGACACGATCCGACGGAACGGCAGATCGGTGATCCCCGCCATGGGGGCAAGCGCCACCGGCGGGTCCAACGAGACGTCTGCCACTTCGATAGTCAACTGCCCAAACCTTGTGCACACATCGTCATGACCTAGGCCACACGGGCCAGTTTGGCAATTTCGCGCTACCGCAGACACAGATCGCTTCGCAGGCTGCACAAAATTTGTGCGGGATTACCGGTGCCCGCTCCCCATTGTCAGCGCATCCTGCACCGCCTAGAGGTGGGATATGTCCGCACCGCCCCCTACCACCACCGCAGCGCTCCTGGTTGCCGCCGGGCGAGGCACGCGGGCAGGCGGCGGAATTCCCAAGCAATGGCGCAGGCTTGGCGGCCTCACCGTCGCCGAGCGCAGTGTCCGCGCCTTCGCCGACCATCCCGGCATCGACCGGCTGGTGCTGGTGCTTCATCCCGACGACATTGGCAACGACCTCTGGCCCGGCGGCCCGCAGGCCGACATTGTCGTCGGCGGGGCAACCCGGTCCGACAGCGTCCGGGCCGGGCTCGACGCCCTCGAAGGCGCGGTGGACCGCGTGCTGATCCATGACATCGCCCGCCCCCTTGTCCCGCCGGCGGTGATCGACGCGGTGCTTGCCGCGCTCGACACCCATCCCGGGGCCGCCCCTGGCCTTCCGGTGACCGACGCGCTCTGGACAGGAGATGACGGTGCGGTGACGGGGGTCCAGCCGAGAGCCAACCTCTACCGCGCGCAGACGCCACAGGGGTTTCATCTCGACGCAATCCTTGCGGCGCACCGGGCGCATGGCGCTTCGGCTGCCGACGACGTGGAAATCGCGCGCGCCGCCGGGCTTTCCGTCGCGATTGTTCCTGGCGACGAAGCCAATCTCAAGATCACCCGCGCGGAGGATTTCGACCGTGCCGAAACCCTCCTCGGAGACAAAATGCCCGACATCCGCACCGGCAACGGCTATGACGTCCACCGTTTCGGGCCGGGAGCCCATGTTACCCTTTGTGGGATCGACATTCCCCATGGGCGGGGCCTCCAGGGCCATTCCGACGCCGACGTTGCGATGCATGCCCTGACCGATGCGATCTACGGCGCGCTGGCCGAGGGCGACATCGGCCGGCACTTCCCCCCGTCGGACCCGCGATGGCAGGGCGCGGCGAGCGCGATCTTCCTCGAACATGCCGCCGAGCGGGCGATGTCCCGCGGATACGCGCTTGCAAATGCCGATGTAACGATCGTCTGCGAATACCCGAAGATCGGACCCCATGCCGCTGATATGGCGGCAAACATCGCCAGGCTGAGCGGAGCGGAGCCGGACCGCATCTCGGTTAAGGCAACAACTTCCGAACGCCTCGGCTTCACCGGCCGCGGCGAGGGGATCGCCGCCATCGCCACCGTTACGCTGATCGCCAGATGACCCGTCTGATCGCCACCTTTTTCTATATCGGCCTTTTACGCCCTGCGCCGGGGACCTGGGGCTCGCTTGCGGCCATCCCAATTGCCTGGGGGATCCACTGGCTCGCCGGTCCCATCGGCCTCGCGCTCGCCACCATCGGGCTCTTCGCTGCCGGACTCTGGGCCACAGAACGAGAAACCCTCGATTCCGGCGATGAGGATCCTTCGGAAATCGTCGTCGATGAGGTCATAGGCCAGTGGATCGCGCTGTTGCCGGTCTCGGTTGGCGCAGCAAGCGCCGGCGTGGCGTTCGGCGCGCTCTGGCCGGGGATCGTCACCGCCTTCTTCGCCTTCCGGCTCTTCGACATCTGGAAGCCTTTCGTCATCGGTACCGTCGACCGGCGTGGCGATGCGCTCGGGATCCTCCTCGACGACGCCCTTGCCGGGGTCGCGGCGGCGGCGGTCGTCATTGCATTTGCGGTCCTCGCCCATGGGGCGGCATGACCGGCACATCACCCGCCGCCCTTCTCGACGCCGCCCGCCGGGCCGGCCTGACCATCGCCACGGCTGAAAGCTGCACCGGGGGCATGATCGCCGCCGCCCTGACAGACGTGCCTGGGTCGTCCGACGTTTTCGACCGGGGATACGTATCCTATTCCAACGCGGCGAAGGTGGAGATGCTCGGTGTGTCGCCAGAGACGCTTGCCGCCCATGGCGCGGTCTCAGAAGCTGTCGCGCGCGAGATGGCCGAGGGGGCGCTCTCCCGTTCGGGCGCCGATCTGGCTGTCTCGGTGACCGGCATCGCCGGCCCTGGTGGATCCGAGTTCAAGCCCGAAGGCCGGGTCTGTTTTGCCCGCGCCGCCCGCGACCACCCCACGCTCGTCGAAACCGTGGAGTTCGGCACCATCGGCCGGGGCCGCGTCCGGCAAGCGAGTGTCGAACACGCCATAGCCATGTTAAGTCAATACGTTCAGGTCTAATCCTCAGCCGTAAAGCTGCGCCGCCCGGCGCTCGAAGGCGCGGACGATCCGTTGCATCGCGTCGTTGAAGAACACGCCCGCCGCCGCTCCCAGCACCTTGTTGCGGAACTCGAAATCGACGAAGAACTTCACCTCGCAGCCACCGCCCTCGGCCTCGGCGAACTCCCAGATCGAATGCATATGGCTAAACGGCCCGTCGATGTACTCCGTCTCGATCTTCCGCTTCGGCCAGAGCGTCACCCGGCTTCCGAAGCGCTCGCGGAAGACCTTGAAGGAAATCACCAGATCGACCTCGACGACGATCCGGTCGCCCTCGTCGAGCCGCGTCCGCTCACGGGCGGCAGAACACCAAGGCAGAAACTCCGGATAGGACGGCACATCGGCCACAAGGTCGTACATCTGTTCGGGCGTATAGGGCAGTGCCCGGGTCTCGGAATGCGTGGTCATCGCAGCACTTAAGGTCTAGGTTTGCTCCCGAATGTCGGCTGGACCGGCGAAAGATCAAGGGAATACGACGCCGTGACGCAGCCTTACGTCATCGACAAGATGATCTCCGCAAAGGCCATCGCGGCGCGCATCGAGGACCTGGCCCGGGAGATTCGTGCAGCCTTCGAAGGCAGCGACAAGCTCGTTGTCGTGGGGCTGCTGCGCGGTTCGTTCGTGTTCATCGCCGATCTCGTCCGCGAGCTCGATATGAATGTCGAGGTCGATTTCCTCGAAGCCTCGTCTTACGGCAACGCGATGGAAAGCTCGCGCGAGGTGCGCATCATCAAGGACCTCTCGGGTGAGATTTCCGGCCGCGACGTCCTTGTGGTCGAGGATATCGTCGACACCGGCCACACACTGGACCACGTTGCCCGGCTCCTGCGCTCGCGGCATCCGAAACGGCTCGAAACCATCGCCCTTCTCGACAAGCCGACCCGCCGTGAAGTGGACATCAAGGCGACCTGGACGGGGTTCGAAATCCCCGACGAATTCGTCGTCGGTTACGGGATCGACTACGCCCAGCGGAACCGGAACCTGCCTTACATCGGCAAGGTGAGGTTCACCTCATGATCTGGTTCATGCGCATGGCACGGCTGGTACGCAATCCGCCCTCGGCTGCGAAGGACAAGCTGGTGCTCGGGCTCATCGCGCTGGTGTTCCTCCTTTGGGGTATCGAGCAGCTTTTCGGCTGGCCCGAGGCGCTCACGGTCGAGCGGATTGGCCGGCGGGGGCCTTGAGACCGAGTTCCGCGAAAAGGCTCGTGCTGACGAAGAACGAAGATCTGTGCCGCGACAGTCTGTCAGGCGATTGGGCCGTTCGCCACCCGCGCCAACGGGCGAAGGCACATCCATCCCATGGCGCCGGCAACACTGCCGGTTGCCGGTGCGCTCACGGACACCACCCTCGTCGCGGGCGGCCATCGCCTGGCACTTCGTGACCCGGCCGCGCGATGATCGTGGCCGAGGAGTTCGCTGGGATCGCCGCGGAATCACGGGCCGGTTCACGCCGGATTTCGACATCGCCCGCGGGTCGATGCGCGGTCTTCGAAAGCATGGACCGTCTCCTTTCAGACGGGCATGCAGCGCTTGCGGCCAATGTGAAATCGGTCCCCGCCCCGGGGACGACTGGCGCCTTCATCTTGGCAAAAGGACCGAGGGTTAGCGCCGGACTGCGCGGGGGCGATACTCCGTGCCTCACCCCTCTCCGAGACGTGCCAGACGTGCGTCGCGCAGCCGGGCGAAATCCTCGCCCGCATGGTAGCTCGACCGGGTGAGCGGCGTGGCCGAAACCATCAGGAATCCCTTGCCGTACGCGGCTTTCTCGTAGGCGCCAAACTCGTCCGGAGTCACGAACCGGTCCACGGCGTGGTGCTTCGGCGTCGGCTGAAGATACTGGCCGATGGTCAGGAAATCGACATCCGCCGCACGGAGGTCGTCCATCACCTGGCCGACCGCCTGGCGGTCCTCGCCGAGCCCCACCATGATCCCCGATTTGGTGAACATCGCCGGATCGATTTCCTTGACCCGCTGAAGGAGCCGCAGGGAATGGAAGTACCGCGCACCCGGGCGCACCTCCGGATAAAGCCCCGGCACGGTTTCGAGGTTGTGGTTGAATACATCGGGCTTCGCCGCAACCACAATCTCAAGCGCCTCAGGGGTGCTTTTGAGGAAATCCGGGGTGAGGATTTCAATCGTCGTCCCCGGGGCCTGGCGGCGCACCGCGCGGATCGTCTGGGCGAAATGCTCGGCCCCGCCGTCGGCAACGTCGTCGCGGTCGACCGAAGTGATGACAACATGGTTGAGACCCAGTTTCTTGACGGCATCGGCCACCCGTCCGGGTTCGAAGACGTCGAGCGCGTCCGGTTTGCCGGTGGCGACGTTGCAGAAGGTGCAACCGCGGGTGCAGATCTCGCCCATGATCATCATCGTCGCATGACCTTGCGACCAGCATTCCCCGACATTGGGACAGCCCGCCTCCTCACAGACGGTGACGAGCTTGTGCTCGCGCATGATGTCGCGTGTGGCCTTGTAGCCCGCACTGGTTGGCGCCTTCACCCGGATCCAGTCGGGCTTTTTGGGTTGGGCATTGTCGGCCCGGTGGGCCTTTTCGGGGTGGCGTTCCCCTGGGATCTTGAGGTCTCTCGGTGCCATCGGCGCATCGCTCTTTCGGCTTCCCCCGACACCTAGCCCCTCGAGCCGGTCCTGTCCAACCCGAGCGCGGTCGGGAATGGCCGGGTTGCGCATCCGGCATGCCGTCGCCCCGGGTGGAGTGCGGGGCGTCTGTTGTTTTGACCTGAAGCGGACTTTCGTTTGTCCGCTCGGATCACAATACCCACCCCTCCCGGGCTTGACCCGGGGCCCCGATTGGCTTGGTACTCCGGTGGATCGGGGGCCCCGGATGAAGTCCGGGGCGATTGTCGCCGAGAACTGCCAGAATAGGACCCGAACCTCCGCTCGATGCCCTAAACCGAACCCTGAGCGTCTATCATCTGAGGTTCGGTTCTAGGATGTCGACGCCTCGTCCTCTTCATGAACGATCTCGATCTTGACTTTGGCAACGAGGGCGGCGAGCGCGCCGATCACCGCAAGGACCGGGGCCGCGATCACCACCGCGCCGCCGGCGATGGCGCCGTAGGTCAAGGGGATTTCGAGGGCGATGTCGCCATCGGGCTCGACCACCCGGATCCGCTTCACCCGGCTGTCAGCGGCCAGCTGCTTGACGCGGCCCACGAGCTCCTCACCGGCGACCTCGACCTCTTCGACCCATGTCTTCTTCTTCGCCTCGTTTCCGGCTTCCGGTGCGGCCGTCTTTTCTTCGGTCTTTTCCATGATACCACCCAATGTTTGTAGGAATGACCCAGCGATAACACCACAGCGCATGCGCAGACTTGACTGCCATCAAGCGGTGGGGCTTTGCGGATACCGTTCGGGACCCGCACCGGGGCTCTTTCATGGATCGAGCGCCGCCCATTCGGCGCTGACATCGGTCCACTGGCCCGATGTCCTGGCGCGCCTGCCTGACGGCCCCGGGGCTTCGCCCGTTCGGCGCTAACATCGGTCCACTGGACCGATGTCCTGGCGCGCCTCACCCAATCATCGGAGACCAGCCGCCTTCGACCTCGTCGTAATGGCGTTTGAGCCGTTGCAGGGCGATCCGGAGAACGATCTTCCCTGAGCGCGCCGCCCAACCCATCCGGCGCTCGACGGCTTCCATGCCCTCAAGGAAGCAGCAGGTGCGAAGCGCCACGTCCGCAAGCCCCGGGCCGAGATCGGCAAGCGCCCGGTTCACCCGCTCGCGGGCCGCTTGGGGCCCCGCGGCAGGCCCGCCGCCGTCCTTCGGCCCGGCATCGCCCGATGAAAGGAAGCGCTCCCAGTTCTGGGTCACCCGAGGGCCCATCTGCGCCAGTTCGAAGTCCTCCCGCAGCCGCTCCCCCGCCGCCACGAGTTCAGCACTGAGAAACGGCTTGCCGAGACGGTCCTTCCGGCGCGCGAGCGACTGAAGCGGGCTTTCGGCAAGATTGTAGCGCGTCCGCATCTTTTGTCCGGTGCCGACCTCGCGCTCGTCGAGATCCCGGTGCTGGTCGCCGAACGGGTCGCAATCGTCCGGCCGCCCCGCCTTCGCCGCCGTCTCCTCGGCCAGGAGTCGCTTCAGCGCCGACCGCCCTGCCGAGGTGATCTCGTAGCGGTTGATCCGGCCCTTCGACCCGCAGGCCAGCCAGTCCTTCAGCGCCATCGCCTCGGCCACCGCGCGCTCGACCACCGCGGTACGCACTGTCCGCCCGTCGGCCGTATCGCGGACCACCACCGCGTTTTCCATGTCGCGGGCCACAGCCAGACAGGCCCCCGGCTCGTTCATCCGCCGCAGGATCCGCCGCGCCTCACGTTCGATGGTCGCCTCATCGGGCACCCGCACCCGCACCGCCATTGTCTCACTCATGGTCTCGCCGTCCTCTCGATTGCTGTGTCGCAGTCCGGGCGTTCCTGCGATGCGTCCGAGCCGCCTCAGAGCGTGGTCGACGAGCAAGTCGTCGCGCAGCCCCTCGATCCGCCGGACCTGACGCAGAACTGTGGAGGCATGGCGGCCCGAGGCCCGGGCAAGCGCCCGGATCGAATGTCCGCCGATCGTGTGCGCAAGATAGGCCCGCGCCGCGCCCGGGACCCAGGCGGGCACGTCCGAGAGCGTGTTGTCGAGACCACAAGAAACATGCGCCACGCGTCATTCCCCCACAAGCCAGCGTTCCCTGACCACAACCTTTAGTTGCATTCGTTACCAGAAGGTTAATGCCTGGACCGTAAGCTCCACCATCAGGAAAATGCCTAAACAATTGAAAACCCGAGCGAACGGTGACCCCCGCCCGAACGCAACGGCGGTGGATCTGAACTATCCAAGGGAGTGCGCTTGAAACACATACAACCAGAAGGATATATCTGATGGCCTCACTCCAAACCGCGCTTGCCGACCTGCGCCGTCCGCGGCTGCTTATCAGCGCCGCCCGTTTCGGCCTTGCCGATTACGACCGCAGCCGGGATCTCAGAAGGCTTCTGCGGCTTGGGGCCGTCCCGAGCCCGGGTCAAGCGGTTGCACGGCTGATGGACGAAGAGGCGGGCCTCGAAGCCACCCGACAGGCCGGCGCTGCGACCTATTCGGTGAGCCGCCACGTCGATCTTCTGATTGCGCTGATGGGAGAGGCCAGGCTCCTTGCCCGCGCCGGTGGCGACGCGGCCTAGGTGAAGGCGTCTGGCATGGCGTCCTTGCGCCGCGCGACGTAGTCGTTCAACGCCTCCGCGATGCCCGGGTCGATCGATGGCGCCTCGTAATCGCTCAAAAGCTTCTTCACCCGTGCCGAAGCCAGAACCTCCGCGTCGCGCGCGCCCTCTTCCGACCAGGTCTCGAAGGTCTTGTAATCGAGCACGTCGGATCGCCAGAACGCGGTTTCGAAATGCCGGAAGGTATGGGCGGCGGCGAAGTAATTGGCACCCGACCCGCCCCTAACCTCCCGGATCGCGTCCATTGCCTGGCCGTCCTCGCTCATGTCGATGCCGGCGGCGAGCTTGTGAAGAACGCCAAGCTGATCGGCGTCGAGCACGAACTTCTCGAAACTTGCCACGAGGCCGCCTTCGAGCCAGCCGCAGGCGTGGAGCATGAAGTTAACGCCGGCGAGAAGCGCCGTGTTGAGCGAATTTGCCGTCTCGTAGCCGGCTTGTGCATCGGGCAGTTTCGCTCCGTTGAACGACCCGCCCGAGCGAAAGGGCAGGCCCAGCCGGCGGGCGAGTTGTCCCGCGCCATAGGTGATCTGAGCAGCCTCGGGCGTGCCGAAGGTCGGAGCGCCCGATCCCATGTCGGTCGAGGTTACAAAGGCCCCGAAGATCACCGGCGCACCGGGACGCACGAGCTGGGAATAGGCCACCCCCGCCAGCACCTCGGCCAGCACCTGGCTGAGGGTTCCGGCCACCGACACCGGGCTCATCGCGCCGCCGACGATAAACGGCGAGACGATCACCGCCTGGTTGGCCTTCGCATAAACCTCAAGTGATCCCATCATGGTGGCATCGAAGGTCAGGGGCGAGTTGATGTTGATGAGCGAGGTCATCACCGTGCGGTCGTCGAGCCCGCCGAAGAGGATGTCGGCCATCTCGACCGAATCGGCCGCCCGGGACGGTTCGGTCACGGCACCCATGAAGGGTTTATCCGACAGCGTCATATGTGCCAAAAGCATGTCGAAATGGCGCTTGTTCACGGCGACGTCGGTGGGCTCGCAGAGGGTGCCGCCAGAATGGTGCACCCATTTCGACATGTAACCGAGGCGCACGAAATTGCGGAAATCCTCGATCGTCCCGTAGCGCCGCCCGCCCTCGAGATCGCGCACGAAGGGCGGCCCGTAGACCGGGGCGAGTACAAGCTTTTTCCCACCGATCTCAACGTTGCGGGCGGGGTTGCGGGCCTCCTGAACGAAGGTGGACGGCGCGGTTTTGACAAGCGCGCGCGCCAGCCCCGTCGGCAGGCGCACCCGGTCGCCCTCGATCTCAGCGCCTGCGTCGCGCCAGCGGTCGAGTGCGGCTGGGCTGTCGGCGAAGACGACGCCGACCTCTTCGAGCACGGTTTCGGCATTGGCCTCTATGATCTCGAGGGCCTCGTCGTTCAGAATGTCGAGATTCGGGATGTTGCGGTCGATGACCGCCGCCGCCTCGATCCGGACAGCGGTCCGTACGGCCCGCCGCGCCGCGCCGCCACCGCCCCGCCGCCGTTCTCTCACCTCGGCCATGCTCCGCCCCGTCGCTGATCCTGTCTCAGCATAGGGAGCGCGGCCGTGGGCGCCCGGACGGTTTGCGGCCCTTCCCGACCGATAGCGACACGCCGTGTGGCCCCGACGGGGCCGTTGGCGGTTTGTTTACCGCTGCCGGCGCAAGGATGGGCGGCTCATCCCAACGGTCCGCACCCAATGGCGCAGCTCATCGATATGGATTTCAACGACCCGCCGGGGTCGACCACAGCGTCCGACACCGCCGGGACGATGGCCTATGACGGGACGATGCAGAACGGTGCGACGACGGATGGTGCTGGAAACCTCGTGCTCGACGGGCTCAATGATTTCGTCGAGATCGCGCCGGCACCGGAACTCGGTCTCTCCCAGGGCACGGTGGTGATCGACTTCACCCGTCTGTCGGATTCGTCGGACAAGACGCTCTTCTCAGTCGATTCCCAAGGCTATGACGGTGGGGGGCATCTGACCATTGCGATACTCGCCAACGGAACGGTCCAGGTGCGCCACCAGACGGAATCGACCACGCATTTCTATTCCGGAGGGTCGAACACTGTCGGTGAGCCGAGCACGCTCGCCTACTCCTGGGGGCCCGGCGGTAGCGTCCTCACGGTGGACGGTGTCGTCGTCAATACCGGGACCCTGCCGCTGGTCATGGCAGGCGATGTCGAACCGATCGTGCTTGGCGGCAGCCAGGACTGGTCGGGCGACGGTGTGGCCGATGACGTAAGGGGGGAGTTCAACGGCGAGATCTCGCGGTTCCAACTTTTCGACGAACCGATGGGCGCCGGCGGCACAATCCCCTGTTTCGCCGGCTCCGCCCGCATCGCGACGCCCTCAGGTGAGGTCCGCGCGGATGCGCTGCGAACCGGCGACCTCGTGCTGACCCGGGACAACGGGCCCCAAGCTCTGCGCGATGTCATCGTCACGCCGGTTTCGGCGCCCGAGATGGCGGCCAATCCCAGGCTTCGACCGGTGCTGATCCCTGCCGGGCGGCTGGGCGCGACGCGCGATCTGCTGTTGTCGCGTCAGCATGCGGTCTTGATGGACATCGGCGGCGGGGCTTGTCTTGTGCGCGCGGCCCATCTCGAACGGCACTACCGCCACGGCGTCCGCATCGCCCGCGGCACCAGGGCGATGACATATGTCCATCTGCTGATGCAGCGCCACGAGATTGTCTTCGCCAATGGCGTCCCGTGCGAGACGCTCTTTCTCGGCGACCTTGTGCGCAGGGCCCACCCTTGCGCCCCCTGGGCCCAGGCCGGGATGACCCGGGCCTACCCCCTTGCGAGGAACGCCTGGTCGGCCCGCCACCTTCCCGCCCACGCCCGGGCGGGCACCCTCGCCCCCGCCGGCTGAGCGCCGCCACTTGCTGAGTGTCACGCTGCTTTCTATGAAGCGCCATGACCCTGCCCCAGCACGACCTCTGCCTTATCGTCGATTTCGGCTCCCAGGTGACCCAGCTTATCGCCCGGCGCCTGCGCGAGATCGGGATCTATGCCGAAATCCATCCGTTCCAGACCGTTACCGTCGAGGCCCTGGCGAAATGGAAGCCGAAGGCGGTGATCCTCTCGGGCGGGCCCGCGAGCGTCGTCCATGAGGATTCGCCTCGCCCGCCCCGCGAGGTCTTCGAACTCGGCGTCCCGGTCCTCGGAATCTGTTACGGCCAGCAGGTGATGATGGAGATGCTCGGCGGCAAGGTCGAGGGCGGCAAGATCTCCGGCGGCGGCGGCACCGCGGAGTTCGGACGCGCCTATGTCGAGCCCGTCGGCGACCTGGCGCTCCTCGATGGATGGTTCGAAGCGGGTCGCGAACAGGTTTGGATGAGCCACGGCGACCATGTCAGCCGGCTCGCCCCGGGCTTCGACGTCTTCGGCACTTCGCCGAACGCGCCTTACGCGATCACCGCCGACCCCGAGCGGCGGTTCTACGCCGTCCAGTTCCACCCCGAGGTGCATCACACCCCGAAAGGGGCCACGCTCTACGCCAATTTTGCGCGCGCCGCCGGCTTCACCGGGGACTGGACGATGGGCGCCTACCGCGAGGAGGCGATAGAGAAAATCCGCGCCGAGGTCGGAGACGCAAAGGTCATCTGCGCGCTGTCCGGCGGGGTCGATAGCTCGGTCGCGGCCGTCCTCATCCATGAGGCCATCGGCGACCAGCTGACCTGCGTCTTCGTCGATCACGGGCTTTTGCGAGAGGGCGAGGCGGACGAGGTCGTGGCGATGTTCCGCGACCATTACAACATGCCGCTCATTCATGCCGAGGAGCAGGATCGTTTCCTCGATGCGCTCGACGGCGTGTCCGACCCCGAAGTGAAGCGCAAGACCATCGGGCGGCTCTTTATCGATGTCTTTCAGGACCATGCCGACCGGATCGAAGGTGTCGAGTTTCTGGCCCAGGGCACGCTCTACCCTGACGTGATCGAGAGCGTGAGCTTCTCGGGCGGGCCCTCGGCGACGATCAAGTCCCACCACAACGTGGGCGGCCTGCCCGAAAAGATGGGGCTGAAACTCGTCGAACCCCTGCGCGAACTCTTCAAGGACGAGGTACGCGCGCTTGGCCACGAACTCGGCTTGCCGCGCCATTTCATCGGCCGCCATCC
This sequence comes from Paracoccaceae bacterium, assembly GCA_030066905.1. Classification (GTDB taxonomy): domain Bacteria; phylum Pseudomonadota; class Alphaproteobacteria; order Rhodobacterales; family Rhodobacteraceae; genus JASJAR01. Next base: position 125,823 of record JASJAR010000005.1, on the reverse strand, counting down.
GTTTCCGGGGCCCGGTCTGGCGATCCGCTGCCCCGGCGAGATCACCCGGGAAAAGCTTGCGATCCTGCGCCGGGCCGATGCGGTCTACATCGACCAGATCCGCCGCCACGGGCTCTACGACGAGATCTGGCAGGCCTTCGCCGCCCTCCTGCCGGTCCGCACCGTCGGCGTCATGGGCGACGGGCGCACCTACGATTATGCCTGCGCGCTTCGGGCGGTGACCTCGGTCGACGGGATGACGGCGGATTACTATCCCTTCACACACGAGTTCCTCGGCGAGACCGCGACGCGGATCATCAACGAGGTGCAGGGCATCAACCGGGTGACTTACGACATCACCTCAAAACCCCCCGGCACCATCGAATGGGAGTGAGGAGCGGTCCGAAGGATGAAAAGGTCCGGTGGACCTATTCAAACGACGAACGCCTGAGGCCACGCCGAGGGCAGAGCGGTCGGAACAACGAAAGCCCGAGAGCCCGATTCATCGCGTTCGCCGCCACGCCCCGGGACAGTGCGAGCCCGGCCGAGGGTGCGCTCGGCCGGGCTTGGTTCTTGCGAGGACATCGCAGGGCAACGGCGCAAGACGCCGGTGGCAGTACCGCCGCCGGCCGGATCGTTCGCACGGTCCGGGCGGTCACATGATCCGACTGCTGCGCATGCTCCTGTCCGTGGTGGTCCTTGGCGTCGGTCTGTCCCTCCTCTGGACGGCAACCTCCATCGCCCGTTACACCGAACCCGAACCGATTGGCCCGGCCGCGGCCATCGTGGTGCTGTCTGGTCCATGGGAGGAAAACAGCGGCGGCCTCAGCGAGACATTCGAACGGGTGGACCGCGGCATCGCGCTTTGGCGGGACGGTCAGGCGCCGCTTCTGGTGATGTCCGGCGGCGGCACAAGGGACGGCGGCCTGCCTGGCGATGCCGTCGCGATGACCGAACGCGCGATTGCCGCCGGCGTCCCGGCCGAGGCCGTCGTCACAGAGGCCGGCTCTCGTTCGACCCTGCAAAACGCCTGGAACTCCGCCCGCCTCGATGCAGTGGACCCGGCGGAGCGGGTGATCCTTGTCACCCATCGCTACCACCTGTCGCGGGCGGTGGCGTCGTTCCGCTGGGCGGGCTTCGGCGAGATCGTGGCCGTCGCCGCCGACCCGGACGAGGCCCAACCCGTCACACCCTGGCTCCTCCTAGAAGGCGTGAAGTGGCCGCTCAACATCGCCCGAGCGGCAAGCGCCTCGGCCGCTCTGGCCCTCGGCGTCGAAGACCGACATGTCATTCCCTGGCTCCGGTGACGCGCGCCCCGGCCTGGCGGCGCTCTGGATGGCGGGCGCCATCGTGGCGTTTTCCTCGATGGCGGTGGCCGGCCGGGCAGCCGCCTCGGAGCTCGATACGTTCGAGATCATGATGTACCGCTCGTTCATCGGCATCGCGCTCGTCGTCTCGCTGGGGGCTGCCCTCGGCCGCTTGCGGGACATCGCGCCTCGTCGCCTCGGCCTCCACGGGCTGCGCAACCTCAGCCACTTCGCGGGTCAGAACCTCTGGTTCTACGCCCTCACGCTGATCCCGCTCGCCCAGCTCTTCGCGCTTGAATTCACCTCGCCGATCTGGGTGATGATCCTGGCCGCGCTGATCCTCGGCGAACGTCTCACGCGCGTCCGGCTCGCCGCCGTCGGGCTCGGTTTTGCCGGGGCGCTGATCGTCGCCCAGCCCGGCGCGGGCGGCGACGCCGTCGGGCTCCTTGCGGCAGCCGCCTCCGCCATCGGCTTTGCCGGCTCCATCGTAATCACGAAGCTTCTGACCCGCACCGAGACGACCGTGTCGATCCTATTCTGGCTGACGGTGATGCAGGCGGGGATGGGCGTGATCGCTGCGGGGATCGACGGCGACATCACTTGGCCCTCGCCGGCTCTTTGGCCATGGCTCGCGCTAATCGGCGCGGCGGGGCTTTTCGCCCATCTATGCCTCACGACCGCACTGACCCTTGCCCCGGCCACCGTCGTCGTGCCGATGGACTTTCTGCGCCTGCCCGCCATCGCCCTTCTTGGCGCCGTCTTTTACGACGAACCGCTCAGCGCGCCGGTGTTTCTCGGTGGGGCACTGATCTTCGCGGCGAACTACCTCAACATCGCAACAGCCCGCGCGAAAGCGGCAGATTTGTGACGCCGCGTCACAACCTCAGCGCTAACGTGGCGTAAAGAATTGCACGCGTCGGCGGGTGGACCTAGCGTCCCGTCCACTCACGTCGGGGAGGACACCCAATATGACACGCGCAATCGGCACTGCCGTCGCCGCTTCGCTATTCGCCTCGGCCGCCCATGGGGGCGGTGTGGAGCGCTCCGCGTTTTCAACGCGGGTTCTGTTTCAGGAGGGCACCTATGCCGAGTTCAGCTTCGGCGCGGTGAGCCCGGACGTGTCGGGCAATGCGGTCGCTGGCCTTGGCGGCTTTCCCTCGGGCGACATGGCCGCCGATTACGTCCAGTTCGGTGCCGCATTCCGCGCCGACCTGAACGAGCGCCTTTCCTACGCGATCATTTTCGACCAGCCCTACGGCGCCGATGTCGACTACGCCGCCGGAACCGGCTATTTCGCGGCCGGCTCGACGGCGTCACTCAATTCCAGCGCCGTCACCGCGATGTTGAAGTACACCACCCCGGACAATTTCAGCGTCTACGGCGGCCTGCGGGCCCAAACCCTCTCCGCCGAAGCGGTCGTACCCTTTGTCGACAATTACAGCGCTGACGGTGCCCAGGACGAGGGGTTCGGCTATATCTTCGGCGCGGCCTATGAACGGCCCGAGATCGCCCTCCGGGTGGCCCTCACCTACATATCGAAAATCCGCCACGAACTCGATACCACCGAGACGACCGACACGTTTGGGGCCGACCGCCGTTCGACCACGACGGTCGACACGCCGCAGCAGCTGAACCTCGAATTCCAGTCCGGCGTCGCCCAGGACACGCTGGTTTTCGGCGCCGTCCGCTGGGTCAACTGGTCCGATTTCGACATCTCGCCCGACGACTATGCGACCGTGACGAGCGGCGGCTCGCTCGTCTCCTATGACAGTGACACGATCACCTATGCCCTCGGGGTCGGCCGCCGCCTGAACGACGCCTGGTCGGTCTCCGCGTCGGCCTCCTACGAGGCCCCCACGGGCGGTTTTGCCTCGAACCTCGGGCCCACAGACGGAAACACCACGCTCAATCTCGGCGCCCAGCATACCCGAGGGAATGTATCGATCTCGGGCGGCGTCAGCTACGCCTTCATCGGCGACACCGAGACAACGCTGGACGGCATCAACGCCGCCTCGGACTTCTCCGGCAACAACGCCATTGGGGCCGGGGTGCGGGTTGGCGTGACGTTCTAGCGGCGGCCTGGCCTCAAGCCTGTCGGGGGGCCTTGCCGCTGGCCAATCGGGTGCGCGCCGACCCTCCAACCCGCTGGCCCCGCCGGGCAAGACACGCTAGGAGCCGTGCCCAAGACAGCGAGGGCGCGCGATGATCTATCAGACCGCGGATGCATGGCGGACGGCACCGGCCAAACGGGTGCTGTTTTTCGGTATGTCGGGGCTCGGCAAGACCCATGTCTCGGCCATGCTCCGGGCGACAGGCGGCTGGTATCACTATTCCATCGATTACCGGATCGGCACCCGCTACATGGGCGAGCACATCGCCGACAGCTTCAAGGCCGAGGCAATGAAAGTGCCGTATCTCGCCGATCTCCTGCGTTCGGATTCGATCTACATCGCATCGAACATCACCTTCCAGAACCTCTCCCCGCTTTCGACCTATCTCGGCAAGCCCGGCGATCCCGCCAAAGGCGGCCTCCCTTGGGAGGAATACCGCCGCCGCCAGGCACTCCATCGCCAGGCCGAGGTCGCCGCGCTCCTCGACACTCCCCATTTCGTCGACCGCGCGGCGCGCCTTTACGGAATCGACGATTTCGTCTGCGATGCCTCCGGCTCGCTCTGCGAAGTGGTCGACCCCACCGATCCCGGGGACCCGGTGCTCACGACATTGGCCGACACGGTTCTTCTCGTCTGGATCGAAGGGTCGGAGGCCCACACCCAAGCGCTCATCCGGCGCTTCGACCGCGATCCCAAACCGATGTGTTACGAAGAGACCTTCCTCGACTCTGCCTGGGACGCCTATCGCAGCGAAACCGGCACGTCGGAGACGGAGGTCGATCCCGACGCGTTCGTGCGCTGGACCTATGCCCGTGCCCTCGCCCACCGCCAGCCGCGCTACCGGGCCATTGCCGAGCGCTGGGGGGTGACCCTACCGGCCGAGGACATCGCCTCGGTGGCCCGGCCCGAAGACCTCACCGAGGCGGTCGCCCGCGCTCTTGAGGCCCGCTCCGAAAGCGCCTAAGTCCGGGGTCCCTTTTGCGAAAAGGCCCGATCGCATGCCCATCACCCTGCCGCGTACCCTGCCCGCCTTCGACGTCCTTTCCCGTGAGGGCGTGATGGTGATGGGCGAGGACCGTGCGGCGCGACAGGACATCCGGCCCTTGCGGATCGGACTCTTGAACCTGATGCCGAAGAAAATCCAGACCGAGACGCAATTCGCGCGGCTCATCGGGGCGACGCCCTTGCAGATCGACCTCCATCTTATCCGCATGACTGAGCATGAAACGAAGAATACGGCGGCCGAACATATGGAGGCGTTCTACCGGCCGTTTGCCGAGGTCGCGGCCTCGGGCGAGAAGTTCGACGGGCTCGTCATCACCGGTGCCCCTATCGAGCATCTGCCGTTCGAGGAGGTGACCTATTGGGGCGAACTGGAAGAGGTCATGGACTGGACCCAGGTCTCAGTCCATTCCACCTTCGGTGTCTGCTGGGGCGGGATGGCGATGGCCTGGCATTTCCATCACCTCGAAAAACACCTCCTGCCGCACAAGGCCTTCGGCTGCTTCCGCCACCAGAACCTTGCGCCGGCCTCGCCCTACCTCCGGGGCTTTTCGGACGATTGCGTGATTCCGGTCTCGCGCTGGACGGAAGTCCGCCAGGACGAAATCGACGCAACGCCCGCGCTTTCGACGCTTCTGGGCTCGGAAGAAGTCGGCCCCTGCCTGGTGGAGGACCCTTCGCACCGCGCCCTCTACATCCTCAATCACTTCGAGTACGACAGCGGGACGCTGAAGGAGGAATACGACCGAGACGTTGCGGCGGGCACCGAGATCAATGTTCCGGCCAACTACTATCCCGGCGACAATCCCGCCCTGACACCTCAGAACCGCTGGCGTTCTCACGCCCATCTTCTCTACGGCAATTGGATCAACGAGATCTACCAGACGACACCATATGAGCTGGACCAGATTGGCAAGCCTTAGCCTTCTCGGCCTCGCGCTGGTCTATGGCGCGGTCTATGGCGCGGCGCTGATCCGCACTGCCCGGGCCGAGGCTACCTACCCGCCGGCGGGAGCCTTCGTCGAGGTCGAGGGACGCCGGGTCCATTATGTCGAGATGGGCGGGGGACCGGCCCTGGTACTGATCCACGGCGCCTTCGGCTCGCACCGCGACTTCACCTATCGGATCGCCGACCGGCTCGCCGACCGCTACCGGGTGATTGCTTTCGACCGGCCGGGGCTCGGTTACTCCGACCCGATCCATCCCAGTGCCTTCGCCAATGCGGCCGAAAGCCCCGCCGAGCAGGCGCGACATCTCGCCGGTGCGTTGCGCCGGCTCGGTGTGGAAGACCCGATCGTTCTGGGTCATTCCTTCGGCGGCATTGTAGCACTGGCCTGGGCGCTCGACCACGACCCCGCCGCCGTCGTCCTCGTCGCCGGCGTTGCCCTGCCCTGGCCCGGCGATCTCGGCTGGCTTTACCGGGTCAACGGCACAGTACTCGGCGGCGGCCTCGTCTCGCCTGTCCTGACCGGCGCGACCCCGATGGCGCGGATAGAGGAGGGGGTTCGTGCAACCTTCGCCCCCGCGCCGATGCCTGCGGGCTATGCCGATCACATCGGCGCCTACATGCCGATCCGTCTGCCCGTCTTCCGCTCCAACGCCCGACAGGTGAACTGGCTCCGCCCCCATGTCGTCGCGATGGAGGAGCGCTACACGAGCCTCGATCTCCCCATCGAGATCGTCCACGGCGACGCCGACACCACGGTGCCCATCGCGGTCCATTCCGGCCCGCTCTCGGAACGGCTCGACACGGTTCGCCTGACGGTGATCGAAGGAGCGGGCCACATGCCGCACCATACCCACGAGGATGCGGTGGTCGCCGCCGTCGACCGCGCCGCAACGCGGGCCGGCCTCCGCTGAGCCCCCCGGCCCTTCATTTTCCAAGAAATACTCTCGGGGGGCCGCGCAGCGGCGGGGGCAGACAGCCCCCTCCCCGCCCGGCTTGCTCAGCGCCGCCCATCCCCCTAGGCTCGCCAAAAAGTGAAGGCCTATAACATGACCCTGCCCTTCGACGGCGCCATCACCCGTTATTTCGAAACCGAGGCGCCCGACCCTGTGCGTGAGGCGATCCGCGCGGTCCCCAAAGGTGCGATCCTGTCGGACGGCTACCCCTACCCCGAGCGCATGGACAAGCACGATTACGAAGAGACGCTCTACGCGCTCCAGCTCGAACTGGCAAAGCTCCTCCGCGACGTGCGGGAGACGGGAAAGCGCATTGTCGTGCTCTTCGAGGGCCGGGACGCCGCCGGAAAGGGCGGCACGATCAAGCGGTTTCGCGAAAACCTCAACCCGCGCGCGGCGCGGACGGTCGCCCTCGCCAAGCCCTCCGACCGCGAGCGGGGGCAATGGTATTTCCAGCGTTACGTCGACGAATTGCCCACAGCCGGCGAGATCGTTTTCTTCGATCGCTCCTGGTACAATCGTGCCGTCGTCGAGCATGTGTTCGGCTTCTGCGACACCCATGAGAGGGCGCAGTTTTTCCGCCAGCTTCCCGGATTCGAGAGCCTACTCATCGACGAGGGCATCCATGTCCTGAAGCTCTGGCTCAATGTCGGGCGGGCCGAACAGCTCCGTCGCTTCCTCCAACGCGAGCGCGACCCGCTCAGGCAATGGAAACTCTCGTCGATCGACGTCGAGGGGCTGGCGAAATGGGAAGACTATACCGACGCCATTGCCGAAACGTTCGAGCGGAGCCACACGCCGGTCGCCCCCTGGACAGTGCTTCGCACCGACGACAAGCGCCGCGCCCGGCTCGCCGCCATCCGGGCGCTCACGAACGGGGTCGATTATGCCGGCAAGGATGCCGCCGTTGCCGGCCCGCCCGACCCCGCGATCTGCGGCGGGCCCGATCTCTGGCATGCCTAAGCGCGGCTACCATCACGGCAATCTCAAACAGGCCCTCGTCGATGCCGCGCTGAAGCTCATCGAAGCGAAGGGCCCGACGGGGTTCACCGTGTCAGAGGCGGCGAAACAGGCCGGTGTGACCCCGGCGGCGGTCTATCGCCATTTCGAGGGCCGCGAGGACCTCATTGCCGAGGCCGCCCGCCAGGGCTACGAGATTTTCGCCGATCTGATGGACTACGCCTATGAGACCGGGCAGCCCTCGGCACTTGCAAGTTTCGAGGCTACCGGCCGGGCCTATCTCGCCTTCGCCCGGCGCTATCCGGGGCATTACGTGGCGATGTTCGAAAGCGGAATCTCGATCAACCGCACCCCGGAACTTGCCGCCGTCGCCCGCCGCGCGTTCGGGGTACTGGAGACCGCCGCTGAGAAGCTTTCTGAGCACATCCCCGCCGACAAGCGCCCGCCGCCGCAGATGTTTTCGTCGCATATCTGGGCGATGTCCCACGGCGTGGTGGAGCTCTTCGCACGCGGGTCGCCCGGCACGAAGGCACCGTTTCCGCCCGAGGACCTTCTGGAGACGGGCATCGGGATCTACCTCCGGGGCCTCGGGCTCGTGCCGCGGGATGAGTAGAACAGGTCGGGACTGGGGCTCTGCCCCAGACCCCCCGGTACTTTTGCCAAAGTGAAGGGTCTTTAGGTCGCGTAGACCAAAAGCGCGTCGGGTTCCCATCCGAGGCGAACCTCGGTGCCGGGCTCCAGGACGGCGCGGCTTAGGCGGTTCTTCATCGACACCGTCAGGCGCGTATCCGTGCCCGGCAGCGCGATGTCGTAATAGGTCATATCGCCGTAATAGGCCCGGTCGGCGACGGTGCCGGCGGTTTCGCGGGCGGCGGTCTCGCCTGGGGCCAAGAGGGTGAGGGTCTCGGGCCGGACGCCCACCGCGACGGCGCCCTCGGGGGCGGCGATCTCGGCCCGGCCGAGCCCTTCGACCTCGACCGTCCCACTTGCCGCGCGGCCCTCAAGGAAGGTCATCATGCCGATGAACTCGGCAACGGCGCGGGTCTCGGGGCGACGGTAGAGCGCTTCGGGGCTCCCCATCTGGGCAATGCGGCCCTCGAACATCACCGCGATCCGGTCCGACATCGTCAGCGCCTCCTCCTGGTCATGGGTGACGAGGATGAAGGTGATGCCCACATGGCGCTGGAGGCGGCGAAGCTCGCTTTGCATCTGCTCGCGCATCTTCTTGTCGAGCGCCGAGAGCGGCTCGTCGAGAAGCAGGACCTTGGGTTTGAGGATGAGTGCGCGGGCCAGTGCGACCCGCTGACGCTGGCCGCCCGAAAGCGCATGCGCCCGACGGGCGCCGTAGCCGTCGAGCCCGACCATGTTGAGCGCATCTTCGACGAGCGTCGCGCGCGACTGCTTTGGGATATCGGCCCGGCGCCTCAGCCCGAAGGCCACGTTCTTGGCCACCGACAGATGGGGAAAGATCGCGTAGGATTGAAAGACCATGTTCGTCGGCCGCCGGTTCGCCGGCACGCCCGCCATCTCCTGCCCGGCGATGGCGACCTCGCCGGAGGTGACATCCTCAAACCCGGCGATGGTACGCAGAAGCGTGGTCTTCCCGCAGCCCGAGGGGCCCAAGAGCGAGAAGAACTCCCCTTGAGCGATGTCCACCGAGACGTCGCGCAGGGCGTGGTACTCGCCGTAATACTTCTCGATGTTGCGAAGGCTGACGATGCTCACAGGAACCCGCCCTTGTCCTTGAGGCCCGCCCGCGCCACCCCCCGCCGCCGCATGATCTCGGCAAGCACCAGCAACAGGATCGAGGCCAGCACCAGAAGCGTGCCGAGGGCCATGACTACCGGCAGCCGGGCGGGAAAGCGCAGAAGTCCCCAGATATAGACCGGCAGGGTCGGCTCGGCGCCGGAGAGAAAGAAGGCGATGATGAACTCGTCGAGGGAGATGGTAAACCCGACGAGGAGCGAAGCCACGATCCCCGGCGCGATCAGCGGCACAGTTACCAGCCGAAAGGCCGACCAGCGGTTCTCGCCGAGGTCGACGGCGGCCTCCTCGAGCGACGCATCGAGGTTCTGAAACGCCCCGTTGAGGATCGCGATGGAGAAGGGGATGCAGATGAGCGTATGGGCGGCAACGATCGTCCAGCGTGACAGGGGCCAGCCGAGGACCTGGATTACCACCACCAGAAGCGACACCGCGACGATGATCTCGGGCAGGATCAGGGGCAGCATAATCATCCCCATCAGCCCGCGCTTGCCCGGAAAGCGGTACTTCGCGGCCGCCCGCGCCGCGGCAAGGCCCAAAAGAGTGGCGAGCACCGTCGAGACCACCGCGATCAGGAGCGAGTTCCAGAGCGCGGCATGGAGCGCCTCAACCGTCCAGAGCTCGGCGAACCAGCGGGTGGTGAATGCGTCGAGTGGGAAGGCGATGATGGTGGAATCGTTGAAGGCAAATAGCGGCAACAGCGCAATCGGCGCGTAAAGAAACAGAAGGTAGGCGATGACATAGGCGCGAAGCGTCATTGGGTACGCCCCCAGCGGCGGGTCAGAAGCACGAAGGCGATGGAGATGAGCCCCACCGTGAGCATTGAGAGCACCGCCAGCGTTGCGCCCAGAGGCGCGTTATTGAGCCTCAGAAACTGGGTTTGGATCATATTGGCGATCATCAGCCCGTCTGGGCCGCCGACAAGGCGCGGGGTGACGTAATCGCCGATGGTGGGGATGAAGACGATGAGCACCGCTGCCGTCACCCCGGGCATCGCCAAAGGCAGGGTCACCCGAAAGAAAGTCGTCAGATAGGTCTCGCCGAGGTCGCGAGCGGCCTCCAGAAGCGACCGGTCGATGCGTTCGAGCGAGACGAAGATCGGCAGGATCGCGAATGGCGCGAAGGCATGGGCGAGCGTGATGACCACCGCATTGGCGTTGTAGAGAAGGAACGAGAGTGGTTCCTCAACAATCCCAAGCCCTTGGAGCGAGGTGTTAAACACTCCGTTGAAGCCGAGGATCACCTTCCAAAGGAAGACCCGGATGAGGTAGCTCGTCCAGAAGGGAATCGTGATGAGAAAGAGCCAGAGCGATTTCCGCGAGGGCGCGACATAGAAGCTCACGTAATAGGCCACAGGGAAGGCGAGAAGCACCGTCACGAGCGTGACCGCGCCGGCGATGAGCACCGAGCGGAGGAGGAGCTGGCGGTAGAGCGGCTCGCCGGTGGCCTCTGCGTAGTTGGCCAGCGTCGGCGTCCAGTCGATGGTCAGGAAATCCTGGGTGGCAAAGGAGATCGCCAGCACCGCCGCGAGCGGCATTGCCAGAAGTGCGACCGCGTAAAGTGCAGTCGGAGAGATCAGTAACAGGCCGCGCCTCGCCTCGGTGTCCATGCGGCTCCCGCCCCGGTTTCGCGTCAGTTGAGCCGAGAACCGGGGCGGTCACAAGCGCGAAACGCCGCTCGCAGCGCCTCAGACGCCCGCAATTGCCGCGCCTCTGCGCCCTTTACGCCCCCCGCTGCCCCATGCCAGTCTCAGCCGAAAAGAGAGGCCGATGGAGCAGATTGTCCCGCCCGAGTTGGAAGGCCAGGTCACTGGCTTTGCCGAGAGCGTCTTTCTCTGGGCAACCAACCTGCTCGACACACTGCTCCGGCCCTGGGTCGCTTACCAGATCGCCATCGCCATCGGCATCTTGGTTGCCGCTCAGCTCCTGCGGGCCTTCGTGGCCCCCCGGCTGCACAACTGGATGCGCACCCGCGAGGGCTGGCCGACCTGGCGGATGCGGGTGCTCGTTGTGCTCCACAAGCGGCTCCGGTCGATCTTCTTCGTGCTGCTGATCACGGCGACCGTCGCGATCATGCGAGAGGTCACCTGGCCGTCGCGGAGTTATGTGCTGGCGATCATCGCCAACCTCGCGATGGCATGGCTCGTCGTCGCTCTGGCCACACGCCTCATTCGCAACAAACCGGTGCGCACGGTGGTCCGCTACGGGGCCTGGGCCTTCGTGACGCTCAATATCCTCGGGCTGACCGAGGAGGCGGTGAGCGTGCTCGACGGGCTCGCGATCAATCTCGGCGAGCTCCGGGTCTCGGCCTGGCTCGTCATCCAGGCGGCCTTCACCCTCGGCCTTCTGTTCTTTCTGGCGAGTTTCGCCTCACGCAGCGCAGCCTCGCGGATCGAGGCAAGCGAGGAGATGTCCCCATCGATGCGGGTGCTTCTCGTCAAGCTCCTGCAGATCGCGTTTTTCGGCCTCGCCGTCTTCATCGGCCTGCGCGCTTCCGGCATCGACCTCACGGGTCTCGCGGTACTCTCAGGCGCCATCGGCGTCGGGCTCGGCTTCGGGCTCCAGAAGGTCGTCGCGAACCTCGTCTCGGGTTCATCATCCTTCTCGACAAGTCGATCAAGCCCGGCGACGTCATCTCGCTCGGCGAGACCTTCGGCTGGATTAACTCGCTTGGCGCCCGCTATGTCTCGATCACCACCAGGGACGGCAAGGAATACCTGATCCCGAACGAGGACCTCATCACAGGGCAAGTGGTGAACTGGTCCCATTCGAACGATTTCGTCCGGCTCGATATCTTCTTTGGAACCGCCTATTCGGACGATCCGCATCTGGTGCGCCGGATCGCCGTCGAGGCCGCGAGTGCTGTGGATCGCGTGCTGTCGGTCCGACCCCCGGTCTGCCATGTCACCGGGTTCGGCGACAGTTCAGTCGACTACATCCTGCGGTTCTGGATCCGCGACCCGACCGGGGGGCTCACCAATATCCGCGGCAATGTCTATCTGGCGCTTTGGGATGCCTTCAGGGAACACGGCATCTCGATCCCGTTCCCGCAACGGGAAGTGACGCTGCTGAACGCCGCCGATCTCGCCGCCTCCGCATCGACCGGCTGAGCGCCGGTCCGCTCCCGCCCGATTTCGTCGAGAACCAGCGGTGCCGCCCTGGCTGCGCCGCTCAGCGACATGTGGTCGTCGTCGAAGTAGAGGGCTTCGCCGTCCCGGACCGCAAAACAGGTGTCGCCGTAGCAGAATGCGTCTGCAAGGTCGACGACCGCGACACCCGCCCGCAACCGGGGGAGCGCGTCGTAAACATGGGCGTTCACCGCGCTCCAGTCCCCCCGGGAGATCGAGGGCACGTCCCGCTGCCCGCTGACCACGGCCTTCATCAGGTAGTTGGAGACATCGACCTCGAGCCGTGGCGCCTGGAGGACGAGAACGACATGCTTACCTCTGCCGTCGAGGAAATTCGCCAGATCGACGATCGCGTCCGCCGCTTGTCGACCACCGTCTTCGGCCCGGAAGGCCAGCACCACGTCCTCGATCTCGGGCGCGTTCATGACGTAGTCGAGGCGGCTTTGGTAGAAATCGTCGCAATAGGGCTCGGTCGTCCGGCCGTAGCTTGCAAAGCACTGGCTGATGGTGAAATGAACAAGCGCGCGCTCCGACGGCTCCAGCGCGGCAGCCAGAACATAGGCCAGTTCGACGCCGTGCGAATCGCCATAAACGGCGACCCGGGCATCGCTAACGGGGTAGATGCAGGAATCCTCCGCAGCGAACCGATGCCAGCGGTCGTAATGGCAGGCACCGCGTTTGGGGCTGGGGATCGCCGTGGCATAAAGCTCCAGATCGGCATCGCTGATCCGCCAGTGGAACCCCTTGCCGAACTGGCCTGCCGCGCCGATCGCCGCAATCAGGGTCGCCGCCGCGGCGCTAGCGGCGAAAACCTGGCGGCGGGCCGGCAGAAGCGGCGTATCCCGCCGCCGGAAGGGCTGCTCGATAAATCGCCAGGACAGCCAGGCGAGCCCAAGCGCGGCGACGGCGAGGCCGCCCATCAGTATCGGCGCCGGCTCCCCGAGGCTGCGTAGTCGGGCGAATGCGAAAAGCGGCTGGTGCCAGAGATAGGCGCTGTAGGAAACCAGCCCCACCGCCACGACCGGGCGCAGCGACAATACCCGCGCCACCCCGCTGTTTTCAGACGCAAAGAGGAGAATCAGCGCGGTTCCTGTAACAGGCACAAGGGCATAGAGGCTCGGGAACGGCGTCTTCTCATCGAAGATGAAGATCGCCGCCACGATCATGGCCAGACCGAGTGCGGCAAGGGGGCCGTTCGGGCGGCGCGCGCTTCCGACGTACAGGAACGCGCAGATCGACCCGGCGAGGAGCTCCCAGGCCCGGGTTGGCAGGAGATAGAAGTTTGCTCCGGGGCTGTTTCTCCACCCCCATTCCGACAACGCGAGGCTCAGAACTGCGATGGCAACGACCGCACGGAAGGCCCGATCGCGACCCGAACGCCAGATCGCCAGCAGAAACAATGGAAAAACGAGGTAGTACTGCTCTTCGACGGCGAGACTCCAGGTGTGAAGGAGCGGTTTCAGCTCTGCGGCGGCGGCGAAGTACCCTTGCTCCTGCCAGAACAGGAGGTTCGACCCGAAGAGCACGACCGCGATCAGGCTCTGGGCGAAATCCTGTAGCTGGCTCGGCGACATCCAGAGATAGGCGAAGGGAAGGCAGGCCAGCATCACCACAAAGAGCGCCGGCAGGATCCGCCGCGCGCGTCGCTCGTAGAAGCGAAGGAGGGAGAACCGGCCCCCGTCGAGCTCGCCCAGGATCAGGCTTGTTATGAGAAACCCGCTGATCACGAAAAACACGTCGACGCCGACGAAGCCGCCGCCGAAGGCCCCGAAGCCGGCATGGAACAGAATCACCGGGATCACGGCGACGGCGCGGAGGCCGTCTATCTCCGGTCTGTACCGCATCTCTCCTCCGGGCTTCGTCCTCTGCCGCCTTTTCGGCGAGACGACTATGCGTCTTGAGAAGACGCCAGCGAATCGACGTTGCTGTGGCCGAGATGCGGAAAGATCGTGGCGGCCTGGGGTGCGACCCTGCCCACAATGGAAAACGGGCGCGAACCGAAGTTCGCGCCCATCCCTCGTCCCGTGCGCCTTTTGGCTAGCGCTTGGAGAACTGGAAGCTCTTGCGGGCCTTCGCCTTGCCGTATTTCTTGCGTTCGACGACGCGGCTGTCGCGGGTGAGAAAGCCCGCGGCCTTCAAAGCCGGACGGAGCGACGGCTCATAGAGCTGAAGTGCCTTCGAGATCCCGTGCTTGACGGCACCGGCCTGGCCCGAAAGCCCGCCGCCCTTCACGGTTGCCTGAACGTCGAACTCACCTTCCACCCCGGCCACCTGGAACGGCTGGCGCAGGATCATCTGCAAGACCGGCCTGGCGAAATAGGCATCCATGTCCTTGCCGTTTACCGTGACCTTACCGGAGCCGGGCCTGATCCAGACCCGAGCGACGGCATCCTTCCGTTTGCCGGTCGCGTAGGACCGGCCAAGATCGTCGCGCTGGGGCTCGGCCGGCGCAAGCGTCTCCGCCGCAGGCGTTTCCGCCACCGAGGCGAGCTCTTCGAGAGAATTCAGTTCGTCAGCCATCACGCGCTCCGGGTGTTCTTGGCATTCATGGATCTCACGTCCAGAACGTCGGGGTTCTGGGCCTCATGGGGGTGGGCGGACCCTGCATAGACCCTGAGGTTGGTCATCTGTTTGCGACTTAGGCGATTGCCCGGAAGCATCCGCTTGACCGCCTGCGTCACCACCCGCTCAGGGTGCGCGCCTTCGAGGATCTGCCCCGTCGTACGGCTCTTGATCCCGCCCGGGTAACCCGTGTGCCAGTAGTTCGGCTTGTCGCGCTTGTTGCCAGTGAGCTGTACCTTGTCGGCGTTGATGACGATGACGTTGTCGCCCATATCCATATGCGGAGTGAACGTCGCCTTGTGCTTGCCACGCAGGCGATTGGCGACGATCGAGGCAAGGCGGCCCAGAACGACGCCTTCAGCGTCGATCAGGATCCACTTCTTGTCGATCTCCGCCGGTGTAGCGGTGTAGGTTTTCATGTGTTCTGCCCATGTCGGAAGGGAAACCGGATGGCGGGGTTCTAAGGAATTCCCGCTTCAGGTCAAGGGCGGCACACTCGATTTATGTTCGTAACTTCAGGTGCTTACTAATAAGGTAATAATATACCCCAGAATCTTGCGGCGTCAGCGACAGGACCGGTTGCGAAAGGCGAAGATTTCGCTTGATCCGAATCCGTGCCGCTCTTAAGTCGCCTTCGCACGATTGAGGTACCGATCCCAACCCGGGAGTAACCGGGGGGCGCTAAGGGCCTCTGGACATCTACTGGAACGAAGGGGAGCCCCATGCACGATGGCGCCAACCTCTTCCAACTGGGGATCGGTCTGGAGACAGGCGCCCATGCGGAAGACCTCCGCAGCGAAGACGCTGCACCCGTAATCGCGACCCGCGATCTTTTCGACGACTCGCGCGGGGATCATTTCATTCGCCGCGACGGCCGTGTTTTTGCCGGCACTCATCTCATCATCGAGGTGGTGAACGGCCGCGGGCTCGACGACGAGGCGCGGATCGAACAGGCGTTCCGCGACTGCGTTGACGCTTGCGGCGCGACGCTTCTGCACATCCACACCCACAAGTTCAGCCCGCAAGGGGTGTCCGGCGTCGCTGTGCTCGCTGAGAGCCACATCTCGGTGCACACCTGGCCCGAGATCGGTTATGGCGCATTCGACGTCTTCATGTGCGGCGATGCCGCGCCGCATCTCGCGGTGCCGGTGTTGAAGCGCGCCTTCGGCACCGAGGATGTGCGGGTGAAAGAGCTTCTCAGGGGAGACGGGCTGGTGACGGAGACCGTGGCGGCCTGACGCCCGGGGGGCGGTACGTCGCCGGTCCATCGAAAGCTTCAGATGATCTCGTCTTCGTCGAACATCGGGTCGGCGGCGAGTTGGGCGGAATGGTCTTCCAGCGCATCCTCGGCCCGGGCCACCGACGCGACCCGGGCGAGGTGGAACACCGCGTCGCCCTCGTTGACGACCGGCATCACCGCCCGGCCAACGATGATGCCGCTGAACGGGGCGACAATGCTCTCTTCGACCTCGCCGAAAGGGTCCGCCACCGACCCCAGAAGGTCGCCCCGCCGCACCGGATGGCCACCCGAACGAAAGGCCCGGAAAAGCCCGCCGATGGGGGCGCGGAGCCACTTGCTCGATGTGGCGAACTGCGGTGGCGACTTCGGTGGCGCGATGCCCCGGCCCGACACCATGCCGAGTTCACGCATCACCCGCAGGATACCGGCGAGCCCGACGCGCACCGACACCTCGTCGAACCGCAGCGCCTCGCCCGCCTCGTAGAGCAGCACCGGCGTGTCATGGGCGGCGGCGGCCTTGCGCAGCGAACCGTCGCGATGGGGCGACTGAATGATGATCGGCGCACCGAACGCATCGCCCAACCGCCGCAGATCGCCGTTTTCTTCCGCCAAGCGGATCTGCGGGTAGTTCATCCGGTGGATGGCGGCGGAATGCAGGTCGATGCCGAGGTCGGCCCGGGCGACGATCTCGGTCAGGAACAGATGCGCCAACCGCGCGGCCAGCGACCCTTCCTCGCTGCCCGGAAAACATCGGTTGAGGTCGCGCCGGTCGGGCAGATAACGCGAGCGGTTGAGAAAGCCCAAGGAATTGACGATCGGCACTGCGATCAGCGTGCCTTTCATCGACCTGAGCTTCGAGGCGCGCAGGAGGCGGCGGATGATCTCGATCCCGATCACCTCGTCGCCGTGGACGCCGGCGCTCACGAAAAGCGTCGGCCCCTCCGACTTGCCGTGCCGGACATGAACCGACATGTGCACCGGCGTGTGGTCTGACATCATGCTCACCGGCAGATCGATCGTGGCGGCCTTGCCGGGGGCGACGACCCTGCCGCCGATGGGAAACCCCGGCCGGCGGGCCATCAGCCCTTGCCCTTCGTCCGCGTCGCGCCGGGTTTGGCGTTCTTCTCGATGAAGACGATGATCTTGCCGGCAATGTCGAGCCCGGTGGCCTTTTCGACCCCCTCGAGGCCGGGCGAGGAATTGACCTCCATCACCACCGCCCCGTGGTTCGCCCGGAGCATGTCCACCCCGCAGACATTGAGGCCCATGGATTTGGCGGCCCGAACGGCCGTCGAGCGCTCCTCGGGGGAAAGCCTGATGACTTCGGCCGAGCCGCCGCGGTGGAGGTTCGAGCGGAACTCGCCTTCCGCCCCGGTCCGCTTCATCGCTGCGACGACCCGGCCGCCGATCACGATGGCCCGGATGTCCGTGCCGCCGGCCTCCTTGATGAATTCCTGAACGAGGATGTTGGTGTTCGTCGCCCGGAACGCCTCGATCACCGACTTCGCGGAGCGTTCGGTATCGGCGAGCACCACCCCGAGCCCTTGGGTGCCTTCGAGGAGTTTCACCACCACCGGCGCCCCGCCGGCGAGCTTCAGGACCTCTTCGGTCTGTTTGGGGTCGTGGGCAAAGGTCGTCACCGGCAGCCCCACCCCGTCGCGGGCCAAAAGCTGCAAGGACCGCAGCTTGTCGCGCGACCGGCCGATGGCGACGCTTTCGTTCAGAGGGTAAACCCCCATCATCTCAAACTGACGCAAGACCGCAGTGCCGTAGAAGGTCACCGAGGCGCCGATCCGGGGGATGACGGCGTCGAACCCGGTGAGCTTCTCGCCGTTGTAGTAGATTGCAGGGCGCCGCGACGCGATGTTCATGTAGCAGCGCAGCGTATTGATGATGCGGATCTCGTGACCCTTCGCCTCGGCCGCCTCGACGAGGCGTTGGTGCGAATAGAGATTGGGGTTGCGGGCCATCAGGGCGATCTTCATGCGCGTTTCCTTTTTTCCGGGAGGGTGGCATCCATCAGGCGCAGAAGGTCGTGCCGGCCGGGGTCGACGAGGATCGGATGGCGCCTTAGCGCGGTGCGTCCCACGATCATGCGAAACTTCATTTCGGTGCGCTGGGCGAGCGACAGATCGATCCTCCAGAGCCGGTCGGCGATCCGGAATTTGGTACGGATGATGATCCGTTCCTCGGGCACGCCGCTGGTGTTGGTGATCTTGCGCCGGTCGTGAATCCGGGTCTCGACGTCCTTGTCCTGGGCGTCGTCGTCGAAACGCGAATGGAACCGGACCCAGGCGCGCCCGTTGCGCTCGAATTCAACGATGTCGGTCGCGTGAAGGGCTGAGGTCCGCGCCCCGGTGTCGATCTTCGCCTTGAGATTGGTGAGCCCAAGGAGAGGAAGGTCGACATGTTCCTGCCAGCCGATGATGATCATGCAACGCGCCCCGGGGTGCCTCAACCTCCGAGTGTGACGCGTTTTTCTCCGCTTGGCCACAGGCCGCTTCCCTTCCCGCCGCGTGCGGTCTAAGCCCGGAGTCTCGACGCCTGTCATCGGAGGCCGACGATGCGCATCCTCTTCACCGGCGGGTCCGGCAAGGCCGGCCGCCATGTCATCCCCTGGCTCGCCGAGCGGGGCTACCGGGTGCTGAACGCCGATCTCGTCCCCCTCGATGGCGCCGACAACCGGGAGGTGGACCTCACGGATGCAGGACAGGTTCATGACATGATGCGCTCCTACGCCGATTTCGACGAACTCGACCCCGGTACGGGCGTGCCCGCCTTCGACGCGTTGGTCCATTTCGCCGCCGTTCCGCGCATACTCCTCAAACCCGACAACGAGACGTTCCGTATCAACACGCTCTCGACCTACAACGTCATCGACGCGGCCTTGCGCGCGGGGATCAGGAAGATCGTCTTCGCCTCGTCGGAAACCACCTACGGTATCTGTTTCTGGGACGGCGAGAAGCGGCCCGACTACCTTCCCGTGGACGAAGACCACCCCACAGTGCCCGCCGACAGTTATGCAATGTCGAAGGTCGTCAACGAGGCCACCGCGCGAAGCTTTCAGGCCCGCTCAGGTGCGGATATCTACGGGCTTCGCATCAACAACGTCATCGAACCCCATGAATACGAGGCGAATTTCCCGGCCTACATCGCCGATCCGAGCCTCAGGCGCCGCAACATCTTCGCCTATATCGATGTCCGCGACCTCGCCCACGCGGTCGATTGCTGCCTTAGGACCGACGGGCTCGCCTACCGGGTCTTCAACATCGCCAACGCCGACACCTCCGTCACGCTGACCACGGAGGAAATCCACGACCGGTTCTATTCCGGCATCCCGCTTCGCCGTGAGATGGGCGCCCACGAGACCTTCTACGCGATCGACAGCGCCCGCGATCTTCTGGGGTTCGCCCCTAGCCACAGTTGGCGCGGCACCCTGGGGACCATGATATGACCGACTGGATCCGCGAACCCCTGCACCCGGCCTGGGCGCAGAGCCTGCGCGTCGACAAGCTGCTGTATGACAGCAAGACCGACCACCAACGCATACGCGTTTTCGAGAACGAGACCTTCGGGCGGGTCCTGACCCTCGACGACGTTGTCCAGACAACCGAGGGCGACAACCATATCTACCACGAGATGATGGCCCATGTGCCGATCTTCGCCCATGGAGCGGCAACGAAGGTGCTGATCGTCGGGGGCGGCGACGGCGGCATGGCGCGCGAGGTGCTGAAACACCCCGAGGCAGAGGTCACCATGGTCGAGATCGACGCGGGCGTCGTGGAGTTCTCCAAGGAATACCTGCCGACGCTCTCCGATGGTGCGTTCGACGACCCCCGGCTCGATCTCGTGATCGCCGACGGTGCGGAATTCGTCGCCGAAACGCACCAGCGCTTCGACATCATCATCGTCGATTCCACCGACCCGATCGGACCCGGGGAAGTGCTCTTCACCGAGACCTTCTACGGCCGAGCGAAAGCCTGTCTCGCCACCGGCGGCATCATTGTCACCCAGAACGGCGTGCCGTTTCTGCAAGGCGAGGAACTCACCAACACCATGCGGGCCTTCCGGGCGCTGTTTACCGACGCCACCTGTTACCTTGCGACAATCCCGACCTATGCCGGGGGGCCGATGGCCTTTGGCTGGGGCACCGACGGGCCGGCGCGGGAGACCCCTCTTGCGACGCTCCAAGCCCGGTTCGCGAAGTTGGGCATCGCAACGCGCTACTACACGCCAGACGTCCATGCCGCGGCATTTGCGCTGCCGGCCTATGTGCGGGACCTTATGCCGGCCGGTTGAGGGGCCCCTCTGCCCACTGTGGTGTCCCGGGGCCCAATGGCCTTCGAAAGGCTATATGCGAAGACGAAAGCCGCCCCTTCATTTTCCCGGCAAAAACGCCGGGGGAAGTCCGAAGGGCTGGCGGCGGCGCCCCCGACTTCAGGTCTCGGCCCGCTCGGCCAAGGCAAGCCACTCCTCCTCGGCAGCATCGAGCTTTGCCTGGCGTTCGGCCAGCGCCCTCGAGGCAGTCTCGAACTTCTTGGCATCGCGCGTGAAGAGATCGGGGTCCGCAAGAAGCGTGGTGAGTTTCGCGATTTCGCCTTCGAGCCGGTCGATCTCGTCTGGCAGCGCGTCGAGCCGGTGCCTTTCGGTGAAGGTCAGGCCCTTGGCCGCACGCGCCCCGGGCTCGACCCGGGGCGCGGTCTCCCCGGAGCGCCTTTCCGGTCGGGCCGCCGAAGCCTGTCCGGCACCGGTCGGCGCTGTTTCTGCCGTCCAGTCCACCCGCACCTGTTCCCAGCCGCCGGCATGGACCGTCGCCCTCCCGCCGGCTTCCATCGCCACCGTCTGGGTCGCCACTCGGTCGATGAAATCGCGGTCGTGGGAGACCAGAAGCACCGTGCCGTCGTAATCGTCGAGCACCTCCTGAAGGAGATCGAGGGTTTCGATGTCGAGGTCGTTCGTGGGCTCGTCGAGAACGAGGAGGTTGGCTTCCCGCGCCATGAGCTTGGCCAGAAGGAGCCGGGCGCGCTCGCCACCCGAGAGCGAGCGGACCGGGGCACGCGCCTGAGCGTCGTCGAAGAGGAAGTCCTTCAGATATCCGACCACATGGCGCGGGGCGCCCCGCACCATCACCTGGTCGGCCCGGCCCGAGACCCGCATCTCGGCATCGCCCGTGAGCGCCTCCCAGAGCGTGGCGTCGGAGTCGAGACTTGCGCGGGTCTGGTCGAAGACGGCGATTTCGAGCCCGGTGCCGAGGCGAACCTCCCCAGCGTCGGGGTCGACCGTGCCGATCAGGGTATTGAGAAGTGTCGTCTTGCCCACCCCATTGGGGCCGACAAAGGCCACCCGGTCGCCGCGCGCGATCTTCAGATCGATGCCCTTGAAGAGCACCCGCCGGTCGTAGGACTTCGAAATCCCCCGCGCCTCGATCACCCGCTTGCCGGACCGAGGCGCGGTGGCAAGTTCCATGGCCGCGGCGCCCTGACGACGGATCTCGGCGGCGCGCGCCGAACGGAGGTCTTGCAGTGCCCGCACCCGGCCCATGTTGCGCTTTCTCCGCGCCGAGATGCCCTCCACGGCCCATCGGGCCTCGGCCTTGATCTTGCGGTCAAGCTTGTGGCGGGCAAGGTCTTCTTCCGCCCAGGTCTTGTCGCGCCAGGCCTCGAAATCGGCAAATCCCTTGTTTTGCCGCCGCACGACGCCCCGGTCGAGCCAGAGCGTGGCGCGGGTGAGCCGGGTGAGGAACGCCCGGTCGTGGGAGATCAGCACGAAGGCCGCCCGGCTCGCGGCCAGCCAGTCTTCGAGCCAGAGGATGGCGCGGATGTCGAGATGGTTGGTTGGCTCGTCGATCAGAAAAAGCCCCGCATCGGAAGCCACAAGCCCCGCCAAGGCCGCCCGGCGCCGTTCGCCTCCCGAGGCGCTGGCCGGGTCGAGGGCGAGGTCGATGCCGATCCCGTCGGCGGCCGCCTCGACGCGCCAGACCTCAGCGGGATCAAGGTCGCGTCCGGCAAAGTCCCCAAGCGTCGCAAACCCCTCCATTGCGGGCTCCTGGGCCAGCCGAGCCACTGTGACGCCCGGCGCCAACGCCCGCGTCCCGGCGTCGGCTTCGACGTCGCCGGCCATGACCTTCAGAAGAGTCGATTTCCCCGAACCGTTCCGACCGACGAGGGCGATCCGGTCGCCGGAATGAACGGCGAGGTCGAGCCCGGAAAAGAGCGGATTGCCGCCCCATGTGAGCGCGATGTCGGAAAGCTGAAGAAGCGGCGCTGCCATGACGCAGGCGGGCTAGGCGAAGCGTCTGGGATTGGCAAGTGGGCCGCTCAGGCAGCTGTCAGGATCGAGCGACGTCGCGCAGCGGGGATCGTCCCGATCTCGACGCCGGTAAAGACATGGAGCGTGTCGAGGTCGCCATCGACGACCGCATGGTCGCTCACCCAGCCGCCCATGGCGAGATAGGTCTTCAGCAAGGGCGGCATCGCTCGAATCGCCGCCTTCGGGTCCGCCTTGCGGCTTGGGCGACGGGCGAACTCGAAGACCTTCGGCGCCTTGATCCGGGGTAGCCAGCGCTTCGGCGCGATATGGCGGTCGCGCAGCATCGCAAAGGCGTCGTTGTAACGCACCGCGTCGGTCCCCTGGAACGACGAGCAGCCAAAAAGAAGCCCCGCCCCCCGCTCTTCGACCACACGGGCCATCGCCCCCCACGCGACCCGGAGTACATCCGAGTCCCGCACCTCGGGGTCGATACAGAACCGGCCCATCTCCACCATCGGAGCCCCATAGGTCTGGAGCGGGGAAAGCCCGTAGAACTGCGCCGAATAGGAGCGCTCGATGGCGGAAGGGCTATCGACGACGAGGAACCGGAAACAGGCGACGACCCGCCCGTCCCCCGCCCGTTCGACGAGCATGTGCCGGAAGAGCGCGTCGAACCCATCCCTGTCCGATTCCGCATCGCCCGCGCGAAACACCCGGCCTCGGAGTAGCAGACAGCCGTCCACCTCCGCATCGGCCGTTGCGATGCGCGCGCGATACTTCGGCCCTGTCGTCACTGGTGCTGCCTCAAGCCTTTATACAGTACAATTTCCGCCTATTTATGCTCTGAGACATCAATACGCACAATATATGTCGCCGGCGCGACACCGGAGACAAGACGCGAGGAGCTATGGACAAAGTAGTCAAATCCGAGGCTGAGTGGCAGGCCCAACTGTCGCCGCTGGCCTACAAGGTCACGCGCAAGCACGGGACCGAACGGGCTGGAACCCATGACGATTTTCCAAAGGACGACGGCACCTTCCTGTGTGTCTGCTGCGGCGCGCAGCTTTTCGACCAGAAGGCGAAGTTCGAGAGCGGCACTGGCTGGCCATCGTTCTTCGAGCCGATTGACCCCGAAATGGTGGGCGAGAAGGAGGACCGCTCCTTTTTCATGCGGCGCACAGAGGTGCATTGCAACCGCTGCGAGGCCCATCTTGGACATGTCTTTCCAGACGGGCCACAGCCGACGGGGCTGCGGTACTGCATCAACGGGGTGGCACTGGACTTCGAGCCCGAGAACGGCGACTGAGCCTCACTCGTCGTCGAGGAAATCCTGCAAGCGGAAGTTGCCGAGGTTGCCCAGGAGCTGGCTGAGGAAGGTCACGCCGGTGACGTTCGACTCCGTGACCCGACGCGACAGGGTGATCACGCGGCCCTCTTCGAGCCCGAAGCGCTCGATATTGGCCACCGTGCCGGCGTCGGAGTAGAGGATCGCCACAACCTCGCGGCGGACCTCTTCGGGCTCCTGCCAGAGGAACGTCTCGTAGTCGGACTTGACATAATACCAGCCGTTGACGGTGCGCAACGAGTCGAGCCCAGGTGCGCCAATGATGCTGGACACAGTCTCGCGGGTGTCCCGGCCGACTTCGATGTTGGCGAGCTCGCTGTCGGTGGGAACATAGCCGTGGCTGCGTTCGAGCCGCACACAGCCCGTCACGAGCAGCCCCGCCAAGACCAGCACCGCGATCGACCTCGCCCCCATATCCGTCCCCTTGCGTCTGGGGCCTCGCCCCCCTACTCCGCCTTACAGAACCGCCCTACCGGGATCAAGAACGCCCCGATGACCGACCGACCCGTCCATTCCGACCGCATGATTGATACGGCCCGGCTGCCCAGTCGCGCCGCGTTGCGGTTCTCCCATACCCCCGATGCGGCGGCCATCGCCGACATCGTGGAGCTTCTGGAGCTTCGGTCGCTGCGCAAGGTGCGGCTTGAGGGCTGGCTGTCGCCCGCAGACCGCGAAGACTGGGCGCTCGACGCCACACTCGGGGCAACGGCGGTGCAGTCATGCGTGGTTACACTCGAGCCGGTAACGACGCGTATCGACGCGCGGGTTGCGCGCCGTTATCTCGCCGAAGCCCCCATTTCCGAGGACGGGGAGACGGAAATGCCCGAGGACGACACCGTCGAGGCGCTTCCCGAATTGATCGACCTCCAGAAAGTCTTCTCCGAAGCGCTTGCTCTCGCCCTGCCGGACTATCCAAGAGCCGAAGGGGCAGAGCTTGGGGCGAAGGATTTTCCGCCCCCCGGCGTGGCGCCGCTGACCGACGATGCGGTGCACCCGTTCGCGGCGCTCAAGGCGCTGAAGGGAACCTCAGACGGCGACGACGAGGCGTGATTCTGCGCGGGGAAAAAACCCTTGCGCCTTAGTGGAAAGGAAGTATGTTCCCGGCCTCGCCCAAACGAGAGCGGCGCCGCAGAGCGGCCGCCAGCGCGCGATGGGCTCAAACCGACCCCGGGTGACACACCCAGAACACGAGGATAGGACATGGCTGTCCCTCAGAACAAAGTTACACGCTCGCGCCGGAACATGCGCCGGGCCCATGACGGACTTGCCGCGGCCAACCCCGGTGAATGCCCGAACTGCGGCGAGCTGAAGCGGCCGCACCACGTCTGCCCCTCCTGCGGGTATTACAACGATCGCGAGATTGTGGCCCAGGCCGACGAGATCGATCTGGACGACGAAGACGCGGCGTAAGTCGGGCCGTTGGCCCAGACCGAGCCCAGCCCTGATGCCCCGACCGGGCCCGCACCGCAGGAGCGGTCCGGGCCCTTCTGCATTTCGGTCGATGCGATGGGGGGCGACCGGGGGCCCGCGGCAGTCGTTGCGGGCATCCAGCGCTCGGCCAAGAAAAACCCCGACATCGCCTTCATCCTTCATGGACCCAAGGACAAGCTCGAACCGCTGATCCGGCGCCGTAAACTCGAGGATCGGGTAAAGATCAACGATGTCGATGGCGTCGTGACCATGGACGCAAAACCCTCCGTGGTGATGCGTCAGGGCAAGGGCACCTCGATGTGGGAGGCGGTCGAAAGTGTTCGCAAGGGCGACGCCGCCGTCGCCGTCTCCTGCGGCAACACCGGTGCGCTCATGGGGTTGTCGATGATCCGGCTCCGGAAACTTCCGGGGATCAACCGCCCGGCCATCGCCTGCCTGTGGCCCTCGGAGAACCCGTCGGGGTTCAACGTAATGCTCGATGTCGGCGCTGACGTGCGCGCAGACGCCACTGACCTTCTGCAATATGCGCTGATGGGCGCGTCCTATGCCCGCAACGGGCTTGGCATCGAGCGGCCCCGGGTGGGGCTCTTGAACGTCGGCACCGAGGAATACAAGGGCCGGCCGGAACTCAAGGAGGCAGCCGACCTCGTCGAGGCGGCCGCGTCGGATGGGGGTTACGCCTACATCGGTTTCATCGAGGGCGGCGACATCCCGAAATCGAAGGTCGACGTGATCGTCACCGACGGTTTCACCGGCAACGTCGCGTTGAAAACCGGCGAGGGCACCGCGCGGCTCATACGTTCGTTTCTGGGCGACGCCTTCCGGGCCACGCCCCTCAGCCGCATCGCCGCCCTGCTGGCGCTGACCTCGCTCCGACGCCTGCAAAAGCGGATCGACCCCCGCCGGGTCAATGGTGGCGTATTTCTGGGGCTGAACGGCACCATCGTCAAATCCCACGGATCGGCGGATTCGACCGGCGTCTCGGCGGCGATCAAACTTGCCTTCCGCCTTGCCCAATCGGGTTTCAACGAACGCCTCGCGGCTCGGGTTGCATCCCATTCGGCCAGGGGTCAGAATGCGAGCCAAGGGGCCGGGGAAGAGAGCGAGCAGAGCGAATGACGACACGCGCGGTTGTCCGGGGCGTCGGGCACTACCTGCCCGACCGCGTGGTGCCGAACGCCTACTTCAAGGACGCACTGAAGCTCGACACCTCCGATGAATGGATCGTCAGCCGCACCGGTATCGAACGCCGCCACTTCGCCGCCGAAGGAGAAACGACCTCCGATCTGGCGGAAAAGGCCGCCCGTGCCGCGCTAGCGGATGCCGGGCTCGAACCAGGCGATCTCGACGCGCTGATCGTGGCCACCTCAACCGCTGACCTAACCTTTCCTTCGGCAGCTACGATGGTCCAGGGCGCCCTCGGTATGGACCGGGGCTATGCCTTCGACGTGCAGGCAGTCTGCGCGGGGTTCATCTACGGTCTGGCCAATGCCAATGCGCTCATCGTATCCGGCCAGGCCCGTCGCGTGATGATCATCGGCGCGGAAACCTTCAGCCGGATCCTCGATTTCGACGACCGGGCGACCTGCGTGCTTTTCGGCGACGGCGCCGGAGCGCTCGTGCTCGAAGCCGCCGAAGGGGCGGGAACGCCGGCCGATCGCGGAATTCTGTCGGTCGACCTCAATTCCGACGGCCGGTACCGTGAACTGCTCTATGTCGACGGCGGCGTCTCCACCCAGACCACGGGCTTCCTCCGGATGGAGGGAAAGGAAGTCTTCCGCCACGCCGTCGAGAAGCTCGCCAAGACCGCCGATGTGGCGTTGGACCGCGCCGGGCTAACGAGTGCCGAAATCGACTGGATTGTCCCGCACCAGGCCAACCTCCGGATCATCAAATCCACCGCCGCCAAGATGGGCGTGGACATGGACAGGGTGGTGGTCACGGTGCAGGATCACGGCAATACATCGGCCGCCTCGATCCCGCTGGCCCTGTCGGTCGGCAAAGAACGCGGGCAGATAAAGCAGGGCGATGTCGTCGCAACCGAAGCAATCGGTGGCGGCCTGGCATGGGGGGCGGTGATTCTGCGCTGGTAATCGCCGTGAAGCGCGTTTCGCAAACCCTTGATATTGACTCGGAAAATGCCGGGGCGCATGGTGTTTGAGCACCAAAGGGGGGTCGGCATGGGCGAAAAGACATTGACACGGATGGACCTTAGCGAAGCCGTGTTTCGCGAAGTCGGCCTTAGCCGGAACGAAAGCGCCCAACTGGTCGAAAGCGTCCTGCTGCACATGTCTGACGCTCTGGTCAGGGGAGAAACGGTGAAGATTTCGTCGTTCGGCACTTTCAGCGTGCGCGAAAAGGCGGCACGGATCGGCCGCAACCCGAAAACCGGCGAAGAGGTACCGATCCATCCGCGCCGGGTCCTCACCTTCCGCCCGTCGCACCTGATGAAAGACCGTGTCGCGGCTGGCAACAAGGGCGCGTAATCGGGCATGGAGAAATCCCCAGAGGCGTTCCGGACCATATCCGAAGTCGCCGATTGGCTCGGGGTGCCGACCCATGTGCTGCGCTTCTGGGAAAGCCGGTTCGCGCAGATCAAACCGGTGAAACGGGCCGGCGGGCGGCGCTATTACCGCCCGAGCGACATGGCGCTGATCGGTGGGATCAAGCGGCTTCTGCACGACGACGGCATGACCATTCGCGGCGCCCAGAAGCTTTTGCGCGAGAAAGGTGTCAAGCACGTCGCCGCGCTCTCGCAGCCACTCGATGGGGGGGCGGAGACGGATTTCATCGAGAGCACGGCGACCGAGGCGCCGCTCACCGCCGACGAGCCCGTGGCGTCGCGCGCGGTGGCCCCCGCCGAACCAGTTCCACCGCCGGCGGAACCGGAAGCCGCCGCCCCTCATGCCCCCGCCGCGCCGGATCAGGTGGCAGAGGAACCGCAAGGCGAACCTGCCGAAGCCATTGCGGAGTCCTTCGAAGAGGAGCCGGAAGAACCGGCGGTCGCGGCAGCCATTGTGGCGCCCCCGGATGTTCCGGACACCGACCCAGACGACGACGATACCGGGTTCCCGGGCACGCCCGGGCTCGCTGCCCGCTTACGGATGGCCGACCGGGGGTATCTCCAGCGCAACCGCGGCGCGCTCGAACTCCTTCGCGAGAAGCTCGAACCGCGGGCACCGGCTTAGCCCGACCATGGTTTTCGGCCCTTGCTCCTGCCCCGGAATTCCGTCAGAACCCCGTCCGTCGGGCTATGGCGCAGCCTGGTTAGCGCGTCCGTCTGGGGGACGGAAGGTCGCAGGTTCGAATCCTGCTAGCCCGACCAATCACCGAACCGGAGCGTGAGCGGCCCATGTCAGGGGTTCTGCCCGACAGCGAAATCGCCGCCCTTGTCGATGCCGGTGCGCTTCTTTGCGAGCCGGCCCTCGCCGAGGGTCAGATTCAGCCCGCCTCCATCGACCTCCGCCTTGGAAGCGTGGCCTTTCGGGTTCGCGCCTCCTTTCTGGCCGGTGCCGGGAGGAGTGTGGCGGACCGGCTGGCCGATTTCGAGATGCACCGGATTGACCTCTCCGCCGGCGCCGTGCTCGAAAAGGGCTGTGTCTATGTGGTCCCGCTCGTCGAACGACTGGCTCTGCCGGACGACATCGAAGCAGTGGCAAATGCCAAATCCTCAACCGGGCGGCTCGACCTTCTGACGCGGACGATCACCGACGGCGGTGTCGAGTTCGACAGGATCCCGAAGGGCTATACCGGCCCGCTTTACGGCGAAATCTGTCCCCGTTCCTTTTCGGTGCTCGTCCGGCCCGGGATGCGGCTCAACCAGATCCGGTTCCGTCGCGGCCATGCTGTGCTCACCGATGAACGGTTGCGTGCCCTTCATTCAGAAAGCCCGCTCGTCGACCGCGAGCCGGTGATCTCCGAAGGTCTGGGCTTCTCGGTCGATCTTCAACCGACTGACGACAGCCTCGTCGGGTACCGGGCCAAGCCCCACAGCGGCGTCATCGACCTCGATCGCGTGGGCGTCCATGACCCCACCGCGTTCTGGGAGGAGGTCCGGACCGGTACGGGACGCATCATTCTCGACCCCGGCGCCTTCTACATTCTGGTCAGCCGCGAAGCGGTGACGATCCCGCCCACCCATGCCGCCGAGATGGCCCCTTACCTCGCCATGGTGGGCGAATTCCGGGTCCATTACGCGGGCTTCTTCGACCCCGGCTTCGGCTGGGCGGCCGCCGGCGGGGCCGGATCGCGGGGCGTGCTCGAAGTCCGTTGCCACGAGGCCCCCTTCGCACTGGAACACGGCCAGATCGTCGGGCGGCTGGTCTACGAAGAGATGGCCGCCCCACCCTCAGTGCTATATGGCGCGGGGATAGCCTCGAACTACCAGGGTCAGGGGCTGAAGCTGTCGAAGCACTTCAAAGCCGGGTGACGGGGGCGCTGCCCGCGGCCCATTCGGGGTCGTCCGACCCATCGTCGCTGTGATCGGCCCACCGGACCGGTCTCCAGGCGCTCCTCAGCCCCCGAGGTGCTTTGGCCAAGATGAAGTGCCTCAGCCCGTCTCTTCGACGATGACGATATCGCGCTTCGACCCGGCCTTGGCATGGACAACGGCGGACTGGTACTTCTCTGAGTTGTAGCAGGCCACAGCCGCCTCCACCGACGGGAAACGGGCCACGACGTTGCGGGGCCGGTCTCGGCCTTCGAGTTGGACGTAGGCGCCGCCCCGGGCGAGAAAAACGCCGCCATGTTCGGCGATGACCTCTCCAGCGATCGGGACGTACTTGGCGTATTCGTCCGCATCGGTGATTTCAACATTGGCGATCCAAAGGGCGGTCATTCAGGCGCCTCCTATCAATGAGCGGACTGCCGCGAAGGCGGCTTCGGCTTCGGCGGCTGATTTCGCCCCGCCCTGGGCGAGATCGGGCCGGCCGCCGCCCCCCTTGCCGCCGAGTTGCTCCACCGCCGTCCGCACAAGGTCCACGGCCGAGTGAGTGCCCGTCAGATCGTCGGTCACGCCTGCGGCCACTGCCGCCTTGCCATCGGTATCGGCGACGAGCACCACTATCCCCGAACCGAGCCGCGCCTTGTGGGCGTCGATCAGGGCGGGGAGGTCCTTCCCCGACACACCGCTCAGGGCCTGGAGGACGACGTCGGTCTCACCGACCTTCTCGGCCGTCTCCGCCACACCGCCGCCGCCGAGGGCGAGTTTACGGCGGAGGTCGGCGAGTTCTGCCTGGAGCGCCTTCCGCTCGTCGAGCAGGGCGGCGACCCGGGCCGGCACCTCGGCCGCGCCGGCCTTGAGCGCAAGGGCGGTCTCCGCCAGACGCCGGTCCTGTTCGGCGAGATAGCGGTAGGCGGCATCGCCCGTCAGCGCCTCGACCCGCCGTACCCCGGCCGAGGAGGCGCTGTCGCCGAGGGTCACGAAGAGCCCGATATCGCCCGTGCGGGCCACATGGGTGCCACCGCAGAGTTCGATCGAGTAGGTCTCACCGCCCGGGCCCTTGCCCGTCTCGGCCCGGCCCATGGAGACGACCCGCACTTCGTCGCCGTACTTCTCGCCGAAGAGCGCCTGGGCACCGAGGGCACGGGCGTCGTCGGGCGTCATGATTCGGGTTTCGACCGGCGCGTTCTGGCGGATGAAGGCGTTGACCTCCGCCTCGACGCGGGAAAGCTCTTCGAGGCTCAGGGCGGCGTTGTGGGAGAAATCGAAGCGCAACCGGTCGGGCGCGTTGAGCGAACCCCGCTGGGCGACATGGTCGCCGAGCGCCTGGCGGAGCGCCTCGTGAAGAAGATGGGTTGCCGAATGGTTGGCCCGGATCGCCGACCGGCGGCCGTGGTCGACCACGAGATGAACCGCGTCGCCGGTCTGGAGCACACCGCCCTCCACCTTCGCCTGATGGCCGAAAACCGCACCGCCGGCAAAACGGCGGGTGTCGGCAACGGTCGCGGTGATCCCCCGGTCGGATAGCGAGATCATGTGGCCGGTGTCGCCCACCTGGCCCCCGGCCTCGCCGTAGAACGGCGTCTGGTTCAGAACGATCCAGCCCTCCTCACCGTCACCGAGCGCCTCGACGCGGGCGCCGTCGCGGATGATCGCGAGGATCTGGCCCTCCGCCGTCTCGGTTTCGTAGCCGAGGAATTCCGTCGCCTCGCCTGCCTCGGCGACGTCAAACCATACGGTTGCATCGGCGGCTTCGCCCGAACCGGCCCAGGCCGCGCGGGCCTTGGCCTTTTGCTCGGCCATGGCGGCGTCGAACCCCTCGGTATCCACGCCCCGACCCTGTTCGCGCAAGGCATCCTGCGTGAGGTCGAGGGGAAAGCCATAGGTGTCGTAAAGCCGAAAGGCGGCCTCGCCGGGGAGGTCGGCACCATCCGCGAGGGTTGCGACCTCCTCGTCGAGAAGCCGCAGGCCGCGGTCGAGGGTTTCGCGGAACCGGGTTTCCTCGCTGAGGAGCGTTTCCCCGATGAGCACCTGGCCGCGCCCCAGTTCGCCGTAGGCCTGACCCATCTCACGCACCAACGACGGTACAAGGCGGTACATCACCGGGTCTTTAGCCCCCAGAAGATGCGCATGCCGCATCGCCCGGCGCATGATCCGCCGCAGGACGTAGCCCCGCCCCTCGTTGGACGGCATCACACCGTCGGCGATCAGAAAAGACGTCGACCGCAGATGGTCGGCGATCACCCGGTGATGGACGTTTCCGGGCCCGTCGGGTTCGCCGTCGGTGATCTCGGCCGAGGCCTCGATCAGCGCGCGCATCAGGTCGGTGTCGTAATTGTCGTGCTTACCCTGGAGGAGCGCGCCGATCCGTTCGAGCCCCATGCCGGTGTCGATCGACTGCATATCGAGGGCCCGCATCGAGCCGTCCTCGAACTGCTCGTTCTGCATGAAGACGATGTTCCAGATCTCGATAAAGCGGTCGCCGTCCTCGTCGGGGCTGCCGGGCGGACCGCCGGGGATGTGTTCCCCGTGGTCGTAGAAGATCTCGGTACAGGGCCCGCAGGGTCCGGTGGGGCCCATTTGCCAGAAGTTATCCGAGGTGGCGATGCGGATGATCCGGCTTTCGGGCACGCCCGTCTTCTTCCAGATCTCGGCGGCCTCGTCGTCGGTGTGGTAGACCGTTACCAGCATCCGCTCGGGGTCGATGCTGAAGCCTTCCGTCAGAAGCTCCCAGGCGAAGGGGATCGCGTCCTCCTTGAAGTAGTCCCCGAAGGAAAAGTTCCCCAGCATCTCGAAGAACGTGTGGTGGCGCGCGGTGTAGCCGACATTGTCGAGATCGTTGTGCTTACCGCCGGCGCGGACGCATTTCTGGCTCGTGGCCGCGCGTTTGTAGTCACGGTGTTCGAGCCCGGTGAAGAGGTTCTTGAACTGGACCATCCCCGAATTGACGAACATCAGCGTCGGATCGTTGCGCGGCACCAGCGGCGAGGAGTCGACGACCTCGTGGCCGTTCTTCTCGAAATAACTCAGAAAGGTGGAACGGATGTCGTTTAGGCTCGGCATTGGCGTATCCCGGGAAAGCGCCTGCTGGGATATCCTTTGGACGCGGGCCGGTAAAGGCGGAATGGACAGCCGCTGCCGTGGCCAGGGCCTGGCTGCTACGAGTATCCGGTGAGAAGGACGATGGCGCCGGCCGCGCCGATCGCCGAAAGACCGACTGTCGCAGCCGCCCAGCCTCCACGCCGGGCCAAGGCGCTGACGACGAGGAAGACCACGCCGCCCAACGGCAGGAGAAGAAGCCAGCGAGATGGCGACGTCGGGCCCACGAAGTCACCCGGCGCGACCATCGCGCCGAGCAGAACGAACGAGAACGGTGCGCTCAGGAAGCCCGGATCGCCCCGAGACCCCGGCAGGTAGATTTCCAGGGCCGCGAGCGCCAGACCCCAGTAGGCCGCAATCCCGACCGCCAGTGACCGCACCTTTCGCGCCCAACTCGGCATCTCGTCCCCCTTCAAGCCACTCGCAACCCCTACCGGGATGCGGCTTGCGGGACGCATGCGCCGTCGAGCAGACCGGCGCTTGCGCTCCTCAGCCTTCCAGGAGCTCGTCTCCGTCCTCCGCGGCAGCACCTTCCGGCATGTCGAAATCAAGCCCGTGGGCGGCGCGGATCTTGTCCTCGATCTGAAGCGCGATGTCGCGGTTCTCCTTCAGAAAGGTCTTGGCGTTCTCCCGCCCCTGGCCGATACGCTCGTCGCCATAGGAGAACCAGGCGCCGGATTTCTCCACTACGCCAGCTTTGACCCCGAGGTCGATCAGCTCGCCCATCTTCGAAATGCCTTCGCCATACATGATATCGAACTCGACCTGCTTGAACGGCGGCGCAACCTTGTTCTTGACGACCTTCACCCGGGTGGCGTTGCCGACGACCTCGTCGCGGTCCTTGATCGCGCCGATCCGGCGGATGTCGAGGCGGACGCTCGAATAGAACTTCAGAGCATTGCCGCCCGTCGTGGTCTCGGGGCTGCCGAACATCACACCGATCTTCATCCGGATCTGGTTGATGAAGATCACCATGCATTTCGATCGGCTGATCGAGGCGGTGAGCTTCCGCATCGCCTGGGACATCAGCCGCGCCTGGGCACCGACGGTGGCATCACCCATATCACCCTCGAGCTCCGATTTCGGCGTGAGTGCCGCGACCGAATCGACAACCACCATCGAGACCGCCCCCGACCGCACCAGCGTGTCGGTAATCTCGAGCGCCTGTTCGCCGGTATCGGGCTGGGAGATCAGCAGTTCGTCGAGATCGACCCCGAGCTTGCGGGCATATTGCGGGTCGAGCGCATGTTCGGCATCGACAAAAGCGCAGACCCCGCCCTTTTTCTGCTCCTCTGCCACCGCATGCAGCGTCAGCGTCGTCTTCCCCGAGCTTTCAGGGCCGTAGATCTCCACGATCCGGCCTTTGGGGAGCCCGCCGATACCGAGCGCGATGTCGAGGCCCAGAGACCCCGTCGAGGTCGCCTCGATCTCCGCGACCGGGTTATCTGCACCGAGTTTCATGATCGAGCCCTTGCCGAACTGCCGTTCGATCTGGGCGAGCGCGGAATCAAGCGCCTTCTGCCTGTCGCTGTCGCGCTTGTTGCTCATATCGAGAATATCTGCCGTGGCCATGGGGTTTCGCTCCTTATTCCATAGGCTCGCCTGGGCGGCAATGACTGCTCATGTTCGCCTCTTGTTCTAATCGCCGTTATGGGATCAAAACACGAACATCGCAACAGATTTCGTAAAATTCTTCTCAGCCGGAATCGGTTAAGGCGAGGTTACCGGTGGCCGCAATTCTACTGGATCTGCGCTTGAACTGTGGTCGTCAACTGGTTGAGCGAAAAAGGTTTTGGCAAGAACACGGAATTTGGAATCCGCGACTGACTTTCGGCCACGCTGTCCTCGGCATAGCCGGACACGAAAACGACCTTTGTCTCGGGGCGCTGTTTCAGGGCTTCGCGCACCCAGCTCGGCCCGTCCATCCCCGGCATGATGACATCAGTCACGAAGACATCGATCTCGAGGTCGGCGTCTTCGAGCGTTCTGAGCGCCTCTTCGGCGCTGTCGGCTTCGAGAACCGTATAGCCCCGCATCCGCAGGGCGCGGGAAGCGAAGGCGCGGACCGGCGCTTCGTCCTCGACGAGAAGGACGACCCCCTCGCCATGCCCGCTCGGCTCGACACTGCCGGGGATTTCGGCATGGACCGGATGCTGGACCGGCGGATCCTGCGCCTTGAGGTAGATCGTGAAGCTCGTCCCCTGCCCCAGGACGCTGTCGGCGAAGATGAACCCGCCGGTCTGCTTGACGATGCCGTAGGCTGTCGACAGGCCGAGCCCCGTGCCCTCACCGGTCTTCTTGGTCGAAAAGAACGGCTCGAAGATCTTCGAGATCGTCTCGCCTGGGATGCCGATGCCCTGATCGGAAACCTTTACCACGACATATTCGCCCGGCGGTACCTCCACCCGGTCCCGCGCCAGCCCGCGGCTGAGCTCCTCAAGCCGGGTCTCGATCTTGATAACGCCACCTTCGGGCATCGCGTCGCGCGCATTGACGACGAGGTTCATGATCACCTGTTCGATCTGGCGTTTGTCGGCCCGCACAAGTTTCAGGTCGACGTCGTGATCGAGTTCCAGGGTGACCTTCTCGCCCACCAGACGATTCAGCAGATGGGTCAAGTCCGACATCGTATCGCGCAGATCGAGAAGCTCGAGCTGAAGGTTCTGCTTGCGCGAGAAAGCCAGAAGCTGCCCGACAAGGCTCGCGGCCCGGTTGGCGTTCTGGTGGATCTGAATGAGGTCGCCGTAATTCGGGTCGCCCTCGTCATGGCGCAGGAGCATCAGGTCGCAATGCCCCGAGATCGCCGTCAGGAGGTTGTTGAAATCATGGGCCACGCCGCCGGCCAACTGGCCGATGGCCTGCATCTTCTGGCTCTGAACGAACTGGGCTTCCAGGGTCTTCAGCTCGGTGGCATCGTTGAGCACCGCCACGAGGGCGGTTTCGCCGTCGTCCTCGATGCGGCCGAGGGTAATCTGGAGAAAGACGTCCTTTGTCGGGTGGATCGCCCGGACCACCTCGGTTCGGTTCAGCCCGTGGCCGCGGGTCGCATCGTCAAGCCAGTCGCCCACGGGACGCCCGAGCCCCTCGACGAGATCGGACAGATGGCAGCCGAGCGGTGCGCGATGGGCCAGAAGGTCCCGCGCCAGCCGGTTGGCCATCTGCACATCGCCCGATCGTGCGATCTTCAGCATCGCCACCGGGAGCGCGTCGAAGAACTGCCAGTCGCTCGACGGCAGCACGATGTCCGGCGCCGGCAGCACGTAGACCTCGCGGCGCCCGGCAGCCGAGACCACCTCGTGAAGCACGGCGCGAAACGGCCCGGCCTCCCCGAGCAACCGGTGGACCATACCGCTCCGGATCGGCAGGTCGGCCACAATGTCGCTGACCTGTTCCGCACCGGGACCGATAAGCCGGCGGAGCGCATCGTTCATCAGCGGCACCGTGCCCGCCTTGGTGACCGTGAACATTGGCAGGCCGATGGCCTCGGCCCCCGGCCCCGAAGACGGACGGTCGGCGATATCCTCCAGCCGCCAGAGATAGCTATCGGCGCCCACGGAATGGACCGACACACGAAGGAACCCGCGCCGGAGCGTAATATCTTCGCTTGCTGCGCCAGTGGCCTCGGCAGCCGTACGCAGACGGTGCAGGAGCGGTCCGGGAGAGGCGACAAGGCCCGACAGGACGGAGACGATCGTTGCCCCGCTTTCCGGTGCGAAACGGGCAATGGCCGCGGCGTTGGCGTGGATCACCCGGCCATCCGCCTTTGCGGTGAGCGATGGGGCGGCATCGTGGTCGACCACCCGGGAGAGGATGGCCCGGAGCCCTCTCAAGTGCCGTTGTCGGCCCCATTGGGCGAGCCCGACGGCGATGCCGAGCGTGGCGACGGCGCTCCCTGCAAAGAGGAGCACCATGCCTCCGGTCGAGCCGTCGAGCACCATCGAACCGACAAGACAGGCCCCGGCCAACGCCGCCAGAACGTCGAGCCGGGGGGCCACATCGACCGCGGCCCGCACGAGGGTCGAGGCTGGTCCTACTCTCTCCGGCACAGATGTCCCCGTCGATGATTCGGTACGATGACTGTCGTCCAATCTTCGTTAATCGGACATTAAACGACAGGGCAAACTCAACCAATAGGGGAGTTCTACACGCGCTTTTCTAGTGCCGCAACGTAGAAGCCGTCACCCCCTTGGACCGGCGAGAACCGTCGGTCGAAGGCCAAGCGCCAGTCGGGGTTCCGGGCGAGAAACGCCGCTATTCGGTCTTCGTTCTCCGCCCTCAGAAGGGAGCAGGTGACATACGCGAAGCGCCCTGAGGGAGCGACGAGGCCGGAAGCGACATCCAGGATATCGTCCTGCAACGCCATAAGCTCTTTCAATCGCTCCGGTGTGAGCCGCCAGCGCGCGTCGGCCTGCCTCCGCCAGGCGCCGCTTCCCGAACAAGGCGCATCGGCGAGGACCAGGTCGAAAGGAGGCATCGCCGGCAAGGCTTCCGGCTCCACCAGGGGAATCTCTGCCCCGGCGCGCGCCGCCCGGGGCGAGAGGTCGCTCATCCGGCGAGGGTCACGGTCATGGGCCATAACCCGCCAGCCGAGGGCGGCAAGGGCTAGCGACTTGCCGCCTCCGCCGGCGCAGTAATCGAGCGCCCGGCCACCGCCCCCCGGGCGGCCGAGGGCCTCTACCACAGCCTGCGAAGCGGCATCCTGGAGCTCGACGAGCCCCTCCCCATAGGCCCGCGAGCGCCGGATCGCCCGCGCGTTCCTGGTTGCAACTAGCGCCGTCGCCGCAAGCGGATGCGGCGTGGCGGCGATTTGGTTCTCGGCAAGGGCCGCGACGGCCTCGGCCGGCGTCGCCTTTGCGAGGTTCACGCGCAGAAAGACCGGGGCGCGCTGCCTCAGGCTCTCCATCGCCGCCTCGAAACCGTCGCCGAGGCTGCGGGTGAGTTCGGCGTCAAGCCAGGCGGGGTAATCGAGCCGGCTCGAACGCGGCCAGTTGGCAATCGGCGGGGGGCGATGCGCGGTCTCGGCCTCCGTGAGCGCAGGCGGCGCGTAGCCCTCGCCGTTGAACAGGAGCGCAGGATCGGTACCTGCCGACCGGAGCGCACCGATCATCAGCGCCCGACCGGATTGGCCGCCGCCCAGCAGCGCCAGGCTTTCCCGGCGACGGAGCGCATCGAAAACGTGATCGCGGATCGCCGCGCGGTCCTTCGCACCTGCAAACCGGTTGCCGCGCGCCCAGGTGGTGAGCGCCTGTTCCGCCGGGGTGCCCGCCGCAACCCGGTCGAGCACCTCGATGGCCGCCGCAACCCTTGCCGCAGGGGTCACCGCGCCCTACCCCAGCCGATAATTCGGCGCCTCCCGGGTGATGCGGACGTCGTGGACATGGCTCTCTTTCAGTCCCGCCCCGGTGATACGCACGAAGCGGCAGCCCCCGCGCATCTCTTCGATGTTCGCCGACCCGGTGTACCCCATCGCCGCGCGCAGCCCGCCGACGAGTTGGTGGATCACGGCGCCCGCAGGGCCCTTGTAGGGCACCTGGCCCTCGATCCCTTCGGGGACGAGCTTGTCGGAGGCCGCATCCTTCTGGAAGTACCGGTCCGCCGAGCCCCGGGCCATCGCGCCCATCGAGCCCATGCCCCGAAACGCCTTGAAGCTCCGCCCTTCGAAGAGGATCACCTCGCCGGGGCTCTCGTCGGTGCCCGCGATCATCGAGCCGACCATCGCGCAATGAGCGCCCGCGGCGATGGCCTTTGCGAAATCGCCCGAGAACTTGATGCCGCCATCGGCGATGACGGGGACGTCGCCTGCGGCCTTGGCGCAATCCATGATCGCGGTGAGTTGCGGCACACCTACTCCCGCCACCATGCGGGTCGTACAGATCGACCCCGGGCCGATCCCGACCTTCACCGCATCCGCTCCGGCATCGATAAGCGCCCTGGTCGCCTCGCCCGTCGCGACGTTGCCGGCGATGATCTGGACCTCGTTCGACAGGGTCTTGGCACGCGTCACCGCCTCGCTGACGGCGGCCGAATGTCCATGAGCGGTGTCGATCACGATGATATCGACCCCGGCATCCACCAGCGCAGCGGACCGTTCGAACCCCGCCTCGCCGACCGTCGTCGCCGCCGCCACCCTGAGCCGCCCCAGCGGGTCTTTGCAGGCAACGGGGTTAAGGACGGCCTGCTCGCTGTCTTTCAGCGTCAGAAGCCCGGTGAGCTTGCCGGCCTTGTCGGTTACGAGCAGCTTCTCGATCCGCCGCGCCTTCATCAGGCTCTTCGCCTCGTCGAGATCGGCCGGCTCGGTGAGCACCGCCAGATTGTCCGACGTCATCATGACCCGCACCGGTGTCGCGTCGTCCTCGGCAAAGCGCATGTCGCGGTTCGTGACGATACCGACGAGCTTGCCCCCCTCGCCAACCACCGGGAACCCGGTGACCCGATAGCGCTCTTGCAGCGACTTGGCGTCCGCCAGGGTCTGATCGGGGGTGAGCGTGATCGGATTGTAGACTATGCCGGAGACGAACCGCTTCACTCGACGCACCTCGCGGGCCTGGGTCTCTGCATCGAGGTTGCGGTGGATCACCCCGAGCCCGCCGGCCTGAGCCATAGCGATCGCCATCTGGCTTTCGGTCACCGTGTCCATCGCCGAGGAGATGAGCGGGATGTTCATCTCGATGTCGCGGGTGACCCGGGTACGGGTGTCGGCCTCGGCCGGCAGCACATGGCTCGCGGCCGGTTCGAGAAGGACATCGTCGAAGGTAAGCGCCTCGCGAATCGTCATGGCCACTGCTCCTGGCGACGGTTTCGTTTGACGGTTTCCTATCGCATGGGCGCGCGGAGGGGGAAAGGCGGAAAGCGCAGCGCCCGGCGGCGATTGCCGGGTTTGAGCAGTTTCGGAATGGAGGAGCCGGCGGCGGGCCGGGCCTTTGCGTACGACGCTTCAATTGTTCAGACCATCGAGCGGGTTAAAGGGCCCCTTCTTTGGTGATGCAGGCCCCGCTGACCCGGGCTCGTTGAACAAGCCCGTTCTCCGATCAGGGTGGGTCTGCAATCAACGCAACCGGGGCACGCCACGGGTCATGAACAGGCCAGGACGACCGCGGCGGCATCCCCTTGTCAACCGAACATCACGGCGCTCCGGGACCTGCGGCGGGTGAGACGTGGGGCAGCGACCTCAGGCGCGGCTCACCGCCTACCCCTAATGCTTTTTTTGAGCTTCCGCAGCCCGTCCTTCGCCGCACGGCGGCCGCGCTTCAGCAACGTCCAACCGTTGGCGTCATGGAAGGCGCGCGAGGTCCAGAGTGCGCGGTAATCGTCGATGCCGCGCGGTGCCTGGCTCTGCTCAACAAGGTCCCGGAGCTCCGAGAGTGCCGTCTGGGTCCGGGTCTCTGGCGAGAAGTATTGCTCCCACACCCTTCGGGCCGCGCGACCCAAATCCGCCGCGCGATCGCGCCGGGCGGCGAGGATTTCGGGAATGCGGGGGATGTCCTTTTCCGCGACCCGGATCGAGAATTCTTCCCAGGCCATCGGCGCCGGCGAAACCCAATCGTCGGAGATGATCACCGCGCAGCGACCGGCGGCCATAGTCTCCATCAGCCGGTGCGAACAGGTGCCAATCCCGCGCGGGCAGAGCACGAACTGGCTGTCGAGTATCTCATCGGCGTAAATCTGTTGCTCGTTCTCGGTGTGGTTGTACCACCGGTTCATATGGACGATGCTGTGGGGCGCGCTCGTTTTTAGCTGAAGGACATGTTTGCGGATCGGGTGCGACAGCGCCCCTCGGAAGGAAAACAACAGCGACGGGCTGCGCTGCCGGTTCTCCTCGAAATAGTCGAGCAGAAGCGGGTTGCCGATGAGGTAACCCCAGGCCCGGTGCCGGGCGGGGTCGAAGCGTTGGTGGGGGAGCGAGGCGTAGATACCCGGCAGGAAGCCCGGCGGCGTGTCCTCATAATTGATGCAGACGCATTTCTCCGAGAACCGCTGCAAGACCGGGTCGGCGAGGAGTTTCGCCACGTCATGGCGCGATTTCGGGTCGACGGTTTCGTAGTAGACGATGAGGTCTGCCGCCTCCGGCGTATCGGCCAGTTCGAACGGAGTGGCCAGCCCGGACCGAACATCGTCCTCCAGGGTAGCGACATGGCCTCGTTCGGACTCCCGTACCGAAAGCGGCGCAAAACGGAAATGGACTTTCATGTCGCCTCGAACGATCTGATCCCGGCCTGCGTCTCATGCCCGCGGTGCGATGGCAAGCGCCGGGGCTGGGGGCGAGGTGGCGCGGGGGGGCGCCTCGAGTTTCGCCATCGTCCGAGGACAAAGGGCGGGATCGCGGACGGATTGTCGATGGCGCGCCCGGCGGCCCGCCTCATACGCTTTCGAGTTCGGGAAGCAACTTCCGGAAATAGGCAATGGTCTTCTCCAACCCCTCGTCAAGCGAGACAGCCGGCTCCCAATCCATCAGTTCCGTCGCCTTCGAGATATCCGGCCGGCGCCGCTTTGGGTCGTCCTGCGGGAGCGGCAACCGCACGAGTTTGGAAAGCGATCCGGTCATCGCAATCGTCTTTTCGGCCAGTTGCTCGACACTGGTTTCGATGGGATTGCCGAGGTTGATCGGTCCGGGACTGGACGGATCGGTTTCCATGAACTTGAGGAAACCGTCGATGAGATCGCCCACATAACAGAAACTCCGGGTCTGGCCGCCGTCGCCGAATACGGTGATCGGCTCGTTCCGAAGCGCCTGAACGATGAATTGCGAGACGACCCGCCCATCGCCGTAATGCATACGCGGCCCGTAGGTGTTGAAGATCCGCACGACCTTGATGTCGAGTTTGTACTTCCGCCAATAATCGAAGAACAGGGTTTCCGCGCAGCGTTTCCCCTCGTCATAACAGGCGCGCGGCCCGATGGGATTAACGTTCCCCCAATAATCCTCCACCTGGGGATGGACGGCGGGGTCGCCGTAGACCTCGCTCGTCGATGCCTGAAAGATCCGGCAATTG
Source organism: Paracoccaceae bacterium (assembly GCA_030066905.1). Lineage (GTDB taxonomy): Bacteria > Pseudomonadota > Alphaproteobacteria > Rhodobacterales > Rhodobacteraceae > JASJAR01. Next base: position 84,314 of record JASJAR010000005.1, on the reverse strand, counting down.
AGGCGCTTTGCGAGCCCCAGCATGTTGATGGCACCATGCACGGATGTCTTCGTCGTTTGCACCGGGTCGTGCTGGTAGTGAATGGGCGAGGCCGGGCAGGCCAGATTGTAGATTTCATCGACCTCGACATAGAGCGGGAACGTCACGTCGTGGCGCAGGAACTCGAAATTCCGGTGCCCATGCAAATGGTCGATATTGCGCTTCGTGCCGGTGAAAAGGTTGTCGGCGCAAATCACTTCGTGACCCTGATCGAGCAGCCGGTCGATGAGATGCGACCCGAGAAAGCCGGCGCCACCGGTCACAAGGATACGTTTTCGACTATCGTAAAGACGCGCCAACTTGTTTCTCCCATGGCGATGCGCGATGCATCGGATTTGACCGGGGGGCATTCAAGCGGGGTCATATCGGCTGTCAGACCGGTTTTCCACTCGTTTATGGCCGGTTAGCGTGGAAAGGCGTCTCGTGCGCCGCCAACGTGCAGGGCGCCGGGCGGCCATCTTCCACCTTGGCGCCGCGTCGGCGGGGCCGCCACAGCGCTGATTGCCAGACCTCGCCCGGCGCCCCATCCGAAGAAGTGCGCCATCGGTCCTGGGTTGGCATCCATCGACCCGCCCCGTCCGCCGGCCGGTACGACCATCAGAAAGCGGGAAGACCCGCCCTGGCCGGCGCGTCGCCCTCCACACCGGTCAGTGCGGTGCCACGGTGACGTTCTTGCCCTCGGGAAACAGCAGAGAAACGCCGTCCTTGAAGACATGGACCTTCGACGGGTCCGCAGTCAGGCGCACGGTCTTTCCGCGAAGGTCCTTGTGGATGCCCTGCAACTTGCCGATCACCGGATTGTCCTGACCTTGTGGTTCGAAGTAGAGCAGCGTGACCTCGCCGAGCGCCTCGGTGATCCCGACATCCCCTTCGAAGACGTAATCCCCGCCATCCGCCGCCACGAAGTCCTCGGGCCGGACCCCGACGCGGACCGTCGCGCCCTCAAGGTCCGCTCCGGAGGGGACGTTTGACACTGCCGTTCCGCCGCCGTCGAGCGCGACAGTCGTCTGGTCACCGGTCCCGGTAATCTTGCCGGCGAGCAGGTTCATCTTCGGCGAGCCGATAAACTGGGCGACGAACTCGTTCTCGGGCCTCTCGTAGAGATCGAGCGGCGAGCCGACCTGGGCCACCCCACCCCCGGCGAGGACCACGATACGGGTCGCGAGCGTCATCGCCTCCACCTGGTCGTGGGTGACGTAGATCATCGTCGAATCCGGCATCTGTTCTTTCAACTGCGCGATTTCGAGCCTCGTGGCGACACGCAGGGCGGCATCGAGGTTCGAGAGCGGTTCGTCGAAGAGGTAAACCTTCGGGTCGCGGACGATGGACCGGCCAATCGCCACCCGCTGCCGCTGGCCGCCGGACAGGGCCTTCGGAAGCCGGTCGAGCAGGCTGCCGAGCTGGAGCTTATCGGCCGCCGCCGTTACCGCTTCCTTGATCTCGGCCTCGGATTTCTTTGCGATCCGCAGGGAGAACGCCATGTTGTCGTAGACGGTCATATGCGGATAGAGCGCGTAGGACTGGAACACCATCGCGATCCCGCGTTCCGAGGGCGGCATGTCGTTGACGACCTGACCGTCGATTTCGAGCGTGCCGCCGGTGATCCGTTCGAGTCCCGCAATCATCCGCAATAGGGTCGATTTCCCGCAGCCGGAGGGGCCGACGAAGACAATGAGTTCACCCTGGTCGATATCGAGGTCGATGTGCTTGAGCACGTCGACGCTGCCGTAGGATTTGGCGACGTCCGTCAGTTTCAGTTCAGCCATTGGTCCCTCCCCCGGTCCCTATTGTCTTTCGCCGACCGCGAACGCCGCCTGCCATGGCGGCAGAACGAACCCATCGGCTGTCTCTCTCAAATCGAAGGGTGCAGCCCGGTCGGGCCGCCAGTTCCCGTCCGGTAGGCCGACCTTGCGGTCTCCGGGCGACAGGTTGAAGGCGCAGAAGACGCAGTCGTCTCCCTCCGAACGCACGAAGGCGATGAAGTCTTCGGCGGCTTTGTGAAGCGTCCAGTCGCCCTTCAGGAGCGGTCGGTGGCCGGCGCGGAAGGATATCATCGCGCGGTAGAACGCGAGGGTCGAGGCCGGGTCGCGGTCCTGAAGATCGACCGAGTGCTCGATGTGTTCGAGGGCGACCGGCAGCCAGGGCTTGGCGTCGGAGAACCCGCCATTGGCCTTCTCGTGGTTCCACGGCATCGGCGTGCGGCAGCCGTCGCGCCCCTTGAACCGCGGCCAGAAGCGCTTGCCGTAGGGGTCCTGGAGGTCCTCGTAGCCGACATAGGCCTCGGTCAGCCCCAATTCCTCGCCCTGGTAGAGACAAACCGTGCCCCTCAGCGACATCAGAAGGGCGGCATAGCACCGCTGAGCCTCGGGGGAGAGCGACCAACGGGTCGAATGGCGGGTAACGTCATGGTTCGAATAGGCCCAGCAGGCCCAGCCGTCCGGACTGGCCTCGATGGCCTTCTTCATGACCTCGGCGACGGCGGTTCCAGTGGGATAGACATTCGACAGAAGGTCGAAGTCGTAGCACATATGAAGCTTGTCGCCGCCCGACGTATAGGCGGCCTGCACCTCCGGGCCCCGTTGGCTCTCGCCCACCTCGCCGACGGATGTGATCGCCCCGAACTCGTCGCAGACGGCGCGAAATTTCCTCAGGAATTCAAGGTTCTCGGGCTGCGTCTTATCGTAGAGATGGTCCTGAAAGTTGTACGGGTTCACCGACGGCGCGGTCTTGTCGTTGCGGGCCGATTGGTCGAGCGGCGGGTTGTCGCGCAGCGCGCGGTCGCAGAAGTAGAAATTCACCGTGTCGAGGCGAAACCCATCGACACCGCGTTCGAGCCAGTAGCGCACGATGTTCAGAAGGGCGGCCTGCACCTCCTCGCAATGGAAGTTCAGGTCCGGCTGCTCGTTGAGGAAGTTGTGCATGTAGTATTGCATGCGCTGGCCGTCCCACTCCCAGGCCGAGCCGCCGAAGATCGACAGCCAGTTGTTGGGCGGCGTGCCATCGGCCTTCGGCTCGGCCCAGACGTACCAGTCGGCCTTGGGGTTGTCGCGCGACGACCGGCTCTCCTTGAACCATGGGTGCTGGTCGGAAGTGTGCGACATAACCAGATCGATGATGACCCGGATGCCGAGACGGTGGGCCTGATCCACCAGCGCGTCGAAGTCCCCCAAGCTCCCGAACATCGGGTCGACATCGCGGTAGTCCGAGACGTCGTAACCGAAATCCTTCATCGGTGAGCGGAAGAACGGGGAAATCCAGACGGCATCTACGCCAAGCGCGGCCAGATGCGGCAGACGGTGGATGATGCCGGTGAGGTCGCCGATCCCGTCTCCGTTCGAATCCTGGTAGGAGCGCGGGTAGATCTGATAGATCACCGCGCCCCGCCACCAGTCGGGATCGACGTTGAGTTCCGCACTCGGCAGGACGTCGATATCGGCGTAGCTCACGGCACCGGCTCCGCTACTTCACCGACCCGGCGAGAAGGCCGCGGACGAGATAACGCTGCATCAGGAAGAACACCGATAGCGGCACGGCGATGGACACGAAGGCCGCGGTGGCCAAAATCTCCCAGTTACCGCCCCGCGTGCCGAGCATCTCGACGATCTGCTTGGTCATCACCGTCGTCTCGCCCGTCGCGTCGATCAGGAACACCAGAGCGACGAGAAGGTCGTTCCACGTCCAGAGGAACTGGAAGATCGCGAAGGAGGCGAGCGCGGGAAAACTGAGCGGCAGGATGATCCGCACGAAGATCTGGAAATCCGTCGCCCCGTCGACCCGGGCGTTCTCGATAATGTCCTTCGGAAGTCCCACCATGTAGTTCCGCAAGAGATAGATCGCCAGCGGCAGGCCGAAGCCGGTATGGGCGAGCCAGACCCCGAGGTAACCCTTGCCGATCCCGATCCCGAGATGGAGCTTCAGAAGCGGGATCAGGGCGAGTTGCAGCGGGACCACCAGAAGAGCCACCACCGCCGCGATCAGAAGCGCGCGACCTGGAAAGTCCATCCACGCCAGCGCATAGGCGGCGAAGGCCGCGATCAGGATCGGGATGATCGTCGCCGGAATCGTTACCGTCAGCGTGTTGAAGAACGCCTTGGCCATGCCGCCGCCCGAGCCTTCTGTGAAAAGGACGGTGTCGTAATTTTTCAGGGTGAACTCCGGCGGCGACGTCACGGTCGCGAAGATGCGTTGGCCGCGGCCCGAAATCTGGTCGTCGGTGCCGCGCCAGACATAGTCGCCGTTGGCTTCGAGCGTCACGGTCTCACCGTCGCCCAAATCGGAGGTTTCGCCGGCGCGAAAGGCGTCGAAAGCCCTTGAAGACGTCCCCCAAACAGAGATCTCGCCGCCACCTTCGCCCTCGAATATATTGCCCGAGACCACAAACAGGTCTCCATCCGGGACCCGGTTGTCGTCGGGGTCCGCGGCCCGGTAAACCTCGTTGATCTCTGACGGGAAGAGCGCGGCCCACCAGCCCGACGAGGCGATCTGATCACCGGTGCGGAACGACGAGACGAAGAGCCCCAGAGTCGGGAAGACCCAGAGCGCAACGAGCAGAAACACCGAGATATGGACCGCCCAGGTCAGCCCCGGCTTCTTGCCTGCGATGTTATCCATGGTGCCGTCCCCCCTCAGCGCCGGCCATCACCGCATCTCCTTGCGGGCATTGTAGACATTCCAGGCCAGGATCGGGCTGACGAGCAGCATGATCACGATCGCCGCCGCGGAGCCGACGCCCCAATCGTTGGCGCGGAATAGTTTATCGTACATGTAGTTGGCCAAAACCTGCGTCTCCCACTGCCCGTTTGTCATTGTGAAGACGATATCGAAGACCTTGAGCACGGTCAGAGTTATCGTGGTCCACACCACCACGATGGTTGGCATGATCTGCGGCACCTTGATCTTGAAGAAGATCTGGAATGGGTTCGCCCCGTCGATGATCGCGGCTTCGACGGTTTCTTCGGGGATACCCCGGAGCGCGGCCGAGAGGATCACCATGGCAAAGCCGGTCTGGATCCAGATGAGCACGATCATGAGGAAAAAGTTGTTCCAGAGCGGGATCGTGAGCCAGGTCTGCGGTTCGCCGCCGAGCCCGACGAGCACCGCGTTGAGGACGCCGATCTGCGACACATCCTCCGGCCGCGCCTCGTAGACGAGCTTCCAGATCACCCCGGCGCCGACGAAGGAAATCGCCATCGGCATGAAGATCAGCGACTTGGCGATATTGCCCCAGGAAATACGGTCGGTGAGCTGGGCCGCCAGAAGACCGAAGGCGGTCGACATCGCCGGCACCACGATAAGCCAGAGCATGTTGTTGCGGATGGCTTCCCAGAACTTCGGCTCGTCGAGCATCTGGCTGTAATTGGCAAAGCCGACGAAAGCGCCGCCCTGGCTCCGGTCGGTGAAGGAGAGACGCAGGGTCTCGAACACCGGATAGGCGAGATATAGTCCAAGCGCGAACATCGCGGGGAAGAGAAACAGCCAGGGGCGGATCTGGTTCGCCCGGTTGATGTTGCGCCCCGTATTGGGTCCCTTGGCCGGGAAGATTACTTTGTCGAGAAGCTGGTTGGCGAAGTAAAAGTAGCCGATACAACCGCCAACACCGAGCACGATGGTGATCACACCTTGAATCGCGGGATGCATGAAACCCTCCGCCGCCCTAAGGGCAGATAGTCAGGGGAAAGGGGGCCCGGCGACGTGCCGGGCCCCGATTTTGGGGCTTACTTAAGCGCGTCCCATGAGGCCTGGATCTCGTCGGCCACGGTTTGGGCGTCCTTGCCGCCGGTGTAATCCACCATCCCGGTCCAGAACGAGCCCGCGCCCACGCCGCCCGGCATCAGGTCGGAGCCGTCGAAGCGGAACGTCGTCGCATTGACGAGGATTTCGCCCTGCCCGCGCAGCGCGTCGGTGAGGTAGGCTTCGGGATTCACGCCCTTATGCGGGGTGAGGAAACCGGACTGCGCCATGAACACTTCGTGACTGATGGGAAGCTGGAAGAACTCCATCAGCGCCGAGGTGGCGTCCGACGGATCGGTGATCGCCATCAGCGTGCCGCCGCCGAGAACCGGGTTGCCGAGGTCCTTGTCGGCGTAGCTCGGGAAATAGAAGAAGTCGGTGTCGACGCCGAACTCGACATCCTCGGGGAAGAAGGCCGGAACGAACGAGGCCTGGCGGTGCATGTAGCACTGCGGCGGCGAGGAGAACAGTCCCTTCGGACTGTCGCGGAAGTCGGTCGAGGCAACGGTGTCCGCCCCGCCGGAGACCTTCGCGTCGTCCCTTGCGAACCAGCCGAATTCCTCGATCGCGGCCACGACGCGCTCGTCGTTGAATGGGATTTCGTTGGTGGTCCAGGCGTCATAGACCTCGGCAGGCTGGGTGCGGAGCATGATGTCCTCGACCCAGTCCGTCGCCGGCCAACCGGTCGCGGCGCCGGAGCCGAGACCGATGCACCAGGGCGTCTCGCCGTCAGCAACGATCTGCTCGGTGAGTGCCCGCAGATCTTCCATCGTCTCGGGCACCTCGTAGCCGGCATCCTCGAAGTTCTCGGGATTGTACCAGACTAGGCTCTTGACGTTAACGTTGTAGAAAAAGCCATAAAGCTGATCTTCGCCGTTCTCGTCGGCATAAGTGCCGAGATCGACCCAGCTTTCGCCCGCACCATAATTCTCGGCGACCCAGGGGCCCATGCTCTCGGGGAGCGGCGACAGAAGACCGCGGGCGGCCATGTCGGCGGCAAGCCCCGGCTGCGGGAACACTGCAATGTTCGGCGCCGAGCCGGCCTCGGCGTCGATCACGATTTGCTGCTCGAAGCTGTCCGAGCCGGTGTAGATCACCTCGGCCCCGGTGACATCGGCGAAATAGGCCAGGACGTTGCGGAAATAATCGTCTTCAGGCGTGATCCAGGGGCCGGCAATGGTGACCTGCTGACCGGAGAGATCCGGAGCGCTTGCCGCCCAGGCCTCATAGCCTTCCCAGTCGAACGGCCCTTCGCCGGGCGCGAAGGTGAGATGGCCGCCCGCATGGGACGCGCCGGCTGTCAGTGCGGCAATCGCCGCACCTGCGTAAAGAGACTTCTTCATGGGTATCCTCCCGATAATCCCAAAGCGGTCGTTGCCGCATGTTTTTGTTGCCCACGCACGGTCGCAATCAGACCAAAGCGCTTTGGACGGGCCGACCCTCGCCCAGAGTGCCGGGGCTGTCAATTGGGTTTTCGGACGCAGGACGGCACCCCCGGCTATGGGGTCTGCGGTCCGCCCGCCGATTTGACGCGCGACAAGTTCGGTGTCTAATCTCGGCGCCACTACAAGGGCATCGGGTGAGGTTTGGGGTGGCCAAGACGCTAAAGGATCTCGCGGCGGAGCTTGGCCTCTCCCAAACCACCGTCAGCCGCGCGCTGAACGGGTTTCCTGAGGTCAGCGAGGCGACGCGACGGCGGGTGGAAAAGGCGGCCGAACGCCTGAACTACCGCCCCTCGGCCCGGGCGCGGTCGTTGGCCACCGGCAGGACGATGGCGATCGCGCATATCCTGACCTTCTCTGATCGTCACGAGATGATGAACCCGGTCTACGGCGACTTCATCGCCGGGGCGAGCGAGGCCTATCAGGCGGCCGGCTACCATATCCACCTCGCCCTGGTTGCCGATGTGGACCAGGAACGGGTGTTCCGAGACCTCGCCGCCGAGCGTTCGGTCGACGGCGTGCTCCTGCAAGCGCCGCTGACCGGCGACCCGCGGATCGGCCTTCTCGACAAGGTCGGCCTGCCTTTCGTCGTTCACGGACGGGCTTCCCTGGGGGACGATGCAGGGTATTCCTGGGTGGATGTGAACAACCGTAAGTCCTTCCGGGCCGCCGCCCGGCATCTCATCGACCTCGGGCACGAGCGCATCGCGCTGATCAACGGGTTCGAGACCATGGACTTCGCCCGGCGCCGGCGGGACGGCTACGAGGCGGCCCTGGCCGAGGCCGGCATCGGCACAGACCCGGCGCTGATGGCGCGGGGCGAGATGACCGAAGGCAACGGGTACAAGGAGGCGCGTCGGATGCTTGCCCTGCCCGTCCCGCCCACCGCCATTCTGGCCTCCTCGTTCATCCCCGCCCTCGGCGTCCGACGCGCGGTTGCCGATGCCGGGCTGACACTCGGCCGGGACGTCTCGCTGATCATCCACGACGACGATCTGTCTTATCTGAAGAACGGCGGCGCGGCGCCCATCTTTACCGCAATGCGCTCCTCGGTTCGGGCTGCGGGACAGATCGCCGCCGATCTCCTTCTGCGCCAGATATCGCGACAGGCCCCCTCGCCCGCGCACCACCTGCTCGAAGCCGAGTTCATCGACGGGCCCTCGACCGGGCCCTGTCTTCAGCGCCTGCCCAAACGGGAGACCGTCAGAACTGCATGACCGATTTCAGCTGCGCCCGGCGCGACTTTCCCGAAGGGTTCCTCTTCGGGGCCGCAACTTCAAGCTACCAGATCGAAGGTCACGCCCATGGCGGCGCCGGACGCACCCATTGGGACGATTTCGCCTCCACGCCCGGCAATGTCGTCCGGGCCGAAGACGGGGGTTTGGCCTGCGACCATTACCACCGCTGGGAAGAAGACCTCGATCTCGTGCGCGACGCGGGGTTCGACGTCTACCGGTTCTCGACGAGTTGGGCCCGGGTGATCCCCGAGGGGCGCGGCGCCGTAAACGCGGAAGGTCTCGACTTTTACGACCGCCTCGTCGACGGAATGCTGGACCGCGGCCTTAAACCCGCCGCGACGCTTTATCACTGGGAACTCCCCTCCCCGCTGGCCGATCTCGGCGGCTGGCGCAACCGGGATATCGCCGGCTGGTTCGCCGATTTCGCCGAAATCGTCATGGGCCGGATCGGCGACCGCATCTGGTCTGCCGCGCCGATCAACGAACCCTGGTGCGTCGGCTGGCTCAGCCATTTCGAAGGGGTGCATGCGCCGGGTCTGCGCGACATCCGCGCGACCGCAAGGGCGATGCACCACGTCCTTCTCGCCCATGGCCGGGCCATCGAGGTCATGCGCGGGCTGGGGGTCGGCAACCTCGGCGCGGTCTGCAATTTCGAGTTCGCCCATCCTGCGGACGCCTCCGCCGAGGCGACGGCGGCCGCCGCACGGTACGACGCCTACTATAACCAGTTCTTTCTCTCCGGTCTCTTCAAGGGACGCTACCCGGAGGCCGTGCTCGAAGGGCTCGGACCGCACTTGCCCGACGGCTGGCAGGACGACTTCGCCGCAATCACCGCCCCTGTGGATTGGTGCGGTCTGAACTACTACACCCGCAAGGTGATCGCGCCCACCGATGCCGCCTGGCCGTCGCTCGCAGAGGTCCCCGGGCCGCTGCCGACGACCCAGATGGATTGGGAGATCTACCCCGAGGGCCTCGGTTACTTCCTCCGTCGCACAGCGGCCGACTATACCGGCGACCTGCCGCTCTACGTGACGGAGAACGGCATGGCCAACGCCGACATTCTGTCGAACGGCGCCGCCGCAGACCACGCGCGGATCGCCTATATCGATGCCCATCTTGCCGAAGTCAGGCGCGCCGACGACGACGGGGTCCCGGTGGCAGGCTATTACGTCTGGTCGCTTCTGGACAATTACGAATGGGCGCTCGGCTACGAGAAGCGCTTCGGCCTCGTCCATGTCGATTTCGGAACCTTGAAGCGGACGCCCAAAGCGTCCTATCACGCGCTGGCAAAGATGCTCGCCACCGCGGATTGATATGACCCCGACGTCATCTCCAACCCTGGTCGTCGCCGATATCGGCGGGACCAATACCCGTGTGGCGCTGGCCACGGGCGACACGTTGCTGACGGAAACGATCCGCAAATACCGCAATTCGGGCTATGCGGGGCTTGAGAACATTCTTAAGGAGTTCGTCGCCGAAACCGCACCCGGGACGGTGGCCGGCGCCTGCGTCGCCGTTGCCGGGCCCGTGCGCGACGGGCGGGCTTCGCTGACCAACCGCGACTGGTCGATTGACGAGGGCACCGTCGCGCGGCCGACGGCAGCGGGCACCGTGGCGGTGCTGAACGACCTTCAGGCCCAGGGCCATGCGCTGGGGCGGATCGCGCCTGAAAACCTCAGAACCGTTGTCGAGGCCCCGCAGCCGGAGCATTCCGACCGGCTGGTCATCGGGATCGGCACAGGCTTCAACTGCGCCCCGGTCTACGATCTCGGCGCCAGCCGGCTCGTCTCGCCCTCCGAGGCGGGCCATGCGAACATGCCGATCCGCACCGAGGACGATCTTGCATTGTTGCGGTTTGTGGAAACCGCCCATGGCTTTCCGGCCATTGAGGACGTCCTGTCGGGTCGCGGCCTCGAACGCATCTATGCCTGGCTGGGGCATCGCGACGGCGACCCTGCCGAGCGTACGGCGGCGGAGATCATGAGCGCCTGCGAGACCGGGGAAGACCCGCGGGCCACGGAGGCGGCGCGGACATTCGTGCGGATTCTCGGCACGGTTGCGGGCAATCTGACGCTCATCCATCTGCCGTTCGGCGGCGTCTTTCTCGTTGGCGGCGTGGCCCGGGCCTTTACCCCGTTCTATGACCGCTTCGGCTTCCGCGCCGCCTTCGTCGACAAGGGGCGGTTTGCCGGCTTCATGCAGAATTTCTCCGTGACCCTCGTAGAAGACGATTTTGCGGCGCTTTCGGGCTGCGCGGCGCACCTCACCCGCCTTCTCTGAGCAAAAACGCGCCCGGCGTAACCGCGCTTTAACTTGGGCCGCTCTAGACCCTGCCGGACGTTGATGGCGAAGGACGTTTGGCATGATCTCACGGGCGATCCCCGGCTCGGAGGCGACGCGGTGAGCGCGCGATTCGAGCTTCCCGAGAAACTCGACACGGCTGCCGTGCCCGACCTCATTGCGGCGTTGCGGGCGCATCAGGGCAGCAACCTTGTCCTCGATGCCGGCGGGCTGACGCAGATCGGCGGGCTCGCCGTCCAGACAATGATCGTCGCCGCGAACGACTGGCAGGATGGCGGCCATATCCTGACGCTGGAGGGGGTGTCGGACGATGTCCGGTCCCAATTGCAGCTTCTGGGCACCTCCCCCGAAGTCCTGACGGAAGGAGACATTCGATGAGCATCTCGGTCCTTGCCGTGGACGACAGCCGGACCATGCGGGACATGCTGCGGCTGGCCCTGGTTGAGGCCGGGATGGACGCCCATCTCGCCGAGGACGGACAGGACGGCCTTGAAGTGCTCGACCAGCTCAAGCCCGACGCGATCATTACCGACATTAACATGCCGCGGCTCGACGGGTTCGGTTTCATCGACGCCGTCCGGGGCATCGACCGGCTGCGCAACATCCCGATTCTCGTTCTGACCACCGAAAGCGCGGAGGAACTGAAGGCCAAGGCGCGGCGCGCCGGAGCCACCGGCTGGATCGTCAAGCCGTTCGACCCCGAAAAGCTCGTGCGCGCCCTGCGCATGGTCACAGGCTGAGGGGCGCAACGTGTCCGATCCGATGCAGGAAATCCGCGCGTCGTTCTTCATCGAATGCGAAGAACTCCTCGAAGCGCTCCATGACGGTCTCGAGGCGATGTCCGACGGGGCCGCCGACGGCGAGACGATCAACATCGTGTTTCGCGCGGTGCATTCCATCAAGGGCGGTGCCGGGGCCTTCAGTCTCGATCAGCTCGTCGGGTTCGCCCACAAATTCGAAAACGCGCTCGACGCCGTGCGCGCCGGTACGCTGTCCGTCGACGACGGTCTCGTCCGTCTGTTCTTCAAATGCGGCGACATCCTCTCCGATCTCGTCAGGGCCTCGCGGGACGACGAACCGCTCGACACCGCGATCACTGACCCGGTAATCGCGGAGCTTCTTGAGGTAACCGGCGACGTCGGCGGTGACGAGGAGGCGGCGGAAGAGGTCGATTTCGCACCCACCGCCCTCAGTCTCGACCTCGACGATATCGGCGGTCTCGCCGGCGCCGACGACGCCATGGCCGATCTCGCCCTTCCCGACGACCTGCCGCCTCTCGACATCGCGGGCGAGCCCGATCCCGATGAGGCGGCCGAACAGGAGACGACCTACCGGATCGTCTTCTCGCCGGAGCCGGAGCTTTACGCCGGAGGCAACGAGCCGCTCTTTCTGTTCCGGCTTCTCCAAGAACTGGGCAAGGTCGAATCCTCCGTCGAGGCCACCGCGACGCTACCCGCCCTCGACGAGTTGCAGCCCAATGCCGCGCTGCTGACCTGGACGCTAACCCTTGTGACGAATGCAGACGTTTCCGCGGTCGAGGAGGTGTTCGAATTCGTCGACGGGCTTTGCGGCTTGTCCATCGAACCGCTGTCTGACGACCGGCCGGAGCATCCGGGAGAGGAATCTGGGCTGCCGGCGGCTGAGACTACGACGCCAATCGAAGCGGCAACGGCGACGCCGTCGGATCCCCTCCCGGCCGACCCCCCAGGCACCTCTCAACCGGCGCCGGCCGGCGACGCCGGCGAAGAAACCGAGGACCCGAGGCCGGCGGCCGCGTCCGGGGCCAAACCCGTGGCAAAATCGGCAACCGTCCGCGTCGATCTCGAACGCATCGACCGGCTGGTGAACCTGGTCGGGGAATTGGTCATCAACCAGGCCATGCTGGCCCAGTCGGTGGCCACGGCGGGGCTGCCCTCGAATTCGCCCGTCTCCAGCGGGCTTGACGAATTTCAACATCTGACGCGCAACATCCAGGAAAGCGTCATGATGATCCGCGCCCAGCCGGTGAAGTCGCTCTTCCAGCGGATGGGGCGCATCGTGCGCGAGGCATCGACGGCCACCGGCAAGGATGCCCGGCTGGTGACCGACGGCGAGGCCACCGAGATCGACAAAACGGTGATCGAACGGCTCTCGGACCCCCTGACCCACATGATCCGCAATGCCGTCGACCACGGGCTGGAAACCGGCGAACAGCGGGTCGCGGCGGGCAAGCCCGAACGGGGCACGGTGCGGCTGTCGGCCGCCCACCGCTCCGGTCGGGTGGTCATCGAAGTGGCGGACGACGGCGGCGGGATTAACCGCGCGCGCGTACAATCCATCGCCGAGGAGAAGGGGCTGATCGCGCCGGGCCAATCCCTCGCCGATCAGGAGATCGACAACCTGCTCTTTCTGCCCGGCTTCTCCACTGCCGCCGAGGTCTCAAACCTCTCCGGTCGCGGCGTCGGGATGGATGTCGTCAAGAGCTCGATCAGCGCCCTCGGCGGGCGCATCTCGATCACGTCGACACCGGGCCGCGGCACCTGTTTTTCGATCAGCCTGCCGCTGACGCTCGCCGTTCTCGACGGCATGGTCGTGGGGGTCGAGGACGAAACGATGGTGGTGCCCCTGAACGCCATTGCCGAAACGCTGACCTTGTCCGAAACAGACATTCGCCCCCTCGGGCCGCAAACCAGGGTGGTGTTGGTGCGGGACGCGTTCGTTCCGCTTCTCGACCTTGGCGCCGAGCTTGGCTACCGCGCGCCGAGAGCGGATTACGTAGGGTCCATCGCGCTTCTGATCTCCCAGGAAGACGGCAGTCGGGCCGCGCTGGTTGTCGATCAGATCGAGGACCAGCGCCAGGTGGTCATCAAGGGGTTGCAGGACAGCTACGGACACGTCCCCGGGGTCGCCGCGGCCACCATTCTCGGCGACGGCCAGATCGCCCTCATCCTCGACCCGGCCGATCTCATCGCCAACGCCTCCGGCAAAAGCGCCCCCGAAACAGCGCTCCAGAAAGCAGGGTAGCCCATCATGGACACCATCACCCAAGACGCGCCGCAGGACGGCAAGGACCGCAACGAAGAAGTCGAACTCCTCTCCTTCCGGATCGGCGAGCATGAGTACTCGGTCGACATCATGTCGGTGCGCGAAATCCGCGGTTGGACGCGGGCGACCTCGCTGCCGCGATCGCCCCATTATGTCCACGGCGTAATCAACCTCCGCGGCACCGTGCTTCCCGTGGTCGACCTCGCCCGCCGCCTGGGCCTTGAAGCCGAGGAGCCGAGCGAGCGCAGCGTCATCATCGTCGTCGACCTCGAGGGGCGCACCGTCGGCGTGAGGGTCGACGCGGTCTCCGACATATTGTCGATCCCCAGAGGCGAGATGCAGCCGCCGCCGGAAATGCTCAACGACGACACCGAGCGCTTCGTGCGCGGGCTCATCGTCATCGAGGACCGGATGGTGCGCGTGCTGCATCTCGAGGCGGTTCTGCCGCCGGGCACAGAGGCCGCTGCGTGAACGAGGCATCCCACCCCGTAGTGCGGCAAGACGATCAATGGGACATGCCCCAGGACGTCTTCACCGGGCTCGCCGCCCTTGCCCACAGCGAGGCCGGGCTCCTGATCCCTGCGTCGAAGCGCGCGCTCGTGCAGTCCCGGGTGGCGCGCCGGCTCCGGGCGCTGGGGCTGACGAGCTTCCGCGACTATCTCGGCGTCGTTCAGTCCGAAGACGGGGCTGACGAACGGCGCAACATGGTGTCGGTCCTGACGACGAACGTGTCGAGTTTCTTCCGCGAGAAGCACCATTTCGACACTCTCGCCGCCATGGCCCCCGAGCTTGCGGCAAAGGCCAGGGCGGGGGGGCGGGTCCGCATCTGGTCGGCGGGCTGCTCGAGCGGACAGGAGGCCTATTCCGTCGCCATGACGCTTCTTGATGCCGATCCCGATATCGGCAAGCGCGACGCGCGCATTCTCGCCAGCGACATCGATCCTGCGATCCTCGAGATCGCCCGCCGGGCGGAGTTCGACGCCACGCAGGCCGCCGGCGTCCCCACCGCCCTCCAGACGCGCTATTTCGAGCAGGCCGAGGGCGACGTTCAAAGGGTCGCGGCCCCCGTCCGGGCGCTTGTGACGTTCCGCGAACTGAACCTGCTTCAGCCCTGGCCGATGAAGGGCCGGTTCGACGCCATCTTTTGCCGCAACGTCGTGATCTATTTCGACGAGGCCACCCAGCTCGCGCTCTGGCCGCGGTTCCGCGCCCTGCTTGCCGACGGTGGCCTACTCTTCGTGGGCCATTCCGAACGTGTGCCCGAGCCCGATCGTTTCGGCTTCGAACCGGCCGGCGTCACCACCTACCGTGCGCACGGGGCGCCCGGCTCCCGCACCGCCGGGCCGTCGCCCACCGCCAGCCACGCCAACCGAACTGGGGATTGAAATGTCGCTTAGAGAGCAGCTTCGCGTCATGGTGGTCGACGATATGTCGACCAGCCGCGGCCTCATCACCCAGGCGCTCGATGCCATTGGCATCCGCAACGTCGCCTCCGCCGGCGACGGACCGACCGCGCTGAAGATGATCGAGACCTCCCCGGTGCACCTCGTGATCTCCGATTACAATATGCCTCAAATGAGCGGGCTCCACCTTCTCCATGCGCTCCGGACCGGACCGAAGACCGCCAAGGTCGGCTTCCTGCTGATCACCGGCCGCGCCGACAAGGAAATAATCGACCACGGCCGCAGGTTGGGGATGAACAATTTCATCAAGAAGCCGTTTCAGCCGCAGGACCTCAAAGGCGCCATCGAGGCCATCGTCGGGCGTCTGTGATGACACCGGGCGCGCCCCCTGCAGCCGATAACGGGCCGGCCGACGAGCTGCCGTTGGCCGATCTGCTGCGGCGGCTTGCCGGCGAGCTGGCCGCGTTGTCATGGCGCGCCGAGCGGATCCAGGAGGTGACGGGGACCATCGCCGAACAGGCCGAGACCGGCGCGACGGCGTTGCGCTATCTCCAGGATCTCGACCTTATCACCCAATCGCTCGCGGATCTCTCCCAGGTGACGCGCGTTCTGTCGGACGCCGCGCCGGTGGGGGCTATCGACGCAGGGACGGTCGCCGAACGGCTCGTTCTCGACGATCTCCGACGGCGCCTGACCGAACCGGACGGGGCGCGGCGCCCCCCCACCTCAAACGGGTCCGTGGCGTTCTTCTGACCGGCGGGCAATCGCCCCGGAGCGCCCGCCCCCACTCGGTCCCTCACCGCGACGCCGAAGGCCGGCTCTGAGCACCATGCCCGAGAGAGCGCCAGGCGCCACGTCGGCCGGTCTCGACCACCCGCCGTATCGACTGCCAAGCAGCGGGGACGCTACAATCCGACCGATCCGCGGTCGCGCATCGGCGGCGGCACCCCGACAGGCCGGCAATAGGGCGCAAGCCGGCGCGATCGTGGTTATCCATCGGCCGGCCGGGCTCAGCCCGGGCTCAATTCAAACAGCCTCCCGCCGTCGGCGATTTGGCCTTGGGGCTTGGGCCGCAACGATGCACATGAGGGCGAAGCGGATGCCCGCCAGGGCCAAACGCCGCCGGTGGCCTCCCCGAGCGCATCCGGCGCAAAGTCGCCGCGCAGCTGTAAGTCCCAACGGTTGCCGAGGCGCGGGGGAGAAGTGCCCATGGCGATCTGTGTCAAGAACCTGAAGCGCTGGTTGACCTCAAGGGCCCGGTCGCCGGTCGATGCGACGCCCGACGCGATAGGCGCCGGGGATCCGATGGGCTGGAAAACCCGGCGCCGACTTGTTCGCAGCCGTCTGGCAAGATGCGCCATAAGGACAACGCCCTCGCCGGACGGTCAGAACCGCCCCGAGACCAAAGACCCGACCCGGGGCTTTCGGTCGCGTGCTCGCTCTCGACATCCGCGGTCCCCGCGCCATCGCCACGCAGGCAGAAGCAGTGCTTGTCGTCCGAACCATGAAGCTGCCACACAAAGAAGAGCCCCACCGTGCGGCGGGAAAGCCGGACGGTCAACGCGGTGAAAAGAGGGGCTGGTCTTCCCGACCGCCACCCGTCCTGCGACACCGCAGGAGCCCCCGGGACGCACATGAAATCGGGGCCGGCCCGCCACTGGCTGTCCGAACTTCAGCCCCGACCCGCCATGCGTTTGAGCAAGATTTCCGGGGCGCGCATCCGGCATTACAACCTGCCGCCACCCGCGGTCAAAAAAGCAGCGCCCTCTCCCGCCGCCGCCCGGCAGAAGGCGCCTTCAGAACAGCTCGACCCCGTTGGTGCGTGCAACGCTCGGGGTGTGTTCGGGCTCCTTGAACCCGCTGACAAAGCGCTGCTGCACCCTGCCCTCATGGGGCCAGAATTTCACCTGCCGCGCCGCCCGACCGCCAACGCTTTTTGCGTCGCAGGGGATGGTCTCGCGTGCGAGATACTCCAGAACGAAGGCCGCGTTGCGTTCGCCGATGTCGGAAAGCCCGGCAATCATCGCCGCGCCGCCGAACACCTTGGCCCTGAGCCGGGCGCGGTCCGCCCCGGTCTTGACCAGCGCGTTCATCAGCCGGTCCATCGCGGTGCCGCCGAGGTTGTTGATCTGCGACCAGGACCCGGGGTCGTCGGGCAGGAGAATATGGTTCATCCCACCGACTTGGCCCGCCGGGTCCCAGAGACAGACGGCAACGCAGGAGCCGAGCGTCGTCGTGATAACGGCATCGGGGCTGGCCCCGACGGCCTGTTCGCCCTGGGCAATATAGGTTGAGTTGATCCGGAACGCCCCGGTCACGCGGCCGCTCCGGCAAACTCACCGCAAAGCTCCAGAAGCCTCTCTCCGATCCCGTCAAGCGACAGAACGGTTTCGGCCGCCCCATTGGCCCGCGCCGCCCCCGGCATCCCGTCGATCACCGCGCTGGCAGCGTCCTGGGCGATGGTGCGCGCCCCGGCCCTGCGCAACTCGAGAAGCGCATCCGCCCCATCGCGGCCCATGCCGGTGAGGATCGCCGCCACCACCGTCTCCGCGATGGGCATCGCCGACCGGAACAAAACGTCCACCGCGGGAATGTAGAGTTGCTCGCCGGTGTCGGGGACAAGTCGGCAGGACGGCGTGTCGACGGGCCGCAGCGCGAGATGGTGCTGGCCCCCGGGGGCGAGATAGATCGTGCCCTCCTCGGCTCTGAGGCCGCTTTCGGCCAGCCGCACCCGGGGGCCGACCTTGGCGTCGAGCCGGCGCGCGAAACTGGCCAGAAAGCTCTCGGGCATGTGCTGGGCAACGAAGGTCGGCGGGCAATTGGCCGGAAAGGCCGAAAACAGCCGTTCGAGGGCATCGACCCCGCCGGTTGAACTGCCGATGAGCGCGATCTGCCCCGTCCAGCGATAGCTTCGGATCGGGCTCGGCGCGGGTGCCGCCGCATCGGATTTTTTCAGGCTCGCGCCGGCCGCCGCAAGGAGCGTTTCGGTCAGCTTGGAGCGAATGTCGGGCGCCCCGTGGACCCGCTTGAGATCGATACAGTCGACCGCACCGAGCGATAGGGCGGTGATCGCCTCCTCGCTCTGCTCGCTCGTCCGGGTCGAAACCATGATCACCGGCATCGGCCGCAGACGCATCAGGTTGCGCAGAAACACCAGCCCGTTCATCCGCGGCATCTCGACATCGAGGGTTAGAACGTCCGGCCGCACCGATTTGATGAGGTCGCGCGCGGCATATGGGTCTTCCGCCTCACCGACGACCTCGAACCGGTTATCGCCGTCGAGCACCGAGCGAATCATCGCCCTTATGGTGCGGGAATCGTCGACGATGAGAACGCGAACGGGGGCTCCCGGCGCAGTCTGCGTCATTGCACGCCCACCCCCGCGCCCGCACGGCCAGGGCATTCGAAACGCGCCATCGCTCCCTCCTCGGCTGGTCAAAGCGTCGGGAGGTGATCGGCCACAGAGGTGAAGATTGCGTTGACCCGTCCGGGGTGCCGCTCAGGGGTCGACCTGAAGGAACATCTTCGACGCCTGGATCACCTGCGGCTCGCCGAGGTGAAACAGCGTATAGGTGTACATCGCCTCGGCCTTGCGGAAGACACCGGGGCGGCCGATGAGGTCCATCGCAACGTCATGTAGCCCGGCGAGCTTGTTCGCCCGGTTGTCGATCGGCTGACGCGGCGCAAGATAGACGTCGTGAGAAGGGATGCCGCGCCCGAGCGCATTCGGCTTGATGTGAACCGGCAGTGCATCGGGATGCAGCGAGATGAATTCTTCGTCAAGAACGATCCGGTCGAGCCAGACGATAGGTTTGAAATCGCCGCTTCTGGTGCGCACCAGATCGCGCTCGCGCAGCGCCTGTGCCGGCACGTCGCCGAGTGCTGTGGTGATCCGCGTCAGCGGACCGAAGCCCGGCAGCGTCCAGTCCCGCGGCTTGACGCCCGGAACCCGGCGGCGGGGTTTCGGCGGGGCGCTCGGCGCCTTGGCCGGAGTCCCTACCTCTTTCAGGATCGCATCGATGTCCATCGCCGAAAAACCTCCACCACTTAAACAACAAAGGGCGGCGAGAGCCCCTCGACACAAGATACAAAAGACGTGCCGGATAATCCACTCCACCCGGCACGTCTCGGACACTGAAGGTCTCCGGAACCGCCCGGATCTCTTCGAACTCTTAACTCAAAGCACCCGGTTCGAGTGGCGGCCGGTCGCCTCGATGACCCTGTTTTTTCAGGTTCGGACGGCAACACTTGGGCAGGAGACGCGAGAACGTGACATCTTCGTGGAGCCGTGGCCGATAGGTCGCGCCGTCCGCTGAGGGACGAGTTTCCCGCCGGTGGACAATCCTGCCGCCCCGCCCGGTCCGTTCAGCAAATACTGTTAAAGTTTTATGTCATTGTTCCTGATCGCGGCACAAAACCGCCCCGGCAGGGGCAACTGAAATGTGTCGGGGCTGCCATGATCGGCCCGTTTCGCCACCAACAACAGTGTGTTCAATACCGCAGTCTTTGTAAACAAAGCCCAATTTCGCGGGCGACTCACAGAGTTGACCCTACGGCACTTTGGCCGGCGCGCACGGTTTTGACACACTCGTTGACGAGGGTGCCTGTCAGCCCCCGGGGCGCGGCCCGGCATTCGGCACAAAAAGCGACTCGCCGTCTATCTCGTAGGCGCCGATAAGGGTCTGGATCGGCTGGGAGGCGAGCCACTCCTCGAAGCGCAGCGCAGCATCGAAGGCCACATGGCGGTGACGCTTCGGGTCGACGGGCAGGAACGCGTATTGGTTGAAGAGCGCCGGGTCGCCGGCAAATAGAAGGTCGAGCCCGCCCTTGTTGCCGAAGTTGAGCCAGCTTGCGCGGTCTGAGAGGATGTAGGCATCCATCGCCGAGGCAACGTTCAACGCCGCGCCCATGCCGGCCCCGACGGCGCGGTACCACGCGCCTTCGGGCACAATCCCCGCTGCTTCCCAGAGGGCGAGCTCGCGCCGGTGCGTACCGCTTTCATCGCCGCGGCTCACGAACGGGGCGGCGGCTCCGGCGATCGCCGCCAGGGCCTCGGTGGCGCTTTCCGCCCCGCCGATGGTTGCGGGGTCGCGTTCAGGGCCGACGATGACGAAGTCGTTGTACATGATCTCGCGCCGATGGGTCC
This sequence comes from Paracoccaceae bacterium, assembly GCA_030066905.1. GTDB lineage: Bacteria > Pseudomonadota > Alphaproteobacteria > Rhodobacterales > Rhodobacteraceae > JASJAR01. The sequence continues at coordinate 63,991 of JASJAR010000005.1, read as the reverse complement.
CGAACCCCTCTTCGACGAAGGCGATTTCGGCGGCACGGGAATGAACCAGAATGGCATCGACGTCGCCCGCGCGCCCGAGCCGCAGCGCCTGGCCCGTGCCGACGACAAGCAACTCGACGTCGAGGCCGAGATCGGCCTGCGCACGCGGCAACAGGACGTCGGAGAGGCCCGAATTGTGAAACGAGGTGGTCACGGCCATTCGCAACGTTTCGGCCCTGGCCGGGGGCGCAACCGCGAGCGCAAGAACCAGGGCAAACCAGGCGTAGAAGCGGGTCATTCGACAATGTCTCCCTGCAAAAAGGCCCGGACTTCCGCGGTCCTCGGCCGGTCGAAGAAGCTTTCGCGGGGCCCGGCGTCATGGATCTTTCCGCCGAGGAGAAAGACCACATCGGTGGCAAGGCGCCTGGCCTGGCCGAGATCGTGGGTCGCCATCACGATCCGGACGCCGTCCGCGCGGACCCGGCCGAGCACGGTTTCGATCTCGCGTGTCGAGCGGCCGTCGAGGCTCGCTGTGGGCTCGTCGAGAAACAGCACCTCTGGGTCGGTGACGAGCGCCCGGGCCAGGGCCAGCTTCTGGCGTTCGCCGCCCGACAGCGCCCGGGCGGGCTGTGCGGCAAAGGCGCCGAGGCCGACCTCATCGAGCGCGGCTTCACCTCGGGCCCGTGCATCGGCTTTCGCCGCGCGGCGTAGGCGCAAAGGGTATTCGGCGTTCTCCAGAACCGTCCGGCGAAGAAGGATCGGCGTCTGGAAGACATAGGCCTGGCGGGTCTCGGCCAGCCTGCGCTCAACCGCCCAGCTCACCCGCCCGCCGTTTGGCCGTTCCAGCCCGTGGAGAAGGCGCAGAAACGTCGTCTTGCCGGCACCGTTCGGACCGAGCACGAGCGTCGCCCCCTCCCCGGCAAGGGTGAAATCGACCGGGCCGAGCAGGCGTTTTTCGCGCCGGGTCACCACCGCGCGCTTGACCGACAATGGCAGGATCCCCGGCGTCACCACCGCCCCTCCCGTTCGGTCCGCGACAGGACGTGGCTCAGAACGTTCACGGCAATCGCCAGCGCGATCAGCACATAGCCCAGCCCCAGGGCGAGCGCGAAATTGCCCTTCGAGGTCTCCAGCGCGATGGCGGTGGTCAGAACCCGGGTGACGTTGTCGATGTTGCCTCCCACAATCATGATCGCGCCGACCTCCCCGATGGACCGCCCGAACCCCGCAAGCATCGCGGTCAGGAGCGAGCGGCGCGCGTCCCAAACCAAGGTGGCCATACGCTGCCGCCGGGTCGTGTTCAGCGAGATCAGAAGGTCGTGATACTCCGCCCAGAGCTCGCGGATCGCCTGATGGGCGATGGAGGCGATGAGCGGCGTCGCGATAATGACCTGGGCGATGATCATGGCCCCGGGCGTGAAGAGGAGGTTGAACACCCCGAACGGCCCCGAGCGCGACAGCAGGAGATAGACGACGAGCCCGACCACCACGGGCGGCAGGCCCATAAGCGCATTCAGAAGTGCGATTGTGAGCCGCCGGTAGCGAAACCGGCGGATCGCCAGCCAGGCCCCCAGCGGCACCCCGATGATCGTGGCGATGGCCACCGCCGACAGGGTGACCTGAAGCGACCGGAGCGTGATCTCGATGAGATCGGCATCGAGCCCGGCGACAAGCCAGAACGCCGCCACCATCCCCTGCCAGATGTCGCTCATGGGGTCCGGCTGCCCGGGACGGCATGGCTCACCCTCAGTTGAGCCTCACCGCGTCGCCCGAGAGCCGCTCCGACGAGGAGAACCCGGCCCGTTCGAGCCCGTACCACGCCCCGGCCGTGATGACCGCGATTGCAAGAAAAGCCAGCAACATCGGGCGCATGGCACCCCTCCCTTAGGTATTCTTCTTGAGCCAATCGATCAGATCTCGCCGGTCCTCTGGCCTGACGATCCGCTGCATCGGCATCTTCGAGCCGGGAATGTAATGGTCCGGGCCGAGATCGAAAAGCCTGTCGATCGTGGCCTCGGTCCAGACGATGTCCGACCCGTCGAGCGTCTGGGAATAAAGGTAGCCCTCCAGCGCCCCGGCTCGGCGGCCGAACACGCCGTGAAGCGTCGGCCCCGCCTTCCGCCCGCCATCGGCCTCGAGGCTGTGGCAGATCGAGCATTTGCGCTGGAACTGCCGCTCGCCGTTCGACATCTCCGCCGGATCCCGCAGAAACGCCCGGTCGGTTGCGGTCATCACCGGGCCGATCCCGGTTTCGCCGACGGGCCAGAGATAGGCGCTGTCCTCGATCCCGCCCATCAGAAGCCGCGCGCCGTCGGCGGTATAGGCCAACGCCCAGACGGGGCCCTTCGTCGTTGCCCTGTAGTCATGGAGAATGCGCCAGTCCCCGGTGCGCACCACCATCACGAACCCCTCGCCGTCCCCCACCGCGATCTCGCCCCCGTCCGGCGACGCCGCCATCGCAAGAATCGGCCGGCGCTCCAGCGTGAGATCGGCGAGCACGGCGTCGGTGGCAAGATCGATCACCCGCGTCCCGCCATCCGTGGCGCCGTAGGCGAGCCAGCCGCCCGCTTCGTCGATCAGAAGCTCAGAGGTGCCGAAGCCGTGGCGGAGGACCGTGCGGCGCTCGGTTCGGGTCTCCACGTCCCACAGCCGGACCGTGCCGTCGGAGGAGGCGGAGTAGAGCGCCCTGCCCCCATCGGCGAAGACCACGTCGTTGACCGGCCCGTCATGGCCTTCAAGGCGGGCCAGAAGCGCGCCGGTCCCGGCGTCCCAGAGCCCGACCGTCCGGTCCCAGGAGGCGCTGGCGATGAGCGCGCCGTCCGGTGAAACGGCGACGGCCTTTACCTGGGCGGTGTGCCCTGCGAGTTCTGCGCTGTCCCCGGTGCCGAGGTCCCACAGACGCAGCATGAAGTCGTCGCCCCCCGACACTGCGCGACCATCGGGAAGAAAAGCCACCGCCTTCACCGCCGCCCCATGGCCGTCCAGCCAATGGACCGCGCCCGTGGAGAGCTCCCACAGCCCCAGCGCATTGTCGAAGCTCGCTGTGAGGGCCGCCTGTCCGTCTGCCGAGACCGCCGCCCCCATCACCGGCCCACCATGGCCGACCAGCGCCTCGAAGCCCTCGCCCTCGGCAACCGCCGGGCTCCCGACAAGGCCCAGAACGAGGGTTAGCCAGCGGCGCATGACCCTACTCCGCAGGCGTGGCCCCCCGCGACGGTGCTGTCCCCTTCGCCTCCATCTCCTCGACCCAGAGCCCGTGGTGCTCCTTTGCCCATTGGAGGTCCACCTGCCCCGACCCCATCGCGTCATAGGCCCCCTCCATGCCGAGCGAGCCGATATAGATATGGGCGATCACGATGGCCATCAGCACGAAGCTGACGATGGCGTGCCAGGCCTGCGAAAGCTGCATCTCCGCATGGGGCGTGAGCACCTCGGGCAAGGGGTCCATACCAAGAAGCCCGGGCAGGCCAAGCGCATTGAGCGTTGCGAAGGTCTTGGCGAAGAGCTGGATTTCGAACGGAAAGAGAAGTGCCAGCCCCGAGGCCGAGATCGACCCGCCGAGAAGGATCACCGACCAGAAGATCACTTTCTGGCCGGCGTTGAACTTCTTCGCCGGCGGGTGGACGCCCTTTTTGAATAGCCCGCCGCCGACCCGGAGCCAGGCCAGATCGTGCCGGCTGGGGATGTTGTGGATCACCCAGAAGAAGAACACGATCACCAGCGCGATCATGAATGCCCATGAGACGTTGTTATGCACCCATTTCGAGACCTCGGCGATCACCGCATTGGCCTCGTGCCCTAACAGGGGGATGATGAGTATTCGCCCGAAGAGCACCAGAAGCCCGGTGATCCCCAAAAGGATGAAGGAGCCCGCCAGTAGCCAATGGGCGAAACGTTCCACGCTGTTGAAGCGTTCAATGGTCACGCCGGCCTTCTCGCCATCGATGCGGATGCGGCCCCGGAAGCCGTAGAACAGCGCCAGGAGCCCGATCGTCCCGAGCAGCCCCAGCCCGCCCCACTGCTTGAGAGGGCCGTTGCGGAACTCAAGCCAGGCCATGCCGCTGTCCTGAACGAGGAGTTCGGCTCCGGGAAAGGAGGCCGAGGCGGAGACATCGGCGGTCCCGAAGCGCAGCGCGCGCCAGAGGTCGGGGTCGGACGCCCCGCCGAGCGTACCGAGCGGGTCGGTCAGACCTGCCCCTGCCGCGTCACCGGTCGCCGAGGACCGAAAGCTGTTGTCGACGGGCAGGCCCTCCTGCCGCGCCATGATGTCTTCGAGCGTCGGCGCGCCCCCCGTGGCCGTGCGGTCCGGCGCCTCGGCGACCTCAACGCCGTCACGAAGCCCACCGAGCCCGGCCAGTCCAAAGAGAAGTGCCAAGAGAAGAAGAAAGCCTCCAAAGCCCGTCGACGATCTCGCCATATCGCGTCTCCACCTCTGCGTTGAGGCCGGCATCGACCGGCGCGCCACCGGGACAATGCGCCGCGCCCGGATGATGCTCCGGGCGCGGCGTCCCCTCACCCGTCAGACGACGATAGCCCCGCCGCCCGACGAAGACGTATTGCCTGCGGTCTCAGCCGCCCTGCTGGCCGTAGGCCGAGCCCCAGCCCCAGGCGCCCGACCCGAAGCCCCGGGCGACGACGCGCTCGCGGTAGATGTCGGCGACATCGTCGCCGTCGCCGGCCAGAAGCGCCTTGGTCGCGCACATCTCCGCACAGATCGGGAGTTTGCCCTCGGCAATCCGGTTCCGGCCGTACTTTTGGAACTCGACCTGGGAGATATCCTCCTCGGGGCCGCCGTTGCAGAAGGTGCACTTGTCCATCTTGCCGCGCGAGCCGAAGTTGCCGGCCTGCGGGAATTGCGGCGCGCCGAACGGACAGGCGTAGAAGCAATAGCCGCAGCCGATGCAGAGGTCCTTCGAATGAAGGACCACCCCGAAATCGGTCTGGTAGAAGCAGTCCACCGGGCAGACCGCCATACAGGGCGCATCCGAACAATGCATGCAGGCCACCGAGATCGACCTCTCACCGGGCGAGCCATCATTGATGGTCACCACCCGGCGGCGGTTGATGCCCCAGGGCACCTCATGCTCGTTCTTACACGCGGTGACGCAGGCGTTGCATTCGATGCAGCGTTCCGCGTCGACGAGAAACTTAGCTCGTGCCATGTTCTCTTTCCTCCCTTAAGCCGCGTAGATTTTGCAGAGTGTGGCTTTGGTCTCCTGCATCTGCGTCACGGAGTCGTAGCCATAGGTCTGCGCGGTGTTGGTGCTTTCCCCAAGGACGTATGGGTCCGCCCCCTCGGGATATTTGTGGCGCCGGTCCTCGCCCTGGAAATGGCCGCCGAAGTGGAAGGGCATGAAGGCCACGCCCTCGCCCACCCGCTCGGTCAACATCGCCATGACCTTGACCTTGCCGCCCTCGGGGCCTTCGACCCAGACCTGAGATCCGTCGCGAAGCCCAAGATTGTTGGCATCGCGCGGGTTGATCTCAACGAACATGTCCTGCTGAAGCTCCGCCAGCCAGGGGTTCGACCGGGTCTCGTCGCCGCCGCCCTCATACTCGACCAAGCGGCCGGAGGTGAGAATGATCGGGTAGTCTTTCGAGAAGTCCTGCTTCTGGATCGACGCATAAAGCGTCGGCAGCCGGTAGAACTTCCGGTCCTCGTAGGTCGGGTACTCCGCCACGAGATCCCGCCGCGTGGTGTAGAGGGGCTCGCGGTGCACCGGCACCGGATCGGGGAAGGTCCAGACCACCGCGCGGGCCTTGGCGTTCCCGAAGGGCGCGCACTCGTGCTTGATCGCCACCCGCTGGATGCCGCCCGAAAGGTCGGTCTTCCAGTTGGTTTTTGGGCCCGCCACAGCATCGATCGCCGCCCGCTCCTCGTCGGTGAGATCGCCGTCCCACCCAAGGTCCATCAGCATCTGCATGGTGAACTCCGGGTAGCCGTCCTGGATCTCGGACCCTTGGGAGTAGACGCCCTCGGCCAGAAGGTTCTCCCCGTCCCGCTCGACGCCGAAGCGCGCCCGGAAGGTGAGACCGCCTTTGGAGACCGGTTTCGACATGTCGTAAAGGTTCGGCGTGCCCGGATGGGCCATCTCGGCGGTGCCCCAACAGGGCCACGGCATCCCGTAATACTCCCCGTCGTTCGGCCCCCCGATGGCCTGGAGCGTCGTACGGTCGAACATGTGCTGGTTCGCCATGTGCGACTTGATCCGCTCCGGGCTCTGGCCGGTATAGCCGATGGTCCACATGCCGCGGTTGAACTCCCGGGTGACATCCTCGATCAGCGGCTCGTCGGTCTCCGCATTCACCTCGATATTGCGGAAGAACCGGTCGTCCCAGCCGAACTTCTTGGCGAACTTGGCGATGATGATGTGATCGGGAAGGCTCTCGAACAGCGGGTCGATGACCTTGTCGCGCCACTGGATCGAGCGGTTCGACGCGGTGACCGAGCCGTAGGTCTCGAACTGGGTCGAGGCCGGGAGGAGATAGACCCCGTCCTGGCGGTCGTGGAGGATTGCCGACACGGTCGGGAACGGGTCCACCACGACGAGCATGTCGAGCTTCTCCATCGCGTCCTTCATCTCGACCATCCGGGTCTGAGAGTTCGGCGCGTGGCCCCATAGCACCATGGCCCGGACGTTGTCCGGCTGGTCCATGTTATCTTTGTTCTCAAGTACCCCGTCGATCCAGCGCGACACCGGGATGCCGTTGGAGTTCATCAGAGGCTTGTCCTTGCCGTCCGCCCCCTGGATCGTGGCGAACCGGCCCTTGAGCCAGTCGAGGTCCTCTTCCCAGACCCGCGCCCAATGGGCCCAGGAGCCGGCGGCGAGCCCGTAATAGCCCGGCAGCGTGTGGCTGAGAACGCCGAGGTCGGTCGCCCCCTGAACATTGTCGTGGCCGCGGAAGATGTTCGTCCCCCCGCCGGTCACGCCCATGTTCCCAAGGGCAAGCTGCAAGACGCAATAGGCCCGTGTGTTGGCATTGCCGTTGGTGTGCTGGGTGCCGCCCATGCACCAGATCACGGTGCCGGGGCGGTTGTTGGCGAGTGTCCGCGCCACCCGCTCAAGCTGGGAGCCCGGCGTGCCGGTAACCCGCTCGACCTCCTCGGGCGTCCATTTCGCGACCTCGGTCTTGATCTGATCCATCCCCCAGACCCGGGTCCGGATGAACTCCTTGTCCTCCCAGCCGTTCTCGAAGATGTGCCAGAGGATGCCCCAGACCAGCGGAATGTCGGTGCCCGGCCGGAACCGGACATATTCGTCGGCGTGGGCGGCGGTGCGGGTGAACCGCGGGTCGCAGACGATCACCGGGGCGTTGTTCTGTTCCTTGGCACGCAGCACATGCAGGAGCGAAACCGGGTGCGCCTCGGCGGGGTTGCCGCCGATGATGAAGATCGCGCGGGAATTGTGGATGTCGTTGTAGGAGTTCGTCATGGCGCCGTAGCCCCATGTGTTCGCCACCCCCGACACCGTCGTCGAGTGACAGATCCGCGCCTGGTGGTCGACGTTGTTCGTCCCCCAATAGGCGGCGAACTTGCGGAAGAGATAGGCTTGCTCGTTGTTGTGCTTCGCCGAGCCGAGCCAATAGACCGAGTCAGGGCCAGAGCTGTCCCGGATCTCCATCATCTTGTCGCCGATCTCGTTGATCGCCTCATCCCAGGAGACGCGCTTCCACTCGCCGCCTTCGAGCTTCATCGGGTATTTCAGGCGCCGCTCGCCATGGGCGTGCTCGCGCACTGCCGCCCCCTTGGCGCAATGAGCACCGAGGTTAAATGGGCTGTCCCAGGCCGGTTCCTGGCCGGTCCAGACACCGTTGTCGACTTCGGCGAGCACCGTGCAGCCGACCGAGCAATGGGTACACACCGACTTGACGATCTCAGGCGTGCGCGGCGCCGTCTGCGCCGCTGCCGGCGTCACCCGGCCCGCAGCCGAAAACGCGGCCAGCCCGCCGATGGCGAGACCGGATGTGCGCAGAAAGCTGCGCCGGTCGACCTTCGCGCTCGCTGCCTTTTCGAGGATAGTCGACGTCCGGGAGCCTCTCGCAATCCCGCCAGTCTTTTTCCTAAGCATGTGGTGTCCTCCGATGGGGCGTCCTGCCCCGCTGTCGTCCTCGGTCCGGGTCTCGGGGTCTGGGCGTCACGCAACCGTTCCCCTGGATGTCCGCACCGACCTGTCGTCGATCAGAATCGCGCGCTGGCGAGGTACTTCTTGACGTGTTCGGTCTTCGGCAGGCCGCCGGTCTTTTCGACCTCGCCTGCCGCCGCCTCGCCGCCGACGGCCATCGCCGCGACGGCTGCCGGTGCCGACGTCCCGGCCAGTTTCAGAAAGTCGCGGCGCGAGTTGCCGTCTTTCTTCTTGGACATGCGTGTCCTCCTCCTCCTCTGGCCGGGGGCCGTCCCCCGCCCGGTTGCGCCTTCAATCCATCCGGAAGGCTTCGATCTCGATCTCCATAAACGCCCGCCCGATCTTGCCGACGGGCGCATAGAATACCGACCCCTTCGCCCCTTCGAGGTCACCGAAGAAGTGACCCGCCCAGGTGGCGACATGGGTGTTGAAAAAAGCGTGCTGGTCTTCGACCGAGAGCACCTCTCCGAAGGCGCCGCGAATGAGACCGGCCATCATTTCGCAGAGCGTGGCGATGTGGTCTTCGGGTTCCTTGACGTCGCCGGCCCGCTCGATGCCGAGCTTGGCCATGTGCTGGCGCAACAGTGCCAGCGGCTTTTCGTTGAGAAACCCGGTGAGGTAGTAGCTGGCATAGGGCAGAAGCTCGCCGCGCCCGAGCCCGATGAAGAGCGCGTTGTATTCGCGCTCGACCGAGGCCGGTGTCGCCTGTCGTGCAAGCTTGCCCAGGGCGGTCACGCCGCGCCCGATCTCGGAGGCGTCGCCGCTTAAGCTCGCGGCCTTGTCGAGCACATCCTGACCGGGAGGGCGCGCCAGCAATGTCGCCAGAAGCGCGTACATGTCTGCACGCAGCGCATCCTCTTCCGTCAGGGTCTCCTCCACACGGCTCTGGCTGGGCATTTGCGCCAACGGTCACTCCCCGGCATGCCTTCGTATCCAGAACGGTAGACGGCTCCTTCGCCACTGGGCAACAGTTTTTTCCAATTTGCCGAGCGAAAAGTCTTGGCGGATCAATAACTTATAATTTCACTCAGGTATCGGCGCGAAACCGCATCCGCCTAGGACGAAAAGCGATTTCCTCCTCAGACGCCGCCTCGACCGGGCCTGCAACCGGTGCGGGATCGCTTTCCGGGTGCGACAACTCGCCCCGCTCGTCGTCGAAACCAACAGCCACGTCCGTCGCATGGTCATTCGCCGGCGAGGTCTCGTCCTCGGCCTCGGATCCCGCCTCCATGGCCTGTTTCAGAAACCCCTTCCCGACCCGATAGGCCGTGGCCACGACATCGGGCGTCAGATCGGCAGCGGCGAAGTCCTCGCCGTAGTCGACGAGGCCGTCGACATTGGCGAGCACCGGGTTGGTCCCCCAGAGCTTGCGCAACGCCCGGCGGCGCAGCATCGGCGGCACCCCGGCCTGCATGAAGGCGCTGAAATCGTCACCCTCCCCGAGCGTGTCGGGGTCGGGCAGACCAAGCCGCGCCAGCGCCTCCTCTTCGGTTTCCTCAAGCGCGTCCGGCGCGGAGGCGGTCACCGCCTCGGGCGGAGCCTCGGCGGCCGCCTCCTCGGCCACAGCCCGCTTCCGGCGCGACCAGCGCCCGAAGATATCTTGGTCCTCGTCGCTCAATGGGGGCCGGCCTTTGCCTTGATCGCGCCGGGCGCGCGGTAGACATCCGCCGTCTGGCGAATCCGCGCATCGCCGATACCGTCCTCGGCCAGATCGACCCGCTTTCTGTCGCGCTTGCGTTTCACGAACGGGGTCTCCTCGTAGTGGCCGTCCACGAAGTCGCGCAGCCAGGCGACGAGCCCTTCGGGCATCGGCACCGCCTCGACGATCTCCTCGCCCGAATCGAGGTAATCCTGCGCCTCATAGGCCGAAGCCGTGACCGCGTGGACGGTAACATCCGCAGGCGCATCCGCGCGGTCGTCCGGCCGGAGCACGACGAAGACCGCCGGCGGCTCCATCGTCAGCGACACCTTGTAGGCCTCGACGTCCGTGCGGTGGAGTTCCAGCGCCAAGGTCGCGGCGTGATATTCACGCACCTCCCCGTCCTCGCGCAGAAGCCGCCACTCCGCCGGCCCCGCGCCGGGCAGGACGCCGACCGGCTTCCAGGCATGGCGCGCCCACCGCGTCACCCCCGGTGTCCGGCGCAGCACGATGCCGAGCGGCATCGATATCTCATTTGCGACCGACGTCATGCACGACCTCCCCTGACCGCAAAAGCCTAGGCACGCCCGATTGCACTTGTCAAAACATCTGACCAATATGCCTAAGCCCGCGCTCAGGGAGGAGCCCATGCGAAGGATCGACCGCGTTCTGCTTTGCACCTGCGAAGGCAGCCAGTCCGTCGATGCGGCCAGCGCCGGTGTGGCGACAGGGGCGGAGGAGGTCGTGACCGCCGACCGGCTCTGCACCGGCGATATCGAAACCGCGGCAGCCGCTTTGAGGCAGGACGGCACCACGCTCATCGCCTGCGGACAGATGGCGAGCCTCTTTGAGGACCTCATCGGCGAGGTCGGCGGCCCCGGCGAGGTCGTCGCCGCCGACATCCGCGACCGGGCCGGCTGGACGTCGGACGGACGCGCTTTTGCCAAACAGGCCGCCCTTCTCGCCGAAGCCCGCCTCGTCCCGCCGGCGACGCCCACGAAGGACGTCGTATCCGAGGGAACGGTGCTCGTTCTCGGTGCGGGCGAGGCCGGCGTCTCGGCCGCCGAATCGCTGGCCGAGGCGGGTCTGGCCGCAACGCTCCTGCTGCCGGCCGATCCCGGCGATCTCGCGCCGACAGCGGATTACGACATGGCGCTGGGGCGCCTGAAGTCGGCGACGGGCGCGCTTGGCGGCTTTGCCGTGACGGTCGAAGGCTACCGCCAGATGCAGCCCGGCGGACGCGGACCGGCAAGGTTCTCCGCACCGCAGGAGACCGCGCACTCGACCTGCGACATCGTTCTCGATCTCCGCGGCGAGGGCCCGATCTTTCCAGCCGACCACAAGCGCGAGGGTTATGTCCGGGCCGACGCGCGCGACCCCGCGGCGGTGGCCCGCGCCATCGCGAGCACCGTTGCCTATCAGGGGGTGTTCGAAAAACCGCTCTACATCCGCTTCGAGGAAAGCCTCTGCGCCCATTCCCGAGCCGGGCAGCCCGGCTGCACCCGCTGCCTCTCGGTCTGCCCCACCGGAGCGATTGCGCCGGCCGGTGATACAGTTGCAATTGACGCCGACATCTGTGCCGGCTGCGGCGCCTGTGCCGCCGTCTGCCCCTCGGGCGCGGCAAGCTACGACGACCCGCCGGCGGAATTTCTGTTCCAGCGCCTGCGCGCCCTCGCCTCAGCCTACCGCGACGCCGGCGGCACGGCCCCCCGCGCGCTTTTTCACGACGCCGAGCACGGCGGCGAGATGATCCGGCTCCTCGCCCGCTTCGGCGATGGCCTTCCGGCGGACGTGATCCCCGTCGAGGTCGCCAACGTGGAGACGGTCGGCCATGCCGAGCTTCTCGCCGCGCTCGGTGTGGGCTTCGCTTCGGCGGGTCTCCTGGTCTCGCCCCGGTCGGACCGGGCGGTCCTCGACGCCGGCATGGCTCTGGCCGAGGCCGTCGCCGCCGGCGCCGGGAAGACGGGCCGGGTCCATCTCATCGACGTCGCCGATCCCGACGCCCTGCCGGGTGCCCTTGCCGCCCTGCCTGCCTTGGCGCCGGGACACGACCCGATCCTTCCCCTCGGCGGTCGCCGCGAGGTCACCCGCATCGCCGCGGCCGCACTGGCCGCACCGCAGACGCCGAACATACCGCTCCCCGAGGGCGCGCCCTACGGTGCCATCGTCATCGACCAGGATGCCTGCACCCTGTGCCTGGCCTGCGTTTCGCTCTGCCCCGTCGGTGCCCTCGGCGACAGCCCCGACAAGCCGCAGGTCAATTTCCAGGAAACCGCCTGCCTCCAATGCGGCGTCTGCGCCGCCGCTTGCCCAGAGGACGCCATCGCCCTCGCCCCCGGCCTCGACCTTTCCAAGGAGGCCTTCGCCCCGCGCATCCTCAACGAGGAAGAGCCGTTCGAATGCATCTCCTGCGGCAAGCCCTTCGGCACCCGCTCGACGATCGAGAAGATCGTCGAAAAGCTCGACGGCCAGCACTGGATGTACCGGGGCTCGGACAATGCCAGGCTGATCCAGATGTGCGACGATTGCCGGGTCCAGGCGCAATACCACCAGGACGCCTCGCCGTTCCGGATGGGCGAACGCCCGAGAGTGCGCACGACCGAGGATTATCTCGATGAGAAGAAGGAGAACTGACCTCGCGGGAGTTGCTGCCGGCGAAGCTTCGTCTTCGAGTATTTCTGGAACAAAGAAGGGACCGGGATGGCGCCCGGGTCGGCCCTGGCGCGCCCGTCAGTTGGCCTCTACCTGACGCCCGAGGTCCTTCGGCTCGATGGTCGCGACGAACGCGGTGATCGCTTCGAGTTCCTCCATCGTCATCAGCACCGGCGCAATATGGACCGGGCGGTCAGCAGCGAAGGGCTCGGTGTAACCCTGAACCTGCGTGAAGGAGGGGTGCGGGTTCGCCGTCCAGAAGGTCAGAAACAGATCGCTCCAGCGCGCGCGGGCGCGGAGCGCGGCGAATGACGGGGTGGAGCCGATCCCGCCCATCCGGTTCCGCGCATCGACCACATGGCAGCGCCCGCAATGGACGAGGGCCAGCCGCGAGCCGAGGGCGGTGTCGCCATCGACCGTTTCGGCCGCCGCGACGCTCTGCGACCTCACCTCGGTCGTGAAGAGCGCGACGCCGTCGGGGGCGAAGGTTTCGATGGCCGCCTTTCCCGGTGTCGAACGGAGCCAGTCGATGAAGGCGCGCACCTCTTCGGCGCGGGCCTCGCCGGTCGCCGCAACACGCCAGACCGCCCCCGCATCGTCGGAAAACACCCGGGTGCCGCCGTCGGCCTCGACGGCGAGGACCATGTCGGCCGGCGCGTCGGGCGCCACCGCGGTGACCGCGATTCTGGTCTTGAACTTGAACCGTGGGAGGAGGTGTTTGTCGAACCCGATCTGGCGCATCGCATCGGGCATGGCGAGCCTGACGAGCGCGTCGTCGGCGACAGCGTGACCGGACAAGAGCCCGACGATGAACGCAAGAACGAACCGCAAGACGCTTGCACCTCCCTTGAAAGGCAATGATGATCTCGACCGGGTTTTTGTGCAAGCGCCCCCCTTTCGGGGCCGATCCGGGAGGCAGGCCATGTCCGACGATGATTTCAACATGTCGCTGAGAAAGTTCCTCAAGACCGTGGGGGTCACTTCGCAACAGAAGATCGAGGAGGCGGTCCGCGATGCGAAGGCCGCCGGAAGCCTGCCCGCAGGGCCGCTGAAGGCCAAGGTGGTGCTGACCATCGACGGTGTGGACCTGACCCACACGGTCGAAGGCGACATCACCACATGACGAAGCTCGACGCGGAGCGGGTGCGGTCCGCTCTGGGCGGCGTCGTCGACCCCGCGCGGGGGACCGACATCGTCTCGGCCGATCAGGTTAAGTCGATCTCGGTGACCGACGGCAAGGTGAGTTTCGTCCTCGAAGTCGATGCCGCGCGGGGCGGGGCGATGGAGCCTCTGCGGACGGCTGCCGAAAAGGCCGTGGCCGCACTCGATGGGGTGACCTCGGTCAACGCCGTGTTGACCGCCCATGCCGGGGCCGGCGAGGCCGTTCGCCCGCCGCCCCCCGATCTCGGCCTCAAGGACTTCGCCCCGAAACCGGCAGCCCCCCAGGGCCCGGCGAAACTGCCCGGCGTCGACAAGGTCATCGCCATCGCGTCCGGCAAGGGCGGAGTTGGCAAATCCACCCTATCGGCCAATCTCGCCGTGGCGCTGGCGGCACGGGGCAAGCGCGTCGGCCTTCTCGATGCGGATGTCTACGGGCCCTCCCAGCCGCGGATGCTGGGGGTTTCCGGGCGCCCTTCCTCGCCGGGCGGCAATGTCATCCTCCCCTTGCGGAACCACGGGGTCACGGTGATGTCGCTGGGGCTCATGGTGGCCGAGAACGAGGCCCTCGTCTGGCGCGGACCGATGCTCATGGGCGCGCTCCAGCAGATGCTCGGCCAGGTCCAGTGGGGCCGGCTCGACGTGCTGCTCGTCGACCTCCCCCCCGGCACGGGCGACGTGCAGATGACGCTCTGTCAGAAGACGGAGGTGGCCGGCGCCGTCGTGGTCTCCACCCCCCAGGACATCGCACTGATCGATGCGCGCAAGGGCATCGACATGTTCCAGCGGATGGAGACGCCGATCCTCGGCATCGTCGAGAACATGGCCGCCTTCGTCTGCGACGGCTGCGGCAAGGTACACCACCCGTTCGGCCATGACGGGGCGAAGGCCGAGGCCGAAAAGATCGGGGTGCCGTTCCTTGGCGAAATCCCCCTCGACCTCGACATCCGGGTGGCCGGCGACGGCGGCGCGCCGATCGTCGCGATGAAGCCCGACGGGCCGCAATCGGCCGGGTTCTGGGCCGTGGCCGACCGGCTGATCGAGACGGTGTTCCCGCGATGACGACCGCCACGATCTTCGTCGAAACGCCTGCCTTCCCGCCGCTTCTCACCGGCGTGCCGCTGGCGCCTCGGCTCGACCCGTTCGAGAAGGCCGTGGCCGTCGCAATGACCGAGGAGATCGACGCGGGAACGGTCTATTACGCCGAGGATGACGGGGCGTTCCGTACCGCAATCGTACTCGTCCCCGAAACCCCGCTGTCCGAGGCCGCCGGCGCCCTTTTCGCGGTCTCTCTGGGGCTGGCCGACGCGCTCGGGGCGCTCGCGCCGCCGGAGGTGGCGGTACAATTCGACTGGCCCGCGACGGTGAAGGTCAATGGGGCTGCGGCCGGGGCGTTGCGGATGGCGGCGTCGACCGACGAGCCGGGCGCGGTGCCCGATTGGCTCGTTATCGGGGCCGAATTGGCGGTAACGCCGCTGCCGGGGGACCCCGGCGCGCGCCCCGGTCGGACGGCACTCCACGAGGAGGGTTGCATCGACATCACCACGCCGGCGCTGATCGAAAGTTGGTCGCGGCATATGCTCGTCTGGATCCACCGCTTCGTGGAAGACGGGCTCGGGCCGCTTCATGCCGAATGGCGCGGCAAATGCGACCGGATCGGCGAGGAGGTGACCGAGCCTGCCCCCGGCACGTTCGTCGGGCTCGACGAGAATGGCGGGATGCTTCTCCGCAGCGGTCCGGAGACCCGCGTCATCCCGCTCACCACGCTTCTCGGGGGCGGCTGATGCTCTTTGCCCGCGTGATCCGCCTCGACGAGAGCGACACCAACGTCTTCGACCCCGCCGCCGAGCCCGGGGAATGGGCGATCCCCGGCACGTTCGAATTCGCCGACTGGACGGAGGCCGAGCTTCAGGGGGTGGCGAAAGTGGCCTTCGAGAATTCCTGGCTCGGGCTTGAAAGCTTTGGGCGGGCCTCGGTGGTCGCGGTGGCCGACATCACAGAGGCCGAGATGACCGCACTGACCGACCGGCTTGCGGCCCATTTCGTCGAGAGCTACGGCGCGCCGGACCTCGACGCGGCCCGGCCCGTGGCGCAAAACGAGATCGATCAGATGGCGGCCTTCTGCGAGGGGCAGCCGGTGAACACGCTGATGATCCTCACCCGCGAACTCGATGCCGCCGGGGTGCGCGAGAAGTTCCGGCTGGTCCCGCCCCAGGGCGCCTCCATCGAAGCCTTCGCCGTCCACGGAGACTAAGATGAAACGCTATTCCCGCGATCTTCTGGGCTATGGGCCCCGCTCGCCTCTCAAAGCCTGGCCGAATGGTGCGAAGATCGCCGTGCAAGTTGTTCTGAATTATGAGGAAGGGGGCGAATACTCGCTCGAACACGGGGACGCCCAGTCCGAAGCCTTCCTCTCCGACATCATCGGCGCGCAAAACTGGCCCGGCCAGCGGCACTGGAACATGGAGACAATGTACGATTACGGCGCCCGGGTCGGGTTCTGGCGGCTCCACCGGCTGCTGACCGGGGCCGGGGTGCCGGTCACCGTTTTCGGGGTGACGTCGGCCATGGCGCGAGGGCCCGAACAGGTCGCGGCGATGAAGGACGCGGGCTGGGAGATCGCCTCCCACGGGCTTCGCTGGATCGAGTACAAGGACTTCGCCGAGGCCGAGGAACGGGCGCACATGGCCGAAGCCATCGCGCTTCACCGGGAGATCACCGGGGCGCGGCCCCGGGGCTGGTACACCGGCCGGGCGTCCATGCAGACGGTGAACCTTGCCGCCGAAGACGGCGGGTTCGACTGGGTGGCCGACTCTTATGCCGACGAACTGCCCTATTGGCACCGCCATGATGGGCGCGACCAGCTCGTGGTGCCCTACACGCTCGATGCAAACGACGCCCGCTTCATCGGCGCTCAGGGGTTTGCCAATGGCGAGGAGTATTTCATCTATCTCAGGGATGTGTTCGACGTTCTTCACGCCGATGGTGCGGCGGGGCATCCAAAGATCATGTCGCTGGGGCTCCATTGCCGACTCGCAGGCAAGCCGGGTCGGATGGCGGGGCTTCAGCGGTTTCTGGCGCACGCCCGGTCGAAAGGCGATGTCTGGTTCGCCACGAGGGGAGAGGTCGCCGCCTATTGGCGCGAACACCACCCCGCACCCGCCGGCCCCCGGCCCTCGGAAATGGACCGCGCGGCTTTCGTTGCCGCGTTCGGAGACGTCTACGAACATTCCCCCTGGGTCGCCGAAGCTGCGCACCGGCTCGAACTCGGGCCTGCCCATAACAGCGCTCGGGGGCTCGCGGGCGCCCTTGCCCGGGCGTTCAGAGCCGCGCCCGAAGAAAAACGCCACGCGGTGCTCAATGCCCATCCAGACCTTGCCGGCAAACTCGCAGCGGCCAAGCGCCTGACGGACGCCTCGACCGCCGAACAGGCCTCCGCCGGGCTCGATGCGCTCACCGACGACGAGCGCGACAGATTCACTCGGCTCAACGGCGCCTATACCGAGCGCTTCGGCTTTCCCTTCATCATCGCGGTGCGCGACAACACCAAGGCCTCGATCCTCGCCGCCTTCGAGCGCCGCATCGAAAACGACCGGGAGACCGAGTTCCACGAGGCCTGCGAACAGGTCGCGCGGATCGCCGAGCTGCGGCTGATGGACCGGCTGCCGTGAAGATCGTCGCAGAGCCTATTGACGCCGAAGCCTTCGCCCCCTTCGGCGACCTCCTCGACACCTCCGGCGCCCCCGACCGGCTCATCAACGCCGGCCTCTGCGGGCGGTTTCACGACCGCGCCCGGCTCGACTTCGGCGACGGCCGGGCCGGCGTGAGCCTCTTTCAGGCCGAACCGCGGACGCTGCCCTACCGCCTCGACATGGTCGAGCGCCACCCCGAGGGCAGCCAATGCTTCGTGCCGATGTCCGAGCACGGGTTTCTCGTCACAGTCGCCCCGGACGAGAACGGCACCCCGGGCCGGCCCCTCGCCTTTCTCACCCGCCCCGGACAGGCGGTGAATGTCCACCGGGGCACCTGGCACGGGGTGCTCACCCCCCTCGCCGCCCCCGGCCTCTTCGCGGTCATCGACCGGATCGGGCCGGGCTCGAATCTCGAAGAGCACCGGTTTGCCACACCGTTCGAGATCGCGGAGACATGAGGCGGTAACGGTAGCGCAAACAGCCCTAAACACCTGAGATTTGGTTTACATATCTTACCAAATCGTCAATTTGGCAGATTGCGATCCGACCCTAACATGCTATGTGCATGTCCATCAGCAGAATGAGTTTTCGCATTTCTGTTGCATATCATAGGCCCGGGGCGTCCCGGGCCGGACGTGAGATTTGGGAGGATCTAAATGTCGTCACATGGCAAGACCGTCAGCCGTCGGTCGTTTCTGAAAAAGTCCGCGCTCGCCGGCGGGACAGCCGCGAGCGCCACTCTGGCCGCGCCGGCGGTTCTGGCGCAGGCGCCCATCGTCATCAAGATGCAGACGTCGTGGGGAGCGGCAAACATCTGGGACGAATTCGCCAAGGATTACGCGACCCGGGTCGACGAGATGTCGGGCGGCGAGCTGAAGGTCGACGTCCTGCCGGCCGGCGCCGTCGTCGCCGCCTTCCAGGTGCTCGATGCGGTCAATGACGGCGTCATCGACGCCGCGCACTCGGTGCCCGTCTACTGGTACGGCAAGAACAAAGCGGCCTCGCTCTTTGGCACTGGCCCGGTCTTCGGCGGCTCGGCGACCACGATGATGAGCTGGTTCTACGAAGGCGGCGGCGCGGAGCTCTACCGCGAGCTGACCCAGGACATTATGGGCCTCGACGTCATCGGCTACATGGGCTTTCCGATGTTCGCCCAACCGTTCGGCTGGTTCAAAAACGAAGTGAACACGGTCGCTGACCTTGATGGCTTCAAGTACCGCACCGTCGGTCTGGCCGCAGACCTCATGGCCAAGCTCGGCATGTCCGTCGCCCAGCTTCCCGGAGGCGAGATCGTGCCCGCCATGGAGCGCGGCGTGATCGACGCGTTTGAGTTCAACAACCCCTCGTCGGACAAGGATTTCGGCGCCCATGACGTGGCGAAGAACTACTATCTGTCGTCCTACCATCAGGCGTCGGAAGCGTTCGAATTCCTGCTGTCGCGGACCTTCGTTGAAGACCTCGACCCCAAGCACCAGGCGATCTTGAAATACGCCGTGGAAGCGGCCTCGACCGCCAACACCGCGAAAGCCATGAACCGCTATTCGGCGGACCTTCAGTGGCTTCAGGAAAACGCGGGCGTCACCGTGCACCGGACCTCGAAAGAGATCCTCGATGCGCAAATCCGGGCCTGGGACGAGCTGATCCCCGAGCTCGAAGAGGACGAGTTCATGAAGCGGACGCTCGACAGCCAGCGCGAATGGGTCGAGCGGGTCACCTTCTACGAACTGATGAACGCGCCCGATTACGCGCTCGCTTACGAGCACTACTTCCCGGGCCGGCTGAAGCTCTGATCCCCGCGATCTGAAACGAGACCCATCCCGGCGGCCCGAGCCGCCGGGATGTTTTGAGGGAGGGGTCCGATGCTCGGGTATATCCGGTTTGCCGATGCTCTTTCCGCCTGGTTCGGCAAGGCCTTCGCCTGGCTGATCCTCCTGATGGCGGTGGGCACCGGGTACGAGGTTTTCGTCCGCTACGTGCTCAACAACCCGACCGTCTGGGCGCTCGACGTGTCGTTCATCATGTACGGCACGCTCTTCATGATGGGCGGGGCCTATACGCTGTCGCGCGGCGGCCATGTGCGGGGCGATTTCCTCTACCGGCTCTGGCAGCCGAAAAACCAGGCCAAGGTCGACCTCGTCCTCTACATCCTGTTTTTCTTTCCGGGCGTTACGGCGCTGATCTTCGCGGGCTGGAAATACGCCGCCCGGTCGATCTCCTACACCGAGGTGTCGGTGAACTCGCCTGCGGGCATCCCGATCTACCAGTTCAAGACGGTGATCGTCGCCGCCGGGATCCTGCTTTTCATCCAGGGCATCGCCCAGGTGATGCGCTGCATCCTCGCGATCCGCAACAACGAATGGCTGGAAGCCGACGAGGACGTTTTCGAGACCGAAGACCTTCTGATGCGCGAAGCCGACAAAGCCGAAGGGGATGCGCACCCATGACCGACCCGCAGGTTGCGCTGATGATGCTGGGGATCTTCATCTTCATGGTGTTCCTCGGCTTCCCCATCGCCTTCACGCTGATGGCCATGGGCATCGGCTTCGGCTACTACGCCTATTACGACGCCGGCCGGATGTGGCGGGGCTATAACCGCCTCGACGAGGATGCCGGCTGGTGGGAAAGCACCTCCCTCTGGATCGAGGGGTTCTTCAACAACCGAATATTCGACCTCTTCGTCAACCAGACCTTCTCGGTGATGTCGAATGAGGTGCTGACGGCGGTGCCGCTGTTTCTCTTCATGGGCTACATCGTGGAGCGCGCCAATATCGTCGACCGGCTCTTTTCGACGCTCAACATCGCGGCAAAGAACATCCCCGGCTCGATGGGTGTGGCCGCGCTCATCACCTGCGCGCTGTTCGCCACTGCGACCGGTATCGTCGGCGCGGTGGTCACGCTCATGGGGCTTCTCGCACTCCCGCAGATGCTGAAGGCCCGCTACAACAACTCCTTCGCCTCCGGCATCATCTGTGCCGGCGGGACGCTCGGCATCCTCATTCCGCCTTCGATCATGCTGATCGTCTATGCCGCGGCCTCGAACGTCTCGATCGTGCGGCTCTATGCCGGCGCGCTCCTGCCGGGCTTCACGCTGGTGGGTCTCTACATTCTCTACGTCGTCGGCCGCTCGATGCTTCAGCCCTCGGTCGCTCCGCGCCCGACGGCGGACGACGTGCCGGATGTGCCGATGGGCAAGCTTCTTGTGATGCTGCTCACGAGCTTCTTTCCGCTGGCGTTCCTGATCCTCGCGGTTCTGGGCTCGATCCTCTTCGGGCTTGCGACACCGACCGAAGCCGCCTCCATCGGGGCGCTGGGGGGCATTCTCCTCGCGCTTGCCTACCGTGCCTTCTCATGGCAGCGATTGCGCGAAAGCGTCTATCTGACCGTGCGGACCACCGCGATGGTGTGCTGGCTCTTCGTAGGCTCCTTCACCTTTGCCTCTGTCTTCTCCTGGCTCGGCGGCGAGCACCTCGTCGAGGAATTCGTCATGAGCCTCGATCTGACGCCGCTGATGTTCCTGCTGATGGCTCAGCTCATCATCTTCCTTCTGGGCTGGCCCCTCGAATGGTCGGAGATCATCATCATCTTCGTGCCGATCTTTCTGCCGCTCCTGCCCTTGTTCGGGATCGACCCGCTGTTCTTCGGCATTCTGGTCGCATTGAACCTCCAGACGAGTTTCTTAACGCCACCCATGGCGATGTCGGCCTATTACCTGAAAGGGATCGCCCCACCCGAGGTGCGTCTGACGCAGATTTTCGCCGGCTGCATGCCGTTTCTCCTCTGTGTCTTCATCTCGATGGCGATGATGTACAACTTCCCGAACGTCGTCTTCTACCTGCCGAACCTCTTCTATGGCCCCTGAGGCGGTGACGAAGGCGAACCCCGCGCTCGCGGGGCTCACCGCGCTCGAGGCGCGCGACCTGATGGCGTCCGGCGCCCTCTCGGCGCGGGACTATGTCGAGGCGCTGATCGCGGTCGTCGAAGATCGCGAGACCGAGGTACGGGCCTGGGCGTGGTTGGACGCCGATTTCGTCCGCGACCAGGCCGACCGGCTCGACCTTCTGCGCCGCTCGGGCCGTCCGGTTGGCCCGCTCCACGGGCTGCCGGTGGCCTTGAAGGACATCGTCGACACGCTGAAGATCCCCACCGAGAACGGGACCGCCATCGACAGAGGCCGCGTTGCCGAGGCCGAGGCGTGGATCGTGTCGCGGCTGCGCGAAGCCGGCGCGATCCTGATGGGAAAGAGCGTGACGACGGAGCTTGCCTTCATGCATCCCGGCGCTACGACGAACCCGCACAATCCGGCCCATACCCCGGGCGGTTCGTCCTCGGGCTCGGCGGCGGCGGTGGCCGCTGGGATGGTGCCGCTGGCGGTGGGCACCCAGACGGCCGGGTCGGTGATCCGCCCCGCGTCCTATTGCGGCGTCACGGGTTTCAAGCCGAGCTTCGGAGCGATCCCGCGCACCGGTATCCTCCAGCAAAGCG
The DNA here is from genome assembly GCA_030066905.1 of Paracoccaceae bacterium. GTDB lineage: Bacteria > Pseudomonadota > Alphaproteobacteria > Rhodobacterales > Rhodobacteraceae > JASJAR01. The sequence continues at coordinate 42,266 of JASJAR010000005.1, read as the reverse complement.
CGACGCTCGACACGGTCGGCGTCTTTGCCCGCACCCCGCAGGACGCAGCTCTTCTGTCTGACGTGTTCTTCGGCCACGACCCCGCAGACCCCGCGACCGCGCCAACGCCGCCCCCGCGGCTGCTGGCCACGGCCTCCGAGGTGCCGCCGCTGACGCCCGTCTTCGCCTTCGTGAAACCGCCGGGCTGGGAGGAGACCGCCACCGACGAGACGAAAGCGGCGTTCGGCGAACTCACCACCGCCCTCGGCGAGGGCTGTTTCGAAGTGCCGCTCCCGGCGCCGTTCGACGATGCCGCCGACCTGCGCTGGCGCATCCACTTCGCCGAACTCGCCAAATGCTATCACCGCTACGGGCGGCACCCCGAGGCGCTGTCCGAGCCAATGCGCGATGCGATGGCGAAGGGCGAGGCGGTCACCGCCAAGAGCTACCTCGCCGCCCTCGACTGGCGCGAGGTGCTCTATGCGGCGACCGAGGAAATTCTCGAACATGCCGACGCGATCCTGACGCTGGCCGCCCCGGGGCCCGCGCCCGAGGGCCTTGCCCGTACCGGCGACGCGATCTTCAACGGGCTCTGGACCTATCTCGGCATGCCGGCGATCACCCTGCCCTTGCTCGAAGCCGAAAACGGCCTGCCCATGGGCGTCCAGCTCGTCGCCCGGCGCGACGGCGATGGGCGCCTTCTCAGAACCGCCCGCTGGCTCTATGATTGGGTCGACGCCGCCGGCACGGAGGACCGACGATGAAATACATCCTGCCCCTTCTGGCGCTTGTCATGCTCGGCGCGTTTCTCGGCGTGATGATCTGGCATGTGCCGAGCCCCGATCTGGTGATCGTGATCGTGCTGACCTTCGCCTTCGCCGCCTTCGACTTCTTCCGCTCGATGGGCAAACGGGGCTAGACAGGCGGAAGGGCCTCCCGGGCCGGCAATCTGGCAAGGGATCGCCCGATGACCACCGACACCATCCGCGCGCTTCTCGACCGCCATCGGGGCCCCTGCCTCGGGGCGCCGGGCGAGGACTTTCTCGACTATGAAACGGTGGCCACGCGGGTCGACCGGGTCGGCGCCCAGCTTGCCGGCCTCGGTTACGGGCCCGGGACCGATATCGGCCTTGTGCCCGCCAACGGGCCTCTGGCGGCACTTGGCTTTCTCGGTGTCGCGGCCCATGCCACGGCGGCCCCGCTCAACCCCGCCTATACCGAAGACGAGTTCGCCTTCTATCTCGACGACCTCGGGGCGAAGCTCGTCGTGCTCGACATCGACGCCAACCCCCGCGCTAGGGCCGCCGCCGCGCGCCTCGGCATCGCAACCGTCCGGCTCGAGGCCGAAGCCGGCCTCGTCGACCCGACCGGCGCGCCACTCGCCGGTACCGAGGCGCGGGTGAACGGCCCCGACGACACGGCACTCGTGCTGCATACCTCAGGCACCACCTCGCGGCCCAAAATCGTCCCGCTGACGAGCCGCAACATCTGCCGGTCTGCGAGGAACATCGCCGTGACCCTCGATCTGACCGCAGAGGACCGCTGCCTCAACGTGATGCCGCTCTTTCACATCCACGGGCTGATCGCGGCGGTGCTTGCCACGGTAGAGGCCGGCGCCTCGATCGTCTGTGCCCCGGGCTTCGACGCGCTGAAATTCTTCGCCCATGCGGTCGCGGCAAAACCGACCTGGTACACCGCCGTCCCGACCATGCATCAGGCGATCCTCGCGCGGGCGAAACGCAACCCAGAGGCGCTCGGCGCCCTCAACCTCCGCTTCGTGCGCTCCTCCTCGGCCTCGCTGCCGGTTCCCGTCCTCCAGGCGCTTGAACAGACCTTCGGCTGCCCCGTGATCGAGGCCTACGGGATGACGGAGGCCGCGCATCAGATGGCCTCGAACCCCCTGCCCCCCGCCGCCCGCAAGCCCGGCAGCGTCGGCCCGGCGGCGGGGCCGGAAGTGGCGATTATGGGGGCGGATGCGGCGCTCCTGCCTCCGGGCGAGATCGGCGAGATCGTCATTCGCGGCGAGAACGTCACCCCGGGCTACCGGGGCAATGACAAGGCGAATGCGGAGAACTGGACCGACGGCTGGTTCCGCACCGGCGACGAGGGCAGTCTCGACGGCGACGGCTACCTCACGATCCGGGGACGGCTGAAGGAGATCATCAACCGCGGCGGCGAAAAGATCGCGCCGAAGGAGGTCGATGACGTGTTGATGGACCATCCCGGCGTCGCCCAGGCGGTGACCTTCGCGCGGCCTCACAAGATGCTTGGTGAGGATGTCGCCGCCGCCATCGTACTGGCCGAGGGGGCGGAGGCGGACGAGGCGGGCTTGCGCGACCACGCCGCCGCGCGGCTCGCTCCGTTCAAGGTGCCCGGCACCATCGTCATCGTCGACGAGATTCCAAAAGGGGCCACGGGCAAGCTCCAGCGCATCGGACTGGCAGAAAAGCTGGGGCTGACATGAAGATCTGCGTCTTCGGTGCCGGGGCCATCGGCGGTTACATGGCCCATGGGCTGGCACGGGCAGGCTGCGACGTCTCGGTCGTGGCCCGGGGCGCCCATCTGGCGGCGATCCGCGAAGATGGGCTATGGGTGGAGACGGACGGCGCGGAGACCCGCGCCGAGGTCGCAGCCACCGACCGAGGGTCCGATCTCGGGCCGCAGGACTATCTCGTCATCACGCTCAAGGCCCATGCCGTGCCCGGCGTAGCTCCGGCGCTGGCCCCGCTGATCGGTCCGGACACGACCATCGTCACGGCGATGAACGGCGTGCCCTATTGGTATTACCACGGCCTCCCCGGCGACCCAGCGCGCCGGATCGAGGCGGTCGACCCCGGCGGGGCCGTGAGCGCCGCCCTGCCGCCGGCACAGGCACTCGGCTGCGTCGTCTACCCCGCCGCCGAGGTCACCGCGCCGGGGCGGATCAGCGTTCTTGCGGGCGACCGCTTCACCCTTGGCGAGCCCTCGGGCGACACCACGGAACGGGCTACCGCCTTTGCCGCCGCGCTCCGCACGGCCGGGTTCAAAGCGCCGCTGAAATCGAATGTCCGCGACGAGATCTGGATGAAGCTCTGGGGGAATGTCAGCTTCAACCCGCTCTCGGCGCTGACCGGGGAAACGCTCGAAGGCCTCACCACCCGGCCCGACCTCCGCGCCATCGCCCGGGCGATGATGGTAGAGGCCCAGGCGGTCGGCGAGGCCCATGGCGCGCGCTTTGCCATCGACATCGACAAGCGCATCGCCGGCGCCCAATCGGTCGGCGCCCACAAGACGTCGATGCTGCAAGACCTCGAACGCGGCCGGCCGATGGAGATCGATGCGTTGGTGAGTGCGGTCACCGAGCTTGGGCGGGCGGCAGCGGTGGCGACGCCGACGATCGACACGGTGCTGGCCCTCGTCCAGGCGCGGGCGCGGACCCTCGGCCTTTACGACGGTTAGGGCAGAATGCGGGAAGCGGCTCGTGGGGGGAGCTTGGACCGGCCTCCCGAAGCGCTGGACACGGGCCGCAAACGGGAGGACGGGACCGTCGCCCGGGCGCTGTGCCGGCAGCCTCCAACCGACCCCGCGCCGGGCTTGACCCGGGACCTCGACAGGCGGAACGCTCCACAGGGGCGAGCCCCAAATGAGGTCCGGGGCATGTTTCGCGATCGCCGGCCGGAGCAAAACCCAAACGCCCGCTTCGGTCCGGGAACCGCCCTTAGGAATCGACCGGGGCTTGTGGCGGCCGCCTGCAATCCCCGACGGATCACTCGGCGAAGCTTGCCTCCTTGAACACCGGACCGCCGAAGGCATCCATGGCGAGACCCTCGACCTCGCGCCGGACCGGGATCAGTTCGACCGAATGGGCGATGGTGGCCCAGGGGGCCTCGTCGAGGAAGATCGCCTGGGCCTCGGCATAGAGCGCGGCGCGGGTGGCGGGGTCGGACACCGACCGTGCCTCGGCGACCAGACGGTCGAACTCCTCATGGCACCATTGCGCGCGATTGCCGCGGCGCAGGCCTTCGCAGCCCAGAAGCTCGCCGAAGATGGTGTCGGGATCGCCGTTGGCACTCGACCAGCCGAAGAGCACCGCCCCCTCCCGGTCGATCTCGCGGGACCGCTTGAGATACTCGGGCCAATCGTAAGACACGATCTCGACCTCGACCCCGATCTCGCCGAGATCGGCCGCGAAGAGCTCGGCCATACGGCGGGCATCGGGGTTGTAGGGGCGCCGGATCGGCATCGCCCAGAGCGTCATCGTCAGGCCGTCGGCGCCCTCGGCTGCAAGCATCTCGCGGGCGCGCTCGGGGTCGAACGGGTCGGCGGCCGCGGTGGCGTCATGGGCCCACATCCCCGGCGGCAACGGCGTTTCGGCAAGTTGCCCCCGGCCACCGAACACGGCCTCGACGACGCCTTGCCGGTTCAACCCCATGTTGAGCGCGCGCCGCACGGCGGGGTTGTCGAACGGCGGAACCCGGGTGTTGTAGGCCAGATAGCCGATGTCGAGCCCCGGCTGGCGCAATAGGCCGATCTCGGCATTGCCTTCCAGCGCTGCGATGTCTTCGGGGCGGGGGTCGGCCATGGCATGGCACGCCCCCGCGGCCAGTTTCTCGGCCCGCTGCCCGGCATCGGGGGTGATGTCGAAGACCAGCGTTTCGATCGCCGGGGCACCGCCCCAATGCTCCCCATGGGCTGCAAACCGGAGCGTCGTTGTGTCCTCATCGGCGATGAGCGCGAACGGCCCAGTGCCGATGGGTGCGGTGTCGAGCCGCTCCGGCGTACCGGCCGCCGCCATCGCATCGGCATATTCCGCGCTCAGGATCGAGGCGAAATCCATTGCCAGCGTCCCGATGAAAGGCGCGTCGGGCCGAGTCAGAACGAAGGTGACGGTCCGGTCGTCGACCTTCTCCACCGCGCCGATGAGAGCCGGAAGCGACATTGCCGCGAAGTAGTCCCACGTCCCGCCGGACACCGCGTGATAGGGGTGATCCTCGAGCCGCTGGCGCTCGAAGCTGAAGACCACATCGTCGGCATTCAGCGCCCGGGTCGGCGTGAACCCCTCGTTGGCATGGAACGCAACCCCCGAACGGAGCGTGAAGGTGACCTTGAGGCCGTCGTCGGACACCGTCCAGCTTTCGGCAAGACCGGGGACCGGCGCGGTCGTCCCCGGAGCGAAATCGACGAGCCGGTCGTAGATCTGGCGGCTCGAGGCAATGAAGGTCGAACGGTCGGCGTAAAGCGCCGGATCGAACCCCTCAGGGGCCTCCCTTGCACAATAGACCAGGGGCGCGGCCCCTGCCGTGCCGGTCAGTGCGGCCGAGAGAGCAAGGACGACAAGAGAGGTCCGCGGTGTGAGCATGGCGCCTGTCCCGGGTTGCGTGCCTGAGTGCCTCGCACCGAGTCTAGACATCGGAACCCCGCAGGACGCAACACTTCAGACCGGATCGCTGCCAGGCCAGGGGGCCGGAGACCCGGCGGGTGTTGATGGCTTGTGCGGGTTGGCATACTATCGTATACAATTTCTGGAGTTACGCGCGAACCGAAAGACCGACCTATAGGGCCCTGACATAGATAGTCTTTTCCTCTGTTTTGGCCCGGACCTGTCGGCTGCAGCCTTCGGATTTCTTCTCCTCGCAAGCTTCCTCGGCTCCTTCATCACCGCGGCTTTCGGGCTTGGCGGCGGTGCGCTGCTTCTCGCCGCCGCAGCGAGCCTCCTGCCCGCCGCGGCGCTCGTGCCGGTCCACGGTGCCGTTCAACTGGCGTCGAATCTCGGGCGGGCCGGCCTTCTCGCCCGACACATCGCCTGGCGCGCCGTACCTCGGTTTCTCGCGGGCTCCGTGGCGGGCGCTGCACTGGGCGGAGTAATCGTCGTCAATCTGGCACCGGCACTCGTTCAGATCGGCGTCGGCCTCTTCATCCTCTGGTCGCTCGGCTTCCGCCCGCCCGCCCTTTTCACCCGCTGGCCGGCGCTGACCGGTCTGATTTCGTCGTTCCTGACGATGTTCTTCGGCGCGACCGGCCTCTTCGTCGCCGCCTTCACCCGCGCCCTCGACTTGCCGCGACACGGCTTCGTGGCAACCCATGCGAGCCTCATGACGGCCCAGCACGGACTGAAGACGGGCGTCTTTGCCGTTTTGGGGTTTTCCTTTGCCGATTGGGCCGCGGTCATCCTTGCGATGATCGTCGCCGGTTTCCTCGGCACGCTCGCGGGCCGTCTCATCCTCGACCGCACCACCGACGCGCGGTTCAAGCGCGTGCTCGACGTTCTGCTTGCGCTCATCGCCCTGCGGCTCGTCTGGCAAGGCGTGTCGGCGCTCTGAGGTGTCCCTTCGCTCGGCCGCGGCAGAGCGGCGGCAGGACAACCTCCCGAAGCCCCCGTTGGCCGACGCCCCGGCACCACCACGCCCCTGATAGCCGCACCAATCGGGACCCGCGAGGCCGAGCGGCTCCGAGCTTGGACGACGGGCCCTCTCAGCCCGCGCCGTGGAACCCGGTGGCGACGACGTACTTTTCTGAACTGTCGGCGCGGGAGGCGGGAGGCTTGACGTTGGCGACCTTGGCAAAACGTTGCTTCAGGAGCGCCTGCAAACTGGCTTCTGCACCGCCGGCGAGGACCTTGGCAACGAATGTCCCGCCCTCGGCGAGCACGTCGAAGGCCAGCGCTGCGGCCGCTTCGCAAAGCGCGATGATCCGCAGATGGTCGGTCTGCTTGTGCCCCGAAGCGGCGGCGGCCATGTCCGACATCACGACATCTGCCGCGCCGCCGAGCCAGCCCTTCACCCGTTCGTCCGCTTCGTCCTCGAGAAAGTCGAGAACGTGGAACTCGGCGCCGGGGATCGGGTCGATCTCCTGAAGGTCGATGCCGAGCACCCTGCCCTGGGGCTTGCCCGCGCGCGCACCGTCCGCATTGACCCGCTTGACGGCGACCTGGGCCCAGCCCCCCGGCGCCGCGCCGAGGTCGACCACCCGGGCGCCGGGGACGAGAAAGCGGTACTTGTCGTCGAGCTCGATGAGCTTGTAGGCCGCCCGGCCGCGGTAGCCGTCCGCCTGGGCCCGTCGCACGTAGGGATCGTTGAGCTGGCGTTCGAGCCAGCGGGCCGAGGAGAGCTTGCGGCCCCGCGCGGTCTTCACCTTGACCTTGAGGTCCCGCGCGCCGCGTCCGCTGGTCTTCTTCACCATCCCAATTCCCCGAACTCGCGTCGAAAAATCGCCTCCCGGATCCTTCGGCGAAGGATCGTAGCCCTAGTAGGGCCCGTCGTCGAGCACGCCGTCGGCCGACATCTGGGCATATAGCAGCCCCTCCCGGAGCCCGCGGTCGGCCACCGAAAGGCGGTCGGTGGGCCAGACCCTCAGGAGCGCCTGGAGGATCGCCGCGCCGGACATGATCAGCGCCTGCCGGTCGCGCCCGATGCGCGGGTCGGCACGCCGACCGTCGGGGCCGAGCTCGAGATAGGACCGGATCACCTTGTCGATCTGATCCGACGTCATCCGAAGCCCGTCGACCTTGTTGCGATCGTAGCGCCTCAACCCGAGATGGCTGGCCGCGACCGTCGTGACCGTGCCGGAGGTGCCGATGATCTGAAAGCCCTCGCGGGCCTGCTCGGAATCGTAAGGCGAAAAGGCGGCGAGCTTCTCCTCGAAATACCAGCTCATCAGCGCGAACCGCCCGGCATCCTCCGCGACATCGTGGAACTGGTCGCGGAGCGTCGCGACCCCCAGCGGCACGCTGATCCAGTCGACGACGCGGGCGGCGGGGAAAGGAGAGGCGTCGTCCGGCTTGAAGCCGGCATGGAGCCGCATGATCGCCCGGGGGCGTTCGAACCGGGGCACCCGGGAGAGGTCGATCCAGACCAGTTCCGTCGAGCCGCCGCCGATATCGACGACGAGGAGCTGCTCGGTCTTGGTCGACACGAGCGGCGCGCAGGAAATCACCGCAAGCCGCGCCTCCTCCTCCGGCTCGATGATGTCGAGCTCAATCCCGGTCTCGCGCCGGATCTGGCGCACGAAGTCGGCCCCGTTCGAGGCCCGCCGGCAGGCCTCGGTGGCCACGAAGCGCATCCGCCTGACCTCGTGCTGCTCGATCTTGCGCTTGCAGATGCGCATGGCCTGGATCGTCCGGCCGATGGACGAGCGCGACAGGCGGCCGTAGCGTTCGAGCCCCTGCCCGAGTTGGACGGATTTCGAGAAGCTGTCGACCACGTGGAACTGGTTGCCCTTCGGCTGCGCGATCAGCATCCGGCACGAGTTGGTGCCGAGATCGAGCGCCGCGTAGAGATCCGCGGGGTCAGGTCGTTTCGCCGGCGCGCCGGGTACGGGGGCCGGAAAGGCCCCTGTTCCGCGTGGTGGGTCGGGCGGCATGACGCCCTCCAATTCGGTGTTGAGTTAACCCTAATGGAGCCGCTGCCCGCCGCGCAAGCACCCAAAGCCGTTCAACATCGAGGTGAGAAGGTTTCATGGCCCTGCGCCTTGGCCCTGGCGTCGGCTGGGACTAATCTCCCTGCCGTCCGCCCGACGTCGCATGCGCGACACGCGACGTCGAAAACCGCACCTCCGGGGCGCGGCAAGGGGCGTAAGGAGAGCCGGCAGGGAGGGTCCGCTATGGCCGAGGTCACCATCGTCTACTGGCGCGATATCCCCGCGCAGGTCATTGTCGGCAAGGGCCGCCGGGGCGTGAAGGTGCAGCTTCCCGAACGCTTCGAGCAGGCCATCGACCGCGCGGCGATGAAGGTGGGAGCTGTCGGCACGGATGCCTATCTGGAGGAATGGCGCAAGGCGGCGCCGGTGAGCGTCGATGGCGAGGACCGAGCGGTCGCAGAGGCCGAGGCCGCGCGCATCGACAGCGAATACGACTCCGACCGCTTGCGCGCGCTCGTCGCCGCCGGCGGCTGGGCGTGAACCTGAAAGGGGCGATCATGGCGCTTTTGAACTTTCGCCGGCGCGAGGCCGAGGCGACCCCGGCAGCGGGCGGTTTCGCTCCGTTTCTGAGGGACTTTTCCATCGAAGTCATGCCGCGCACGGCGGCAAAGGTGGACGACTTTCGCGCGCTCCTGCCCGAAGCCACGCGGGTCTACATCGCCCATATCGAAGGCACCCCGATCGACGAAATGGTCGCCACCGCCGCCCGGCTCGCCGGCGACGGCTTCACCGTCATGCCGCATTTCCCGGCCCGCATCATCGCCGACGAAGCGACCTTGCGCGACTGGATCGACCGCTACCGCTCCGAGGCCGGGGTCCATGAAGCGCTGGTACTCGCCGGCGGTGTCGCCGAGCCGATGGGCGCCTTTCATTCCTCGATGCAGCTTCTCGACACCGGCGCCTTCGAGGACGCGGGCTTCACCCGGCTCCATGTCGCCGGCCACCCCGAGGGCAACCGCGACATCGACCCCCAAGGCGGCGATGACGCGGTGATGGCAGCGCTCCGTTGGAAAGAGGAGTACGCCCGAAAGACCTCCGCCGAGATGGCCATCGTCACCCAGTTCGCTTTCGAGGCCCCGCCGGTGATTGCCTGGGCCGAGGGGCTGCGGCGCGCCGGCATCTCCCTGCCGATCCACATCGGTATCGCGGGGCCGGCCAAGCTCCAGACCTTGATCAAGTTTGCCGTCGCCTGCGGGGTCGGCCCGAGCCTGCGGGTGCTCGAACGCCGGGCGATGGATGTCACGAAGCTCCTGCTGCCCTACGAGCCGAACGACGTCGTCGCGGCACTGGCCGCCCACAAGGCCGCCCACCCCGATTTCCCCATCGAGCGGGTGCATCTCTTCCCCCTCGGCGGCATCAAGACCTCGGCCGAATGGGCCGTAGCACAGGGCGCGGCCGCCGCCGCCAATTGAAGGACCTTCCATGACCCGGACACTCGTTCAGTCGAAAACGAAGAGCGTCACCATCGGCTTCGAGGAGCCGTTCTGCGTGATCGGCGAGCGGATCAATCCCACCGGCCGGAAGAAGCTCGCCCGCGAGCTGGAGGACGGGGATTTCTCCACCGTCGAGAAGGACGCGCTCGAACAGGTCGCCTGCGGCGCCGCCGTGCTCGATGTCAACGCGGGCGTGGTCTACAACTCGAACCCCGACCCCAACGAGACCGAGCCGCCGCTGATGCGCAAGATGATCGAGCTCGTTCAGGGGCTGGTGGACGTCCCACTCTGCATCGACAGTTCGGTGCCCGGCGCCCTCGAAGCGGGGCTCGAAACCGCCGAAGGCCGCCCGCTCGTCAATTCGGTGACCGGCGAGGAGGAGCGGCTCGAGGTCGTCCTGCCGCTGGTCAAGAAGTACGACGTGCCCGTCGTGGCAATCTCGAACGACGACACCGGCATTTCCGAAGACCCCGATGTCCGCTTCGCGGTGGCTAAGAAAATCGTCGAACGGGCGGCGGATTTCGGCATTCCGGCCCATGACATCGTCGTCGACCCCCTGGTGATGCCCATCGGCGCGATGGCGACGGCGGGGCATCAGGTTTTCACCCTGGTGCGCCGGCTCCGCGAGGAGTTGGGCGTCAACACCACCTGCGGGGCGTCGAACATCTCTTTCGGCCTGCCGAACCGTCACGGCATCAACAACGCCTTTCTGGCGATGGCCTCTGCCGCCGGCATGACGAGCGCGATCATGAACCCGGTGACCCTGGTGCCGTCGAAAAAGACCATCACCGACCGGCTCGACGAGCTGCGCGCGGCCGGCCTGTCGGTGCCAGACGACATCGACACCGCCGCCGTCGCGCCGCTCATCGGTCTGGGCAGCAACGAGGCGCTGGTGACCGAGCGTCTGGCCCATCTCGCCGGCCTCGGCATCCTTCCCGAAGGCGAGATCGATGCCGTGCGGCTCGCCCCGCTTCTCGGGATCGGCGGCAAGTACGGCCGGACGTCCGAGGAGATCCTGTCGATCAAGGCCGCCGATTTCCTCCTGAACCAGGATCCGTCCGGGGCGAACTGGATACGGCTCAACAAACCCGGCGGCGGCGCGGCCTCCGGCGGGCGCGGCGGCCGGGGAGAACGGCGGCGGCGCCGCGCGGGGTAACTTCCCCTTAGCCACAGGCGGCGATCTGCGGGCAATGGACACCGTCTGTGTTCGCACCTCCGAAATCTGGCTGAGGCCGATTTTCTCGGCAGGATCGGTGCGCGCCGCCCGGTGGCCGGGGTCGACCGCAAAATCGGTCGGGGAGCGTTCGACTGGCGAGGTGCGCCCCCGGGGCAACCGCCCCATCGAATGCGGCGGCCAGTTCGTGATGGTCTGCACGCCGGACCCGATCCGCGTTCTGTCCTGAGTGGCCGATCCCCCGGCCGCAGGATCAAAAAGTCGAGTCTTCTAACGAAGGATCGTTTCCGGCGCCGATCTGTTATGCTCTCCAGGACCTCTAAGCGCGACCGCCATGACACCCGAAGACCTCCCCCGCTGGCGCACCGCCGTGCCGCGGCTTCTCCTTCGCCTCGCGATCGTCGTCGCCGCGGCCATGGTCCTCGCCTGGGCGATGGATTGGGCGACCGGGGAGGCAGACGCGGTGGCCGAGGATATCTCCACAGGCATGATGTTCGGCGCCATCGCCTTTTTTCTGCTGATCTATGCTTGCCTCATCGCCGTGCCCTTCGTGCCGGGCATTGAAATCGGTGTGGCCCTTCTGGTGATGCGCGGCGACACGGTGGCGCCCTATGTCTATCTCGCGACGGTCCTGGGGTTGCTTCTGGCCTACGCAGCCGGTCAGAACCTGAGCTACCGCTCGCTCCACCGTCTTTTCGCCGATCTCAGACTGCACCGGGCCTGCCGGCTGATCGAGCGGACCGAAACGATGGACCGCACGGCCCGGCTCGGCGAACTCCGCGCCGCCCTCCCCGACTGGCTCGCCCCCCTCGCCGTCGGCGGCCGCTACGTGATGCTTGCCCTCCTTCTGAACCTTCCCGGCAACGGGCTGATCGGCGGCGGCGGCGGGATCGCGCTGGCGGCGGGACTGACCCGCGTCTTCGCCCCGGCCGCAACCGTCGCCACGATCGCGCTGGCGGTTCTTCCTGTCCCCCTAGCCGTCTGGCTCTGGGGTGGGGCGATGCTCGCGGCCTAGGCCGTTGCGCTGGCGGTCCGCCGCGGGCGCAGGGCGAGGTAGGCGACCCACAGAACAAGCAGGTAAAAGGTCATCAGCGGCAGGCTCACCAGCATCAGGATCGGCGCCAGCGGCGCACCCATGGCATTGCCCACAAGGAGCACGATCGTCGCCACACCGAATGCCCAGAGCGGAAACCGCCCGAGCTTTCGCCATGCCGGCGTCGCCCAGAACAAGGCCCCGATCTGCAAAAAGAGATAGCTCGCGGCCATCATCGGAACGGAAAGCTCCATACTCGTACTCCTCGTTAAGCCACCTTCGCCACACCCGCGAAAGCCCTCGCCATCATGCGGTGAAGAATGGCCAAACGATGACGGTCCCAGGGTCGCCGGGAGGAACTTTCGAGGCCGCCCCTCGGGCGGGCGACGCAGCCGGCGCGCGGGCCGTCGCGGGCGGGCTTTCACCCCGGAAAAAAAGCACTATGGTCCGCGCCAGCCAAGGAACCCGAGACCGCCCATGACCGACCCGCTCGTGATCTTCACCCCGTCCGGCAAACGCGGCCGCGTGGCCCGCGGCACGCCGGTCCTCGAGGCCGCCCGCCAGCTCGGGGTGGACCTCGATTCGGTCTGCGGCGGCCGCGGCATCTGCTCGAAATGCCAGGTCTCGCCGGGGGTGGGGGACTTCCCCAAACACGGCGTCACCGTCGCCGAGGACGCGCTCAGCCCCTGGAACGCCGTCGAGGCGCGCTACGACGAAAAGCGCGGGCTCAAAGCCGGCCGGCGCCTTGGCTGCCAGGCCGAGATCCTGTCCGACGTGGTGATCGACGTCCCGGCCGAGAGCCAGGTCCACCGCCAGGTCGTGCGCAAGCGCGCCGAGGCCCGCGAGATCACCCTCAACCCGGCGATCCGCCTCGTCTATGTCGAGGTCGAGGAACCGGATATGCACGAACCGTCGGGCGACCTCGAGCGGCTCGCCCGGGCGCTGGAGGACCAATGGCAGATTGCCGGCGTGACGGCAGATCTCGGCGTGCTCCAGAGCCTCCAGCCGCTGCTCAGAAAGGGCGGCTGGAAGGTCACGGTCGCACTCCATGCAGCCCGGGACGGCCTGGCCCCGACGATCCTCCGGGTCTGGCCCGGTTTCTATGAGGGAGCGGTCTACGGGCTTGCCATCGATCTCGGCTCGACCACCATCGCAGGGCATCTGACCGACCTGCGCACGGGCGAGGTGCTGGCCTCCTCGGGCCTGATGAACCCCCAGATCCGCTACGGCGAAGACCTCATGAGCCGGGTCTCCTACGCAATGATGAACCCCGGCGGCGCGGCGCTGATGACCGGCGTGGTGCGCGAGGGGATCGCGGCGCTCTCCCGCGAGGTTGCCGCCGAGGCGGGGGTCGAGACCGATCTCATCCTCGACGGGGTCATCGTCTGCAACCCGGTGATGCACCACCTGCTGCTCAGCATCGACCCTTACGAACTCGGCCAGGCCCCCTTCGCGCTCGCGACATCCGAGGCGCTCGATCTTCGCGCCGCCGAGCTCGATCTCGGCTGGCATCCCTCGGCCCGGGTCTATCTTCTGCCCTGCGTTGCAGGCCATGTCGGGGCCGATGCCGCCGCGGTGACCCTGTCTGAGGCGCCCGACAAGTCCGACGATCTCGTGCTCGTCGTCGATGTCGGGACCAACGCCGAAATCCAGCTCGGCGACCGGCGGGGCGTTCTCGCCTGTTCCTCGCCCACGGGTCCCGCCTTCGAGGGCGCCCAGATTTCGGCCGGCCAGCGCGCCGCCCCCGGCGCCATCGAACGGGTCGAGATCGACCAGGCGACGAAACGGCCCCGGTTCCGCGTGATCGGCGTCGATCTTTGGTCCGATGACGACGGGTTCGCCGAAGCCGTGGCCGGGACCGGGGTCACCGGGATCTGCGGCTCGGGGATCATCGAGGCCATTGCCGAGATGCGCATGGCTGGCCTTGTGGACGCAGGCGGGCTCATCGGCGCGCCCGAGCAGACCGGGTCGGACCGGATCGTGCCGGACGGGCGCACCTGGGCCTATCTCCTCTGGGACGGCTCGGCGACGGGCGGGCCGGTCATAACGGTCACCAACCCCGACATCCGCGCGATCCAGATGGCAAAGGCCGCGCTCTATGCCGGCGCACGGCTCCTGATGGACAAGCGCGGCGTCGACGCGGTGGACCGGGTGGTGCTCGCCGGCGCCTTCGGGGCCCATATCTCGCCGAAACACGCCATGGTGCTCGGCATGATCCCCGATTGCGCGCTCGACAAGGTGACAAGTGCGGGCAACGCCGCAGGCACCGGCGCCCGGATCGCGCTTCTGAACACCGCGGCGAGGACCGAAATCGAGGAGATCGTCGGACGGATCGAGAAGGTCGAAACCGCCATCGAGCCGCGGTTCCAGGAGCATTTCGTCAACGCCTCGGCGATGCCCAACGCGGTCGATCCGTTCGCGACGCTGCGGAGCGTCGTGGCGCTGCCGGAGGTCGCGTTCAACCAGGGCGAGGACAGCGGGCGGCGCCGGCGGCGCCGGGGCTGAGCGCGGAGGCCACACCGCCCCTATAGGCGGAGCCGCCGGGCCGCCCTATCTGTCAGACATGGACAGCCAGGACCTTCCCCGTCTCGCCTATCTCGTGCTCCTCGGCATCGCCGTCGCGGGCTGGTTTCTCGCCGAGAACCGCCAGTCGCTCGGCAAGACCGCCCGTCAGGCCGCGGCCTGGCTCCTGATCTTTCTCGGCGTCATCGCCGCCGTCGGCCTGTGGTCTGACATCCGCGACGATGTGGCGCCGCAACAGGCCGTCTTCGAGGACGGGGCCCGGATCGAGGTGCCGCGCAGCCCGGACGGCCATTACCATCTGACGCTCAGGCTCAATGGGACGCCGGTGGACTTCATCGTCGATACCGGCGCGTCGAGCGTGGTGTTGTCGGAAAGCGACGCCCGGCGGATCGGCCTCGACCCGGCCGCGCTGCGCTACACCGGCATCGCCAACACCGCCAACGGCACGGTGCGCACCGCCCGGGTCGTGCTCGACGAGATCGCCCTCGGCGGGCAGAGCGACCGCAACTTCCCCGTACTGGTCAACGAAGGCGAAAGCGACCTGTCGCTTCTCGGGATGGACTATCTCAGCCGCTTCGAGCGGATCGAGATTTCGGGCGGACGGCTCATCCTCGAGCGGTAGCGGGAGGTCCGCGCCGTTTCCGCGCGCGGATCCCGCTCTCAGACCGGGCCGCTTTCGGCCTTCTTGGCCCAGGTCCCGCTTTCCTCCGACCAATAGACCGCCGGCACCCCCGCCTCTGTGAGCCGCCGCCACTGGCCCCGCGCGGCCTCCACCGCCTCGGGGTCGGCGCCCTCGAAGAGAAGACAGACCCGTTCGAAACCCTGGGCCTCCTCCACGCCGACCTCCGCGCCGTCGACGGCGAAAAGGCAGGCCGCGCCGTTGGGGGCGGCACTTTCGGTCGTCAGCAATACCGGCTGGTCGGCGTCGTGAGGACCTCCCGCCAGCCCATGCGGGAGAAACCCGTCGCCGTTCCAGAGCACCTCGTCGAGCCGTTCGAGACGCCCCCGGTCGGTCCCCCGCACCGCGATCTGCCAGCCCGCGCCGAGCGCCTTCGGCAGAAGCGTGGCGAGCGTCGTCTCCACCGGCGACCGGGTCAGGTGGTAAAACCAGGCCGCCGCCATCGGCCTCAACGCTCGTGGCGGTTGCGGATCAGCCGGTCGAGCGACAGAACGCCCCAGCCCGAGGGGCCCTTGGGCGCGATATCCCCGGGCTTCGGCGTTGAGGCGACACCGGCGATGTCGAGGTGGATCCAGGGGGTCTCGCCTTTGACGAAGCGCTGGAGGAACTGAGCGGCGGTGATCGCGCCGCCCCAGCGGCCGCCGACATTCTTCATATCTGCCACCTCGGACTTCAGGAGCCGGTCGTAGGCCGGCCCGAGCGGCATGTGCCAGGCCCCCTCCCCTTCGGTCTTCGCCGCATCGAGAAAGGCGCGGGCAAAGCCGTCGTCATTGGAGAAGACGCCCGCCTTCTCGTGCCCGAGGCTGACGATGATGGCACCGGTGAGCGTCGCGAGATCGATCATCGCGGCGGGCTGGAACCGGTCTTGCGCGTACCAAAGCACATCGGCCAGCACGAGCCGGCCTTCCGCATCGGTGTTGATGATCTCGACCGTGTCGCCCTTCATCGAGCGCACGACGTCGCCGGGGCGCGTGGCACGGCCGTCGGGCATGTTCTCCACGAGCCCGACGATGCCCACGACATTGGCCCTCGCCTTTCTCAGCGCGATGGCCTTCATCACGCCCGCGACGGTGCCCGCCCCGCCCATGTCCATGGTCATGTCTTCCATGCCCTGGGCCGGTTTGAGGCTGATGCCGCCGGTGTCAAACACCACGCCCTTGCCCAGAAGCGCGAGCGGGGCCTCCCTGCCGCCGCCCTCCCAGCGCATCACCACGACCTTCGAGGGGCTGTCGGACCCGTTGCCGACCGATAGGAGCGTGCGCATGCCAAGCTTTTCGAGCTCCGGCTCCTCGAGTACCTCGACGGCGACCCCGAGGTCGGTCAATGCCTCCAGACGCCTGGCGAATTCGGTGGTGGTGAGCACGTTGGCCGGCTCGGTCACGAGATCGCGGGTGAAGAACACCCCCGCCGCGAGAGCCGCGACATCGACGGCCGCGGCTTCCGCATCCTCGCGCTTTGAGACCATCACGGTGAATGGCGGCGGCGCCTCCGTGCCGGTCGCACCCTCACCGGTCTTGTGGTCGCGGAAGTCGTAGGCCTTCAGCACCGCGCCGAGGGCGATCTCCTCGACGAGCCGGATATTGCCCGCAAGCACAAGCACCTCGTCCGATCCCGCCTTTGCGCCGAAGGCGCCACCGGCCTTGCGCGCCTCGGCCACGGTCGGGCGACGGTTGAGCTTGACGACGTCGAGCGCCTCGGCATGGAGGCCAGTGGGAAACGCCATTTCCAGCGCCTCGCCCTCGCCGAGCTTGTCAAAGGCCTCGCTTTCGGCGAGCCGCTCCAGCGCGCCGCGCGTCAGACGGTTCACCCGCCGGGCGAGCTGGTCGAGCTTGCCGCTGTCGGCGACGAAAACCACGACGCGGCCCGTCGCCTCGGCAATCGCGTCAAGGTCGATCTCGGCGAAGCGAACGGCGCGGGGGTCTGTCATCTGGGCGGTTCTCCGTCGGGGGGTTCCCCACGCTTAGCCCCGGCCCGGCGGATTTGGAAGCGCGCAATTGCCGGACCTTTGAGAGGGAGTTCCCGCCCGTGCGGAGATCGTCTAGGGTCCGCGTGAGCGAGGACGACAGGGCGGGGTTCGGTGGGGCGGAGAGCAAAGGGGACCGGGAGCCGGTGGGCCGCTTGGGCGCTCCTGCTCTCGCTCGCGGCCGGGATTGCCGGGCCGGCCGGCGCTGAGACGGCGTCGCTCGTCGCCGACCGGATCCTGCTCGACGGCGAGGCCGCGATTGTCGCCGAAGGCAATGTCGAGATCTTCTATGAAGGTGCCGCGCTTTCCGCCCGGCGGCTGCGCTACGACGGCGAGACCGATACCCTCACAATCGAAGGCCCGATCCGGCTCACCGACGGCGAGGGCGTTGTCATCCTCGCCGATGCCGCCGAACTCGACGGCGATCTGCGCAACGGCATCCTGAGTTCGGCCCGGTTCGTGCTCGACCGGCAACTCCAGCTCACCGCCGCCCGGATCACCCGGGTAGAGGGGCGCTACACCGAACTGTCGCGCACCATTGCCAGCTCCTGCCGGATCTGCGCCGACGGCAGCCCGCCGATCTGGGAAATCCGTGCCGGCAGGGTGATCCACGACCAGCAGGAGCGCCAGCTCTACCTCGACGACGCGCAATTCCGCGTCGGCGGGGTGCCCGTCTTCTACTGGCCGACCCTGCGTCTTCCCGACCCCACGCTGACCCGGGCGACCGGGTTTCTCTTCCCCCAGCTCGTGACCACGACCCAGCTCGGCACCGGTGCCAAGGTGCCGTACTTCATCCGCATCGGCGACCATGCCGACGTCACGCTCACCCCCTACCTTTCCACCGTCACCGCCACCCTCGAAGCCCGCTACCGCCAGGTGTTCCGGGGCGGCGAGCTGAGCTTCCGGGGCGCGGTGTCCCAGGATGGCCTCACCGACGGCGCCCGCAGCTATCTCTTCGGCGAGGGGCGGTTCGCCCTGCCCCGGGGGTTCGTGCTGAATTTCGACGTCGAACTCGTCTCCGACCCCGCCTACCTCCTCGAATACGATTACTCGGACAAGGACCGGCTCGACAGCGCGATCTCCATCGGCCGCACCCGGCGGGACGCGCAGTCGCTCTTCGAATTTACCGAGTTCCGCACGTTGCGCGCCTCGGAAATCCCCGTCGAGGACGAGATCCCGCGCACGCTGTTCGAGGTCCGGTCCGACCGGCAGGTGTCGCCTGATGTCTTCGGCGGCCCCTTGTGGTTGTCGCTCGACATCATGGCGCTCACCCGGCCCTCGGACGAGGACGGGCTCGGGCGGGACGTGTTGCGCACCGGGGCGGGGCTGAGATGGTCTGGGTCCCGGCTCGTAGGCCCCGGGATCGTCGTGGAGACCGAGACCGGGGCAGAGATTCAGGTCTATGCGGTGAACCAGGACGAGGATTTCGGCCTCGGTACGGTGCGCGCGACGCCATCGGCCGCCGTAACCCTGCGCTGGCCGCTTCTGCGCCGGACCTCCGACGGCGCGCTCCAGACCCTAGAGCCCGTGGCCATGCTGGCCTGGTCGCGTACCTCCGGGGCGGAGGTCCCCGACGAGGACAGCATCACGCCGGAGCTCGACGAGGGGAACCTCTTCACGCTCTCGCGTTATCCCGGCTCCGACCGGACCGAGGAAGGCTTTCGCGGCTCACTGGGCGTCAACTGGTCAACGCGCTATGCCGGAGGCGGCGAGATCGGGCTCACGCTGGGGCGCATTTTCCGGCTCGACGAGTTGGGCCGGGAGGCCGACGACGTGGCCGACTGGCTGGCCTCGATCAGGCTCATTGGGGTGGGTGGCGTGCAGGCCTTCGGGCGGCTCCTCGCAGAAGACGATGTGGGGCTCACCCGCGCCATCGGCACGCTTGCCTGGACCGGCCCCCGCGCCCGCGCCTCGGCGTCCTTCATCCGCGCCTTCACCGACCCCGACGCCCCCAGCGAGGACGACACCACCGAGATCGCCTTCGACGGCGGCCTGAACCTCTCACGCCACTGGTCGGGGAGCCTCGACTGGCGCTACGACCTCGAAGCCAGCCGCGCCACCTCCGCCGGGGTGGGGTTCAATTTCCGCAACGAATGCGTGGACGTGGAACTCGCCCTCAGCCAGCGCTATACGGAATCGACAAGCGTCGAACCGGAGACGCGGGCCTCGGTCAGCGTCTCCCTCGGCGGGATCGGCGGGGGCGGCGCGGGGCCGGTCTCGCAGTGCAGGGGGTAGCGTGATGGTGTGGCGGCTGAGATCGATGGCGGGCGGGATATGGCTGGCGGCGGGCCTCTGCCTTGCTCTGGCGCTTGCCGGAACGGCCGGCAAGGCCCAGGGGCTTTTCTCGCCGGTGCTGGTGATCAACGATTCCCTCGTCACCCGCTACGAGCTCGATCAGCGCGTGGGCTTTCTCACCCTGCTCGGCGCCCCTGGCGACGTGCGGGCATTGGCGCTGAACCAGCTCACCGTTGAGACCCTGCAAGTGGCGGCTGCCGCCGAAGCGGGCTTCAGCGCCACCGAAGAAGGCATCGCGGCGGGCCAGAGCGAATTCGCCGCGCGCGCGAACCTCACGCGGGAACAGTTCATCGCAGCCCTCGCCCAGGGCGGCGTCGACCCCGCGACGTTCCGCGACTTCATCGCCGCCGGCGTGGTCTGGCGCGCCTATGTACAGAACCGGTTCCGTGAGGAGGCCGAGGCCTTCCCCGACGCCGCGTTCGACCGGGCCGTGGAAACCGCCAGTCTCGAAGCCGGGCGGCGGGTTCTTTTGTCGGAGATCATCCTGCCGGCGGGCACGCCCCAGGCGGAGCGGGTGTCCCGGAGCCGGGCGGAGCGTTTCACCCGGCTGACCCGGGCCGAGGATTTCGCCACGGCGGCGCGGCAATTTTCGATCGCCGGGACCCGGCTCAGGGGCGGCGAGATCGACTGGCGGCTGGTCAGCGACCTGCCGCCCGAGGTCGCCAGCGCCGTTGGCCGGCTCCGGCCGGGCCAGTCGAGCCGGCCGGTCGACCTCGACAACAGCATCGGCGTGTTCTTCATCCGCGACGTGGAGCTGACGCCGGAGACGACGCCGCGCTTTGCATCGGTCGATTATCTGGTGCTCAACCTTCCCCGCGGCGCGGAGGCCGAGGCGGCGCGGATCGTGGCCGGTCTCGACCGGTGCGGCGACATCCACCGTTTCGCCGGGCGGTATCCCGAGACCGCGTTGCGGCGGCAGACGACGCTGCTCTTGGCGCTGCCCGCAGACATCGCGGCGAGCGTGGCCAATCTCGATACCGGCGAGGCCGCGCGTGCCACAAGCGCCGGCGGCGCGCCGCGTGTGGTGATGGTCTGCCAACGCACCTTCGGCGAAGGCGCCGAACTCGACGAGGCGCGGCTCCGGCTCGGTGTGGTCAACGAGCGCCTGGCCATCCTCGCTGCTGCCCATCTCAACGACCTCCGCGCCCGGGCCGTGATCTACGGGCCGGAGGGGTGAGGGACACCCGGCCGGTCGCGATCTCCTGCGGCGAACCCGCCGGGATCGGCCCGGAGATCGCCGTCAAGGCCTGGGCCGCGCTCGGCAACGACATCCCCCTCCTCTGGATCGGCGACCCCGACCATCTGCCGCCGGACACGCCGGTGACGGAACTTGCCTCCGCCGGCGCCCGCCCCGCCGCCGGCACCGTCGGCGTGCTCGCCCTCGACCTTCCCGGCGCCGCACAGGCGGGCCAACCCCGCCCCGAACATGCCGCCGGCATCATCGAGGCCGTCACCGTGGGTGCCGCGCTCGCGGCCAGCGGCGAAGCCCGGGCGCTGGTCACCGCACCGATCTCCAAAAAGGCGCTGATCGACGGCGCCGGCTTCGCCTTTCCCGGCCACACCGAATTTCTCGCCGACCTCGCCGGGTGCCACCGGGTGGTGATGATGCTCGCCGGGCCCGATCTGCGCGTCGTCCCCGCCACCATCCACATCCCCCTCGCCGAAGTGCCGCGCAGGCTGAACGAGGAGCTGCTGATCGAGACGGTCGAGATCACCGCCGCAGCCCTGATCCGCGACTTCGGGCTTGCCGCGCCGCGCATCGCGCTTTCGGGGCTGAACCCCCATGCGGGGGAAGGCGGCGCGATGGGCGACGAGGAAATCCGCATCATCGCCCCGGCGGTCGCGGCGCTGAAGGCGCGCGGCCTCGCCGTGCGCGGCCCCCTGCCCGCCGACACGATGTTTCACGCCAGGGCGCGCGCGGGCTATGACGCGGCCGTTTGCATGTACCACGACCAGGCGCTCGTGCCGCTGAAGACCATCGCGTTCGACGACGGCGTGAACGTCACCCTCGGGCTACCCTTCGTGCGCACCTCCCCCGACCACGGCACCGCCTTCGACATCGCCGGCCGGGATATCGCCGACCCGACCTCGATGATCGCCGCGATCCGGCTGGCCGCCGAGATGACGGCCTCGAGGTCGTGACCGATCTGTCCGACCTGCCGCCGCTTCGGGAGGTGATCCGAGCCCATGGCCTCGCGGCCCGGAAGTCCCTCGGCCAGAACTTCATTCTCGATCTGAATCTCACCGCCAAGATCGCCCGGGCGGCGGGCAATATCGCCGAAGCCGATGTCATCGAGATCGGCCCCGGCCCCGGCGGGCTCACCCGGGGGCTTCTGATCGAGGGCGCGCGGCGGGTGGTCGCCGTGGAGAAGGACGCCCGCTGCCTTCCGGCCCTGGCCGAGATCGCGGCGCTGACGGAGCGTCTGGAGGTCATCGAGGGCGACGCGCTTGAGATCGACCTCGCCGCGGTCGCCACGCCACCGGTCAAGATCGTCGCCAACCTGCCCTACAACGTGGGCACCGAGCTGCTGACCGGCTGGCTCGACCCGCCGACCTGGCCGCCGTTCTGGTCGTCGCTGACGCTGATGTTCCAGCGCGAGGTGGCCGGGCGCATCGTCGCCCGCCCGGGCTCGAAAGCCTACGGGCGATTGTCTGTGCTGGCCGCCTGGCGGACGACGGCCCGGATCGTGATGGACCTGCCGCCCACCGCCTTTGTCCCGCCGCCCAAGGTGCATTCGGCGGTGGTCCATATCGAGGCCCTGCCGGCTCCCCGTTTCCCGGCCCCGGCAGGGACGTTGAAGGCCGTCGTCAAGGCCGCCTTCGCGCAGCGCCGCAAGATGCTGCGGGCCAGTCTCAAGGGTTTTGCCCCGGAGATCGAGGACCGGCTGATCGCGGCGGGCATCGACCCCACGGATCGGGCCGAAACGGTGGATCTCGAACGGTTTTGCGCCCTGGCACGGGCTGTCGACGACGGCTGAAGCGCAACGGGGCCCGACCGTTGCGCGTCGTTGCGATTGGCCCGTCGCGGACAATCGGGCCGCGCTCCGGCAAGCCTCGGCGAGACACGCCGCGGGGCTCGCCCCCGTGGCCTCGATCCCCCGGGATTTCATCGTCGATCGGGGTCCCCGGTCACGCCCCCGGGACGGGCCGGCGTTCGGAACGCAGGGCGAAGAGCAAGGTCCGCCCAAGGCCAAAGCCGATGCCGGCACATCGCGGCCCAACGCGCCCCGGACCCGATCCTGGGCGCCGACCTGGTGGAGCGCGCCGCCCGTCGAGGTCCCGGGGTCCGGTCCGGGACGGGCGGCGTTCGGAGCCCCCGCCTGCGGCCAGAGCCGGGGCGCGGTCTCCCGCCCCCCACCGCACGGTGGTCCTACCCTCTGTCAACCTTTCCGGGCGATACATGCCCCCGCGATGCGCATCGCCAGACGGCCCTCGGGCCGTCCCGGACCCGGCTAAAATCCGGCCCGGGGCGGTACCGGTGACAGTGGATCCACTGCTTCATGGGACCCGACCATCTCCTACCGCCACAACGGCAGCCCCAGACCGCCCCCGGGATATCCCGGGCCGGCGGCAAAGGGCGTTGGCAAGGAGGCAGGGCGCTTCCCGGTCGACGGGAGTGCCCGTTTCGGCATCAAGGAAGGCGCGTTCGCCCGCCCCCGCCCGCAGACCCCGTCCCGGGCTTGACCCGGGACCTCGACAGGCCTGGCATTCGGGGTGGCTCGGGGCCCCGGATCACGTCCGGGGCGTGGGTTGTTGTTGGCCCGAAGGACCGAGCCGCGCCATCGCCGGCCCGCGGGGCGGCGACCCGGCTGGACACCGAAGCTCTTTGTGGCGGCAAACCTGTAGACAGATCAGAGCTTTCCGCCCAGCTCAGCCAGATCGCCGGACCGCCGGGGCGGCGCGGCGATGGTCGTCATTGGACCTGCGCCACCCGTTCGAGCAACCAATCACCGCACCGCCTTCGGCACCGGTTCCGCGCCGGTACCCGGCTCCAAGGTCCGCTCAAGGTCGAACTCCGAAACCACGCCTCAGCAATAACCGGCCCTCGGGCAGGCGACGGGATCCGCGCACGGATCCCGGGTCCTCCCAACCGAGCGCAGGTTCCGATACCGGCCTCAGCCGCCGAGCGACCACCAGCCGCGGCGTTTGGGCTTGGACGCTTCGGGCTCCGCATCCGCGCCGGCGGTCACCGGTTCCGGCTCGGGCGCAGGCTCCGGTTGCGGTTCGGGCTCGGGGACCGGCTCCGGCTGGGGGGCCGGCGCGGACTCGGCGGCCGCAGGGGCGGCCTCCGGCCCGGCACCGTCCTCGGCGACCGGTTCGGCGGGGGGTGTCTCCGCCTTCTTCGACCGGCTCCGCGTCTGCTTCCGCTTCGGCTTTTCCTCGACAGGCTCGCCTTCGGCGGCCTCCGGCTCGGGCTGGGCCTCTGCCTCCGCCTCCTCGGCGGCCTTCTTCGGCGATCGGCGCCGCGCGCGCTTCGGCTTCGGCGCCTCCTCCCCGGCCGTCTCCGCCGGGGTTTCGCCACCGGCCTCGGCCTCCTCGGACGGGGCCTCCTCGGCCGCGTCGGTCGCCTGGCTCTCGGCCTCGGCCTCGCGGGCGTCGCCGCCGCCCCGACGCCGCCGCCGCCGGCGGCGTTTCTTCTTCGGCGGCTGCTCCTCGCCGGTCTCCTCGGGGGCGGCCTCTTCGACCTCCTCGGCCTCGTCGAGATCGGCAATGAGAGAGGCGTCGCCGGAGACGACGGGGGTCGTCCGCTCGATGACCCGGGTCGCGGTCTTGAATTTCTCGATTGTGAAATCGGGCGAGATCAGCATCGGGTCCGCCTCGATCCGCACGCTCAGCCCGTAGCGAGCCTCGATCCCGGCGATATGCTCGCGCTTCTGGTTCATCAGGAAGTTGACGATCCCGATGGGCGCCTTGACGAGCACCTCCCGCGAGCGCCGCCTGGTGCCCTCCTCTTCGAGTTGGCGCAGGATCGTTAGCCCGAGACTGTCGTCGGAGCGCAAAAGCCCCGTGCCGTGGCAGGAGGGGCACGGCTGGGTCGTCGCCTCAAGCATCCCCGGCCGGAGCCGCTGGCGCGACATTTCCATCAGCCCGAAGGCCGAAATGCGGCCGACCTGGATGCGCGCCCGGTCGGTTTTCAGCTTGTCCTTGAATTTCTTCTCGACGGCGGAGTTGTTCTTGCGCTCCTCCATGTCGATGAAGTCGATCACGATGAGCCCGGCAAGGTCGCGCAGGCGCAATTGCCGGGCGATCTCCTCGGCCGCTTCGAGGTTCGTCTCAAGCGCGGTCTCCTCGATGGAGCCCTTCTTGGTGGCCTTGCCGGAGTTCACGTCGATCGCCACCAGCGCCTCGGTCACCCCGATCACGATATAGCCGCCGGATTTGAGCTGCACCGTGGGGTTGAACATGCCTGCGAGATAGCTCTCCACCTGAAAGCGGGCGAAAAGCGGCATCCGCTCGGCGTAGTGCTGCACGTTCTTGGCATGGGACGGCATGATCATCTTCATGAAGTCCTTGGCCACCCGGTAGCCCGCCTCGCCCTCGACGAGCACCTCGTCGATCTCGCGGTTGTAAAGGTCGCGGATCGAGCGCTTGATGAGGTTGCCCTCCTCGTAGATTTGCGCCGGGGCGATCGACTGGAGCGTCAGTTCGCGGATTTCCTCCCACATCCGTTGGAGGTATTCGTAATCCCGCTTGATCTCGGTCTTGGTGCGCTTGGCCCCGGCGGTGCGCACGATGAGCCCGGCCCCTTTGGGGACGTCGATCTCGCCGGCGATCTCCTTCAGTTTCTTGCGGTCGGCCGCATTGGTAATCTTGCGAGAAATCCCGCCGCCGCGCGCGGTGTTGGGCATCAAGACACAATAGCGGCCCGCCAGGCTCAGATAGGTCGTCAGAGCCGCGCCCTTGTTGCCGCGCTCTTCCTTGACGACCTGTACCAGGAGGATCTGCCGGACCTTGATGACTTCCTGGATCTTGTAGCGCCGCGGCCGGGGCTTTCTGACCTCGCGGATTTCCTCGGCGACGTCCTCGTCGGCCACCGATTCCACCGTCTCGTCGAGTTCCGCGGCATGTTCGGCGGCAACGAAGGGCTGACCGTCCTCGCCCGTCTCGCCGTCGCTCTCCTCGGCCTGCGCCTCGTCGGCGGCGGGCTCCTCCACCGGAGTCTCGGCCACCCGCTCCATCGGCGAACTCGCCTCGTCATCGGGGATCAGCGCGTCGCCTTCCCCCTCCGGCTCGACGACGTCCATCCCCGGGATCGCGCTGTCGGCGGCATCGGCGGTGGTGACCGCATCGTCGGTCGCCGCCCCTTCGGCCTGGGCCTTGGGCTTGGCGCGAGACCGGCTGCGGCTCCGCCGTTTCTTCGGCTGGTCTTCCTCCGCCGCAAGCGCCTCGGCATAGGCCTGCTCTTCGGCGATCAGCGCTTCGCGGTCGGCGACCGGGATCTGGTAGTAATCGGGGTGGATTTCGGTGAAGGCCAGAAACCCGTGACGGTTGCCGCCGTAATCGACGAAAGCCGCCTGGAGCGAGGGCTCCACGCGGGTCACCTTCGCTAAGTAGATATTGCCGGCGAGCTGGCGCTTGTTCTCAGATTCGAAGTCGAATTCCTCGACCCGGTTGCCGTCGGCGACCACGACGCGGACTTCTTCCGCATGGGTCGCGTCGATAAGCATCTTTTTTGCCATGATGGTCCAATATGCGGCCGCCCCGGCGGCGCCCCCGAAAGGAGCGTGGCGTCAAGCGGTCGACTGTCTGGGGGCAATGGCGGCGCGAACGGCGACGGGGGAAACGGCGCACCGTCCCGCAAAAGTCCCGCCCTGGCCTCGCACCTCATCGCGTTTCTTCTCCGGCGCCCTTTGGGGCACCCGTTCGTTGCCCCGAGCGCCAAGCGCCGCAGGGGCCGTTCCAAGACCCGAAGGCCATTCCTGTCCGGCTGCCGTCTTCTTGCGGTCGATCCGCAGCTTACCGACGAAAACCGAAAAACCGTTGGGCCAGCGGCCACATAAACGCACGCCGTCCCGTCCCGCCTTCATACAATTGTGACGGTCCGGATTTCAATCACGATTTTGCGCGGCGGCGCTCCGAGGCGCTCCGGCAAGGGGCTTCATCTTGGCAAAAGTACCGCGGGGGGCCCGCAGGGCGGGGGCAGCGCCCCCTCCCCGGCCGGGGGCTCAGAGGTAGTCCGCCCGCTGGAGCCCGTACTTTGCCATCTTCTCGTTGAGGGTCCGGCGCGGCAGGCAAAGCTCGTCCATCACCTGGACAATGGCGCCGCGATGCCGCCGCATCGTGTTGTCGATAAGCATCCGCTCGAAGGCCTCGACATACTCCTTCAAGGGCTTGCCTTCGGTGGTCATCGTCGGCGCGATCTCCTGAGCGTCGGTCATCAGAAGCGACGCGATGGTGCCGGTGCCGCGGCGCGACTGCAAGACCGCGCGTTCGGCGATGTTGATAAGCTGGCGGATGTTGCCGGGCCAGGGCGCTTGCAGAAGCTGGGCGGCCTCCTGGGCCGAAACGTCGGGCGCCTCGCAGCCGTATTCGTCGGCAAACCCTTCGGCGAAGCGCGAGAAGAGGGTCAGGATGTCCTCGCCGCGGGTCCGGAGCGGCGGCAGGGTGAGCTTCATCGAGGCGAGGCGATAATAGAGATCCGGCCGGAGCACATCCTCGCAGCTCTTGCCCTGTTCCTGAAGGTTCGAGATCGCGATGATCCGGGTTTCCGGCGGGCTGCCCTGTTCGTCGATCCAGGTCAGGAGCCGGCCCTGAAGCGTATGCGACAGCGCATCGACGTCTTCGAGAACGAGGGTTCCGCCGCGGGCTTCCTCGATGAGCGGCAGCCGGCCGCCCTCGTCCAACGGGCCGAAGAGCCGTTGGGCCAGCACATCCTCCTCCACGCCGGCACAGGAATGGATCACGAAGGCCCGGCTCGGGTTCGGCCCGACCGCATGGAGCGAATGGGCCACGAGCGTCTTGCCGGTGCCGGTCTCGCCGTCGATCAGAATATGGCCGTCGGCCTGGCCGAGATCGAGAATGTCCTCGCGAAGCCGTTCCATCTGCGGCGAGGAGCCGATGAGCTTCTTCATCAGCCCGGTGCCGTCGGACAGCTCCCGGCGCAGCGCGCGGTTGTCGAGGGTGAGGCGCCGGTTGTTTGCCGCCTTCTTGGCAAGCTCGGTCATCTTGTCGGGGTTGAACGGCTTTTCGAGGAAATCGTAGGCCCCGACCCGCATCGCCTCGACGGCCATCGGCACATCGCCATGGCCGGTGATCATGATCACCGGCAACGCCGAATCGACGCTCATGAGGCGTTTGAGAAACTGCATCCCGTCCATGCCCGGCATCTTGATGTCCGAGACGACGACGCCGGGAAACTCCGGCCCCAGCGCCTTCAGCGCATCTTCGGCCGAGCCGAAGGTCTCGGTGTCGAACCCCGAGAGCGCCAGCCACTGGCTGATCGACTGCCGCATGTCCTTTTCGTCGTCGACGATGGCAATTTTCATGGCCTGACCCATCGGTCACCCCTTGTCCTAGATCTGCCGCCCTACTCGGCGGCCCGAACGGCGTTATCGCTGCGCGGGAGCCGGATTTCAAAGACCGCGCCTCCGGCAGCCCGGTTTCGAGCGGTAAGCCGCCCACCGAGATCGTTTACGATGCCCGACGAGATCGCCAGCCCAAGCCCGACGCCATCGCCCGGTGCCTTCGTGGTATAGAACGGCTCGAAGAGGTTTTCGAGATCCTCGATGCCGAGCCCGTTGTCGCGCACCGCGATGAGCACGGTGTCGCCGGCGGTGACCAGCACTTCCACCTCGGGCATCTCCTCGCCGCGGGTGGCGTCGAGGGCGTTTCGGAGCAGGTTGATGAGCACCTGTTCGAGCCTCAGCCGGTCGGCGCGGACGATCACCGGGGTCTTCGGTACCGTCTGGAGCACCTTCACCTCCCGGCGCCGAAGCTGCGGCTCCATCATCTCCACCGCCGAGGAGATCGCCGCGCGCACGTCGATATCCTCGAACTCGTCGCCGCCCTTGCGGGCATAGGATTTCAGTTGCCGGGTGATCGCCCCCATCCGCTCGATAAGGTCGTCGATGCGCTGGAACGACGACAGCGCCTCGTTGGGCCGTTTGCGCTGGAGAAGAAGCCGCGCCCCGGCGAGATAGGTCTTCATTGCCGCAAGCGGCTGGTTGAGCTCATGGGAGACGGCGGCCGACATCTCGCCCAAGATCGCCAGTTTCGAACTTTGCTGAAGCGTTTGCTCGGCCACTTCGAGGTTCTTCTCCGCCCGCTCCCGCTCGGCGATCTCCTCCTGGAGGCGCTGGTTCAGCGCCCTGAGCTCCGCCGATTCCCGGCGCAGGAAATTGAGCCGCGAGGCGGTCTTGCGGTTCATAAGGTAGAAGATCCCCGACAACAGGATCGCAAAGCCCATGATTTCGAGGGCAAGCACGGTGTTCACTCGCTCGCGGATGCTGGCATAGGTGGTGAAACTGGCAATCCGCCAGCCCTGAAATCCGATCCGCGCCTCCTGTCGCATATAGGCGGTGCCGGCGAGATAGGTATCGGCGGGGATCGCGGCCCAGTCCGCAGTGGCGCGCAGGGCCCGTTCGACCGCAGAGGGCGCCGACCGGCGCGCCAGCGCCTCCTCTTCGGTCAGCCCGCGCCAGCGCCCTTCGGTGGACAGGATGATCCGGCCGCCGGAATCGGTGACGATCACCGCATCGTTGAAGCCGGCCCAGGACTCCTCGAACTTCCGCAAGTCCACCGCGACCGCGATCACCCCGATCGGGTCGGTACCGTTCGAGAGCGTGCGCGAGTAGACGAACACCGTCGACGCGTTGTCGAGTTCGTTGGTGGTGAACACCGTCTCGTTCGACCGCAGCGCCTGCACGAAGAACGGGTATTCCCGCAACGACTGCTCGATCCGCTCGCGCTCGGTCGACGCGACGACGCGGCCCTCCATGTCCAAAAGCAGAAGCGACGCGGCGTTGATCTCGTCGCGGTAGGAAATGAGCCGCCGGGTCGATTGCGAGAAATCGCCCGAGTTCAGCGCCCCGATCAGCGCGGGATCGCGGGACAACAACAGCGGGACGATGGAACTGCGCTGAAGCTCGGAGCGGATGTTGCCCGAATAGGCCGCCAGCCGCACCTCGGCGCGGGACCGGGTCCCTTCCGTGAGCCGTTCGGTCATCAACTGGTTGGTGACCCAGACGACGGCCACGGCCATGGCGACCGCAATGAGCAGGATGAGCCGGACCCGCCAGCGGGTCGCCCCGTTCTGCTCCGTCGTCGCGGGTTGGGCCTCGTCACTCATTGCGCGAAGGGTACTCCCCGGCGGGACACCGCTCAAGCGGTGGCGGTTTCGGCGGCAAGTTCGCTAGCCAGACCGGCGAAAAGACGCGCACCGTCCGCCCCGCCGAGGGCCGGATCGGCGGCGCGCTCGGGATGGGGCATCAGACCCAGAACCCGCCGGTTGGCCGAAAGGATGCCGGCAATACCCTCGGCCGAACCGTTGACGTCTTCGGCGTAAGCGAAGGCGATCCGGTCCTCGGCGCGCAGAGCCGTCAGGGTTTCGGGGTCGGCGCGGTAGTTTCCGTCGTGATGGGCGACGGGCAACGAGATCGCCTCGCCGGCGGCAAAGGCGGAGGTGAAAGCGCACTGGGCCGTCGCCACTTGGAGCGGCGCGTCGCGGCAGATGAACTTGAGCCGGGCATTGCGCATGAGCGCGCCGGGCAGCAGGCCGGTTTCAAGCAGAATCTGAAACCCGTTACATATTCCAATTGCATAGCCGCCGCTCTTAACATGCGCAGCAAGCGCCGGCACGATCGGTGCGCGGGCTGCAATGGCGCCGCAGCGCAGATAATCGCCAAAGGAAAACCCGCCCGGCACGCCCACAAGGTCGGTCCCCGGGGGCAGGTCGGTCTCCTTGTGCCAGATCGGGGTGACATCGAACCCGGCCGCCCTCAGCGCCACCGCGAGGTCGCGGTCGCAGTTCGAACCGGGAAAGACGACAACCGCCGCCCTCACTCCACGATCTCCACCCGGTAGGTCTCGATGACCGTATTGGCTAGAAGCGCCTCGCACATCCGCCTGGCCTCGGCCCGCGCCGCCTCGGCATCGCCCGCGGCAAGGTCGAGTTCGATCAGCTTGCCCTGTCGCACCCCGCCCACGCCCTCGAAGCCGAGGCTGCCGAGCGCCCGGGCCACCGCCTCCCCCTGCGGGTCGAGCACCCCGTCTTTCAGCATGACTTCGATGCGGGCCTTCACGGCATCCAGGTCCTTCTTTGTTCCAAAAATACTCAAGCACCCCGGCGCGCGGCCGGGGCCTCGGCCTCAGTTGATGAGCGTGGGCTTCGCCGCATGGGTCACGTTCGAGGGCAGCACGCCGAGGCGCCGGGCCACTTCGGTATAGGCATCCGCCAGCGAGCCCAGATCGCGGCGGAAGACGTCCTTGTCGAGCTTCTGCCCGCTTTCGATGTCCCACAGCCGGCAGCTATCGGGGCTGATCTCGTCGGCCACCACGAGGCGGTGATAGTCGCCGTCCCAGATCCGGCCGATCTCGATCTTGAAATCGACAAGCCTGATCCCGACCCCGAGCATGCAGCCCGAGAGGAAGTCGTTCACCCTGAGGGCGAGGGCGACCATGTCGTCCATGTCCTGCTGGGTGGCCCAGCCGAAGGCGGCGATGTGCTCTTCGGAAACGAGCGGATCGCCGAGCGCGTCGTCCTTGAGGTAAAACTCGATGATCGGGCGCGGCAGGGCGGTGCCCTCGGCGATGCCGAGGCGCTGGCTGATCGAGCCGGCGGCGATGTTGCGCACAACGACCTCGAGGGGGATCATCTCCACCTGCCGGATGAGCTGTTCGCGCATGTTGAGCCGTTTTAGGAAATGGGTCGGCACACCGATCTCGGCGAGCCCTTTCATGAAGAACTCGCTGAGGCGGTTGTTTAACACCCCCTTGCCCTCGATCACATCGCGCTTTTCGGCGTTGTAGGCGGTGGCATCGTCCTTGAAATACTGAACGAACGTGCCGGGCTCGGGGCCTTCGTAGAGAATCTTGGCCTTGCCTTCGTAGACCTTCTTGCGACGTGCCATGGCGATCCTGAAACAACATAGGGCGCGAGGGGTCGCCCCCCGCGCCGTTCCCGTTTGGCTATAGGGCAAGCGCCCCCCTGCGGCAAGCGGAAGGCTTGTGATCGCCCGCGCGCATGTGCATATCGAAAGGCGAGCGACGATGCCTGAGGGAGAGCACGCGATGACCACGTTCGACGACCGCGAAAGCGCTTTCGAGAACAAATTCGCCCATGACGCGGAGATGCAGTTTCGCGCCGAGGCCCGGCGCAACAAGCTCCTGGGGCTGTGGGCGGCGGAACTGATGGGCAAGAAGGGCGACGATGCCGATGCCTATGCCAAAGAGGTGGTGAAGGCCGATTTCGAGGAGGCGGGCCACGAAGACGTCGTCCGCAAGGTCGCCGGCGACCTCGGCGACATGGCCACGGCGGACGAAATCCGCTCGAAGATGGCGGAGCTTCTGGTGATCGCCAAGGGCCAGCTTGTCGAGGAAGCGTGAGGCCCGCCTGCGCGGCGTTTGAGGCGCATTCACAAAGATTGTGAAGAGTTCGGGTTTGCCCCGGCGCGCCCGATCGCCGATAGACCCGACGGACGGACGTCTTCCGGCGACGAAACATTGAATGGTGCCCTCCCATGGCCGACGCTCTCTCCCGCCTGCTTCAAGACCGTCCCTGGGTTCTGGCCGACGGCGCGACGGGAACGACGCTGTTCAACATGGGGCTTCAGTCCGGCGATGCGCCGGAATTCTGGAACGTTACCGAAACCGCCAATGTGCACGCCCTCTACAAGGGCGCCGTCGATGCGGGCTCGGACCTTTTTCTGACCAACACCTTCGGCGGCAATGCCGCCCGGCTGAAGCTCCATGACGGGCAGGAACGGGTGGGCGAATTGAACCGCGCGGGCGCCGAGATCGGCCGCGAGGTGGCCGATACCGCCGGGCGGACGGTGGTCGTGGCGGGCTCGGTGGGGCCAACGGGCGAGATCATGGAGCCTATGGGCGCTTTGACCCATGCTCTCGCCGTCGAGATGTTTCACGAGCAGGCCGAGGGACTGAAAGCGGGCGGCGTCGACGTCCTCTGGGTCGAGACGATCTCGGCGCCCGAGGAATACAAGGCCGCCGCCGAGGCCGCGCGGCTGGCCGATATGCCCTGGTGCGGCACGATGAGCTTCGACACGGCGGGGCGCACGATGATGGGGGTGACCTCGGCCGACATGGCCGCGATGGTCGAAAAGCTGGACCACCCCCCCCTCGCCTATGGTGCCAATTGCGGCGTCGGCGCGGCGGACCTTCTGCGCACCGTTCTGGGGTTTGCAGCCCAGGGCTCGGAGCGTCCGGTGGTCGCCAAGGGCAATGCCGGCATCCCGAAATACGTCGATGGGCACATCCATTACGACGGCACGCCGGAGCTGATGGCAGATTACGCTGTTCTCGCCCGCGATGCCGGGGCGCGGGTCATCGGCGGTTGCTGCGGCACCACGCCGGAGCACCTCAGATACATGCGCGAGGCGCTCGAAACCCGGGCCCCCGGGCCCCGCCCCTCGCTCGACGCGATCAGCGAGGCCCTGGGTGGCTTCTCCTCGGCCTCGGACGGCACCGGCGACGACCCCGCCCCCGCCCGCCGCTCGCGCCGCCGCGCCCGCGGCTGAGGGTCAGGACCGGGGCGGGAGGGCGAACTCCGCCCAGACCCCGTGGTGATCGGACCCCAGAAGACCGCGCCGGTCGACCGACAGCGCCGTCGCGTCGCGTGGAATGAGAACATGGTCAATCGGCAGACGGGGGGCGGTGACGGCCAGATCGGTCCCGAAAAGCCTAAAGCTGAGCGCCAGGGTGCCGCCGGCATAGCCTGCATTCGCGGTCCCCGTGGCCCGGGCGATGGCGAGCACCGCGTGGGACCAGGCGACCATGTTGAAATCCCCGCCCACCGCGACGGGCCCCTCCAGCGCCGAAAGTTCGGGGATCAGCGCTTCCACCTGCCGCGCCTGGCCGTAGGGAAACGGCCAGTGGAGATGCACCGAGAGCACCCAGAGCGGGCCGTCCGGGGTTGCGACCTGCATCCCCGCCACCCCCTGGCCTTCCGCGCAGAGCGTCTGCCCCTCGATCATCGGCCAGCGCGACAGCACCGCCACGCCGCCGACCGCCGCGAACGGGCAGACGAGCTGGGCGGGATGGCTGTCGCCGAGGTCCTCAAGGATCGGCCGGCTGAAACGGTGAACCTCCTGCAACGCGACGAAATCGGCCCCGGTCGCGCGGATATCGGCCGCGACATCCCGCGGATGCGGCCGGTGCCAGAGGAGGTTCTTCTGGTAGAACCCGTAGACCCGTGCGGTGTCGGGCAAGGCCGAGACCGGTGCTGGCGGGGCGAGGCTCAGACCGGCCCCTGCGGCAAGGGCGACACCGGCGAGCGCCAGCCGGCGCGGCCCGGACATCAGCAGCGCGAGGGAGACGAGGCCGACCAGAGGGACGAGAACCGGGCGGAACAGCGACAGCGAGTCGCCGAGGCCGTGGAACCGGCCGGCGAACCCCAGCGCAAGCGTCACCCCGCCCAGAACCAAGATCCCTACCAAAAACGCGCGCAATCGGGGCTCCCTTTTCACCCACAACCCCTGCGCGAGCGGTGCGCACTCGTCAAGCAGCGGCGTTCAGAAAAGCTCGAGCTGATCGCCCGGCCGGGGCGGCACCGCAAAGAGATCGGTCCGCAGGTCGGGCAGGTCCTCCGACAGCCCCAGCCGCTTGCAGGCGAGGAGGAACCGGTGGCGGTGAAGCTCCGCAAACCGCCCCTCGCCCTTCAGGCGCTTGCCCCATTCGGGGTCGTAATCCTTGCCGCCATGGGCTTCGCGCACCCGCCGGATCACCTTCGCCGCTCGCCCCGGCTCGGCCTCGGTGAGCCATTCGCGAAAGAGCGTCGCCACCTCGCGCGGCAGGCGCAGAAGGATCGACGAGGCCGCCCGCGCGCCCGCCTCCGCCGCCGCGTCGAGGATGCGTTCGGTTTCGTGGTCGGTGAGCCCCGGCACCACCGGCGAGACCATCACCCGCACCGGCACCCCCGCCGCGGCCAGCGCCCGGATCGCCGCGATCCGGCGTTTCGGCAGCGGCACCCGGGGCTCCATCTTGCGCGACAGGGCGGGATCGAGGGTCGTCACGCTGACCCCGACCTTCGCGAGCCCCCGCGCCGCCATCGGCGCGAGAATGTCGATGTCGCGCTCGATGAGCGTGCCCTTCGTGACGATGGCGACGGGATGGTTGTGCGCTGCCAGGACCTCAAGGACCCGCCGCATCACCCGGTAATCGCGCTCGATCGGCTGGTAGGGGTCGGTATTCGTGCCGATCGCGATGGTCGCGGGGCGGTAGCCCTTTTTCGCAAGCTCCTTCGCGAGGACGTCGGCCGCTTCGGGCCGGGCGACGAGCTTGGTCTCGAAGTCGAGCCCCGGCGAGAGCCCGAGCCAGGCATGGGAGGGCCGCGCGAAGCAGTAGACGCAGCCATGCTCGCAGCCCCGGTACGGGTTGACCGACCGGTCGAAGCTGAGATCGGGCGAGGTGTTGCGGGTGATCGCCGAGCGCGGCCGCTCGACGCTGACCTCGGTTCTCAGGGGCGGCAGGTCGTCTTCGCCCTGCCAGCCATCGTCCACCGCCTCGCGACCGTACGCCTCATAGCGCGACGGCGCGTTGGACCTCGCCCCCCGCCCCTTTCCGCGCACTGCATACGGATCGAATCCCGCCATGGGGTCAGAACTAGAACAAAATAAGAACAGGCGCCAGATACCGGCCGTGTGAACCGTGGCGCGTTTGCTCCTAAGCGCCTCAAAACAGCGTGTTTCAGTCGGTCCCGACTAGGCTTATGTCGCAAAAGAGCGAGTATGCGCCGGGCCCATCGCCATTGTGGCGCGGAATATGGCGGCCGACGAGCCGGCAAGAGGAGGTGACCGATGTCCGATCAGGAAGACGATATCGTCCTGTCCGAGCTCGACGACGACGAGCTTGTCCTGCAAATGCACGACGATCTCTATGACGGACTGAAGGAAGAAATCGAGGAGGGCGTGAACATCCTCCTCGAACGGGGCTGGGCGCCCTACCGGGTGCTTACCGAGGCGCTCGTCGGCGGGATGAAGATCGTCGGCGACGATTTCCGCGACGGTATCCTCTTCGTGCCCGAGGTGCTGCTCGCCGCCAACGCGATGAAGGCGGGCATGTCGATCCTGAAACCGCTTCTGGCGGAAACCGGCGCCCCGCGCATGGGCAAGATGGTGATCGGCACGGTGAAGGGCGACATCCACGACATCGGCAAGAACCTCGTGTCGATGATGATGGAGGGCGCTGGGTTCGAGGTCGTGGATCTTGGCATCAACAACCCGGTCGAGAACTACATCGAGGCGGTGCAGAAGGAAGACGCCGACATCCTCGGCATGTCCGCGCTTCTGACCACGACGATGCCCTACATGAAGGTCGTCATCGACACGATGAAGGAACAGGGCATCCGCGACGATTACATCGTGCTGGTGGGCGGCGCGCCGCTCAACGAGGAATTCGGCAAGGCCATCGGCGCCGACGCCTATTGCCGGGACGCCGCGGTGGCGGTGGAGACGGCGAAGGAATTCATCGCCCGGAAGCACAACCAGCTCGCGGCAAGCTGAGCTGCCGCACCACGCCGCGCGGCGGACTTCCACCGGGACGGTGGAACGCCCATATCTGACCGAAAGGAAGGATAACCGCCCATGGGCAGATTTCTCGTTCTGATCGGCACCGTGCTCGCCGCCGCAGCGATCACCGTCACGGTTGCCGTTATCGCAGCGCCGCTGATCGGCCTTGACGGCGGCGAAGCCGCTTACCTCGCGATTCCGGTCCTGCTGATCGTCGCGCTCGTCTGGCGCCTCGCGGCCCGGCAAAAGGCAGGATGAGCCTGTCGGACGCCGTCCTGACCGAGGCGGGGCTCGACCCCGCCCGGTCGGGCCGCGTCCTCGTCATCGCCTGCGGGGCACTGGCCCATGAGATCGTCGCCCTCAAGCGCGCCAATGGCTGGGAGCATATCGCGCTCGCCTGCCTGCCCGCGATCTACCACAACCACCCCGAAAAGATCGTCCCTGCGGTTGAAGAGGCGGTCGCAAAGCACCGACCCCACTACGAAAAGCTCTTTCTGGCCTATGCCGATTGCGGCACCGGCGGGCTGTTGCAGGGGGCCGCAGCGCGTCTCGGTGTCGAGATGATCGAGGGGCCCCATTGCTACGCCTTTCTCGAAGGCACGGCGGCCTTTCTCGCGCGCGGCGACGACGAGATGCGGGCGTTCTACCTGACCGATTTCCTCGTCAGGCAGTTCGACGCCTTCGTCTGGGAACCCCTCGGGCTCGACCGGCATCCCGAGCTTCGCGACATGTATTTCGGCCAGTACGAGCGGCTGATCTACCAGGCCCAGACCGACGACCCCGGCCTCGATGCGCTGGCGAGGGGCCATGCCAGGCGCCTCGGGCTCGCCTACGAGCGTCGTCTGACGGGCTACGGCGATCTCGAAACGGCGCTCGCGCGGCTCTGAATGCGGCGGCTGCGCCGCAGGAACGGTCTGCGGTCGGGTGTCGGGGGCGATTTCGAAACCGCGTCCTCTCAGGCAGCCGCCTTGCCCGCGATCTGCCGAATTCGTTCGACCATGGCCCGAAGACCGTTGGACCGCTGGGACGAGAGGTGGTCGTGGAGCCCGAGGCGCCTCAGCTCGGCTTCGGCATCGACCCGTGCGACCTGTGCGATCGTCAGCCCGTTATAGAGCGCGGCGAGGATGGCGATCAGGCCGCGCACGATCATCGCGTCGCTGTCGCCCCGGAACCGAAAAACGGCCGCCCCGCCCGCCCCGTCGATCTCCGGCACGATCCAGACCTGGCTCGCGCAGCCGTCAACCTTGGTGGCCGGCACCCGCAGGGTTTCGCCCAGGGGGTCCATCGCCTTGCCGAGGTCGATCACGTGCCGGTAACGGTCTTCCCAATCGTCGAGAAACTCGAACGTTTCGGCAATCTCTTCGAAGGCTTCGGTCGCCATCGCCATGCTCCCTTCCAATGCGACTGACCTAAGGCGCGGGGCCCGCAACGTCCATGGGGCGGCCGGCTTTTCAGGGGGCCGGTTTTGGGCTAGGGCTCTCATGGCAAAGGGGGCCCCATGGCACGGATCATTTTCGCGGCATCGTTCTGTGTCCTGCTGGCTGGCTGCGGCGGGATCGGGTCCAGTGCGCTCAATCCGGCGACATGGTTTCGAGCGAGCGAGCCCGAACCCGAGGCGCTGGTGCCGGCCGGTGCGCTGGAGCGGCGCGACCCGCGCCCGCTGGTCGAAGAGGTCACCGGGGTCGTGCTCGAAACCGTCCCCGGCGGTGCGGTTCTGCGCGCCCGGGGCCGGGTCACCGCAACCGGCTGGTTCGCCCCCGACCTCGTTGCCGAGCCGCAGCGCGCAGGACCGGGGGTTCTGGTCTACAGCTTCCGCGCTGCACCGCCCCCCGACCCGGTCCCGCCCGCCAGCGCGGCCTCGCGCGCCGTTGTGGCCGGTGTGTTCCTCTCCGAGGGCGAGCTTGCGGGGGTCCGCCAGATCCAGGTCTTTGCGCGCACCAACGTCCGCGCCGCGCGCTGAGCGCTCAGAGCTCGAGCACCTCGACGGACTGCCCCCTGGCCCTCAGCGCAAGCTTGCCGTCGCAGAGCAGTTCGGCGTCCTTGCCGAAGACCTTCCGCCGCCAGCCCTTGAGCGACGGCACGTCCCGTTCCCCCGCCGCGATCTCGTCGAGTTCGGCGGCCGAGGCGATGAGCTTCTGGGCCACGCCCATATCCTCCGAGCGGGCCTTCAGGAGCACCCGCAAGAGGTCCGCCAGTGCGGGGTTGACCTGCAACCGCTCCCGGCTCCGGTCGGGCTTCGGCTGATCCTCGGGCGCGGTCTCGAGCCCGGCGCGGATCGCAGCGAGGATGCCGTCGGCGATGTCCCCCTTGCGCGCCTCGCGGAGCAAGAGCCGCGACCGCGAGAGATCGCCGAGGTTCTGGGGTTTGGTCGAGGCCAGTTCGACGAGCGCGTCGTCCTTGAACACGCGGTTGCGCGGGATGTCGCGATCCTGTGCATAGCTTTCGCGGAACCGCGCCAGTTCGCGAACGATGGCGAGGAACCGGCCGGAGTTGGTCCGCGTCTTCACCCGCTGCCAGGCATCCTCGGGCCGCACGATGTAGGTTTCGGGGTCGGTGAGGACAGCGAGTTCCTCCTCGACCCAGGGCCGCCGGCCGGACTTTTCGAGCTCTGCCGAGAGATGTTCGTAGATCACCCGCAGATGGGTGACATCGGCGATCGCGTAGCTTTTCTGGGCGTCGGTGAGCGGGCGGCGCGACCAGTCGGTGAAGCGCGAGGACTTGTCGAGCGAGGCCCGGGCGACCTTGCGCACCAGCGTCTCGTAGCCCACCTGCTCGCCGAACCCCGCCACCATCGCCGCCACCTGGGTGTCGAAGAACGGTGCGGGGATCAGGCCGCCGTCGAACCAGAATATCTCGAGGTCCTGGCGGGCGGCGTGGAACACCTTGACCACGTCCGCATTGCGGAAAAGCGCGTAGAGCGGATCGAGGGAGAGCCCCTTGGCGAGCGGGTCGATGAGCGCGGCGCTGTCGTCGCCTTCGCCCGGGTAGGCGAGCTGGATGAGGCAGAGCCTCGAGTAATAGGTCCGCTCGCGGAGGAATTCGGTGTCGACCGTCACGTAAGGATGCGCGGCCGCGCGCGCCGTGAAGGCGGCGAGCGCCTCGGTCGTGGTGATGTTGATCATGCCTGGGGCGCGGTGTCTGCTCGCATTATCGCGCCGTCATAGGCGTTTGCGGCGGGCCGGGCAAGTAGACCGGGCGCCGGTCGCAGGCGGCGAACCGGCGCAGCACCGCCGGATAGAGCCGGTGCTCCATCGCCAGCACCCGGGCGGCAAGCGCGTCGGCAGTGTCGCCGGGCAGGACCGGCACCCGCGCCTGGCCGAGGATCGGGCCGGCATCGAGCGCGGCGGTGACCTCGTGGACGGTGCATCCGGCCTCCGCGTCTCCGGCCTCGAGCGCCCGCGCATGGGTCCGAAGCCCGGGGTACTTCGGCAGAAGCGAGGGGTGGATGTTGAGGATCCGCCCGGCCCAGGCCCCGGTGAAGTCCGGGCTCAGAATACGCATGAAGCCGGCCAGACAAAGGAGATCCGGTGACGCCTCCGAAAGCGCCGTCCCAAGGGCGGCCTCGAAGGCCGCGCGGTCGCCGCCGTAGGGGCGATGGTCTACCGTCGCGGTCGGAATGCCCAGGGCAGCGGCCCGAGCGAGCCCGCCGGCACCGGGAACGTTGGAGACGACAATCGCCGGTCGTGCCGGATGATCGCCGGTCATGCTCTCGACCAAAGCGACCATGTTCGACCCGCCCCCCGAAATCAGGATGCCGACCCGCTTCATCCCAGCGCGCCTGTGACACGCACCCCCTCGCCCTCGGCGACATGGCCGATGACCGAGGCGCCGGTTCCGGCGTCTCGAAGCGCCGCACCAACCGCCTCGGCCCGCCCGGGATCGATCACGAGCACGAGGCCGATACCGCAATTGAAGGTCCGCAGCATCTCGGCATCCGACAACCCGCCTGTGGCCTGCGCCCATCGAAAGAGCGGGCCCGCCTGCCAGGCGCCGAGATCGACCTCGGCGCCGAGACCCTCGGGCAGCACCCGCGGCAGGTTTTCGGTGAGCCCGCCGCCGGTGATATGCGCCAGGGCCCGGACACCGCCGCGGGCGACGGCCTTTTGCGCGGGACTGACGTAGATTTCGGTGGGGGTAAGAAGGCTTTCGGCGACGCTCAGATCGTCGTCCCACGGGGCCGGGTCCGCCCAGCCGAGCCCCGCTCGCTCGACGAGCTTTCGCACCAGCGAATAGCCGTTGGAATGAAATCCCGACGCGGCGAGGCCGAGAAGCACGTCCCCGGCTCGCGCCTCAAGGGGCAGCCCCGCCCCCCGCTCCATCGCTCCGACCGCAAAGCCCGCCAGATCGAAGTCGCCGGGGGCATACATGCCGGGCATCTCGGCCGTCTCGCCGCCGATCAGCGCGCAGCCGGCCAGTTCGCACCCCCGCGCGATGCCCTCGACAACCCCGGCGGCGGCGTCGACATCGAGCTTGCCCGTGGCGAAATAGTCGAGAAAGAAGAGCGGTTCGGCGCCCTGACAGATCAGATCGTTGACGCACATCGCCACGAGGTCTTGCCCGATGCCGTCGTAGCGGCCGGTGTCGATTGCGATCCGGAGCTTGGTGCCGACCCCGTCGGTCGCGGCCACGAGAACC
Source organism: Paracoccaceae bacterium (assembly GCA_030066905.1). GTDB lineage: Bacteria > Pseudomonadota > Alphaproteobacteria > Rhodobacterales > Rhodobacteraceae > JASJAR01. Next base: position 1,479 of record JASJAR010000005.1, on the reverse strand, counting down.
GGGTCGCGAAATCCCGCCGCCTTGAGGTCGAAGAGGCCGCCGAACCCCCCGAGACCGGCCATCACCCCGGGCCGGTCGGTGCGCGCCGCTGCCGGCTTGATCCGCTCGACCAGCGCGTTCCCGGCGTCGATATCGACCCCGGCATCGGCATAGGTCAGCCCGTTTTTCTTCTCCGCCATCGCGCCCCGCAGGTCTTCCGGCACCGATCGAAGCCCGGCCCCGTCTGGCACGCTGCCTAGAGCAGGGGCGCGCCGCGGACAAGGTTGACCGGCCCCGACACTCTGCTAGGAGGCAAAGCGGCGGGCCTGTAGCTCAATTGGTTAGAGCAGAGCGCTCATAACGCTTTGGTTGGGGGTTCGAGTCCCTCCGGGCCTACCACGGCCGCTCAGATAGGCCTCAAAACCCGCCGAGAAGCCCGGTGACCCGCCCCGAGGCGCGGTAAAGCTCCTGGAAGGCGGCGAAGCGGTCGGCGGCAAGGCCGGCCGCGCGGGGCTCGGGGTCGAACGCCCGGTCGCTGGCCACGAGCGCGCGGGTCGCGGTAGCGAGATCGCCGAGCTCGCCGGAGGCCACGGCCGCCATCACCAGGGCGCCGAGGGCCCCGGGCTCCGGTGCGGCAACCCGTTCGAGACGCCGACCGAGGGCATCGGCCCGGATCCGGCACCAGGCGTCGGAAGCCGCCCCGCCGCCGCCGTGGCGGAGGACTTCCACGCTTACGCCGGCAGCGGCCTCGACCGCCTCGAGGGCCAGCCGCGCGGAGAACGCCACGCCCTCCATCACCGAGGCGGCGAGTTCCGGGCTCCCCGTCGACGAGGTCAGCCCGACGAAGGCGCCCCGGGAGGCCGGGTCCCATAAAGGCGCGCGCTCCCCGTCGAGATGGGGCAGAAAGAGCGGGCTTTCCGCGCCGATGCGCGCCGCACCGGCGTGGGCGCCGAGGTCGGCGACGCTTTGGCCCGTGACCCCAGCGAGCCAGGCCAGCGACGCCCCGCCCGACTGGGTGGGCCCGGCATGGAGCCGGAGGCCGCGCCAAGGGGGAAAGGTCACGATGCCCGGGGCGCCCTCGCCGCGGCGCGACAGCAGCCCCAGCACCTCGCTGGTGCCCGACAGATACATCGCTTCCCCATCGGAAGCGACGCCGAGCCCGAACATCCCCGCCCAGGCATCCATCGTCCCGGCGGCGACGGGGAGACCGGCGAACGGCCGGTCGGCGGACATCCGGCCGACGATGTCGAGCGGGTCGGCAAGCGGCGGCAGGCGGTTTTCGGACCCCGGCATCAGCCCCAGCACCGCGCCGGCATAGCCGAGATCGGCCCCCACGAGCCCTACCGCCGAGATCGGGTCGCCGGCGATCTGCCCGGTGAGCCTTGCGATGACGAAGTCCTTCGGCAGGAGAACATGGTCGGTCTTGTCCCATATCGCGGGCCGGGTTTCGGCCATCCAGGCCATCCGCGACAGGGCATGGCTCGCATCGATCGGGATCGG